>CAYPCS010000001.1:0-104499 GCA_964409275.1 uncultured Granulosicoccaceae bacterium
ATCCCGTACATTTCCCCGGATCGATGTTCAGCGATTTCTGCATCTCGGTGCTCCTGAAAATTAAGTTCTGGTTTTTAAAGGAAGGTCAGGCTAGTAACCCGTCCAAATAAAAGCACACGGCAATTAGTAGCCGTGTGCCACTTTACGGAGGTTATTTCGAAGCAAGTTGCTTCGGGATTTTAAAAGTCCAGACCGAACCGCCCTGATTCAGGTGACTGACGAATTTTGCCACTTCGCCACCCCACAGAGGTACAGCTCCACCCCAGCCTGCTACGATTGATAGATACTGTTCACCATCCTGCTCCCAGGTAACCGGTGAAGATACGATTCCGGTTCCCGTCTGGAATTTCCAGATTTCTTCACCGGTTTCTGAATCGAATGCCTTGAGGAATCCTTCTGGCGTACCGGTGAAAACCAAACCACCGCCAGTGGTCAGAACGCCACCCCACAAAGGTGCCTTGTTCTTATACTCCCACTTGATCTCGCCAGATGCCGGATCAATAGCTTTCAAGGAGCCGATGTAGTCGTCAAAAATAGGCTTGATCGTAAAACCGGCACCAAGATATGCCGCACCTTTCTTGTAGGTTACAGGCTCGTTCCAGATATCCATACCCCACTCATTAGAGGGGATATAGAACATTTTGGTGTCTTGCGAATACGCCATCGGCATCCAGTTTTTGCCACCAAGGAAACTTGGTACCGCAAAAATTGATTTGCCTTTCTTACCGTCGGCAGATTCAGCCGGGTTGCCGGGGCGATTCTCGGGATCCCAGATTGGCCGACCATTCTCATCAATACCTTTTGCCCAGGTAATGTTCTTCACAAACGGAACCGCTGACACGAAATCACCGTTGGTGCGGTCAAGGATATAGAAAAAGCCATTGCGGTCAGCAGTGGCGCCGGCCTTGATAGTCTTTCCGTCTTTTTCCATATCAAAGGATACGAATTCGTTTACACCATCGTAGTCCCAGCCATCATGCGGTGTGGTTTGAAAACCCCATTCGATCTCGCCGTTCTCCGGGTTGATCGCTATGCGCGACGAGGTCCATTTGTTGTCACCTTCGCGTAAATAGGAATTCCATGGTGCGGGATTTCCTGTACCGAAATAAGCCAGTTTGGTGTCCGGGTCATAAGTGCCGCCTAGCCAGGTTGCACCACCGCCGTTTTTCCACATGTCACCAGGCCAGGATTCATTCGCGGTGCCAGTCATGGTGGTTTCTTCACCATTGAGCGTGCCCATGTGCCCTTCAATAACAGGGCGGGTCCACACCAGTTCACCGGTTTCAGGGTTACGCGCATCGACTTGACCAACCACCCCGAATTCACCACCGGAATTACCGGTTATCAATAGTGGGCCATGTGCCTCGGTTGGGACAATCAAAGGTGCTGCGGTGTAGGAATAGCCAGCTTCAAAATCAGCAATAGTCTTGCGCCAAACCACTTTTCCGGTTTTGGCATCCAGCGCCACGATTTTAGCGTCCAGGGTGCCGAAGAATACCTTGTCACCCAGTATTGCCGCACCTCGATTGACTACGTCACAGCAAGGCAGAATGCCTTCAGGTAGGCGCGCATCGTACTGCCACAGCTCTTCGCCACTAGCGATATCGATGGCCCACATGCGACTGTAGGAACCCGTCACATACATAACACCGTCTTTTACCAGCGGCTGAGACTCTTGCCCTCGCTGCTTTTCACCTCCAAATGAAAACGACCAGACAGGGAACAGATTTTTAACGGTTTCCTTGTTTATTCCCGAAAGCGGGCTGTATCGTTGTCCACGAGGACCAAGACCATACGAAACTATATCTCCAGTGGTCGACTGATCAGCAATTATGTCTGCCGCACCCACCATGTCTGCATTGGCAGCGGTTGTTGCCCCAAAGCAAACTGCCAAGGAACTGGCAACGGCCAGCAGTCTGAATTTTTGCATCATATTTAGGAATCCTCCGACGGGTTTTTGTATTGGTTCATTTCTGCCCGCCTGTCATTCTACACAGGCCGACCAGTGCATGAAATACCCAATTTGGAATTGTCCTGAAACCTGTTTCATCAAAGCACTCTGCTAACCAGCCAACCTGGGCGCTACCGCCAATTCCGTAACAGATTATCTACTTAAGATCGATCAGCGGCATCAATTCGTCTTCAAGTGCAAGATACAGATGCACGACGGAACGCTGGTACTCTGTCTCTACAACATCGAGGGACTGGAACCGGTCCGGGATTTTTAGCGCCATTGCCTCATTCATCGTCAATCCCCGGCTCGCAGCTTTGGTTAAAGAGCGTTGCAGCCAATCCAGATAATCAGCGGTTTGCTCCAGTGATGCACCGCTGGAATCCACCAGGCCGTGACCAGGCAACATCAATTGCTTGTCCAGTGCCGAAAGAGCTGAAAGTGATTCCTGCCACACGGGAATATTGGCATGTGGTGTAGTAGGTGCTCTGCCAAAGAATGCCAGATCACCACTAAAAACCACACCAGTCGTATCATCGCGAATCACCAGATCAGAACTGGTGTGACCGCCAAGATAAACCAGTGAAAATCGACGACCGCCAATATCTTCCGAGTTGGCCTCAAGTGGAACTGAAGGGGCCACCGAAGCAGTGCCGCGCATCCAGTCGCCAATCAGCCGATACATGTTATCGGTGAAGCCCTCGCCGTCTGCATTTATGTTGTCGATGATTTGCTGTGGTGCAGCGATTAGCGATTGGTTGAAAACCTGATTGCCAAGGTAGTGATCAGGGTGATGATGAGTGTTGTAGACCCGCAAAACCGGTTTGTCTGGCACTGTTTTTTCAATCAACGCCAGCAATGCCTCACCATAGCGTCGGGATGGACCGGTATCGACTACCACCACTCCGTCAGGCACCTCGACAAACGCAATGTTGACAATATTGCCACCGTTTTCAAGAGTGAAATATTCGGTACGGCCATGCACTGCCCAGGTGCCACTGGCAATTTCCGTTGCCGTCAGATCATACGCCAGTTTGTTAGCATGCACGGCTCCACAGCAAGCACACGCCGCCCCGCCAGCGAGAAGCGCCAGCACCTGCCTTCTTGAATAATGTTCCAAAAATAGTCCTGGCGGTGAACGTTCAGTCGTCAATTGTCGCTGGAACAGACAGAGGAAACTCAAACTCATGACCTTCGGTGTCACGTGCATAGACGAGCAACTGCGCCTCACCATCTTCGACAAGGGGTTTTAGTGTCAATGTGGGGTTTTCACTGATCGGTTCGAACATCTCGATATCCGCAAGCGCCACGCCGTCGCTGTTTTTTACCAGCAATTTGTTCATATAAAACACCGGTATTCCAGGTGCCAGCCCGGTATCCATCGGGTGGCGCATGCGCAGCGACAAGCGGGCCGATTCAAGAGTTTCCCGACGCGCTATTGCACGCGTTTGCCCCAGCGTCTTGTACCAGTTACTCGTGCCGTGCGCACTGGCAGGAGCGGTGCAGCCACCACCTGCAGCGCCGACGGTAACCCCGTTTACATGCCAAACGCCATCGCTGGTTCTCACACCAACTCGAATAGGCGTTGACTGCTCCAGCTTTACCCGAAAGCCTATGAAGGGCTGCGCATGATGAGGTTTTACGGTCAGAATATGCGGTATCGGATTGAGATCCGCGAGCGCGATAATTTCTTCGACGTTCTGCAGCTGTGTGGCATCCACGGTGATGGGCACCTGCATTTGATCTTCCGCGTCATACGGCGCATGCACTATGACTCGCTGGTCAATGACAATCTCACCCGGGAAAAAGCGCTTGGCCATGTTTTCCCACATTACCGAATTTAGCGGGTCAGACGGTATAGCTCCAGCGAACGTTATCGGACACGCGAAGGTCAGTACTGCTAACAGAACCCACTTCATATTGCGCATGTTATTCCTCCAAAAAGCTGTTTGCAGCGTCTTTAGTTTTATACTTGATTACTGGTGTTATTGGCTACATCCAGTCGCGCGAGACCGCCTTCAACGCGGAAACAACCAGCTAACGCCGTAGCGGTTGCCGATTTGCTCCATCTCGCCGGAAGCACTTAATTCGGTGACCACATCTTCCAGAGCGTATCCCAGATCACGACTATCGTGCTTTACCGCAAGCCCGATTGGCCAGTTGCGACGCACAATTCCCGGCATCGGTGGCTGCACAATCGCAGATTCTATGCCCTTGGCCTGGTACGCAATCCATTCGGCCTGCGCCCTGGAACCCATCGCGGCCGGCACCTCGCCACGGTTGTATAGATCCACAACGTCAATAAAGTTTCGACCTCGTCGAATACTCGGTTGCAGCTTACCTCGAAATGCATTAGACAGAAAAAAATCTCCCGCGGTATCCAGTTCCACCGCGATCGGTTTATTTAGAAATCGACCAAAGGTCTCCACTGTCGGTAGTTGTCCCAGGTTGGTCACCAGTGCCATTTCTTCGAGAAAATACGGTGCCATCAATGCTACAAACTCGTTTCGCGCATCGAGTTCACGATCATACGGTACGTGCATCATTAAATCGGCCGCCTGACGGTGAATCAAATCACCCTTCCAAACGTTATTGCGCAAATCGTCATCCACACTTTCATCGGCGCCGCGAACGAGGAACCTGATTTCCACTTCCAGGCTTTCTGCAAAGCGGCGCGCAATGTCAACATCTATCCCTTTTAGCACACCATCTTCTTCCCACGAATACGGGGCATAATCTTCGTAGACTGAGACGCGCAGATAGCCGCTCTCAATGACATCGTCAAAAGGTCTCGCTTGCAAGGACAACGGCAGGAATACCGCTATCAGGCAGCTAAAAAACGGGAGCTTCATTGAGGCTTTGGACGGCTTTCCACGTAAGATCGAATTGCCCACATTGCCTCCTGACTTATCAGGCTTTCAAACGGTGGCATTTTGTAGGCGCCATTTTGTGAATAGCCTTTGCGAACCCGTTCCATGTACCATTCATCCCCGAACAAGCCATCTTCGAGCTTGCGCAAGTCGGGCGCTACACCACCCGATATCGCCTCAAGTCCGTGACAACGTGCGCAGTTCTGGTTGTAACCGGAAGCCCCGAGGTCGATCGCCAGCTGATACTGCTGGCCACCCTTAAGTCGGTAGGGATTTTCCTCAAGGTAATCTTCCCCCAGTGCATCAAGGCCCTCTGTGTCCACAGCCTGCGGAGTCACATCTCCGTGCCCGTGGCTTTTCTCGTGCACCGCCATTTGGCCAATGCCAACTGCCACTGCAAACACTGTGATTGCACTAAGCGAATATCGGGGGCGGATATGCTTCATTCGGTTTCCTCGCACAACTTTCAATTGTTGTTGTTTGTTCGCTGTATCATACGTGATATTGAAACGCGGATATTAACCACAGGTCAAATTTGGCAGATATTCAGGCTGGATCTTGAGTTTAGCTCCTTCACACAGACTGTCCGGCAAGACCCAACTCTTCAATTTGATCCATCACCTTATCCACTGTGTGACGGTCTCGATTTTCACGTTTTTCCGGAATTTCGAAGTCGTGCGCCACCCGCGACGGCACACCGGAGTAAAACAGTATTCGGTCCGAAAGCTCAATTGCCTCGCGCAAATTGTGCGTCACCATCAGGGCGGTACAAGATCGGGCAGACCACACCTGTGCGAGTAATCTCCTCAATCGGCTGGCAGTGTCATCGTCCAGTGAAACAAAAGGCTCATCCAGTATCAGCACCGATGGCTCGACCGCAAATGCGCGGGCCAGCCCAACACGCCGGGCCAGACCAAGCGAAAGCTCGGTCGGGTAAAAACGCTGGTGTTCTGCGAGGCCCAATTCAGTGAATAATTTCTCCAGGCTTGCTTCATCGACATTGTTACCAAGCACCAATTTGACATTTTGCTCAACCGTTCGCCACGGCAAAAGTCGCGGCTCCTGAAACACAGCCGATATTTTCCCGCCATCATTCTGCGCTCCCGCCAATTGCCCGGAAATTTTTATTTCGCCCTCAAAGGATGTTTCGAGGCCAAGAATGCAACGCAAGGTGGTCGTTTTGCCACAACCGGAAGGCCCGACAATGCTGGTAAATGAGTTGGCAGCACAAGAAAAACGCAAGTCTTTCAACGCCTCAAGCGTATCGCCCTCGCTCGATTGAAACACCATCGACTTGATATCGACGTCAAGCACGGGTAACCCGCCAACGCCGGGCATGCCTTTCCAGCGGTTGCAGCACCAGATATTCCACAGCAAGCATTACCGCCACAAACACCAGGGTGTACGCCAGTATCGTCGCAACATCGAACAACTGAAAATACAGGTGAATCTGAAAACCTACACCGTTCGATCGTCCGAGCAATTCCACCACCAGCACAATTTTCCAGATCAGTGCAATCCCGGACCGGGTTGCCGCCGCAATGTAAGGTTGAAGCTGAGGCAGAATAATGTGGCGCAGCGTCCGCAATCGGGAAAATCTAAACACCCGTGCCATCTCGGCATACGCCGGATCAAGAGCCTTGGCACCCTCTCTTACTGTCACAATCACGTTCGGTATCTTGTTTAACGCCACGGCGCCGATGGCGGCCGCCTCGTTCAGGCCAAACCAGATAAAGCTCAGAACAATTATCACCAGCGCCGGAATATTCAAAAACAGAATAACCCAGGGGTCGAAAAAATCGTCGAGGGATTGTACTCGACCAAGGGCGATACCGATCGCCGTACCAATCGCCATTGCCACAACAAATGCGGCGGCGACCCTTCCGAGGGTTGCAGTCATGTGGTAAAGAAGCTCGCCGCTTTTCATCTCGGCAACGATGGCCGTTCCCACCTGCAGGGGTGACGGCAATGCCCGGCTTTCAGCGTACCAGGCAAATACTCCCCAGAAAACAAGTAATCCTGTTACCGAAATCAACCACGCAGGTACACGCACGCTAGTGCGATGTCCCGGTAGAAGCTGGAAAGCAAGCAACACGCACCTCTGGTTTACCGGCTAGTTTCCTTCCACCAGACGCGGCCAGTATGTACCTTCCACCATCGACGATGACTTGCCGACAAGCTTTGGACCACCCAAGGCTGCCAACACTTTATAGAGTTTTCCAGCGTCCGCAATCTCGTCCAAAACAGGCCTTACCGGAATACCCTCACGGAAGCGGTCGCGCAATGTGGTAAGCGCAGCCCCTTTGTCCTTCATAGTTCCACTGTCAGCCAGCCGTTGCCACTCTGCATCAGACTCCTTAAGCAGTTGCTTGGTGGCGCGCGATGCATCGATAAACCCTTTCGCCGCCTCCGGGTTTTCAGCAGCCCATGCATCGGAAAATACGTAGCCAATAGCAGACACCGGCCCGCTCGCACCGAGTGTCGCCGCAGCGTCTTCCGCGCTTACCAATCGCCTGAACCCGTCTGCTTCAAGCCTTGCGCAGTAGTGCCAGAAATTTAACATCGCGTCCAGCTCGCCCTGGCGAGTTTTCTCGGCCAGCAACGGTGGCGCCCCGAACGAAATATCATTTTCAGCCGCGAGGTCAAAACCGTGCTCTTGTTTAGCCATGCCTTGAAGTAGCAACCAACTCTTATCCAGAGGACCTCCGGCAACCCCTATTTTTCTGCCCTTCATGTCCGCCAGCGATCCAATCTCGCTATCGCCGCCTACCATGATGGCCCCTACCGATGAAGAGTAAGGCACAAAGGTGAGTTTCTGGCCATCTGCGCGTTGACGTGAAACCCATAACCAGTCTGCGACTATGACGTCTACCGCTCCTCCCTGCAGTGCGATTCTGGTTGCATCTCCTCCGGCATAGGGAACAATCTCTACATCGACGCCATTGGATTTATCGATACCACTGTGCTTCATCGATTTGAGTTCCCAGTTAACCGTACCAAATTTCAACACCCCGACTTTGACCGGGTCAGTCTCTGCAAAAACCACTTGTAAAGGCAGCATCAGCAGTACGACTGACAGCAACAGCTTGCGAGTAACGGCTCCGCTAGCCAGAATTAGCGACTGAAAAAACAAACCCGATTGAAGTGGATAAAATGCGGCTAATGGATGCCGTTGAGCGTGGTTCGATTTCATGAATTTTCCCCGGTATTTGATTTATCCTATCCCGCAGCAACCGGATGGTAAAGACTAACTTTAAATAATACAGGTGCAGAATCCAGAATATGACAAGAGACCACAATACACCCTTAACCGTCATTGCCGGACTCATCCTGATGATGGCGCCTGTTGCCAACATGGCAGGCTCAAACTCAGACACTCACTCCGAAACACAAGCCAGCCAGACCTCCACAGTGCGCAGCAACTCAATCGCCGCTGATGCTCCGCTTCCCGACGGTATAGACGCAGAGACGGGCTTCCGCATGGAACGCTACCGCGCGCCAGTACCGGATTCGCTACCAGGTGCCGAAACGGTTAATACTCAACGGGCAAAGCAGCTTCAACAAAGCGGCCAGGTCGTTTTTATTGACGTTTATCCTCCGCGTGGACTTGGCGCCGATCCACTCGACGGACGATGGTTAACCTCGGAGACGCGAGAGAATATTGAAAATTCTGTATGGCTCCCTGAAGTCGGCCGTGGCTATCTGGAATCGGAGCACATCGACTATTTTCAACGCAACCTCGCACGGCTCGACAATGGAGACCAAGGCACAGCATTTCTGTTTTACTGCACGGCTGATTGTTGGCAGAGCTGGAACGCGGCGCGACGTGCCCTGCTGTGGGGTTACAATAATATTTTCTGGTACCCGGACGGCACCGATGGATGGGCAGAGGAAAACCTGCCGGTGGTTACAGCCGAGCCAGTGAATTTTCATGGTGAATAAGCCTGCCCGTGCAGGTACTCGGCGCGCAACAAGGTTTAGCGATTGAATACAACCTCTCAGCCAGCAATACTAGATAAACTCTCCACGGTACGTCGTGCTATGTCTCAACGGTTGGCAGGCCATGGCAGATTAATAGAGCGGCTTCTGGTTGCCGCGATTACCGGCGGGCATGTGTTAGTCGAAGGTTCGCCCGGACTTGCCAAGACACGCACAGTAAACAGCTTTGCGGCGCTACTGGGCGCCGACTTTGTTCGCGTGCAGGCGACACCGGATCTACTTCCCGCAGATCTTATCGGCACCAATATCTACCAACAGCAAAGCGGCACCTTCAAATTCATGCGAGGGCCACTCTTTAACAACGTGATACTGGTTGATGAAATCAATCGCGCCCCGCCCAAGGTACAAAGTGCACTGCTTGAAGCCATGGGAGAAAAACAAATTTCAGCCGCCGGCATCACCCACGCTTTAACTGATCCGTTTATTGTTATTGCCACCCAGAATCCAATTGAACACGAGGGCACATATCCGCTACCTGAGGCACAACTCGATCGCTTTATGTTTTTTGTTAACGTGGCCATGCCCGATCCGGAACTGGAGCAGCAGATACTCGACCTGGTGCTGGCTGAATCACCCGGCGCTAGCGAAAAAGACGTAAGCCAGCCAGACGCGATCCTGCACGCCGAGGATGTTGCACTGGCTAAACAAGAGGTAAACACCGTTTTTATTAGCGAAGCCGTGCGTGCCTATATCATCAGGCTGGTAACAGCTACCAGAGGTTACGGCAAAGCAGGTAATGAGGCGTATGCCATCGAGCACGCTGCCAGCCCCAGAGGTTCTATATTTCTGGCCCGTGCCGCTCAGGCGAGAGCCTGGCTGGGTGGTCGCGACCATGTAATACCGGAAGATATATCCATACTGGCACCCGATATTCTCTCGGGTCGTATCGTCCTCAACTACCAGGCTCAAGCTCAGGGAATCAGTGCTCGGCAACTGGTGTTTCGAATTCTCGACGCAACTCCGGTTGTCTAGTACACCGCAGCAACCATGCAACGCACAGAACATCAAACTCCACAAACTTCATTGCCGTTGCAAGCATTGATAGACACCCGCTATAACATCGTAAACAGGCACGGCAGCAACGATCAGGGCCGAAGCGATTTTCCGGGTCAGCGGATGGGCACCCGCCGCGGACAGGGGCTGGAGTTCATCGATCTACGCCAGTATGCAAGTGGTGATGATACCAGACATATCGACTGGAACGTTACTGCACGCTACAACGAACCATACACACGCCTGTATCGCGAAGAACGTGAGCAAACTACCGTCGTTGCGGTAGATCTAAGGCCGTCAATGTTCAGTGGCAGCCATTGCCTGCTTGCGGTAAGCGCCGGTCTCTTAGCGGCAACTGTCCTTTGGCAAGCCAGTGAATACGGGGATCGTTGCGGAGCAGTGGTTATTTCCGAACGTGGCCAGCGTTCTACCAGACCACTCGCTGGAAAAAAAGGGGTTTTGCAAGCATGTGAATTGATTAGTTCCGAGTTTGCACAGGTCGTACAAACGCAGCGTGATTCAGTTCCACCGCTATCGAGGCTGCTCGATAGTTTTAGCAATAAAGCTCGACAAACCGGTCGATTTTTCGTTTTCTCCGGCTTTGATACTACGAGTGATGAACAGTGGCTGGACCAACTTTCCATTGCGGGAGCAACCAGACGCATGATTGCGATACTACTGCTTGACCCTGTTGAAGCCCGCGGACTGCCCACCGGAAAATACAATTATCGCCACCGGTTGCAATCATCAACCGCCACAATTACCAATGCAAACCAGCATGTTCTTGCAGACATCCTGCGCAACAGCATTCATCAACAGAAACAACAATTCAGGGACGCCGGCGTCTCACCCGTCACCCACAATACCGACAACCCGGCGTCAGATTTACTGGCTGAATTACAGCAACGCCGGCTCGTCTGATGGACTCAACAGAGTTACTGGCGCAACTTCGAGATATACGTTTACCTGCTGCACCACCGGAACCGGCTGTGTGGCCGATAGTGTTATCAACAGTACCCGTTATTGTCGCACTTGTTTTTTTTTCATGGCGTCACTTGAAACAGCCAGACTCCTGGGCCACACAGGCCCGCAGGGAATTGACGTATATTCAGAACAGTCACAATGATAATGCGCGGTTACAAATTGCAACGTTACTCAAGCGAATAGTCGTAGCCCATGATAAGCGACCATCGACACACCAGCTAACAGGAGAACCGTGGCTTGGCTATCTGAATAGTTTTTTTAACACGAACTACTTTAGTAGCGATGAGGGGCGCCTGTTCGGAGATGCACTCTATCAACCAGCGCAAACTCTGGCTCAAAAAGATCTGGTTAAAATAATACAAACCCTGCGCAAGCTAATTCGGCGCAAGGATCAACGCAGTTGATAAACCTCGAGTGGCCCTGGGTTTTATTACTGGCACCTGTTCCATTCCTGCTGGCGTTTGCCGGGGCTCATCGCAAAACTCGCAACGCGGATCGCGCTATCATTGTTACACCTCGACTTGGTGGCGCGATGCAACAGCTGCAAACCCGGCCAGGTACTAAAAGTCACCTGGCAGATTCGCGTATTCTGCGACTGTCATTGCTTTGGATAGCCTGGCTCGCTTTGCTGGTTGCGATAGCACAACCCGTTCGACCGGAACAATCAACTGCACAAGCCGCAAGCGGGCGTGCACTGTCCCTGCTCGTCGATCTCTCTACAAGCATGGAACGGCGTGACTTTGAAATAGACAGCCAACAGGTAGACCGACTCACTGTGGTTAAATCGATTGCCGAGCGGTTTATTAAAAATCGCAGCGGTGATCGAATCAGCCTGGTACTGTTTGGCAGTGAAGCTTTTATTGGCTCGGCTCTAAGCTACGATCTGGATTCGGTAAATTACGTACTGCAAAGCAGCGGCATTGGAATGGCCGGTAGAACTACGGCAATGGGTGATGCTCTCGGCCTCGCCATTAAAACGCTGCAAGATGACCCGTCACAGGAGAAAGCGATTGTATTGCTTTCCGATGGTACCAACAACGCGGGTAGCGCCGAACCCGAAGACGCAGCACGTCTCGCCGCAACTCTCGGTATTCGAATACACACTATCGGCCTGGGCAGCGACGCAAGCACCGGCGACCAGCAGCAGTTTCAATCCGCCTCGGCCGATCTTGATGAGGCAGCCCTTAAAGCAATCGCTACCGAGTCCGGTGGAAAATTTTTTCGCGCACACACCACGGCAGAGCTGCAGCTAATTTATAGCGAAATTGACGCACTGGAGAGCAGTGACCATGATGCACCACCGCTAATTATTACTCAGGATTTACGCAACCGTTTCATTCTGGTTGCCTTGCTATCCATCTTGTTAACGCTGCTATTGAACGGGCTATCGCGGAGACGGCAATGACCTTCCTGCACCCCTGGTGGCTGGTAATTGCGCTGCTGTGCGTGGCCGGCTATTTTTTGCACACGCGCACTACAGCCGGAGACTGGCGGCGCGTTATCCATAGCAATGTTCTTGACTATTTAACCAGGGGCCGTTTTCAACCGGGCAAGCGCTATCTTGCGTATCTGGTTGCCTGCCTTGGTGCTATTGCCTTAAGTAGTCCCTCAGTACCGTCAACAGACGAGCAAACCTACCAACACGCTCAGGGCTGGATTGTACTCGCAGATGTATCGCGTTCCATGACTCTCGGTGATATCGCACCGTCCAGACTTTCCGCAATGCGTGATGCCGCTAACCAGCTTGCGAGGCGGTCAAATGCCTCTTCTATTACTCTAATCATTTACTCGGGAGATGCATTTATTGTCGCTCCTCCCTCATACGATACAGCGAACTTTATCGAAAATACCAGCCTTCTGGAATACGGCACAGTGCCTCTGGACGGTTCCAACGTCACCCGTGCTCTGTCGCTGGCCTATTCCGTTATAGAGGGAAGTCAGTTGATCAATGCGCGACTCTTTATACTCAGCGACACGGGGGGATTTAACACACGTTCCGATGCAGCTGTGGCTAGACTGGCCTCGCTCGGCCATCGCACAGATCTGATCCTCTTTGGCAGCGATGCATCTACGAGCGCGGCACCATTTGATCTGACCGCTGCACAAACGATGGCAAAAAGCAGCGGTGGCACTGTACTGCTTGCCGACGGCCTCGGTCGAGTCCAATACGGGCCTCTGTCTCTCGACAAGCTGGACTTCGACAACCAGCTGCTAACACAATCCGGCATTACTACATTGCGCTGGTCAAACCAGTCTCACTGGGTGCTGCTACTAACTGTCCCACTGATGCTTGTACTGTTTCTACGGGAGTTCAAGTGACTCCGGAAAGATCAATCGGGCGGCACAAAATGCAGGTGGTTTTTCTTGTGTTGTCGCTGCTGTGGCTGGCGCAAAATAACGCCATGGCGAACGACAACCTTATAGCGCACCGGCTCTTCAAACAAGAACGGTTTGCCGAAGCAGCCGAAATATTTACCGACCCCTCATGGAAAGGTATCGCGCTGTATCGTTCGGCTCAATGGTGGCGAGCGGCCGAGGCATTTATACGCGCTGACGATCCACAATCACTACACAACCTCGGCAACACCTATGTCAAGCTCGGCTTCTATGAACTTGCGCTGGAAGCGTACCTGGCAGCCCTTAAAAAACAAACGGATTTCGAAGACGCCCGGTTCAACGCGGACCTTATGCGAAAGCTTTTGAGCCTTGATGAAGACGAACAAAGTGGCCAATCTGCACTGGACAGAAAAGGCGAGGCTGTCGACCGGGTAGAAAGCGATGGCAACGAGCAACCCGGAGGAAGCAGTGACGAGGACAGCGACGATTCTCGTAGCGAAAACGAAAACGGCGACGACCGGGAAGGAGCAACCGATGACCGTGGTCCGTCTCCAGAGGCAATTGCCGCCGGCGACAGTGGCGAGGCCGGCAGTGACGACACCCTCGAGGACAACGGCAGCCCGGAAGGCGGTGCAACCAAAGGTACAGAATCTGACCGCATCACCGAACACAATCCCTCAACCGGTGCCGAGGGCAAAGACACTGGCGCCGATGCAGAAGCGCTAAGCCTGCGTGCCGCTCTTGAGACATCACAGGCTAATGAGCAATGGCTTAACCAAATCAGTCACGATGCAAAAAAATATCTTCAAAAGCGTATCGAGCTAGAGATCAGCCGACGGAAAGCGGCCGGGGAAACCGCGCCGGAAGGAGGCAGCCCTTGGTAAAGGCCACAACACTGATTAGCGGTATCTTCGGATTAATACTCCTGTGCAGTCCTGCCGGGCTACTACTCGCGCAGCCATCCAGTGCCTTCATAAAGCTTACTCTGGACAGCAGTGAGATTTTTCTCGGTGACACGGTTGTGCTGGAAGTTGAATCTACAGGTCTGCTTGATCCCATAGATCTTACGCCACTGGAACAGCACGCCACGCTGGTTCGCGAGACAACAGGCACCAAAATCGCGGTGATCAACGGCAAGGTGGTTGAAATTGCAATTAGACGGATGGATTTAACTCCACAGAAGCACGGTTTGCTGGTTTTTGGTCCATTGCTGGCCGGCAGCGTGGCGTCAAATTCGGTGCACATCAATATCCTTAACGCCACCAGGCCCGACTGGCAACCGCTGCAAGATGATCTACAGATAAAAACCATGCTGGAGCCGGAATCACTGTCGGTTAATCAACAGGCAGTTTTAACTATTGAACTATTGCATCGCTACCCGATCAGCAACGAATCTGTCACTTTGCCAGACCTCAGCGGATTTTCCACCCGACTCATCATCGACAAACGTCGCACTTTTAAAGGTGAAGACAAAGCATGGTATCGAACGCAATGGCGTTATCTGGTTTTTCCAACTCGCTCTGGCAACCAACAAATCGGCGAAATTAGCTGGAGCGGCACAACAGCCAGGTCACGCATAGAGCGCGCCGCGTTTTCCCGCAACCGGCCACCACTTAACGTTTTGGTACAACCTGCAATCGGCGATTCAGAGAACTGGTGGTTGCCCGCCAGTGAGTTGCAACTCAACGAACGCTGGTCTGCCCCGGTAACAGAACTTCGAGCCGGCGATGAGCTGGAAAGAGTGATTACTCTTGCCGCCACGGGAGTGCTCGCCGGTCAACTACCAACCCCGGATGTGCCAGAAAGCCGGGCGCTGAAACAAACCCTGATTAGCTCAACCCGTGAAGAGAGCATTGAACAAAACTCTATTACATCGACTGCGAAGTTTACCTACCGGGTAAAAGCACAAAGTCCAATTCCGGTATTTCTCGACACCGTCAGAATCCCCTGGTGGAACACGATAACCGGAGATTCCCGAGAGGCCATCATTCCGGCACGCAGAATAAATGTCGGATTGCCAGACCGGGCGAATCTGCCAGGCAAGATTGCACTGCAGGAAACCGGAGTCACAAGAATACGGCACTGGCTGCAATCAACCACAGATCTACGCCTGGCAGCATTTATCGCCGCCGGCGTCTGCTCGCTACTGCTGGTCCGGGCTACTTTTCCTGCCTTTGTCGATCGTCTTCGCCACCGCTGGAGTTTTCACCGACATGTGCACACCTTAAGGACGCTTGCGATCAAAGGTGATTCCGCTGCACTGTACCGGGCACTTACTCAGCAAGATTCGGAATATTTTCTGGCTGGTATCAATACCGAACTCAAAGAACAATTGCATAAGCATTTGTTCGCACCAGCGTCCGGTAAAAACAGTCGGCTGCCAACGGACAAAGTACTCAGACAATTAGGAAACGCAAGATACCGCTATCGATCCGGCAACCAGCCGCGGCAAGCAAACCCGCTACCCGGGCTGTAGAACCCGGTTACCATCGACGCCAATTGCCACCTGAGATGAGGACGCCGGCAACACCAGCTCGGATACCAGCAATGTAAAAATCATAAGGGCAATCGCCATACTTACCCCGGAGGCAAACCCGACATCAAAAGTGTGCCTGATCACATGAGCGGTGATTAGAACGGTCCATATATCGAGCATCAGTACAAAAAAGATGATCATTTTTCCCGCCTGGGTATCGGCGGTGGCCGAAATGAACATCGGCATAAATGGAAGCGCTATAAAATAGACAATGGCCGATGCGCCACAAAGCGCACTGAAAGACTGCAAAAATCTGGATTGCATTTTTTTCAGCGTCAACACTCCATAGAAAAACGCAGCCGGCACTACCAGGGCTGCAACACAGCGAATGAGTGCATCACCCCATGAATAGGCAATGGACAACCCGGCCAGACTCCCAATCAACGCTAACGCGACACTGATCCAGAACACTACCGCCTGCGCGGGTAAATCCTGCGGGTTAGCTCTGAGTAACGCTATTTGAAGAAACCGGAAAACCAGTGCTGACACAGACGTACTACCTCAAAATCAACATTGAACATCTCAAATCGGATTGCTATAACCGAACAGAGTCGGTGAGTGAAAATTTTGGCAAAACTTCCAGCGCGATCCCGACTGTGAAACGGTGGTACCATAACCTTATCATTCAAGCAGCAGGCGGGTGATAAATTGCTCACTCACAAACAGTGCCCAAATCAATGTTGAAACCCGTCCCGGGCAACCTGAAAGCAAAAGAAGCCGTATTCTATTGCCGTTAAGCCTGCACAGCTATCCTTGCCTGAACAGACCCTTGAAGGTCTCGATTACCTGGCTTACCGATTTTAGTAGATGCCTGCCGCGATACTTCGTCTTTTTGCAGCGCCAGGCTTTCCTGAATATGAGTTCAAAATACTCGTTAACCTTGTCTCTGTAATTAACCCGCACGCGATGAAAAATCTGACGCAGTTGAATAATGACTGATAACAGCTACGTAGCCGGCGCGCACACCCCTATGAGTGTTCGGTTCCGCGGTTTTCTACCTGTCGTAGTAGATGTGGAAACCGGCGGGTTCAACGCACAAACAGACGCTCTGCTGGAGATTGCGGCAATTCCCGTGGCTATGGATACAGAGGGATTGCTCAAGCCCCAGCCGGTAATCAGCACCCATGTGATACCGTTCGAGGGGGCCAACATGGATCCGAAGTCCATGGAGGTCAACGGCATAGATCCGTATCACCCTCTGCGAGCCGCCCGCAAAGAACAGGATGCACTGGGCTACATTTTTTCGGCAGTGCGGCGGGCAGTAAAAGATGCGGGTTGTACACGTGCCATTCTGGTCGGGCACAATGCATTTTTTGACTTAAGCTTTCTCAACGCCAGTGTTGCCAGAACCGGTATCAAACGCAATCCATTTCATCCGTTTAGCAATTTTGACACGGTCACCCTCTGTGGAATGGCATACGGGCAGACGGTGCTCGCCCGGGCTGCGCAAACCGCAGAACTGCCATGGGACCAAACCGAAGCACACTCCGCCGTCTACGACACTCAAATGACGGCAGAGTTATTCTGTATGGTGATTAACAACTGGGAGCAACTGCACCGGTTGACGCCATCATCCTGATTCAGACCCGCACTAGGACCTGAACCGAAATTATCCTAACAATCTCAGGCGGAAGCTGATTCGACCAGCTTTGCGAGTTCTCCGGTTTCATGCAATTCCATCACAATATCGCAACCGCCGACGAGTTCGCCCTGAACGTACAATTGCGGGAAGGTGGGCCAGTCCGAGTAAGAAGGCAATGCCTCTCTGATTTCAGAATCCTGAATAACGTTGACGTAGGCAAACTCACGACCGCACTGTTTCAGTGCTTCTGTCGTACGACTGGAAAAACCACACATTGGCATTTGCGGCGTGCCTTTCATAAACAACACTACAGGATTGGATTGGATATGCTCTTTGATTCGATCAGTAACGTCCATACGACTTGTACCCGGGTTGTTGAATATTTAAGGAGGTAAATTGAGTTTTAAGTTCGGCAATATTGCGTGCCGCCCCGTTATTATCTCACAGACACTGGGGGGTTCGAACACTGCTTTCAAGTGAGCAGCCGACAAAGCCGGTTTTTTGTGACGAATTAGCTGCCTCCAAAACCATGCCCCCGGCGATGAAGCCGTTGATTTCTCGACGCCAGTTTCATACGCTACTCGAAAACCCTCCCGCCATTGCAGAATCACACCATCTGCCTTTGCACAATAAAACCCCGGGGAAACGCCTCTATGGCCACTGCATCCAACAAGTCTCCATTGATTCCTTCCTACAGCAGACTACCCGTTTCGTTCGTGCGCGGAGAGGGTTCTCGCCTTTGGGATAATCAGGGCGAAGAGTATATCGATGCACTTGGGGGTATCGCCGTATGCGCGTTGGGTCATAGCCATCCAGAAGTGACCGCAGCTATTACCGATCAGGCGCAAACCCTGCTGCATACCTCGAATCTTTTCGCGATTGAAAATCAGGAAAAACTGGCGAAAAAACTATGTGACCTGACCGGACTCGAGGCCGTATTTTTCTGCAATTCCGGAGCAGAAGCCAACGAGGCCGCCATAAAACTGAGCCGCCTGTTCGCCCGGCAACGAGGAATAAACACCCCGCAGGTCATCACCTTTAAAGGCAGTTTCCACGGCCGCACGATGGCGACTCTAAGCGCCACAGGCAACGACAAGATCCACGATGGATTTCACCCTCTCGTCGACGGATTCGTACATTTACCCTACAACGATGCAGAGGCGATCCATCAAGTGGCTGCAACGAATAAGAACATTGTCGCTGTGATGGTTGAGCCGATACTTGGCGAGGGCGGTATTGTTGTACCCGACGATGATTATCTGAGTACCATTCGCTCAATTTGTGACCAGCACAACTGGCTCATGATTGCCGACGAAATCCAGACCGGGGTTGGCCGGACCGGCCATTGGTACGCGAGCCTGGGTCAAGGAGTTATGCCCGATGTTATCACCACTGCCAAGGCGCTGGGCAACGGTGTTCCAATCGGCGCCTGCCTGACCCGGGGTGTCGCTTCCACCTTGATAAAGCCCGGACACCATGGAACTACGTTCGGTGGTAATCCTTTCGCCACGCGCGTCGGACTCAGCGTGCTTGAAACCATGGACAAAAACCGGTTGCCGGCACGGGCTGCCGAGGGTGGCAAGCGACTACAAAAAAAACTGCGCGAGGCAATGCACAACCGACCAGAAGTCAAAAGCATTCGTGGCAAGGGAATGATGATAGGCATCGAACTCGATGCTGATTGCAGCAACCTTGTACAAATCGGGCTGGACCACCGCATTGTTTTCAATGTAGCGGCCGGAAACGTAATTCGTCTGCTGCCACCGTATAATATGACAGACACAGATATCGACGAAGTTGCGCGGCGAGTGGCAGATTCAGTCACCGAGCTATGCGAGCAGGCCGAACCTGCGACCAGCGTCTGATGCCACAGTCATCCAGCAGCAATGTACCCTCAAAACCCCGGCATTTTATTGACGAGCCCAACCTCACATCCAGTGAGTTCCGCGGGCTGATCAGCTCGGCTATTGATCTAAAATCAGAGCGGCAACGTGGCACCACCCGCGACACGCTGCACAACAAAACCCTCGCCATGATTTTTCAAAAGGCGTCGACCCGCACGCGCACCTCGTTTGAATCCGGCATGGCTCAACTGGGTGGACACGCCCTCAATCTATCTCCTGCGGATACCCAGTTGGACCGTGGCGAGCCGATTGAGGATACCTCGCGAGTACTCTCGCAAATGGTAGACGTTGCCATGCTGAGGACTCACGATCACAGTACCATTGAGAATTTTGCAAAGGTTTCAGATATCCCCGTGATTAACGGGCTATCCGACCAGTCTCATCCCTGTCAGTTGCTTGCCGACATGCAAACTTTTTTCGAACTGCGCGGAGATGTAAAAGGGGCACACCTGGTATGGCTTGGCGCGATAAATAATGTGTGCAAGTCGTACATCGCAACGGCCCGACTGCTCGACTTTAACCTGACAATTGCCTGCCCCGCTGAACTGATAGCAGACACTGATATCTCCATCGCTGATGCACCAAACATCAACGTTTGTGACAGCGCCAGATCGGCCTGCGAAAACGCCGACGCCATCATTACCGATGTGTGGGCAAGTATGGGCGAGGAACAGCAGGCAGATCGATTGAAGGGATTGCTGACCCCCTACCAGGTTAACAGGGAGCTAATGGATTGCGCGTCTCCCGACGCCATCTTTATGCACTGTCTGCCAGCCCATCGAGGCGAAGAAGTTACCGCAGAAGTGATCGACGGTCCGAACAGCGTTGTGTGGCAGGAAGCCGGAAATCGCTTGCACAGCCAGAAAGCACTGCTGGAATTTCTTCTGCTCCCGGAGGCCCGCGACTGCTAGTAGTGCATGTGGGGCAACTAACCATTAGTAGTTCGGCAGCAGTTTCTGTTACGGCTGTCGCGGCAGGCCCTAAACAGCGACATGCGCGACAGAAATCCACAAAGGCGGGCACATCGTGTTATTGATCGTTTATTGCGTCGACTCCTCGCACAACTACGCGGGCGGCGACAAATAACGAACTTGCGAGATCCCGCACAAAGCTACTCGGCAGGCAGGGTCACGATTGGTCGGCAATTTGCACACAGTCTTCGTTTTTACCGTTACCCGGTATGACTGTCTCCCACATTGCCAAGACGCTGGACCATGACATTCCCATCCCTGAAAACCGCTTTTATTCTCCACTTCCTTGTTAGCTTGCTCATCTTTGCTGTACTGGTCACTCTGATGGTCAAGGTGTGGTTCCCGGGTGATCTTTTTACGATGGACGGTGGCTGGCAGGGCTTGAAAATCATTGCCCCGATAGACCTGGTGCTGGGACCGGCACTGACACTGCTGTTCTACCGGCCGCAAAAAAAAGGGGTTCTACTCGATCTCGGTGCCATCCTGTTACTGCAATCGATCGCACTGAGCTATGGCGTTTACACCGCCTACCAACAACGAACTGCGGCGATCGTATTTGCGGAAAATCGCTTTGAGACTGTATCGTTACGCGAGTTCAACCTTGCGACAAAAGACATACAGGATAAAAAACTGACGCCAATAGCGACGAAAGACTTTGGCGCGATGCCAATTATCGTCTACGCCAGGCCATTTGATTCAGAGGACTACGGCCAATACCTTGAGGATCTGCTTAACGGTTTGCCGGAATTGCGCGAAAGAAATGACCGCTACGCGTCGATTATCGAAGCACGCGATGCGATTGAAGAATATCGTATCGGTGCAACGCCGGATGGCACAACCATTGAAGTACCAGCAGGTGGCAAACTCAACAACGAGCCTGCCGAAAATCTAGCGTTTCCAATAAAAGCCAGATACAACTTCGGCACCATTACCTTTTACGGCAGTGACTTCGAGACGTTCGATATCGAGCGTAACGAGGAATAAACCGCTGCAGCACTAGAGGTTACTGCAGACACGCGCGGCTTATCGCGCTGGCGAGCAGTACCATTACATCAAGCAAACATAGAAAACGAGTGTAAGGCTAACAATGCTAGACTATGATGCTTCCTTTGATATCGGTGAATAGCCACATTTACAGGAACTGTAGATCCAATTCCTTAAAAAGTATTCAAGCATAATGAATGAAATTAATCACAGCGGCTTGCACCACCTGAGAGCGGAAAATTCGAACAAATGAACTATTTGTTTCTGATTGCCGCAGCCACCATGATCAGCCTTGCTGTGATTCCTATCATGGTAAGACTCGCTCCGAAACTCGGAATGATGGATATTCCGGACGAGGATCGCAAAGTGCACTCCAACCCCATCCCGCGCGTAGGGGGGTGGGGCATCATCATCGGTGCACTGGTGCCGGTGGTAACACTGACGGATATGAGTCCGACAGTATTGTGTTATCTATTCGGTTGCATCGTTTTACTTTTGTTTGGCGCGATGGACGACAAACAGGAGATGGGGCACTACACAAAATTCATCGGCCAGATTATCGCCGTAGTGCCCATGATATATATCGGTGGTATTTACGCCAGCGAATTACCCTTCATCGGCGAGATCCCCAAATGGTTCGCACAGGCATTCACCATGGTGGCAATGATCGGGGTAATCAACGCCATTAATCACTCGGACGGGCTTGACGGCCTGGCTGGTGGCGAGGCACTTATCTCGTTGGGGGCAATCGCGCTGCTGGCCTGGATCACTCCGGGCAATGAGCTAACTATAATCCTCGCCCTGGCAGCTATTGGCGGACTGGTAGGATTTCTGCGCTACAACACGCATCCGGCTATGGTTTTTATGGGCGATGGCGGTAGCCAGTTTCTCGGTTTTACCCTGGGATTTCTAGCCATCTTGTTGACGCAAAATGCGGACGCCAATCTAAGTAAGACGGTTGTACTGCTGCTTCTCGGATTGCCCATCGTTGACATTCTCGTGGTACTGAAAAAGAGAGCGCAATCGGGTTCAAACATTTTTCGCGCAACCCGAAACCACTTACACCATCGCTTGCTGGAGATCGAGTTCGCACACAAAGAATCCGTTGTCATTATCTACACAGTCCATACCTTTCTGGTCTGTTGCGGAATCTGGCTGGCGCACGGCAACGACTGGCTAATTACGGGGCTGTACCTCGTGGTTTGCGGCATGTCTTTCGTGCTTCTCAACTGGGCCGAAAAAAGTAACTGGCGTCCTCGCGAGACAGGTGTTTTTTTAATGTTGTCAAACAGCCTGAATGCGATCGAAAAAAACCAGCTGCTTATGCATGGATCCCGCCGATTTCTGGAAATAGCAATTCCGGGCTTCCTTATCGCGTTGTCAATATGGATAAACGATATACCGCGGGATTTCGGAATCGTCGCCGCACTACTCGCGATTTTACTCGCCCTGCAGACGGTCAATATCTATCCGTTTCGGGTAAATACCCGCAGAGGTATTATCTATATCACGGTTGTTTTCGTGATTTATCTGTCGACCATCGATCGAATCACCTGGCTAAATCCGTGGGCAGTCGGCCTCGAGAGGATTTTTTACGTCGCCGTGTGCCTGGCAATTTTTATCGCGATTCGCTTTTCCCCCGGGCGTCGAAAGGAGGAATTCAAAGTAACCTCTTTCGACTACCTGCTGTTTTTTCTAATTGTCGGTGCGCTGCTTTTTGCAAAGAGCCCGCTGTTGTTCGGCACTTTTAACGTCAATATATTTATTGTTGTTCTCGCCATCACTCTGTATGCGTCCGAACTTTTGCTCGTGGAGCGTCGCGAGCGAAGGGACTTTCTTGGCGGGGCAGCATTATTCACGCTGATAGTCATTGCGGTGCGGGGTTTCAATCTGATCGAGTTTAATATCGGCCTGCAGCCGTAATCCGGGCTCCCGTGGAACCTGGAACTGCTGTACAAGGAAGAGTGCCTGCTACTGCGAATGCACCGCCAGGTCGTCTAAATTGTTCACGCATGTATTACTTGCGGCGACAAGGCTAACCACCTCAACTTATCCGTAATACGCCTCGCCATGACACATTCGCGTCACAGAGATTTTTCCACGCAAGGCCGCTACCTAGTCACCGGCAATCGGTGAGAGGCTTTGACGCTTATCGTTGATAACGTCGTGGATTAGATCGTCTTCAATAACGGGCAGCTGCTCGGCAAAACCGAATAGCAATGCTGTGTCACACAGCAAGTTCACAATACGCGGTATTCCCCCGCTCGCTTCCCAAATAGAAGGTATTGAATCGTTACTGAATATTTCATGTTGCGCACCGGCGACCATCAAGCGATGCCGGATATAAGCGTGGGTTTCTTCAAGATCAAGTGGCTCAAGATGACAATCGACTGCTATTCGGTGAATAAACGGTAAAAGCTCAGGTGCTTTTAGTTTTTCGCGCAACCCGGATTGTCCAACCAGTACCAGTTGAATAAGGTCGAATGTGTCCGCATTCAAATTGGACAACATGCGCAGCTGCTCGATAATCTCAACATCAAGGTTGTGCGCTTCATCAATTATCACGACAGAGCGCTTCTGCTGCGAGTGACGTTGCATCAGGCAGTCGGTCAGGGCCTTGTACAGCTGAACTTTGTTTTTATCCTGCGGGTTCTGGTCAAATGCGAGCAATATCCACTGTAATAATTCCTCAAATGACTCTACATGCGTGTTGGATATCAGGCCAACAGCCAGCGAATCATCGCCATTTTGCAACAACTTGCGCACCAGGCTGGTCTTGCCCGAGCCAATCTCGCCAGTGATAACCGCAAACCCGGACTGGCTCATAAATACGTATTCGAGCATCGACAGCGCTGCCTGATGGCCTTTGCTCAAATACAGATAACGCGCATCCGGGCGCATCAGAAATGGTTTTTCGTTGAGTTCGTAAAAGGCTTCGTACATTAGTGTCAGGACCATGAAAAAACAGACAATTGAACAACGCCGGCTCAAGCTAACTTAATTTTATTTCTCGGCAGTACAGTGATATACACAGCTGAAAACAGGTGCCAGGTGCAGCCCTGTGTAACTGTAACCCGTAATAATAGCAACTTATGCGACGGTCTGCGGGAGCATTTAGACGTAGAAATGCCGCATCAACCGCACCGCATACAGTGATCCGGACTGCATCCGCGAATGATGATTTCCTGACGTGGCTCCTTCTTTGTATCCAAAAAAGCCCCGAAGGGTACGTTCATGTTCAGTCGTTTTGGAAATCGGGGTGCATCGACCGTCACGCAGAAATGCTGTTCTCGTCCGGGTTCTCCAGCACTTGCAACGGATCTGGCGATTGTTCCGGTGCTGACTCCGGGTTTTGATCATCATCTGGTTCACCATCGGTTTCCGGATCAGTCTCGGTAACTGTTTCCAGCGGATTGACAACAATCTCTATCGCTGCACTTGCTACCCCGTCATTGCCGTCACTAATGAAATACTGAAACACATCTGTACCGGTAAAGTCCGCAATCGACGTGTAGCTGATTGTCCCGTCAGCCAGTAATTCGGCTATTCCGTTAGGCGGAACTTCAATATCCGTTACGGATAAAATGTCCTGATCAGGATCAGAATCATTGGCAAGTACGTCCACCACGACCGGCACTTCCGTCAAAGTCTCTGCCAGATCTGCCACGGCGATCGGAAGGTTGTTTACTGGCAGTACACTGATGCTCACTGTTGCGGTGGCCACACCTTCATTGCCGTCGCTAATCGTATATTGAAACGTATCGGTACCTGCGAAACCCGCTTCAGAGGTGTAGCTGATAGTGCCATCGGTTAGTAATTCAGCGGTACCGTTAAGCGGAATCTCGATACTGGTTATTGACAGAATATCTTCATCAGGATCAGAATCATTGGCTAGCACATCTACTGCGACCGGTACTTCGGTCGAGGTCTCTGCCTGATCCGCCACAGCGACTGGTGAAGCATTGACGGCCTGTACATTGATACTCACCGCCGCACTAGCCACACCTTCATTGCCATCGCTAATCGTGTACTGAAACGTCTCGGTTCCGGCGAATCCTGCTGTAGAAGTGTAGCGAATAGTTCCATCGGTCAGCAGTTCGGCAACTCCGTTAAGCGGAACCTCCACATCGGTGATCGAAAGGGTATCCTGATCCTGATCCGAATCATTGGCTAGAACGTCAACCACCACAGGTACTTCAGGCAGAGTCTCTGCCTGATCCGCCATAGCGACAGGCGGAGTGTTGGCGGCCAGTACAGTGACACTCACAGTCGCACTGGCCACACCGTTGTTGCCATCGCTAATCGTATATTGAAACGTATCGACACCGGCGAATCCAGCTGTCGATATATAGCGAATAGTGCCGTCAGCCAGCAACTCGGCATTGCCATTGTCGGGGTCATCGACACCGGTAATTGTCAGTGTATTTTGATCCGGGTCTGAATCATTCGCCAGTACATCCACGATTACAGCGGTCGCAGATGCTACTGTCACTGCATCTGCGATTGCCTCCGGTGCGGTGTTAGCCGAGGTAACGGTAACGGTAACGGTCGCTGTGGCTTCACCGCCATTGCCGTCTTCTATGAGGTAACCAAAACTGTCATCACCGACAAAATCGGCCAGCGGCGTATAAACGATGTTGTTGTTCGCCGCAACAACTGCTTCACCGCTGCTCGCGGGACTGGCTATAGAGACCGATAATGAATCATTATTTTCGTCGGAGTCGTTGCCCAGTACGTCAATCGTCACAGGTGTACCTTGCAGAGTGCCGGCCTCGTCATCAACTGCAACAGGCTCTGAGTTAACCTCGGTGACCGTCACCGTGACGACTGCATCGCTCACCTCGCCGCTGGTATCGCTGATCTCATAGGTAAACGAATCGATACCGGCAAATCCTGCAATCGGTGTATAGAGAATCGAGCCGTTCGGCCGCGGCACTGCTGACCCGCTGGCAGGAGCCTCGGTAACGGACAACGTTAAATCATCATCATCCGGATCGGAGTCGTTAGACAGTACGTTAATGGTCACAGCTACACCTTGCAGGGTCGTGGCTGTGTCATTAGCGGCTAGTGGTGGACCGTTGACCTGTGCAACGCTAATGGTTACCGATGCGTTAGCGGTAGCACCATCGGCATCCTCGATCTGATACTCGAGTGAATCGGTACCGGCGAAACCGGTATCGGGGTCATAAACAATGGCATCACCTGATACGCTCGCGTCCCCGTTCGCAGGTGGCGTTACTATAGTCAGGGTAAGGTCGGCAGTTGTACCATCCGGATCCGAATCATTGGCAAGCACACTGATTGAAACCGGTGTATTTTCCGACGTGGCAGCAGCATCAGCGACAGCCACCGGCTCGCTGTTTACGTTGCTTACTGTCACACGCACCAGGGCTGATGAGGATTCCCCGTTGTTGTCTTCGATCTGGTATTCGAACGAATCCTCACCCGAAAAGCCGGTGTTCGGTTGGTAAACGATATTGCCGCCAACCAGCGTCGCCGATCCAGCCGATGGCGTTCCAACCTCGACAATAGTCAATGCATCACCATCGGGGTCAGAATCATTACCAAGCACGTCTATCGTGACTGGCGTGTTTTCAGAGGTGGCCGCGTTGTCGTTTACGGCTACAGGCAATCCATTGACAGCAAGCACTGTCACTACCACCTCTGATGTCGCCACTACTGTGCCGTCACTAACGGTGTAGCTAAAACGATCAGTACCACTAAAATTGGCAGCGGGGGTATATTGCACAGTCGAGGCGGACACCAGCACTACTGTGCCATTCGATGCTTCGCCAACCTCGACAATTTCGAGATCGTCGTCATCTGCATCGATATCGTTGGCCAGTACATTGAGCGTTGCCACACCGCCTTCGGCCAACTCAAGTTCATCGGCAACCGGTGCAGGTGCTACATTTACAAACAATACTTCAATTACTGCAGTTGCGGTGTCGGTACCACCGTTGCCATCGGTAATCGTGTATTCGAATGCATCGGTCCCCGAGAAACCTGGCGCCGGGGTATAGGTAATCGAACCGTCAGGGTTTAGTGTTGTCGACCCGTTGATCGGGGATGCTACCGACTGAACCGAGAGGGAGTCCCCTTCCGGGTCACTATCGTTGTTCAGGACCTGCACCGTTACAGCCGTGTTTTCCGCAATAGTTGCACTGTCGTTGGTAGCGACTGGCGGGTCATTTACACCGGTCACCTGAACTTCTACATTTGCCGAAACTGACAGACCGCCCGAATCCACCGCCGTATAGCTGAATTGATCAACTCCGACAAAATCAGCATTGGGCTGATACTCGATCAACACCCCGTTAAGAATGTTGGCTATGCCATTTACCGGGCCATTGCTCACACCGTTTATTAATAAGGGCAAAGCATCTGGATCAGAATCGTTGGCCAACACATCAAGACTTTGAAGTTCAGAGTCTTCCTCGACAGTAAAGCTGTCGTTTTGTGCAAGTGGTGGTGAGTTTTCACCGGAGAAAACAATTTCTACTGTGATCGGAGCGCTCGGCGGATTAACACCGTCGCTTACCCGATAGGTAAAACTGTCGACGGTTCTGCCATTGGAACCAGCCGGTGGAATGTCACCAAAGCCTTCGTAGCGAAATCCGCCGTCCAGGCCGAAAGATGCAGCAAATGTGGCCTCATTGGATGCAAAGGCAGGCGTAGTCAGGAGCTCGGCTTGCAAACAGCTGTTGGTCACATGTTCGTCATCATCATCGTTTAGCAACAGGCCATCAGAACCCGCCTGTTTCTCGCAGCGGCCGGTAAAATTAACTCCGTTTCTCTGGATGGTGCTCGGGTAGATAAGCTGAAAAGTATCCGCTGCCGGTCGCGGCGCCGCATTCTCCCCTACATCCAGGCAAAACACTGCCTGGACCGGGTCTGTTGCAGAACCGTCCCGGTCAATGAGTGAAATCTCGTACTCCAGTCCGATCGGTGCATACAGCGGTGGCGGAAACACCACGATCTCGTCTCCTGACGGAATGAAGTCCACCACACAGGACGGTTGATCGGCAAGACAGGCTTCAAGCAACGTATTCGCTACTAGCTGAACATCCAGTTCGGCGGCGCATTCCTCCATTACTCCCTGACGCAGGAGCCTGGTGGTGACACTGGCTATACCGGTATCGTCACTGGCAGCAATCCTGATTACGTTGTTGTCGCCCGAAATGACATCGCCATCACTCAATTGAAAGGAGGGCAGCGAGTTCTCTCCTCGTTCGCCACTGCCACCGCCTCCGCCACACCCGGCCAACAACACCAGCGCTGCAACAAGGGCTGGCCAGTACCTAATCCGGTGGTTTACGGGGGAGCTCTGCGTCCCTGCCAATTTGGTTCGATTCAGATTATGAGACATCGCACTCTCGAAAATTGTTTTTAGTGTCATGACGTACTGTATAACACGATCCTGTGTAATTGCTAAAAACAGGATGAAAACTTTAGTCAATTTGTGACAGCGCTTGCACCGTTTTTCAGCAATAAAAACTTGTTTCGGCCCAATGGTTATCTGCCTTCATCACCGCTCACCGGGTATTGCCGGATCGTCTGATACTGACTTCCGCCGACGAATAACTCTGTATTCCGCCAGTGGTTTCAACCAACAGCTGGCCACTATCATCAATCCCCATTGCTTTGCCCGCAATGAGCTCATTACCATTTCGAACCTCAACCGCACGACGATCGAGGGCATCGTAACCCGTCCAGCCGGTTTTTAGTGTCGAAAGACTGTCTGCCCGCATCCTGCCAATGCTCTGATAGACATTTGCGGCGAGACTGCCTATCAACGAGGATCGAAGCGGAGGCTGAGCGTTGCATAGATCAAACAGATCCACTACCGGCTGATCGATCTGCTGCGCTTCAGCGCCTCTCCGGTAATTCACACCGATACCGATCACCACATCGGTACTTTGCTCGGTGTAACTCTGCACCTCAACGAGAATCCCGCATAATTTGGCGTCTCTCACCAAAATGTCATTTGGCCATTTCACCATAGCCCCGGCGACACCAACCTCTCGCAGGCAGTCGCAAACTGCCGCACCGACAAGCAGCGATACGCCACTGACCTGTGACAGCGCCAGCGGAATTCTGATGCCCAGTGAAAACGTCACACCGGTCTCGGGAGTATGCCAGGCTTTGCCCCGACGACCGCGACCGGATGATTGATACTCCGCTGCGCAAACAAGAAAACCCGCATCGGAAATGCCGCTTTTCGACTGCCCCATACGCTGTAACATCCAGTTGTTTGTCGAATCAACCTTTTTTAGCACCTTCACTGTTGGCCGATGCGGTCCGAGCCTTGCGACTGCGGCTGCTATAGCGGATTCATCCAGCGGTGCTGCCAACACATCTCTATTGCTCATCGGTACCGGCTGCCGTCAAAAAAACCACAAAATCCGCGGGTGACGACCGGATAAAGGTCGAGTACCTGCTCGCCGATATTCATATTTATCAATAGTTTGGACAATTTAATTCACGTGAACTTAAAGAGAAATGTTGCCGCAGTTTACACCTCAATTCTTTGCACCTTTGGTTCTAGCACCGCGCTGGCCGAAAAAACCTGGGTGTACAAAGAGGTGGATGGTACCGTGTGGTACACGAATGTCGCCCCGTCGTCTCAAGACACAGCGCGATTCAAGCTGCTTGAAGTGAAAGGACGGGCCACTGCCACAACCAGTTGCAATGGCATGACTGCAGAGAAGTTGCAGCACCGAGCGTCGCCTTACGAGTCTAGCATCGCTCGCTTTGCAAGAGAGTTCAAAGTGGATTCCAAACTGGTGAAGGCCGTGGTACGAACCGAGTCCTGCTTCGACAAACAGGCAGTTTCTGTGGCAGGCGCCAGAGGTTTGATGCAACTTATGCCGCCTACCGCAAAATCGCTTGGCGTGTCAGACTCTTTTGATCCCGAGCAAAATCTTCGGGGTGGAACGCGCTACCTTAGCGAGCTGATGAGTCGTTACAGCAATAATATCGAGCTTGCGTTAGCGGCCTACAATGCCGGCCCGGGGGCGGTTAAAAAGTATGATGGTATACCACCCTATCCGGAGACTCGGCGCTACGTCGAAAAGGTGATGAAATACTATCGTTTCTACTTGCGAGAATACCTTGCCGAGCGCTAACACCCATTCATAATACCCGCAGGTTTCAAGTACTATGTGCGATTTACCCACCACGTGAAAGCACATGCCTGACAACAACTCGACTCTGGTTAATCGGCTGCTGGAAGTTATAGAGCACGATATCCTGCCACTTACCAGCATTGGTGTAGCCGCAGGCAACAAGATCTTTGGCGCGGCATTGTTGAGAAAAAGCGATTACTCAATTGTGCTCGCAGAAACCAACAATGAACTGGAAAACCCGCTTTGGCACGGTGAGATGCATGCGCTTAAACGCTATTACGAGCTACCAGAGCAAAATCGTCCAGCAAGCAATGAGCTCCTTTTTCTCACAACACATGAGCCCTGCAGCCTGTGTCTTTCAGCGATTACCTGGGCAGGCTTCGATAATTTTTATTACCTGTTTAGTCATGAAGATTCCAGAGACTCGTTTGCGATACCACATGATCTCAGGATTCTCAAAGAAGTGTTTGACGTAGAGCCGGGGGGCTACCGTCGTCAGAACGACTTTTGGTCAAGTTTCAGCATTCGCGATCTGGCCACAAAAGCATCCGATAAAGAAACGTTGACGAAACGAATCGCCGCTATTAGCAAGCAGTATCAAACCTTGTCCGGGCAATACCAGTACAGCAAATCAGAAAACGACATCCCGCTTAATTGATCCGGATTAATCAGATCCATTTACGAAATGTAGCGCGCGTTCTAGTTGGTGTCAGGTGATATAGTTACCGGCGAGTCACGGCAAACCGAACGCATCGTTTTATCGAGATCTTTTTTCGTGTTGTGCAACAACTAATGGTTCGTCCTGCCAGCTAGCTAAAGACTACCGTGCAGCATGGAATACAACGCGTCCATTCTCGCAGACATCTCACTACAGCAGACAGGATAACGACCAATGGAAACCATCAATATTCAGTTCACTCTGTTTTCCGCATTTTACTCGCCACTAATATCTACCATCACGGGTGGGTTTTTAAAAGAAGAAGGACTCGAACCACAGTGGTCAGTCGCCGCTCCAGGGAAATCGGCAATCGCAGCACTGGAAGACGGTTCGGCGCATGTCGTCCAGTCAGCACTCAGCCAGGGGTTCACAACGCTTGGCAAAGGCGAAATTCCAAAGGTCAAACACTTTGCTCAGGTTAACGAGATGGACGGTTTTTTTCTCACCGCGCGCCAACCAGACAAGCAGTTTTCCTGGTCAAGCCTCGAGGGTTCGAAAGTTATTTTATTTGGCGGTGGCCAGCCTCTGGTGATGTTTAAATACGCATGCTACAAAGCAGGCATCGACTTCAACAAAATAGAAGTAATCAATGTAGGTGGTGCTGCCGAAATGGACGCTGCCTTTCGCGAAGGCACCGGCGACTACATACAACAGCAAGGTCCGTTTCCACAGCAACTGGAAGCCGATAACATAGGGCATATAGTTACGCAGGTGGGCCATCCAATTGGTCCTTGCGGCTTTTCAAGTCTTGCAGCCACACCGGACTGGCTGAAAACAGATATGGCCAGAGCATTCGTCAGAGCCTATAAAAAAACACGCCAGTATATGATAAACACACCCGCAGCAGAAATTGCAGCAGCTGAAAAAACCTGCTTTCCTGAAATTGATGAAGCCGTACTGGAAGCATGCATCGCAACCTACCAACAGCTTGGTTGCTGGACACCACACATTAACATTACCCGCGACGCTTATGAGGCAACACTCGATATCTATGAATATGCTGGCGGGCTTAAACAGAGATATGCGTACGATCAGGTTTGCTCTGATCCACAGTGGTGAGTAATTGAAAGGGCGCGTCACAGACTGTTGCAGATTGACACCTGTACACTGCCGGCATGTGCTCAACCGCACTTGATACATGCGGCCGCCGGCCAACAATCACCTTAACCCCTTCAATTTACAGAAAGCACAAAACCAGTGAGCTACTACTACCAAGCCTACGATCTAGTTTTTTGCAGTGACCTTGAGTGTCCGGAACTCCCGTCGCACGCTGAGCCAGGTGACAAAAAGCTGGCTTCCGATGTAACCATTCGAGTTGGAACGGTACCTGAAACACTACAAAAGCCTGTTAGTTCAGGCATTGTGTATCAGGCAAGCACTGACCAGTTTTTACTTTCAATGCAAAATATTGCGCGCTACCTGGTGCAAAATGGCAACGAGATAATTATAGAGCCAGCCAACGGTGCCGACCTTAACGAGGTGCGCGTTTTTATGCTCGGATCGGCCTTTGGTGCACTCTTGCATCAAAGGCAATTACTGGTGCTTCATGCCAGTGCGTTGTACACAGACAAGGGTGCAGTTCTGTTTGCCGGACCTTCAGGCATAGGTAAGAGTACGTTGCTTGGAGAAATGCTTCGACGTGGATATCAAATGATGGTGGACGATATCTGTGCTGTCGTCCTTAATGAACAAAACAAACTACTGGTGCTGCCCGCCTATCCGCGAACCCGATTGTGGAAAGACGCAGCACGTAAGCTCGACATCTGCACCGACAAGCTCACCAGAACACGGTCATCGCTGGAGAAATTCGAACGCCAGGTACCCGATCAGTTCTGGAGTCAACGCGCACCACTTCGACACATCTACACACTAGGCACCAGTAACAAACAAGAACTATCGCTAACGCCACTACCAGCAATCCACGCATTCAGTACCATTCTGCTCAATACCTATCGCAGCGCATTCCTTGATGGTCTGGAAATGCGCCAACCGCATTTTCATCAGGCATCGACGGTGGCATCAACCACGGGGCTATCTCGCGTTGTTCGACCCTCGGGAGAGTTTCAACTGGCCGAGTTGGCAGATCTAATCGAAGAGGACATGGCCGGGTAGGCAACAATTTTCTGCACCCTATCCGAAAAAACTAATACAGTAGCGCCGGAAATGGCGATAGCACAGCCGGGTGATCCATCCGGCTGGTTCTAGGAGGGACCGGCACTGGCCCGCGTCGTAGTATCTTCAAATTCCGCCAGTGATTTACCTGCAGCACTACGCGATCCCAAGCGCTGTAAGACAGGTTTGCTGTACTTTCCTTGTGTTACCGGATCGAGCTTTACAGAATTGGCAACAGCATTGCTCACAAGGTCTGTATTCGTTGTCTCTTTCATCATTACATCTTCTGTTTAATTGTCGGTACAAAGAACGCTTCGAAGCGACACAACTATTGCTTTGACTTGCAAGTCGCACAGCCACAGTACGTTCAGGTTTCTTTGCAGAGCGAAAAAACTAATACGCAGAGCAACTTGCAACAGCATACCGACCAGAACAGGGTATGGGGACATGCATGCTGGCAATTAAACGGTTCTGAGAACTATCTCACACGTATTGCGTATGAAGCGCAGTACAACAGGCACCTACACAACCTGACCCGGGCAAAAAATGTGAAATACCAATGCCAGCGGATTCGCTTTCGGTTCGGTCTGATGGGAGACCAGCTGGCAACCGCTACAAGTCAGGAATCAGTAATGGTTCTTTAACGAGTCAATGTACTTATTAGCTCGTGCGGCAAGAGGATCAGCCGAGGAAATTATTTACAGGCCAATAAAACTACAATTGATAGGGAGCAAGTAGCGGCAACGAGCGCTTTCTACTGGCCATCACTCGACGGACGATACACGCCGGTTGAAGGAACACGGTTATGAGGAGGGATAATTGGAGCTGGCGAACGGAGTCGAACCGCCGACCGGCTGATTACAAATCAGCTGCTCTACCAACTGAGCTACGCCAGCTCCGAACCGGAAAGGTTAGCCTGGATTCCGTCCGAATTCAACAATTAAACATCTAACTGACACGGAAATTATTCCAGCTACTCACCCCGACGCAGCTGCTTTTCGATATTCCCCGGTTGTAACCGCCTTTTTTAGACGCCACGCTTACACTATCCCCAAACAAAGTGGTCCGGAAACCCGATGACAACAGAGAAAGAAGCGGCTTCAGGTAATTTTATTCGCAGCATGATCGAAAACGATGTCGCCTGTAACAAGCACAATAAGCTGGTCGCTACGCGATTTCCCCCCGAACCGAACGGCTACCTGCACGTCGGTCATGCCAAGTCCATTTGCCTGAATTTTGGCATGGCAGAGGAATTCAGCGGCTGGACCAACCTGCGGTTTGACGACACCAATCCAGACAAGGAAAGTGATGAGTACATGAGCGCAATCAAGCGTGACGTCGACTGGCTGGGGTTCAAGTGGAAAACGCTCTGTCACGCGTCCGACTATTTTGACCAGCTATACGATTACGCAGTGCAACTGGTTAACCGCAATCTGGCTTACGTCGATAGTTTAACCGCCGAGGAGATCCGCACATACCGCGGAACGCTCACCGAACCTGGCAAAGACAGCCCTTACCGAAACCGGTCTGTTGAAGAAAATCTGGAATTGCTTGAAGGCATGAAGAACGGTTCGTTCGAGGAAGGCGAACACGTTCTGCGACTAAAAATAGACATGGCGTCAGGCAATATAAATTTACGCGACCCTGCCATTTACCGAATCAAGAAAACTCATCACTACCGCACCGGTGACAAATGGAATATCTATCCCCTGTACGACTACACGCATTGTCTCTCTGACGCAATCGAAGGTATTACCCACTCCCTGTGCACACTGGAATTCGAAGACCATCGACCCTTGTACAACTGGGTGCTTGAACAATTGCAACCCGAAGGCGCACCGGAACAAACGGAGTTTGCCCCGCTTAACCTCGAATATACGGTTCTGAGCAAGCGCAAGCTCATTCAGCTTGTCGAAAGTGGCCACGTCGAAGGCTGGGATGACCCGAGAATGCCTACCATTGCCGGGCTACGCCGTCGAGGCTATACACCCGCTTCTATAAAAGAATTTTGCAAACGCATTGGCATTACTAAAAACGCCGCTGTGATTGAAATGCTGGTGCTCGAAAACTGCATTCGCGACGAACTCAATGAGCACGCCGAGCGCCGCATGGCAGTGCTGGAACCGCTAAGGGTAGTCATCACCACCTGGCCTGCTAATGAGCCGCTATCTCTGGAGGTAGCCAATCACCCTAACAACCCGGATAAGGGCAACCGAACACTCAACTTCACCCGCGAGCTATACATAGAGCAAAGTGATTTCGCGGAAACACCTCCGCCAAAATTCAAACGTCTGATTCCTGATGGTGAAGTACGGCTTAGAAATGGCTACGTGATACGCTGCGATAAAGTGATTAAAGATGACGATGGCAACGTCGTCGAATTGCAATGCAGCCACGACCCGGACACTCTTGGTAAAAAGCCGGAAGGCAGAAAGGTCAAAGGGGTTATTCACTGGGTATCCGCAGACGACGCTATCAGCGCCGAAGTCAGACTATACGATCGTTTGTTTAACCAGGCGGATCCGCTAGCCGAGGAAGATTTTATGAATGCACTAAATCCTGAATCCCTGACAAAATGCCCTGACGCGAGGCTGGAATCATCTATTGCTTCCAGCGCATCAGGCACACGATTTCAGTTTGAACGTCAGGGTTATTTTGTGGTCGATCCTGAATCCACCGAACAGCGTCCCGTGCTAAATCGCGTGGTGGGACTAAGAGACACATGGACTGCATAGCTACAAACACAATGGCTAAATGAGGAGTAATCCCGTGATAACCGGCATTCGGACAAGCAATATCCTGTTAATACCACCCAAATTCACTATCCTGGCAGTTTGCGTCACCACTCATCTGCTGCTGACGTCGTGCGCAACAACACCAGACCCGGCAAATGACCCGGATGCCGCTGCCAGCGCCTTCGGCAATCAGCTGGGTGCCATTCGCTATGAGGTAAAAACCGGTGACAATCTGGTTTTGATTGCTGCAGAGGTGACTCTACAGCGGGAAAACTGGCGACGAATTGCGGACTTTAACCGTATAAACAACCCGGCAACGCTCAAAGTCGGCCAGACAATCTGGATTCCAAACGATTTGATACCACTGGACACCAACGAAACTGACACTCGCTCCATCGCCGGTCATCCAGACGCTGTGGTTAACTCGGTAAAATTGCCGTCCAGCATCAAACCGGTTAACTAATTGAAAACCCTGTTCATCACCCGACACGCGAAATCTGACTGGAAAACAGATGCGCAGACCGATTTCGACCGACCACTAAACTCCCGTGGCATTAGAGATGTACCGGTTATGGCAAGCCGACTGCTTGATCGAGGCCGGAAACCTCAATTGATCGTGGCAAGCACGGCCGTGCGAACAATGAAAACGGCGCAACTTTTGTTGCACGCGTGCGACCTCAGAACCGATCAACTGCAGAGCACCAGGACCATTTATGAAGCGCCCTTACAAGCTTTGGTCGATTGCGTAATTTCACTACCCGATCAACAGGAAGCAGTAATGCTGGTTTGCCACAACCCGGGAGCTTCCTCTTTGTGCAACCATCTTTGCGTGGACAGCAACGTACAGATGCCAACCTGCGCTATGGCCTGTCTGGATTTAGAGGTGGACCGATGGCAAGACGCCTATCGTGATTGTGCAAGCCTGCGCTGGTACGACTACCCGAAAAATAACGCGAACTGATGTCGCCGGGTCACTGCCAAATTAGTGACCAGAGACGAGCCAGCGTAACGGCCAGCTTGCGGCGCATCCAGACTCAATGTAAGAAGTGACATTTTCCGCCCGGTAAAAATCTCAGGCAGCATTTTCCTCTTTTTCGATCTTTTCAAGTAACACAGTGGGCGAATCACCTTTACGATAGTAAGGCGGCTGGCGCTGCATATCAGCGAGTGCTTCATTGCGCTTTTCTTCATTATCGAACCAGCGGTACGACTGCCACTCATCCCCCAGCAAATGAGACGCTGCCATCGTGTCGCCGTTCGGCATGCTAACTTTGATTCCGTATTTTTTCATCAGTTTGCCCAAACAGGTATAGTTGTAGAAGTGGAACGGCACATTCTACACCAAGCCTGTGTCCGCTCACCAAAACGCAATGCCCCGGTCCATAAACAACCCGGGCCAATCATTCACAGCGAGCCCAACCATGAAATATCTGATCACAGCCGTTGCTCTGACCGCGCTGACTGCGTGCACCCAGGAATCCCAAAACAAGCTGGGCCGTGCAGTTCAAAACTGGACTGGCACGGATGGAATACTGGAGATCTACGCCGGTAACACCCTGGTTAAACGGTTTATGAAAATCGATAAATTATCCACAGCGACTGGAACCAGCCGGGACGTTGATAGACCCTACCGGTTTGGGTACGGCATACTCGACGCTAATCTGAATAACGAAGTCGACAGTGGCGAAAAAAGCGTTTATTTTGAATTTAGCGATTATTCTACTTCCTACATATTTTATGAAGATCCCTGATCGATAACTTCCACTATACGTCGGTAAATTCCGTTACTACGGCGAAACATCGAGTAATATCTGCGCGCAGGAAGGTCGCTCCTGCGGCAGAATTCCAGCACTTAACCCGGCTGGCAAGTGATGAATAAACCGTCAAAAATCCGTTCAGTGTTTCAGCTTCGCAGTTATAAAAAAACACAACGACATACTGCAAATCACCATCATTGCGCCAAACTATTTACGCATTGCCACAAATTAGTCACTTTTGCACAGCGGTAACCTTTTTTATTGCAATGGCAGGTTGTATTTTTCTCGTAAGCTACTAAACATTTAAGTGCGTGGCCTGTTTGCAACAGTCACGTTCTCACCCCCATATCGGGCCCGCCATGCGGGCCCTCTTTTTATCCCCGTCCTGTTCCTGACTATTCGCTGTATCCCAGGCCCCAAACACATTCACGTATGATGACATTCCCGCGTTATACTAGGCTCCAGCACGAAACGAGAACATAGCCATGAGAATGGACTACTACAGCGATCAAATAGAAAAGGCGATCTCGGGCGCGAAAGCCGATGTCACCGGTGACGGCAGCAAATTCGAAGCACACGTGGTCGCTGATGAATTTTCTGGTCTTCCGACAATAAAACGTCACAAGATGGTTTATGCAGTACTGGACGATCATATAAAAAGCGGCGCAATACACGCACTTTCCATCAAGGCATACACCGTTGACGAGTGGCGCACAACACAAGAGACAGGTTAACGGTCTATCCCGTTACCGGGTACTTACAACGACTGCAAAGTCGCCATGAAGTCGTCGTCATTGGCTTACCTTTGAACGAGCTTCAGGTTTTGTTAGTCCAGGGCTTGATGCAGCAATCTGTCATTCCGGTTATTGGTTGAACACCTCCCGGGTTAGCGAGCGCGATCAGCTGGTGTGCGGCTCAAATCGGAGATTAGACAGGTGCAGATACCTGACTCAGTGTGCCCGGCAATATCAACTAATTTCGTCCAACTAACAGAGACAACGTAGCGCAAATGGCATTACTCAGGCTTCGAGATATCAGCCTTGCATTTGGCCCGGAATCACTGCTGGATAATGCCGAACTGGTGATTGAGCCTGGCGATAAAATTGCCGTGCTCGGTCGCAATGGCCAGGGTAAATCCACGCTACTCAAAGTGCTCAATCGCGAGATTCAGCCCGACAGCGGCGAAATAGTGATTTCCGACGGCACCACTATTTCGCGGTTGCAACAAGAAGTACCAGGTGGCGAAGATCACCGCACAGTCTACGAGGTAGCAGCCTCCGGCCACGACGATACTACCGCCCGGGCGCTGCAGCAGCTGTACACCGACGGCAGCACGGATATCGATACCAATATCGATATCTGGAGAGCGTCCGCCGAGTTGCAGAGCATAATTTCGCGACTACAGTTGCAACCTGATGCGCTGGTATCGAGCCTGTCAGGCGGACAGAAAAGACGTGCAATGCTGGCGCGAGCACTTGCCAGCGAGCCTGATTTGCTGCTCATGGACGAACCCACCAACCATCTCGACGTAGAGTCCGTCGTGTGGCTGGAAGGTTTTCTGGCAAAGCTTCCCACCACACTGATATTCGTCACGCATGACCGGCAATTGATAAAAACACTTGCTAATCGAATTGTAGAGATCGACCGAGGCAAACTGACCAGCTGGAATCAAACCTACGAACGATTTTTAACATCGCGCGAACAGGCACTGGCCGCGCAGGAAACGCAGGATCGCCTGTTTGACAAAAAGTTAAAGCAGGAAGAAGAATGGATAAGGCAGGGGATCAAAGCTCGCCGCACCCGCAACGAAGGTCGGGTACGAGCATTAAAAAAACTGCGCGAAGAACGCGCGATGCGACGGGCGCAAATTGGCCAGGTAAATATGCGTGTACAAAGCAACACGAAATCCGGCCGCATCGTTTTCAAGCTCGACAAGGTTAGCCATGCAATGGCAGGCAAGCCGCTTATCCGTAACTTTTCAACTACCGTAATGCGCGGCAACAAGATTGCCATCATAGGACCGAACGGCAGTGGTAAAACGACGTTAATTAAAATCATACTGGCAGAATTACAACCTGACGATGGCAGCGTTGAGCAAGGTACTAACCTTGAGATAGCCTACTTTGATCAATTGCGCGAACAGCTGGATGAAAGCCGGTCAGCGGCAGACAATGTTTCCGGTGGCGCTGACTTTGTTGAAATTCAGGGCGAGCGCAAACACATCATGGGTTATATGCAGGAATTTCTGTTTAGCCCTGAGCGTGCGCGAGCACCCATTCGCGCACTCTCCGGTGGCGAACGCAACAGACTGTTGCTGGCAAGGCTGTTCACCCGGCCCGCCAACGTGCTGGTGCTCGACGAGCCCACCAACGATCTTGATGTAGAGACGCTTGAGCTACTTGAATACACAGTCCTGCAATTCGAAGGTACAGTTCTAATGGTCAGCCATGATCGCGAGTTCATCGACAACATAGCTACCAGTACAATCGTACTTGACGGCAATGGCGGTCTGTCTGAATACGTAGGCGGGTACAGTGACTACTTGAATCAATCCGGAAGTGCAGGCACCACCGATAGCAGTAAGTCAAAATCCACTGCCAGCAAGTCAAAAAATAAAAAAACAGGTGGCGGGCAACCTGAAATTGCTGACGGAAAGCAACGCAAGTTATCGTATCAATTGCAGCGCGAGCTAAATTCACTACCCGATAAAATCGACAAGCTCGAAGCCAAAAAAACGCAACTGGAAGCACAACTGGCTGACCCCGATCTATACAGTAACCAATCTACCGCGCTTAACGAATTGCAGGAAAGCTACACCAAACTGGAGAAGGAGATCTCGACCGCCTACGCCCGATGGGACGAACTCGAAACCCGGGTGAAATAACTAAAATAATTTTAGAGTGTTGTTTCAAACAAAGGCCACACACAAGCTATTCATAAGTAGAAGGCTACTGCAGTCGTTCCCACCACACCGGAAGCGCAAGGTATTTAGCAGTCTAATGCGTCTTTTCAGCCAACAACAAAGAGCGACCCTGCATTTCACCCGGCTGCGGCAATCCCATCAGTTGCAGCACCGTTGGCGCTATCGCTGACAACCCCTCGCCGTTCGCAAGATGCCAGGCAACCTTGTCCTTCACCATACACGCGACAGGAAACGTCGTATGCTGCGTGTGTGGAGCACCTGTTACCGGGTCTACCAGCATATCTGCATTGCCGTGATCAGCAGTGAGAATAACCGAAAACTCATTGGCTTCAGCCAATGACACCAGCTCCCCGACAATCTCATCCACCACTTCAACGGCGCGTATAACTGCCTCGCGAACGCCGGTGTGCCCAACCATATCGCCATTGGCGAGATTCACTACAATAAAACCGAATTCACGTGACTCAATCGCAGCCTTTACCGCATCACGAACTCCGTAGGCGCTCATTTCGGGTTGCAGATCATAGGTATCCACCCTGGGTGAGTCCACCAACGCACGTTCTTCTCCGCGATAGGGCGTCTCCTTACCACCGTTAAAGAAGAAAGTTACGTGGGGGTATTTTTCTGTTTCAGCTGAGTGAAACTGACTGACGCCTGCGGTTTCGATCACCTGCCCCAATGTGGTTTGTGGCCGGTCTTTCTCAAACGCCACCGGGCATTCAAAGCTTGCATGGTAGGCAGTCATGGTGGTAAGTGACACTGGTGCGAAATTGCCACGATCAAAATCAGTAAATCCTGGTAGCAGCAAAGCGCTGCACAACTCTCTTGGCCGGTCATTGCGAAAATTGAAAAACACCACCTCGTCGCCACCGGTTATTAGTTCGGCACCATCGAGTACAACGGGTTTTATAAATTCATCCGTTTGATTGTCTGCCCACGCTTCTTGTATCGCATCTCTCGCATTTCGCGCCTTGCCTGCCTTACCATGAACTATGGCGTCAAACGCTGTTTGAACACGCTCCCATCTATTGTCACGGTCCATCGCAAAGAAACGTCCACAGATTGTGGCTATTTGTCCACCCGCTCTGGCAAGCGCCCTTTCTATATCGTCGAGATAAGCAGTCGCACATTGAGGCGCGGTATCTCGGCCATCCGTAATCATATGTAACATCGGCTTGACCTGCTTTGATGCACAGGCATCGATCAGCGCCAGCACATGATCAAGATGACTATGCACGCCGCCATCTGATACCAACCCGATTATATGCAGCGGCCTGTTGCTGGCACTGGCCGAATCGCAGGCGTTACTAATTGACGGATTGGTGAAAAAAGACCCGTTCGCAATGCTCTCGTTAATGACTACAAGGTCCTGCCGCAATATAGTCCCGCAACCAATGGTGGAATGACCCACCTCGGAGTTGCCCATTTGTCCACTGGGCAATCCCACTGCCGCGCCGGAAGCCTCCAGTACCGTGACCGGGTTGGAGGAAAAAAGCCGATCGAGATTGGGAGTATTGGCAAGAGCTACCGCGTTATCCAGTTTCGATGGATTCAATCCTATGCCGTCCATAATAACGAGCAGGGTCGAGCAGCGTGGTGCAGGTTTTTGATCGATCATGGTTTCACCGCGATTCCGCCAGTTCAGGGACCGGGTTTGTCTTCGTCTTTCTCAATATCCTGCGATGACTCATCCTGTGCCTTGCCATCCTGCGACTTGCCGGGGTCAGTTTCAGATGTATCCTCCGCCAGACTTTCTTTGTTCATCGCAAAGTCGATCTCGTCAAGCTCGGCTTCGTCGCTATCTGCCGCTTTCGTCTCCGATCCCGTGCCAGGCGAGGTGGCGGCGGCCACCGAGGCAGTTTGCGCCGTCGGGGCTATTTCGTCCTGCAAATAACGCTCTTCAGCGGCTTTCGCGTATTCTTCCTTGCGTTTCAAAAAGAACCGCGAAAAGAAAATGCCCACTTCAAACAATAACCACATTGGTAGTGCCAGAAGCGTTTGCGAAATGATGTCAGGTGGCGTTAAAAACATACCAACAACAAATGCAGCAACAATAAAATACGGCCGCTTCTTCGCCAACCCTTCAGGCGTTGCCGCACCAATAGCTACCAGCAGAATCGTCGCAACAGGCACCTCAAACGCAATACCAAAAGCAAGAAATATAGTGAGTATAAAATCAAGATATCGACTTATATCGGTACTGACCTCCACTCCCTCTGGCGCTACGCTATTGAAAAAACCAAAGACCAGTGGAAAAACCACAAAATAAGCGAAGGCTATACCAAGATAGAACAGCAGAGTGCTTGATATCAGCAGCGGTGATACCAGTCTTTTTTCATGGTTGTACAAGCCAGGAGCGACGAACGCCCATATCTGGTAAAGCAAAAACGGCGCTGCTAAAAAAATCGACAGCATTAAACATACTTTGAACGGAATCAGGAATGGCGATGCCACATCGATAGCGATCATTTTTCCTGCGTGTCTGAGTAAGGGCTCGGCAAGCCAGCTCCAGATAGTCGCCGAAAAAGGAAAAAGACACAGAAACAATACCCCGATCGCAAGCAGCATTCTCAACAATCGGTCGCGCAGCTCGATCAGATGCGACAGCAGCCCCATTTCCGCGCCACCATTATCATTGACAGCATCATTTGCCATATGTGACACCGCTGAAGAACGCTCGCATCACCATTGCTGCAACCACAAAATTGCCGCAATCACAGTTCACTGTATGAAGTACTCCGGAGTTTCTATTGGAATTCATGCAGACTTATCGGCCCGCGTGACATCCGAATCCGGGCTGGCAGGTTCTGAGCCAGTTGTCGCTGGACTATTTGGTACCCCGGTGGCTGCGGCGGTATCGTCGACGACAGGAGTATCCAGAGCGTTTGTTTCGGAACCGGCCCCTACTGCGCTCTCGCCATAGCCAGCCGCTTTTTTGATCGCCTCCATCTTTGCACTGGATGTACGCGTTGCTTCTGCAGCATCCCTGACCTGATCAACAGCCTGATCCATACCTTCGGACAAAGACTCGGTAGCGCTTTTGGCGGTGCGTTCCAGATCGGTTCGTGTCTCGTTTACCATATCCTTGAGTTCACGAATCTGGTCTTCCTGACTGTTTAACAGGCTGCGCAATTCATCTGATTTTAGTTCGTTGTGGATGTCTGACTTAACGCCCGCCACAAACCGCTGCATTTTGCCCACCCACAAACCAACGCTGCGGGCGACCGCAGGCAGACGTTCCGGGCCAATGATCAGCAAGGCGATCACGCCGATTAGAACAATCTCCTGAAAGCCAACGTCAAACACCGATGCGCTCCGCCTGGAAGATTCTTAACTGACTAGGAAGGCAAAATCAGGTCGAAGCCTGATCAGGCCTCTTTCTTTTCGTTGACTGCTTCTTCGGCCACACTTTCGACCGTGGTAGCACCTTCAATCTTTCCAGGCTCATCATTTTCCGCGTTTTCAGCATTGGGATCTTTAACAGCGTCTTTGAATCCTTTTACCGCGGACCCCAGATCACCGCCAAGATTGCGCAGTCTTTTAGCACCGAAAATAAGCACAACAATAACTAACACAATGAGAAGTTGGGGAATACTTGGCATCATAATAATTGACCTCTGTTATTTTTTGGGGACACGAGACGCTTTTTCGGTGTGGCCTGAAGTACCAAAACGGCGCTCCAGTTCATCCAACACCTGCTGCGGACCGAGTTCCTGCTGGGCTAGCATCACCAGCGTGTGGAACCACAAATCTGCTGTCTCATTCACTATATCTTTGCGGTTGCCCGATTTAACCGCAATTATTGTCTCTACGGCCTCTTCGCCCACCTTCTGCAAGATGGCGTCGGTGCCCTTGTTATACAAGCTGGCTACGTACGATTCTTCACCAGCTGCCTGCTTGCGCTGTTCAAGCGCCGACGCCAGCCGAATCAATACCTGGTCGCTCACCGCTTATCCTCTAAACCGTACACATTATGACATTTGGCCTATTATGTCTTGTCCGGATATATTTCGCCCGGATCTTTCACAACGGGATCGACACTTTCCCAACCTTCTGACCCCAACTGGCGGTAAAAGCAGTGTGCTCTCCCGGTATGGCAGGCAATTCCACCGATTTGTGAAACCCGAAAAAGCACTGCATCTGCGTCGCAGTCAAGCCGAATCTCTAGCAGCTGCTGTGTATGACCAGATGATTCGCCCTTATGCCAGAGCTTTTGTCGAGATCGCGACCAGTATACCGCCTCTCCCAGCATCGCCGTTGCTGCCAGCGCCTGCCGGTTAACCCAGGCCAGCATCAGCACAGCTCCACTGGAGGCATCTTGCGCTATAGCCGGTGCGAGACCGTGCTCGTTCCAGGCGACATCATCAAGCCACGCGGCAGACTCATCAATAGATGACAAATCAATTTTCTTGCTCACAACCTCACCACTATTCCGGCTTCACGCATAGCCTGCTTAGCCTGCCGGATCGTATATTCTCCAAAATGAAAGATGCTCGCCGCGAGCACGGCATCAGCTTTACCGTCGAGCACACCATCACACAGATGCTGCAAGTTTCCCACCCCGCCGGAGGCAATAACCGGCACCTCGACGGCGTCTGCGACTGCCCGGGTTAACTCCAGGTTAAAGCCGATTTTCGTGCCATCCCGGTCCATGCTGGTAAGAAGCAGCTCACCCGCCCCGAATGCCGCCATTTTTTTTGCCCACTCGACCGCGTCGATACCAGTTGCCGTACGCCCGCCATGGGTAAACACTTCGAACCTTGGCGGCTCCCCCGGCTGATGTACTCCCTTGGCATCAATAGCAACTACAATGCACTGATTTCCAAAATGCTCCGACGCCTCTTTGACCAACTGTGGATTGTGCACAGCCGCTGTATTTATGCCTACTTTGTCTGCTCCCGCATTAAGCATTCGCCTGACATCGCCAATCGCCCTGATTCCGCCACCAACCGTTAACGGAATAAACACTTCCGCTGCGACACGCTCAACGACATCGACTATGGTTTCTCGCTGGTCACTGCTAGCGGTGATATCGAGAAAGGTCAATTCATCCGCACCGGCTTCACCATAGCGCCGGGCTGCTTCCACCGGGTCTCCGGCATCGACGATATCGACAAAGTTCACACCTTTAACCACTCTGCCCGCATCCACATCGAGGCACGGGATAAGCCGTTTGGCCAGGCCCATTTTTAGTTTATCCCGAGCTTGCGATTGGCACGTTGCTGAGACTTTGCCAGATCAATGCGGCCTTCATATAAGGCTCGGCCAACAATCGCACCGGCAACTCCCTTTCCAGCAATGCTGCACAGGCGGTCGATATCAGCGTCGTCAGTAACTCCACCCGAGGCATACACCGGAATAGAGATCGTGTCGGCAAGTGCCGCGGTCGCCTGCATATTAAAACCAGCCATCATCCCATCGCGGCTTATATCGGTGTAAACAATTCCGCTGACACCATGACCCTCAAATTCTTGCGCGAGTTCAATCGCATCGACCCCCGAATTTTCAGCCCAGCCATTAACCGCGACCTTACCATCCCTTGCATCGAGACCGACCATAATACGACCTGGCCACTCGCGGCAAAGTGTTGCAACGAAGTCAGGATCAATTACCGCCTGTGTACCAATTATTACCCAACGTACTCCCGCGTCGAAGTAGTGACTGACAATATCCGCATCTCTTATACCGCCACCTATTTGCACATCCAGGTTCGGAAAAGCACGACACACCGATTGCACTGCATCTGCATTTTTAGGTACACCTGCAAACGCTCCATTCAGATCCACCATATGCAGTCGGGAGGTACCTGCATTCACCCAGCGCCCTGCTGTAGCAACCACATCATCGGAAAACACGGTATCGTCCTCCATACGGCCCTGTTTGAGCCTCACACAGTTACCATCCTTCAAATCTATAGCGGGAATCAATTGCATTGCGTCGGCCATTAGCCAGGGTTCCAGTTAGTAAAGTTGCTCAACAGACAGAGTCCGTCTGCTGCACTTTTTTCCGGATGAAACTGGGTAGCAAACACATTGTCTCGAGCGATTGCGCTGGTAAACTCTCCCAGATAGGCAGTGGTTCCGGTGTTCCACAACGGATCTTGTGCACACACAAAATAACTGTGGACGAAATAGAAGCGTGCCCTGTCCTTAATGTTCCGCCAAAGCGGATGGTCTGACGTTTGTGTCACTTCATTCCAGCCCATGTGCGGGATTTTTGGCGAGGCCGGGAGCGGCGGTCGCTGAAACTGATGAACACCGCCCTCTATAAGACCAAGGCACGGCACCCCGTTATTCTCGTCACTGCGAGCGAACAACACTTGAAGCCCCATGCAAATGCCCAGAAAGGGTTTATTGCGGAATGCCTGGTCGATAGATTCACCGAGCTTGTATTCTTCGAGGTTATTCATGCAGTCACGCGCAGCTCCCTGACCTGGAAAAACAACACGATCTGCACGGGCGATATCCTCGGCAACCGACGTAATTTTTACCTTCGATTTTGGTGATACATGGGCAAGAGCTTTTGCTACTGACCGCAAATTCCCCATGCCATAATCAACAACCGCAATACTGCTGGTCATCAATCCTGTAAAACCCCTTTCGTTGAAGCGGGCTTACCGCCCAGCAATTCGTCAACACTTGTCGCCATACGCAATGCACGGCCAAATGCCTTAAACATCGTTTCAAGCTTGTGGTGTTCGTTCTCGCCTTTGAGATTATCTATGTGCAAAGTTGCGCGAGCATGGTTAACAAATCCGTGAAAGAACTCACTGGCCAGTTCGACATCAAAGCTGCCTACTCTGTCTTTCCTGAACTCACACTGATAAAACAGACCAGGTCTGCCAGAGAAGTCAATTACAACTCTCGATAGTGCCTCGTCCAGGGGTACATAGGCGTGCCCGTACCGATGTATGCCAGCTTTATCAGCCAGCGCTTCGTTGAAAGCCTGACCAAGAACAATACCGATGTCTTCAACTGTGTGGTGGTCATCAATGTGAGTATCTCCTTCACAGGAAATGCTCAAATCAAACATACCGTGCCTTGCCACTTGATCCAGCATATGCTCGAAGAATGGTACCCCGGTATTAAAACTTTTCTGGCCCGAACCATCCAGCGTTAATTCTACGCTTATGCGAGTCTCAGATGTGTTGCGGCTTACTACTGCCGTGCGTGGTTTCATTGGTTTGTAACCGCCATGGTCCTGATTTATTTCTTAATGAACACTGTGCAAGCGTGCTTGTTATTGTTTATTTTACCTTTGGGCAGGCTCTTGCAGCCAAAAAGTGGCGGGGCCATCGTTGACCAGTTTTACCTGCATGTCAGCGCCAAACTGCCCGGCACCAACATGCACACCCAGTTTTTTTGACTCTCTGACCATTATATCAAAGAGTCGCTTACCTTCGGTTGGTGTAGCTGCCGTACTAAATCCGGGTCGCAAACCTTTGCGAGTATCCGCAGCGAGCGTAAATTGCGGAATCAGCATTAAGTCTCCACCAACATCAAGCAACCCCAAATTCATTTTATCGTCTGAATCAGAAAATACCCGGTAACGACTTAACCGGTTTAGCAGCAACGCAGCCGTCTTTTCCGTGTCTCCAGGCTGAACCGCCAAAAAGACCAGCAGGCCATGGCCAACTGATGACAATTCAATACCGTCCACCCAGACGCTGGAACTCGTCACCCTTTGCAACAGAGCAATCATGTGAATCAGCTCACCAATATTGAACTATTAGAGCGATTTTGCGTACTGGTATGCCAAACCTTACGAAAAAAACGCGGGTAAAATACTGTACCAAAATAGAACTGACCGGAGTGTCGCGCCATAATCGCCTATGGGTTTGGAACCCATTGGCAGGATCTATCGTATTGCCTGCGATTTCTCCAACGCCAGTAACCTCAAAATCAGGGACGTTCTCCCGGCTGCGCCCGCAGCCGGGTCTTTTACACCCGACCGTTGATACCGCATTGTAACGGTCTGCGATGCCGTGTTTCCAGAGAATACGCCAAACCGCTACGTTCCAGAACATTGACCGCTACGAAATTCCCGGTAACACTCGCGCTTCGCCTTTTTTCGTGGCTTCCACTGCGCGCAAATCATGCGCTTGGCAGCCTTATTGGTCGGCTCTTCTACGTCCTGCCCAATCGACACAAACACGTGATCGATGCAAATTTGCGTCTGTGCTACCCGCACTTACCAGATTCCAGCCGCGAAAATCTGCTGCGAGAGAATCTCCGCGAAACGGGTAAAAACCTGACCGAACTGGGTCCGTTCTGGCTGTGGCCGAGACAGCGCGTCTCTGCTTTGATTGTCGAGCAATTCGACCGCGATATATTTGATCAGGCCATCGCAAAAAACAAAGGGGTGATTCTGGCGGCTCCACATACTGGCGCGTGGGAATTAATTCAGTTATTTCTGGCCAGCACTCACACCATGCATTTTCTATATCGCCCCAATAGAATTGCCAGTCTCGACAAACCACTGCTGGCAGCACGTGAGCGATTTGGCGGCACAGCACATCCAATTAACAGACGCGGCCTGAGTGCTCTCGTCAAGGCTTTGAAAGCAGGCGAAGTTATTGGCATATTGCCGGATCAGGAACCGGCACCGGAGAACGGTGTCTGCGTTCCGCTATTTGGAGTGCCGGCCTATACTATGACCTTCATGGCCAACCTGGCGAGCCGCACGGGCGCGCCTGTTGTTTTCACTGTCATGGAGCGCTTGCGCCATGGCAAGGGCTATCGGCTTCGCTTCCTGAGTCCTGACAAAATGCTCGCAAACGCGGATCCGGAAGTCTCTGCAGCAGCCCTGAATAGATGCGTTGAGCGTTGCATTGCCATTTCGCCTGCTCAGTACATGTGGAGCTACAAACGCTTTAAACACACACCGGCAGAGTTCGCCCCCGAGTACCGAAGGGTGCCTGCGCGGCGAAAGTCGGCGTAACAAGAAGAATGCACTCACTTGGCTATTTTCGTTCTACAGGAGTGTATTGCTTTTCACGTGGCCACGTCGCAAAGATCCGCAACGCTGTATTTGACTACTCTGGCACAGCGACGCTATTAACAACGCAGGCTTGTTGCAATGTGTTGTGGAGAAGACAGGCTATTGTCATTGGGCCCACGCCCCCAGGAACCGGTGTAATTTTTCCAGCCACCGGCTCGGCTGAAGCAAAATCGACATCCCCGACAAGACGCGTCTTGCCATCACCGGATTCTATTCGATTGATACCAACGTCGATAACCGTCGCACCCGGTTTAATCCAGTCTCCTTTGACCATCTCGGGGCGGCCAACCGCGGCGACAAGTATATCTGCACGCCTGCATTCTTCTTCAAGATTTGCCGTTCGAGAGTGAGTAATCACGACCGTACAGTTTTCCTGCAACAACAGAGCCGCGACCGGCTTGCCAACTATGTTGGAACGTCCGACGACCACAGCATGCTTACCTGATAAATCGCCGTGTTGATCCTTGATCATCATCAGGCAACCAAGCGGAGTACACGGCACAATCCCCTTCTCTCCAATCGCCAGTCGCCCCACGTTATCGAGATGAAAACCGTCAACGTCTTTATCAGGGTTTATTTGATTAATTACCGCTTTTTCGTCAATTTGGGCGGGAAGAGGTAACTGCACCAGAATTCCATGCACAGAATCATCGGCGTTAAGCTTGTCAATCAGAGTCAGCAGATCAGCCTGGGACGTTGTATCGGGTAGCTTGTGTTCGAAGCTCTGCATACCGACTTCAACGGTCTGCTTGCCTTTATTGCGTACATAAACCTGACTTGCCGGATCTTCTCCTACCAGCACTACAGCAAGCCCCGGAACAATGCCATCTCGAGATTTGAGAGTGGCGACTTTTGCTGCTACTTCAGATCGCAAGCGCTGCGCGAATGATTTTCCATCTATAATTTTTTGCACGTTTAAATTCCCGTCATCAAGCGTTTGTATAAAGCAGTCACCAGCGACCTGTTTTATATCATCAGACCGAATCACCCGTTTGGCTGTAATCGTCACTTTATATTTCGTATAACGTTATTCCACATTACACTTACATTTCACTTTCCCGGGCATCTCTGACCAGCGCTGCCATTCGGTAAAAACCGTGCGCCATTTTGGTGTACGGACTTAGTAGAAAAAAGGTCAGTACCGTACCGAGATGAAAGGCGAGCAGCCACGAAGTGATTGCGCTATCACGCAGCGCATACAACAGCAGACCTGACGTGCTAACAGCAAACAACAGCACCACAAAACCCATCTCCCCGCCCCAAACGCGTGAATCGCCCAGTTTACGTTCCGCCCTCATTTTGAGTATTGCCATTCCCAGAGTACCGATAGACAGCAACACACCTCCAGGTATCCCCAGTAGCTTGGGTAATGACACCAGACCGTAAGGTGCTCGCAAATCGAAAACATAATGCAGAAGTGTGGCGACTGATGTCGAGGCAAAACACAACAGAAAACCCGACACGACGAGTTGATGCATCCATCGTCGGGTGTTGCTGTAGCGATCCTCATCTTCAAAATTACATCCCTCGCCGTGCCCCCCTGACAGATTTTTCAATGCCGCAGCCGATCGCACAGCGGCGAGCAAGTCACGTAAACGCAATGCCCCCCCACCTGTATCCATCCAAAACCTGTGAAGACTCAGACACAAACTGGCAAATGGAAATAAAAACGCGGGAAGAAACAAAGCAACCATTGCCGTGTGAGACATAATCTTGTAGAAGCCCTCTCCATTTGCCTCACCACTCACGGTGCTAACAAAAATCATAATTGCTGCAAACGCGAATACAAACATTGCCGACAAGGCCACACCACTTCGATGAAACAGCGCAGATATCCGGGACGGGTACGCGTATTTTTCCCAACTCTCCTGCCTGGCCTTCGCCAGTGCCTGAGGAAGGTTTACAGCAAACTCATGGGGATCCGCGTATTGGCAAGCGTAATAACAGCCACGGCAGTTGTGACAGAGATTGGCGAGCTGGGTAACATCAGCGTCTGAAAATACTCGCAGTCGGGTTATCGCAGGGAACACCGAACAATAACCTTCACAATAACGGCAGGCATTACAAATCTCTATTTGCCGGCGAGATTCCGCAATAAAATCAGTTGACATATTTCACCACCTCTCTACCCGCAATGCGCCCGAACACCGTGCCAATAGTCATACCAAAACCAGCCAGATAGCCTTGCCCGAGAATACAGCCCGCCATCGTCTCTCCGGCAGCCCAGAGGTTGCTGACAGACCCTCCCTCACATTGAACCCTGGCATTTTCATCAACCTTCAACCCCAGGTAAGTAAAGGTGACGCCAGGCCTGAGGCTGTACCCATAGAAAGGGGGCTCTATGATTTGTCTGGCCCAGTTGGTTTTTTCTAATGTGAGTCCGTTTGTGGTTAATCCATCCAGCTCTGTGGCCGCAAAGATACTTTCATCTCCACACGCATTGTTGTACTCATCTATAGTCGATCTCAACTGCGTTACAGGTAGATTCATCAGTTCTGCAAGTTCCTCAATGGTGTCTGCCTTATGCGGCGGAAACACCGATGGCATAAACAGATCAAGCGACCGGGAATCGATAATGGCATACCCCACCTGGTCTGGTTGTGCTGCTACCAGCCGCCCCCAAATTGCATAGCGTTTTGGCCACACATCTTCGCCCTCGTCATAGAATCGCTCACCGTGTTTGTTGACGACAATCGAATACACCACACAGTCGAGGCGGGTGACTATTCCTCCGTCGAATTTCGGGGCACGACCATCAATAGCAACTGCGTGGCACTGAGTAGGATCACCTACCGACAATACTCCCTGATCGAGTAAATCCTTAAGCACCACACCTTTGTTGTATGGAGTACCCCTTATAAGGAAGTTCCGTGCAGAAGGCCCCCATGCACGGGCAAGCCATTCTAAATCAGCCTGAAATCCACCGGCAGCGACGACTACGGCCTTTGGTGAAATAGAACACTTCTGCTCCCCGTGAAGATAATCCACACGGCTGACCCAATCGCCATCCAGCTGCAAATGACTCACACTAGCGTCATACTGCACCGTCACACCTAGTTGCCCGGCTTTGCGATAGTAGGCATTTAACAACGCCGTACCGCCACCAAGAAAAAAGGCATTGGTACGCGACAATGACAATGTACCGGAAAGTGCAGGCTGAAATCGCACCCCCTGATGTTGCATCCAGTCCAGGCACTCCTCTGATGATTCAATCACGAGTCTGGCAAGACTCTCATCCGTTTTACCCGCTGTTACTTTTAATAAATCGTCGTAGTACTCATCGGCGCTGTATACATCACTAAGCACTGATATCGGCGACCGGTGCATGCAGCGGAAATTACGGGTATGGCGTGAGTTACCTCCACGCATCGATTTTGGTGCCGCCTCCAGAATCAAAACACGTAAACCGGCTTCAGCTGCAACTATCGCCGCGCACAAGGCGGCATTGCCCCCACCGATTACAACAAGATCTGCCTGCGAGCTATTTTTTATCGGTTTGTCTCTCATTTTGCACGTGTAAAAATTAATCGCATCGAAAGCGGCAACTACATACCAGCAACGACCAAAACGCAAGCGGCTGACAGAAAACGTGGCAGCACCTTACAGCACAGATGCGCACCATAAGAGCTGGAGCGTCGAGACTTTATAAACACTACGGATGAGACATCTCCGCTTTATTTGGCTGGCTCAAATTGCTCACGCAGTGTTGAACGGTAGCTCAGCGCTTCACGAAGGTGATGGCTTGCAATGTTCTCCACACCCTCCATATCAGCCACGGTACGGGCAACCTTTAACGTACGATGAATAGCACGCGCCGACAGATTAAATTTCTCCAGCGCCGCAGCAAGCCAGGAATGCTGTTGCTCATCAAGCGAGCAATGACACTCAAGCTCGCTCGAATCCATCAATGCATTTGGTTTGCCGGCACGTTTTAGTTGCCGCCTGTTGGCTCGTCGTACCCGTTCAGACACCGCAACGCTACTTTCACCCCTGGCGGCATCTCCGCGCAATTGCGAGTATTCAATTCGCTGAACTGAAATTTGAATGTCTACCCGGTCGAGCAACGGTCCGGACACACGAGATTGATAACGGGTGATCTGCTCCGGCCCGCAGCGACACGGCACCCGTGCGTCTCCATAGTACCCGCAAGGGCACGGATTCATCGCCGCGACTAACTGAATTCGTGCGGGGAATTCGGCTTGTTGGCCAGCTCTGGAAATCGATATCTCACCATTCTCCAATGGCTCCCGCAACACGTCGAGAACGCTTCGGGGAAACTCCGGAAGTTCGTCGAGGAACAACACTCCGTTGTGAGCAAGCGAAACCTCACCCGGCTTTGGCTGGCTACCTCCACCAACCAGCGCTACACCTGAGGCTGTGTGATGAGGCGAGCGGTAGGGACGAGCTCGCCAGCGGTCTATATCCAAACCTCCCCGACTGATGGACGCAACCGAGGCAGTTTCAAGCGCCTCATCTGCCGACATGGGCGGCAATATCCCGGGCAGGCGACTGGCCAGCATTGATTTTCCAGTGCCTGGTGGACCGATCAACAATAGATTGTGCCCCCCGGACGCAGCTACCTCCAGCGCTCTGCGTGCCTGATGCTGGCCACGCACCTCCGCAAGATCGCGGTCAGCGGCAACCCGGTAGTCTGTTTTGTTCTGCGATGGTTTTCGACGCAACTCTTCTAGCGCATCGCTGGAACCGAGGTGGTTGCACAAATGCAAGAGAGAATCACTCGCGAAAACCTGGCACTCCTCCGCCAGACAGGCTTCAGAGGCGTTTTCCGCGGGTACAACCAGAGAGCGCCCTTGCCGCTGCACAGCCAAAGCTGTAGGCAGTGCTCCATTAACCGAGCGCAATTCTCCGCCCAGCGCCAACTCACCGATAAACTCATGAGCCGCTAACCTTCCGGGATCAATTTGACCGGAGGCTGCCAGCACCCCCAACGCGATCGGCAGATCAAAACGCCCACCCGATTTAGGTAAATCGGCCGGAGCAAGATTCACGGTTATGCGTCTTGGCGGAAATTCAAAACCCGAATTTAAAAGCGCGGCGCGCACCCGGTCCTTGCTCTCGCGAACTGCCGTTTCAGGCATTCCTACAATAGAGAGAGAGGGCAACCCGCCAGCCAGATGCACCTCAACCTGAACAGGAACTGCTTCCACTCCAACCAGTGCCCGACTATTTACTACAGAAATATTCACTACGATTTACTACTTTCGTTGTACTACCGTTTGTATCAAAAGGCTTATGAGCCGCCGAAAACTCTCCCGTTAACGCACTATCAATCAACCGGTTTTGCTTTCCCACTCTTCAACTACTTTCTCCAGACGATCCAGTTTTTCACGGGTGCGCTGCAACAATGCCGCCTGAACGTCAAATTCCTCGCGAGTGACCAAATCCATTTTGGCCAGACCGCTTTGCACCGCTGCACGGACATTTTTTTCAAAATCCGTTTTTAATTCGACCGCACCTGCAGGCAACACCTGCCCGATTTTGTCCACCAACTCATCCAGAACACCTGATCTTTTCATGTCTGTTTTCCAATTCGCTTTATGTGACTGCATGGTATCTCCAAGCCACATTCCAGCATAGCGTTGCAATACGGATTATTTCCAAAACGGGGACGCACCGGGATAAAGCAACTCAACATATAACTCGCACCACAATCGCGCAAATAAAATTTACTCAGTCACTTTTTATACTTAACTATTTGTTTTATATATATTTTTATAAATGGCATCTTTTGTGCTTATAAGCATTATTCACACCAACAGGAGAACCATGTGAAACTTGTAGTTGCGGTTATAAAACCTTTCAAACTCGACGAGGTGCGAGAAGCTCTGTCGGCTATCGGCGTACAGGGCATCACTGTATCCGAAGTCAAAGGCTTCGGTCGCCAGAAAGGCCACACTGAATTGTATCGTGGCACCGAATACGTCATCGATTTTCTTCCTAAAACAAAAATCGAGATCGCAGTCGACAACTCTCTGCTTGAGTCTGCAATTGAAGCGATAAGCAACGCTGCAAACAGCGGAAAAATTGGCGACGGAAAGATTTTCGTCACCCCGCTGGAACAGGCCATTCGCATTCGCACCGGTGAATCCGGTCCCGCAGCACTTTAAACCGGAGTTACTCTAAATGGAACAAATCCTCGAATTGTCTTACGCCCTCGACACCTTTTATTTTCTGATATCAGGGGCACTGGTTATGTGGATGGCGGCCGGTTTTTCTATGCTGGAAGCCGGACTGGTTCGATCAAAAAATACCACAGAGATACTGACCAAAAACGTCGCCCTGTTCGCCATCGCCTGCATCATGTACCTGCTATGTGGTTACAACGTGATGTATCCGGGTGAGGCCGTCAACGAATACTGGCCTGGAATTGCCTTTTTGCTGGGTGCCGAAAATGAAGCTGCAGCCGTAACCGCCGGAGGCGACGACGCTCCATACTACTCTGGCCGAGCCGATTTTTTCTTTCAGGTGGTATTTGTAGCAACCGCCATGTCCATCGTGTCGGGCGCTGTCGCGGAACGAATGAAACTTTGGGCATTCCTGCTCTTCGCAGTCGTTTTCACCTCCTTGATTTACCCCATACAGGGCTTCTGGAAGTGGGGTGGCGGTTTTCTTCAAACAGCGGGTTTCCAGGATTTTGCAGGCTCAGGTGTGGTTCATATGTGTGGTGCAACCGCAGCTCTCGCAGGTGTCCTGATCCTGGGCGCGCGCAAAGGCAAATACGGACCGAATGGTCAGGTGCGTCCAATTCCTGGCGCAAATCTGCCGCTGGCAACACTGGGTACATTTATACTCTGGATGGGCTGGTTCGGTTTCAACGGTGGTTCGCAGCTTCGCCTGTCTAACGTGGGTGATGCCAATGCGGTTGCCGCGATATTTGTGAACACCAACATGGCTGCAGCTGGTGGTGTAACAGCAGCGCTAATTGTCGCCAGAATCCTGTTTAGCAAAGCCGATTTAACCATGGCACTCAATGGTGCACTCGCCGGACTTGTGGCGATCACCGCAGAACCGCTTACACCCGGCGCTGGTGTGGCCACACTAATCGGCGCCGCAGGTGGCGTCCTGGTGGTTCTCGCCATTGTCCTGCTCGACAAACTGAAACTTGACGACCCTGTAGGTGCGATATCGGTTCACGGGGTCGTTGGCGTTTGGGGGTTATTGGCGGTGCCATTGACCAACAGCGATGCAGTATTCACGGCACAACTGCTCGGCATTGCATGCATTTTTCTGTGGACGTTTGTTGCAAGTATCATGGTTTGGGTACTGCTTGACGGCATCCTTGGCATTCGCGTTAGCGAAGAAGATGAGTACGAGGGCGTGGATATCTCCGAGTGCGGTATGGAGGCCTATCCGGAATTCACCAAGGCGTAGGGAATTCGGCAACGCGGGGGGCTTTACTACCTCCGCGTTGGCCCAAAATGCGATTACATACCGGTTAAGCTGCTCCACTGTGCTTTAAATCGTTTTACAATTGCGCACAAGCAACGTGGTATCCGCCTCGCCTGTGCGTACTCGTTGCAAGAAAAATTGTAGCCCAAAGCATAAAAATAATGAAAAAAGCTGGGACAATGCAACGATTAAACCCGGACAGCCCGCGTGACATACCTGGGCGCATGCCTCCAATTCCACTGGCAATCGCACAACTGCTTTTCGCCTCCCTGCTCCTTTACCTGAGCACTCATCCTGTTGACTTAGGGCAGGATCTGGCAAATTCGAATCGAAGTGATCCAGCGCTTACAATTACGATACCCATTACCCCGGTGGCGGTTGCTTCTCCCGCCCTGGTGAGCCGGGACCCCTCTATTTCGACGCCAAATTCCGCTTACCAAAACTGATGGTGTGCGGCGCGAAACGAAAGGAAATCGACTGCTTTGGCGACCATTTATACCGATATGGCATCAATTCACGCTAACTGTGTCCAAAATTTGCTAGACTCCAGGGCATCTACAGGGGAGAATGTTCGCTGTCGGCTAAAGATCCATCCCCGACGAGATCTGAATCAGCCGGACGACCCGGACTTACATTCGTGAACTCTTACATATAAAACAGTGCGAAAAACGGAGCTTGAATACAGACCCCTCATCGCGAATCGATTGAACTTAAAACGTGACAAAACACCTTACTACGGGTGACAACTCCCGGAAGGAAAATGAAGTAGTTGGTAGCTGTTAATCTTGCCGCTACAAAGCTAATCAAACACACCTGACAACAAACAGTTACATACCCGGCTTGCCATCCATCACAGACAGGCAGAAGTTATCCGGGGTTTGGTAGACGCGGAGTCGAATCCCCGCAATCCATCCAGCACCGACAATTGCGCATAACGCATTGAAGCTTGTCAGGATAGTTTGGAACACAGAGCACAACGAGAACACAACGAAAATGGTGGCGCCTGGAACGATGCGCGATTCGACATTTCTCCTGTGCCACACAACAAAACAGGTTTGATATATTTTTGTCTGTTGAACACAAACACAACCTGGCGATTAAACACCTGTCGCTAAACCGCTTAAGCAGGCCGCGTACTTTTGTAATCAGGCGCCTGACGCCTGTCTGTAGCCCGGCAAACTATTTGTCCAACGTTATTGTTCCCGCGAAGTAGCCGGGCACTACCATCCTTTCGAAAAACACGTCGATAAAATGGCAGAATTACCAGAAAAACAACGAAGACATCCCGGTTCTCGCGGCTTGAGAGGAAGAGGTCGGACTCGCCCGGCAGATGGCGGGCAAAACGCATCCTCCGGTGGACAAAACAGCAACCGGAACACTGGCGGCGGACCAACTGGCCAGCAAGCGGGAGGAAATACACAACATCAGCAACGCGGCACAAACGGCACGCGAGCGAACCCCCAATCAAACCGACGACATAAAAAACCCGGCAACAAGCAGGGCAAACCAGGGGGAAATTCTCAACAACTGGACTCTGAATCAGACTTTCGAGCCTTTAGACAAGCTGGCGGACAAAGACACTCAAACGGCTTTGCCGATGACCTGTTACTTGGCAGCTCGGCAAACAACGGCAACAGAAATCGATCAAACGGACGGCGTCAGGACGGACCAGTCTCGGGAAATCGTCGACAGGGAAAAACATCCCACAACGGTGGCCACCAAAATGGCAATCACTGGTCCCCGTCAGATCCAGGTGGCTACACGGGAATGCAACAACTACGGGGTAGCGACTGGTATCGGGAGGATCAGGCGCGATATGCCGCAAAGCAGATTGCAAGTGAAAACCCGGAATCTGACGGAGATGATTCCACGAGAAAAAAAGGCCCGAGACAAGGTGCTCAGGGCGGCAACAAACGCGCAAATGGACAGCGCGGTCGCCACCGTCGCAACAATAACAACAACCGACCCGCGACAAATCAACGAAACCAGGCCGGAGCTGGCAAGCAGCCAGTCAGTGGCAGTGGCGACGCACCCGCAACTGATAAGCAAACAACCGTTGAAACCCGGGCAACAAACAATGAGGCTCAATCAGCTACAACTGCAACGAACAGCGACTCGCCCGCTCGTCGGCCCGCTAAACGAAAACCCCGCACAAACTCCCGTTCTAACGCAACAAAATCAGCTGCGAATGGCCAAACTCAAACTAATGAGGCTCAAACCAAGGTACCTCAAGTTAACAAGGCCACGGCTAAAAACAGCTCCGCATCTGGCGACAACGGTGTAGAAAACGGCACATCTGCACCAGCGAAAAAGGTGCAACGGAGCGAACAAGACGACACCACCGGCCGCGAAAACGGGAAGGCAAGAAGAGCGCCCTGGCGAACGCAAAAACACGGCGCCGGACGAAAAGGAGAAAGCTCAACCTAGGGAGTCTGATCAAGTTAAGGCCGGTGTAATTGAGACTGCGAGGGTCATCGGTTTTAACGTAACCCGAACTTCAATCAAGGCAAATGAGGTGTACCTAGATAATCGTGAGACTGCATTTCCCGCAATCGGCTTGCCGTTCGCTCAAATTCGAACTTTAACCGAGCGCCCTCATAAAGATCCTCTGGCAGAACTGCAGCGCTGATTACTACCTTAACCTTTCGATCATAAAACTCGTCAACCATGTTAATAAATCGCCTGGCGGCATCGTTGGTTTTGGAGTTCATTTGCGGTACTTCGCTAATCAGAACGGTATGGAATAAACGCCCTATCTCTATATAGTCATCGGTTGAACGGGTTGTTTCGCATAGATTCATAAAGGTAAACCAGACAACCCCGTCGGCGACAACAACCGACTCTATTTCCCGATCATTTACGACCACCGCTGCGTTTTCTGCAAAGCTGCAGGACGCGATTAGCTGATGAAAATGAGATTCCAGCGCCTTTGTCGATGATTCATTGTGGGGATAGTGATAGATCGCAGCGTTTTCCAGTATGCGCTTGCGATAATCAATATCACCACCCAAAAAAACCACTTCTGTATATTGCTTGATCATCTCTATCGCCGGCAAAAAACGGGATCTTTGCAAACCATCCCTGTAAAGATCATCTGGCAGTGCATTGGATGTGGTTACCACAGTAACACCATGACTAAACAGGCCATCTAGCAGCCCGCCCATTATCATCGCATCGGTGATGTCATTAACGTGCATTTCGTCGAGCACCAATACACGATTATTCGCGGCAAACTTCGCTGCTACTACTTCAAGTGGCGAGGCAGTATGTTTAATTTCCGCTAGTTGCTGATGAACCCCACGCATGAATCGATGAAAATGCATGCGTTTTTTGCTGTTAAACGGAAGCCCTTCATAAAACATATCGCAGAGCAGCGTCTTTCCTCTACCAACGCCACCCCAAAGGTACAGGCCGGCAATTGTGTCAGTTGCCGCGTTCGAATTCGCGCCACGGGTAAACAGGGTTTTAAAAAAACCAGGCTTTTCCAACTGTTTTGAAGATGACCGGTCGTCACTAGTCAGCTGGTCGTGTAAATCCTGTAGTTTCGACACGACTTCGGACTGCCGCTTGTCCGGTAACAGCAGGCCCTTTTCAAGTGCCTGCTGGTATGAGTGTTTAGGACCCGATTCTTTAATTGCTTCAAACCTTGTTTTTTAAATGGTTAGCGTTTCGCAAGCTGATCTAGTCGAGCCACGCTGGCAGGTAGCGCCACCCTTCCGACAATTGGCGATCATGCAGTTCCGCTTCTGGATCGACAGATTTTAGCAAATCCCAGAAATCAGCCGAATGATTCATGTGAACTGAATGTGCCAGCTCGTGCAAGATTACATGCCGCAACAACACTTCTGGCAAAAATAGCAATTTGTAGTTCAAACTAAGTGTGCCATAAGACGAATAACTTCCCCAACGCGTCTTTTGCCCTCTGACCACTAACTTCGTATATGTCAATCCGGTAACAGAAGACAGCTCAGCCGCCACCTGCTCGCACTCGGTCTGTGCAATCTGTTTTAGCCAGCGAACGAACCTGTTAACAAGCATTTCATTGGTTGCCCCGGCAGGTACCTGCACCAACAGGCTGGCATCCTCCTGCGTAATCCGCACCCCGTTTTCCCGGCTTTCAGCATATTCCAGCAAAAAACACCGATTAACACCGGTGAGTTCCATTCTGGATGGGGGCCAATCTAGTTCAAATCGACCGGGTAACGCTTCAAAACGTTCAAGTTGCCGGTCTATCCATTGTTGACGCGATGTCAGAATATCCGGTAACAGACTTCGATCAAAGTCCTTGGGCACCACCACCACAAGACCGTTTGCACGGTTTACTTTCAGTGTCACGTTGCGCGCGCGATTTGACACTCGCAATGCATAATCTACGTCAGCAATCAATTTCCTGCTCTTTAATTGGCCACTATACTTATATAGTTCAAACGCTCGCATTCGCGCTCAACTCGACGTTAGAATTCACCTACACTCGCCAATCGAAGAAGATCAATGGATTTACTCGGTACCGCCAGTCTGCTTATGACTGTAACTGCATTATTCGCCTACGTGAATTACCGCTTTATTCGTTTGCCCATCACGATTGGCGTAATGATAATATCGCTGGTTTTTTCCATGGTGATGGTACTCCTGTCTAAAGCGGGACTAACCCTCGGCATGGAGTATACGGAGAAACTACTCTCCGGCGTCGACTTCGACGCAACTCTAATGGAAGGAATGCTCAGCTTTCTGCTATTCGCTGGTGCTCTGCACATAAATCTCAACGAATTGCTAAACAAGCAATGGGTAGTAGGAATCCTCGCGTCGGTAGGTGTTATTACCAGCACGTTCATTGTCGGTATTGTCTCGTGGCTAATACTCGGGCTGTTCGGCCTGGAGATGCCATTTATTTATTGCATGCTATTCGGGTCCCTGATCGCACCGACCGATCCGGTCGCCGTACTGGCCATTTTAAAAACCGCCGGTGCCAGCAAATCACTTGAAACCAAAATCGCGGGTGAATCGCTTTTTAATGACGGTATAGCAGTTGTGGTATTTCTGGTTATTCTGGGTATCGCCGTCGGCGAAGGCCAGACTACGGCCTCAGGTGTTGCAAAGCTCTTTCTACAGGAAACCATCGGTGGCGGAATTTTTGGTTTGCTGATCGGCTGGACCTGTTATCGCTTGCTGAAAACCGTAGATAATTATCACGTAGAGGTATTGCTAACGCTGGCACTGGTGATGGGCGGTTATGCGGCAGCACGGGCAATGCACATTTCCGGCCCCATCGCCATCGTCGTCGCCGGCTTGTTAATCGGTAACCACGGAAGGCGCTTTGCCATGAGCGATCAAACACGGGAAAACCTGGACACGTTCTGGGAACTGCTTGACGAGATCCTGAATGCCGTGCTGTTTATGCTAATCGGACTGGAAATTATCGTTCTGAATTTAAACGGCAATCATATACTGGCAGGCGTGCTGATGTTTTTCGTTGTTCTATGTGCCCGCTTTATCGCCGTTGGAATCCCGGTATCACTACTTAAGCTTAAGCAAAGTTTCCACCCGCATGTCGTATCCATCCTTACCTGGGGGGGAATCCGTGGAGGCATCTCTGTGGCTTTGGCGTTATCACTACCAATAGGACCGGAGCGCAGCGTAATTGTCAGTATTACCTACGTAATTGTTATCATGTCAGTAATTTTACAAGGCCTGAGCATCAAGAACCTGGTGCAATACGCAGCAAGTAAATACCCGGCTCCCACGATGCACTCCTGACTGGTAATTCCTTGCTGCTACATGATAGCGGGTTTTCACCGGGAAACTGCAGTGCCAAATTCCGGGCAAGCTATATACGATACCAGCCCACCGATTTTTTTACTGGCGAAATTAATCAATCAGCCGCTATCACTGGGGTGTACGTCGGAAGATCGTTACATCTGATAGCTGAAGATCGCTATACTCCAACCGTTGTATCCGGGCTGCAATCCTACGCTGTCTATTCGTACCGGATATAACGTCTTCACCCGTAATCGGTTCTCTCAACGCGCTCGACCCCAGGGAAAAAACCCAGGTAAACAAACATGGCCTCATCGCAAAACATTTGCCTAATTGGCGGTAGTGGATTCGTTGGCACCGAGCTGGCATCGCAGCTATCAAGGAAAAACAAGTCCATCAGAGTCCTCAGTCGAGACTTGCGAAAAATGAAATCGCTGCGGGTGGTGCCCACTGTTGAGGTCATGCAGGTTGACCCTCACGATGTTGACGCTCTGACAAACGCGTTTAGAGATCAGGATGTAGTAATCAATCTGGTGGGAATTCTGAACACCAGCGTCGGTGTCGGCGGCACGTTTGATGAGGCGCACATCGGCCTTGCCGGCAACATTGTCGACGCTGCAAAAGCCTCAGGGGTGAAACGCATTATTCAGATGAGTTCACTACACGCTGACGCAGATAATGCACCCAGCGAGTATCTGCGTAGTAAGGGGAAAGCAGCAGAGGTGCTGCAGGAGTCAGGGTTACCGCTCACCATATTCTGTCCATCAGTCATTTTTGGCAATGGCGACGGCTTGTTTACCCGCTTTGCCAACCTGCTCCGTGCCATGCCGTTTATGCCGCTCGCATGCGCTGAATCTCGCTTCGCGCCTGTCTACGTCGGAGATGTAGCAAGGGAGATGGTTTCCGCCATCGATAACCCCGAAACTATCGGCCAGTCAATTAACCTCTGTGGACCGCAAGAGTTCACACTGAGAGAGATTGTCGAGTACACAGCAGAAGTTCTTGAAATAAACCGGAGTATTATCGCGTTGCCCGATGGACTGGCAAAATTCCAGGCATTTGTTATGGAATTTATCCCTGGAAAACCGTTTAGCCGCGATAACTACAACTCTTTGCAGGTCGACAGCGTTTGCAGTGATTCGGCCTCAGCGCAACCCACCCAGGTACAAAAAATAGTTCCCACCTATCTGGGAAAAATGAACCGACAAAGTCGACTGCAGCATTATCGTGAAATGGCCAGGCGTGACTGATTTTTATACCCGACCCGCTAGGAAGCAAGACTCAAGCCTTTCCGCTTAGGCACCCTGAAAGACTGCTCTACCTCTTCACCGTCGTACGAATACAAATGCACATCAAATTGCCAAAGTCGGTAGATATGCTTGAGCACTTCTTCGGTGTCGTCATTGAGCGGCTTTCGGGAGTTCCGGTTGTGATGCAAAGTCAGTGATCGATCACCTCTGACGTCGATTTCGTATACCTGTATATCAGGTTCGCGACTGCTCAAGTTGTAGTGCTGGGCAAGCGCCTCTCTAACCTCTCGATAGCCAGCGTCATCATGTATAGCGGATACATCGATAGTTTCAGAATTGTCGTCATCTACTATGCAAAACAAATGAAAGTCCCGAATCACGCGGGGTGAGAGGAATTGCTGAATAAAACTTTCGTCCTTGAAGTTTTCCATCGCAAAATGCAGTGTTGTTAACCAGTCACTACCAGCCATCTCCGGAAACCAACGACGGTCCTCATCAGTGGGATTTTCGCAAATGCGCCGAATGTCCCGCATCATGGCAAACCCGAGCGCATAGGGATTAATGCCACTAAAATAGGGGCTGTCAAAATCCGGCTGTGCCACCACACTGCTGTGGGAATGGAGAAACTCCATCATGAAGCCATCGCTAACCAGGCCCTGATCAAACATATCGTTCAATATCGTGTAATGCCAAAACGTAGCCCATCCTTCGTTCATCACCTGTGTCTGGCGTTGCGGATAGAAATATTGGGCGATTTTTCTGACTATTCGTACAATTTCTCGTTGCCATGGCTCAAGTAACGGCGCGTTTTTTTCAATGAAGTAAAGCAGGTTTTCCTGTGGCTCGGAAGGAAACCGCAGCTGCTGATCGCCATGGTCGGAGTCAATATTCTTTGGTATGGTCCGCCACAAATCGTTGACCTGTTGTTGCACATACTCCTCACGTTCTTTCTGTCGCTCCAGTTCCTCCGCTGCCGAAATTGGATAGGGCCGCTTGTATCTATCCGTGCCGTAGTGCATCAAGGCATGGCAGGAATCCAGTAGTGCTTCCACTTCCTCCACGCCGTGTCGCTCCTCGCACCTGGCGATGAAATTGCGAGCAAACACAAAATAATCAATGATCGACTCGGCATCAGTCCAGCTAGTGAACAGATAGTTGTTCTTAAAGAAAGAATTGTGGCCATAGCAGGCATGCGCAATGACCAGCGCTTGCATTGTCATGCTGTTTTCTTCCATGAGGTAGGCGACGCAAGGGTTACTGTTGATCACAATTTCATATGCAAGCCCCATCTGCCCCCGCTTGTATCCTCGCTCTACATTCAGAAACTGCTTGCCATACGACCAGTGGTTATAACCGATTGGCATTCCCACAGAGGCATACGCATCCATCATCTGGTCAGAGCGAATAATTTCTATTTGATTGGGGTAGGTCTGCAACCGGTACGATTCTGCAATACGCGCAATTTCCCGGTCGTACTTCTCGATAAGTTCAAACGTCCAGTCGGATCCCTCTGACAACAGTTTGCTGCCGGGAGATTGCGGTTCACTACTTGAAACGTTACGGGTCATTGTATTGCCTGACCTTTATTCTCACGATGAAAGAGATCCCGGAACACCGGATAAATATCAGCGTAGTCTTCAATCCCGCGTATGGCGAACGCGTCTTTTTTATCCTCAGCCAGTTTTTCGTAGTATTGCCATAGCTCCTGATGGCCACGATCAGTAATCTCTATGTAGCAGTAGTACTGCAACAGTGGCAATAACTTCTCAGCAAGTAGATCGTGACAAATAGGCGAGTCATTAGTCCAGTTATCGCCGTCGGATGCCTGAGCACCATACAGGTTCCACTCCGAGGTCGGATAACGTTGCTCGATAATCTCATGCATGAGTTTTAATGCACTCGATACGACAGTGCCGCCCGTCTCGCGTGAATAGAAGAACTCTTGTTCATCAACTTCTTTTGCGGTCGAATGATGTCTGATAAATACTACTTCCGTATGTTCATAATTCCGTTGCAAGAAAAGGTACAGCAGAATAAAAAAACGTTTGGCAATATCTTTGGTTCGCTGATCCATCGAACCGGACACATCCATAAGACAAAACATAACCGCTTTTGAGCAGGGCTGTGGTTCCTTTTTGTTCACATTAAATTTAAGATCGAATTCATCGATGTAGGGAATTTTCGATAGCTTACGCTCAAGCAACTCGATTTCTTCCTGCAATAGACGAGCGCCGATTTCATCCGTTTCGTCAAGTTCACCAAGTTCCTCACGTGCCAGCGCCAGTCGACGACGCTTCTTTGCACCTAGCGCTATCCGTCTGGCATAAGCACTGCGCATCGACCGTACAACATTCATCTGGTTAGGCGTGCCTTCCTCACTGATGCCCGCTTTAACAATCTTGAACGTATCCGTCTCGGTAAGCTGGCGTTTAACCAGATTCGGTAACTCAAGATCCTCAAACATAAACTCCAGAAATTCATCCTGGGTAATTTGAAAAACAAAGTCATCCATCCCCTCGCCGGAATCGGACGCATCACCACTACCGGAACCGCCACCTCCACCACCCTCTGGTCTTTTCAGCTTATCGCCCGCATTAAACTCTTTATTGCCCGGCAAAACACGCGATCGATGACCACCCTGGCCATGTCCAAACACAGGTTCATCAATATCTTTTTGCGGGATGCCTATGCTCTCACCACGATCCATATCAGTGATACTACGCTGGCTCACGGCGTCGGAAACCGCGCGTTTAATATGCTTTTTGTAGCGCTTTAAAAAACGCTGACGATTTACAGCGCTCTTATCCTTGCTGTTTAACCTTCGATCAATGATGTAGCTCATGCATTAACCTCACGCTTGCTGACAGGGAGCATCACGGCTATCGCACTAGCCGTTCTATTGAGATTTACGCACACGCAGATACCATTCAGCAAGTAGGCGCACCTGCTTTTCGGTATAACCGCGCTCGACCATTCTTTTGACGAACTCGTCGTGTTTCTTTTGTTCGTCTCCCGATACCTTCGTATTAAACGAAATTACCGGCAGTAAATCTTCGGTGCTTGAGAACATCTTCTTCTCGATGACCGTGCGGAGTTTCTCATAGCTGGTCCAGGCAGGATTATTACCGTTGTTGTTCGCTCGTGCTCGCAGCACAAAGTTAACAATCTCGTTTCGAAAATCTTTCGGATTACTAATGCCGGCAGCTTTCTCTATTTTTTCCAGCTCTTCGTTTAAGGAAGCACGATCGAACATTTCCCCGGTCTCAGGGTCACGATACTCCTGGTCCTGAATCCAGAAATCAGCATAAGTGACATAGCGATCAAACAGGTTTTGCCCATACTCGGAATAGGATTCCAGATAGGCCGTTTGAATCTCCTTGCCGATAAAATCAACATACTTTGGCGCCAGAAACTCTTTTATATGAGCCATATAGCGATCGTATAACTCCTTCTGAAACTGCTCTTTTTCTATTTGCTGTTCCAGTACATATAAGAGATGGACCGGATTGGCCGCAACTTCAGTAGAATCAAAATTAAACACCTTGGACAGAATTTTAAATGCGAAACGTGTGGACAGCCCTGTCATTCCTTCATCTACACCCGCTGTGTCCCGATATTCCTGTATCGATTTCGCTTTTGGATCAGTGTCCTTGAGGTTTTCGCCATCGTATACACGCATCTTCGAGTAAAGGCTCGAATTTTCAGGTTCTTTCAGACGGGATAGCGAAATAAACTGAGCCAGCATTTTCAAGGTATCCGGTGCACAGTGCGCATCTGCAAGAGAACTGCTCTGGAGCAATTTCTCATAGATTTTTACTTCCTCCGATACACGCAGGCAATAAGGCACTTTTACGATAAATACCCGATCAATAAACGCTTCATTATTCTTGTTGTTTCTGAACGTTTGCCACTCAGACTCATTCGAGTGAGCCATGATCACACCATCATACGGGATAGCCCCGATACTCTCGGTTCCGTTGTAGTTCCCCTCCTGTGTTGCAGTGAGCAAGGGATGCAAGACTTTGATGGGCGCTTTAAACATCTCGACAAATTCCATCAATCCCTGATTTGCAAGGCACAGGGCTCCAGAGTAACTGTAAGCATCGGGATCGTTTTGCGGGTAGTCTTCCAGTTTTCGTATATCAACTTTTCCTACCAGCGCAGAAATGTCTTGATTGTTCTCATCCCCCGGCTCCGTTTTCGCCACACTGGTTTGATCGAGTATCGAAGGATAACGTTTGACAACTTTGAACTGGCTGATATCACCACCGTACTCGTGCAGCCGCTTAACTGCCCACGGAGACATAATGGTTTGTACGTAGCGCAGTGGAATTCCATAATCCTCCTCGAGTATCGCGCCATCTTCCTTAGGGTCAAAAAGGCCAAGTGGAGACTCATTCACCGGTGAGTCTTTAAGGCAATAGATGGGCTGTTCCTGAATCAGGGCCTTCAATCGTTCTGCCAAAGATGATTTTCCTCCCCCTACCGGTCCAAGCAAATAAAGAATCTGCTTGCGCTCTTCCAGTCCTTGCGCGGCGTGTTTGAAGTACGAGACGATATTTTCTATCGCTTCCTCCATGCCATAAAACTCTGAAAAAGCCGGATAACGGCGTATAACCTTGTTGGAAAAGATGCGACTCAACCTGGGGTCACGGGAAGTATCAACAATTTCCGGCTCACCTATAGCCGCTAACAAACGTTCAGAGGCCGATGCATAGGTTGTCGCATCTTCCTTGCAGAGTTGCAGGTATTCCTGCAAAGAGTACTCTTCCTGCTTCTTTAACTCATACCTTGACTGGTAGTGATTGAAAATACTCATTTTGCAACCTCTTGCTGGCAGATTCACGCCGCTTTCTGTAGTAAGCAACGTCTCCGATGGCACCGCCGTATCCGGGATTGTCCAAACACCACGGTGTGCCCGACTGTTTAGTGTTAAGGCGCTCCACTCAGAGAGCGCAACTGCTTGCAAGCGGCGTTAACCACCCTCACAAAGTTGTGCTGCGTTCTTCCTGAACCCGTTCAATAGACTACCGCCAGGCGATAATACAATTGATTACAGGTCGCCCCGGAACCACCTTGAAGTTACCTTACTGACTGCCGGCTGAAACGAGTTGATCCGCTCGTTCAGTCAGTTCCACCATCGCCTGCGTTCGCTGTGCACCGGGAAGCGACGCCAACTCCGATGCAGCCTTGTAAAACGCCGGAAAGTCCTCCCCGGATTCTTCAAATAGCACCTGGAAAGCCGGCACGTAATCACTATAAGTGGCTATCGACACCAACCTGGCATTATTCAACTCACGTCCGAACCATGCATCGTAACCCCGATATCCGCCCCACGACGCCTTTAGCGTCTCATAATGGTCAAGCAACTTCCGATACTCTTCTTCTTTTTGAGCACGCATCACTTTTTCATCGACACCTGAGTCGAACAGAAGCTGTAATTCATGCCGCGTTGCTGCGAGCAAGTCGATAAATTGCGCTTTGCGCTGGCGCCGAACTTCCAACGCTGCTGACTGGTCCCCATCCTGGTTCTTTTCCTGCCATCTCAGCATTCCTGCCTCTTCAACAAACACCGCGAATGACTCATTGAACTTACTGTCGTCGCCAACGTACAGCTGTTGGTGAGCCAATTCATGAAAAATCAGTGAGACGATAAAGGGGTCACTGCGATTTAGCATAGTGCTCAAAAGAGGATCAGCGAACCAACCGAGTGTTGAATAGGCGGTCGCACCGTTCACCGTTACGTCAAGCCCTTTTGCTGCAAGAGTTTGTGCGTATTCCTGAGCCTCTTCTTCAGAATAATATCCACGATAGGACACGCACCCGGCGACCGGAAAACACCATTGGGTGGGGGTAAAAGAAAATTCGTTGGCCGCCACCACATTCCAGGTCACATAATCCCGATCAAGATTGTAATAGCTGCTATAACTTTTGTTATCAGGCAATGCCAGATCACTGGCGGCAAATGCACGCGCTCGCTGCGCCAGCACAAGGCGCCTTCTGGTTTCTTCCTGCACGGTGTCGTCTGCCAGAACTTCAGACAAGGGCCGTTTGCCGATAACGATTCGCATATGACCCGATATTATCTGCGAATAATAACCAGCCGCGGCGCAGCCCTGAAGCGCACACGCGACTGCCAAAATCACTGCACATCTGATTAATCTCATACGCAATTACCGTGGGGGCCCTCTGCGTTTACCGGCGCTTAACGGGCCGCGGTGCAACTGGCTACTGCCGTGACCATCTCCTCTGACCGCATCCCGGGGAAATAGTGTCACGCCAGATCACTTAATCTGTTCACTGCGGTGCGGATCTGCGACTTTCAGCACTAACCCCTGTACTGGTTACCACCTGTGGACACAACAACCTTCACGCTCACAGCCCGGCAGGGAACGCAATCATTCACCATCAACAACATGCAAGAACCGGGTGCCAAATGGTCTACCGGGGTTCTCCGCAGAAACGTCCGTTATTGGCGGGTGAACACTAAATTGAGTCAGGCCGATTAACATTCCCGAGATTGCCGGGCACTCCACGTCAGATACGCTTAATTCGACCACCATCCTTGCCGCTCAAACCATCATCACGATCCCGTAACGGGCTCTTGCGGGGAAAATGTGAGCGCAGAAATTCCATCTGATCAGCAAGGACACGTTTCCCTTTCAGGTAAATATACTCCGCATGGGTCGGACGAAACGGAATTGCCAACAATTCCATACCTGCTTGCTCGGGAGTTCGGCCAGCCTTGTGGTTATTACACCGCTTGCAGGCAGTAACCACATTTTGCCAAAGGTCGGTTCCTCCCTGGGAAATAGGGGTGACGTGATCCCGGGAAAGGTCTACCGTGAGGAAACGTTGCCCGCAATACAGGCACAAATGAGCGTCTCTCTTAAACAGTGTGCGATTACTCAACGGCGGGATATAGTCGTAGGTCAGTTTTTTATTTGTGCCTACGGTCGCGATGATCGCATTCACCTCAAGCTCGCTCCGTTTGCCAGAGCGCGCATTCACTCCCCCACGCAATGTATAGATTCGACTACCCAAACAGTATGCAACACGGCCCGCGTGATAAAAACGCACTGCGTCCTGGTAATTTATCCATTCCAGCGGCATCCCGGACGCATCAGTACGGAGTACCTGTTGTGTTAAATCGTGCAAACCGTGTAACCACCATTTCTGCAAGATAAACAACAGTAAAACCGGTCGACGCCGAAATTGCAATTCATTCGCGGCGTTTAAGGCAACTTTAGCGTTTCAGCTAGCGTTTCAACTAGTGTTTCAGGGGGTGAAAATTTTTGCCCCGGGATCAAACGCTAGCCAGGCAAACGCAAAGTGCACCCCGGCGTCTAGCTGCGATAGCTGTTTGCCCGCCAGAGGCCCGGAATCGGCAATACCAAAAATACTCCAGCTCGATCCAGTCTGCGCGTCCTCAACCCTGCCGTCCTTCATTTCAAACGTAAGCTCCACATCATCGACCGTCGATGAATACACCGCCGCAGACGGAATAGCTCTCGATTCACTGATTTTTCGATTATCGAGTGCCGACGCCGCGGTTTCAAAAGAGAATACAGCGACAGGTTTGTCGTCGAATCGCGTATTAATAACCGGGCGATCCTTCAAATCTGACAGACCGAATAACAGGGTGGCCTGTTCTGATTGCAGGCTCAATACCCGTTCCATCGGAGGTAACCGGGCGTCAGTTTTGCCTCTGAAGAGAAACGGAGAGGAATTGATATCATCGTAGCCCGGGTAAGGGTTTTGCCCGTAGGCTCGCTGATAACCTGTTTCTCTGGACAAGATTTGTCCTTGCGGATATTGCTTCCTGAAAGTATCAAAAGAGACGATCACAGACGGGACCTGGGCGAGCGTTACCCCGTTCATTTTTCCGATAATTCCCTGTCCGGTAAACTGTTGCCACCAGGATTCGGTGTTACGGTCATACATCACCATGTCGCTGCGCCGCAGGCGTCCGGTAGTACCGAATTCGTACTCCACACCGTCAATCATGCGATCAAAGACTATCGATGCATTGCACAGCGGACAAAATGTAACAGTCACCAGCTTGTCTGCAATCTTGTCGTTTACTATTTCATGCCACGTGAGGATTTGCAGCGGGTACGCCTTAGCCTCCTTGCCAACGGCTAATGCGATTACCGGCTCATTGCCAGCCAGCCACGGCTCAGCTGCCTCAGCGTTGACAAACAGTGGTTTGTCTATCGACGGGATGCCGTCTTTGGGTGGGCCGCCGGACATGATCTCACGCTCGTCGACGGAGGTGTTTTCAAAATCGGTAATCGGCCATTCTGCAGTGTTGGTCAGCGCTGCTCCGATACCGGGCAAAAACACACCGCCGATAAATAAAAAAATCGGCGCACTCAGTCGACGAGCCTTTTTCAGCAGAATTACACGCATGCAGTTATCCTGTAAATGCCAATAATTTTTAATATCTTGTTCCGGTCTCTCTCATCCATGCCTGCGGACTGATCAAACACATAAACAGCCGAAACACTAGTGTCCCTGTAACCGCAGCATATGCTGCTCCAGCCAGTGCAAAATTCGATCAGCGCCCAGAAAAAGCAGCAGCAACGCACCACCAACACCTAAAGTGTTTGCCAGAGCGTCTTGCAAGTCGAACCATCGGTGCCCCAACTGCCCCTGCACAACTTCGATCACCAGGCCGACCAACACCAAAACAACTGCAATTCCGAGTCGAACAGTACGCTTGTATATCTGACCAAACCACCCCATCAGGCATCCATAAGCCAGCAAATGGTTCACTTTATCTCCGTAAGCACCGGCAACCTGCGGCACACTGAGGTTGGTGAAAGAGAGGTAAAACAACAATACAATACCTGCCAGGCCAATCCCGAGCCATGCATCGTTGTATTTCAGAGCGTCGCTTTGCCTCGGTTCTTGCAGCAATTTTCTCACTCGGCACCCTATCCAGCTGTGGACATACCCGACTACAGGAAGTTCAGTTTTTGCGTCAATGGACGAGCAGCGCAATTAAAAGGGTGAGAATCACAGCAATACTGATATGGGCGATCGGTGAAAGCCACAGCACATGTTTTAAATTCAGCTTGTGATACTTCGCATATACCATCACCACCGCGTTCATCGTTATGATAATGAGCGTTACCCGAAGCCCCACTTCCAAAGCTTCATCGCTCCATTTGATTTTGCTCTTGCCATCGATTACCAGACCTACCAATGCATAGACCAGATAAAAACCAGTCAACACAACCGGCGCCAGTAAACTGATGAATTGCCAAACTGGCGAGACAGCTTTATTTTCAATGGTGTCATTATTCACAGATACTACCTCTTTAATTAAGATAAGCGTCACGCCCTCACTACAACACTACTGCGAGTATACCGATGAATCCATCTACAACACTGGTCCAGCGAGCAATGAGAATTTTGTTTATTTTTGCAGGCCTGTTTTGCTGGCACAGCCTCTCGGCAGGTGATGCCAAAATCGTCAGTGTCGAAATTGAAAGCGCTTCAGGGGAACGCCAGTTCCGCATCAGCGTGACACTGCGTCATGGTGATGAAGGTTGGGACCATTACGCCAACCGTTGGGATGTACTTGACGAATCCGGCGAGCTGCTTGGCTCGCGCACCCTGGCGCACCCTCACGTTAACGAGCAACCGTTCACCCGCAGCTTATCCCTGATGATACCCGCAGGCGTTAATACCGTGACGATTCTGGCCAGCGACTCGGTTCATGGAGACAATCCTGAGACGTTTCAACTCGATGTACCCAAAGAATAGCAATCGTTTCCTCGAACGTGCCGGCTTTGCCATAAACTCGGGCCTTTACTACAACAAACGCGAGTAATCAGACAACGAGAACCCGCGCAACGCCGGACCAATGTTTTTGGAAAATCCCGCCACCATGAAACGCTCTCCCATTTCTTCCGGCAAAAGCAGCTGTTTCGCTTTGCCGGTTACCTGAAAACGGGAAACATCATCCAGCGTCTCGCTGTTTTGCTGCAGCCGGTCAATTACCCCCAGGGAAAGCAGAAAACCCGAAAGCGAGGTGAATCCCTCCAGCTCAAAGCCGGAGCCAAGGGCGGCCTCTGCCAGTGCGGTAAAATCCACATCTGCGGTTACATCCTGAACACCCTGATAAATGAATACGTCACTGTGAACGGTATGACGATAAAAACAACGTACCGAACCCGAGGAGCGTTGTTTCGAATAATATCGAGCGCGCTCGCTGCCGTAATCGAAAACCAGAACTGTGCCCCGCTCAAGCGAGTCAGAAAGACTTTGCCACCATGGAGACAGCACCGGGCAAAATTCCGACACATAACCATCATCAAAAGACACGCCGACCGAATGCTGCAACGCAGAAACATGGGCAGCAAGTTTCTCGTCTGCCACGCAAACGCTCGAAAAGCGATCCCCGATCCAGTCTACGCAAATGAGGTTGGCAACACCGTCTACCATGCAAAACTGCTCAACGGGAAAAGCGTCAAACAATTCGTTGGCAAGCACTACACCACAAAACCCGTCAACAAACCGGTCTACCCAACAAACCAGACTGGCCAGTCGATCGGGCAATTCTCCGCCGATCAACTGTTGTTGCGCTGCCTGAAGTTCAGCACTGACGTCGAGCAGGTAATAACGCTCGGGCAGCGTTTGCAGACGATCGAGCTCGAGCAAAACATCAACTGCCAGGCGCCCGCTGCCGCCACCGAATTCCATCACCCCTCCACCAGAAACAGACAACACCTCGGCGCACTGCAGTGCAACACTGTGGGCAAAATCTACCGACAACTCAGGCGCGGTGATAAAGTCACCATCCGCTCCCAGCTTGCTAACACCATTGACGTAGTAACCGAGCTGCGGCTCATACAGACAGCGATGCATGTATTCACTAAACCGCATGGGACCAGAGTCCATTATCTGCTGCACCAGCACTTGTGCCAATCGTTCGTTGATTGGCACCAGCACTGGATCAAGCGCGGGCAATGCCACTTTCTCTATCATGTCAGAGGTACCCGGCGCCTGGAAATAAACATGCTGCACTAATCATCAATTGACCCCGTTGCCAGCGTTCGGCATCTTTTGTCCGAGAATATCCTGAATCAGGCTGACGTAATTCGTTGACCACGCTCGATGATCACACCAACGTCTTTCGAGCCGCTGATGGCCCCGGGCTTGTGAAGCGTTACCCGAACCCAGGGGACGCCGAATTCTTGCATCACTATCGATGCGATTTTTTCAGCCATTGACTCGATCAGACCATATTCACTTTTTTCAATAAAATCGATCAGCCTCTTGGAAATGCTCTTATAGTTCAGTGTGTGCTGGATATCATCGGTCGCGGCAGCGCGCCTTATATCAGTGGCCATTTCGAGGTCAATCGCCACAGTCTGGCGAATATTGCGCTCCCAGTCATAAATGCCAATGACAGTATCAACCCGAAGATCGGTGAGGAAAATGGTGTCCATAATTTTGTAACCGGTATCTGTTGAGTGCCCGTTTGATAAATCCGGTCAGCAGCCAACTCAGTAAAAGGTTGCGATGTGAAATACCGTGTGTAGTGAGGACATGCCACATCGAGTTTTTTAACGATCAAGCACTAGCGCCGCTGACGATGAAATTAATCGACTAAACAGAATGCTATTCTGTTTTTGTAATCTCTCGCTAGCGGTTTTTTACCCAACGCTGCAATGCGGGCAAAGAGCGGCTGTAGAAATGATGCATTTGCTCATCAGAATATTGCCATTCCGGCACAACCGGGCAACTGCGGCGCGCCAGGCATGAAGCGGCGCAGTCAGATTGTCCACGCACTCGATATTCGGCGCAGCGAAGCAGATCGGGCGTATCGCCGATACGCAGCGCCGATGCAGGACACTGGTGCACGCAAGGTGTAGCTGAGCAGGAAACACAGGGAGAAAAGGATGAAAGCGGACTGCTGGCGGGCCAGCGCTCAGCCAATGCCACCACCGCACGGTAGGCGAACCAAAGCCCGAAAACATGGTTTATACCGTTGCCAAGGGGCGACGGAAAGTGCCAGCCAGCTCTCTCACCGAGTGCTTGCAAACGCGGAGCTGGCTGTGGCGACGATTCGTTGTGCGGGTAAAGCAACTGCGTTTCCACAGCGGGCGCATACTCTTGCATGATTCGTGTCACAGAATCGATGGTATATTCATCGACAGGATCGGGTTTTTTGTGGTAGCAGGCCGGCATCGTTCGCCAAAGGGACTGACCTGCACTGCCCACCAGAAGGATACTTTCACTCCTCGCCGGAATTGCGGAATCTGTCAGCGAATTGGCATCAATAACCGAAAACAGATTAAATCCGGCGTGATCCAGTGCCTCGGCAACCGCCCTGGCACTCATCGGGACCGCGAAAAAACGAGTCTTGGCATTGGAACTATCATCAATTTTGCATATACTAGGGGGTTCAGCGTTAATTCTTTAAGTGCGGAGCAAAGCACATGTCCAGAATCTGTCAGGTTACCGGAAAACGTCCGATGAGCGGTAACAATGTATCCCATGCCAAAAACCGGACCCGGCGCCGTTTTCTCCCGAACCTGCACACTCATCGTTTCTGGGTGGAAGCCGAAAAGAAATTTGTCAGCTTGCGTGTTTCTTCAAACGGAATGCGCATTATCGATAAAAAGGGTATAGATGTAGTGCTCGCAGACCTGCGAAAGCGCGGCGAAAAAGTCTAGGCGAAATACTTGCAATAGAGCGTGCCCGGGACACTGTCGGCACATTCAGGAATCAGGAGATACAGGATATGAGAGATAAAATTAAACTCGTTTCATCAGCTGGAACCGGTCACTACTACACCACCACTAAAAACAAACGCACAATGACCGAGAAAATGGAAATAAAAAAATTCGATCCTGTAGTGCGCAAACATGTGGCCTACAAGGAAGCAAAGATCAAATAGTATCTCGCTAATGTAAGTAAACACAGGGCAGCTATCTGCCTGAAAGTAAAACCCGGGCAATCCGGGTTTTTTTTCGTCCGCCCCGCGGGCGCGAGTAGTAAAAAGTAGTAATTTGACGGGTCCACAACAGCATATTTACAAGCAGTTGCCCCGGAACCCCACAGATCGACTATAAAAATATAAGCAGAGCACCGAATGACCCGTCGCCATGGACGGGATGGTATATCTCTGTGTGCACACAACCCATTGCTAACCATAGAGAACGCCATGGTCAGAGATACCGAAGCGGGTGCTGACACATCGCAATATTTGCTGCAAGCGCGCAACGTTGATGCGAAGTACGGCGGTAGCCAGATACTCGGTCGCATCAATCTAAGGCTCAATTCCGGAGACACACTTGGACTTCTGGGCCTCAACGGGGCAGGTAAATCTACTCTGCTGAAAGTGCTGGCGGGAGTTCAGGCTGCCAGCAATGGCGATGTACTTATTGCGGGCGCCAATTTACGGAACGAGCCGCTGGCAGCGCGCCAGGCCGTCGGTTACGCACCCGACAAACCCCCTGTTTATGCAGAGTTCACTGTAATCGAATATTTGCGATTCGCGGCCAGACTGCGGCGTATCAGTAAACAACAGCTACTGCAGGCCGTCGATCACGTTATCGATCGCTGCGGTCTGGGCGACGTGCGACACCGGATCATCGGAAATCTCTCTCATGGCTACCAACAGCGGGTAAACCTCGCTCAAGCGTTGATTCACAAACCAAAAGTACTCATCCTCGACGAACCGGCTAACGGTCTTGATCCTGCCCAGTTAATAGAGATGCGCGCTCTGGTCTCGGAATCCGGTCAGGATCACGCCACCATTTTCTCCAGTCACTTGTTGCCCGAGGTGCAGGCAACCTGCAATCGAGTATTTGTTCTTCATCAGGGCGAGAAAATTCTCGACATGCCAATGGATCAGCTTACAGGGGACAAGCACAGCACGTTTGAAGTGGTGCTACAACAGGCCGCCGTTCAGGAAGACCTCATAGACCTGCCAGGTGTTCTGGCTGTTCGTTCAGTGGATCCACAGCATTGGTTACTCACCACCCGTGCATCTGGCAACACCAAAAACAGGGATAGCGACACTATTGGTAAAGCCATGCTTGCGCGAGGCATCAAGCTGCTGGAAGTCAACCCGGTGCGCAATCAGCTCGAACGCATTTTCAATCAGTTGAAACACACACAGAACCAGACCGTAGGTGACGCTGGATGATTAGACTGATAGCGTTAAACGAGTTACGAGTGCTGCAACGCTCGCCATTTGCCTGGGTATCAGCGGCGCTACTGCAGTTAATTTTCGGCTGGCTGTTTCTGGCTGCCATTGATCAGTTCACCACACAGCAAACCACCGCATCAACAATACCATCAAACGTTGCAACACAGGGGTTGAGTGCCTACCTTGTGGTGCATTATCTAGCCCCTGCAAGTCTGGTTATGATGTTGGTCACACCGCTTTTCTGTATGAACGCCATCGCTGGTGAAAGACAATCCGGTCGTTTCGCACTATTGGCCAGTTCCCCGGTAACCGGCGGCCAGATCGTCATCGGCAAATTTCTGGGCATTACACTTTTTCAGTTCGGTTTGCTTGCTCTTAATATGATCATGGTTGGCACCCTGCTCTTTGCAACACCACTCGACATTGGTCATCTACTCAGCGCGTTTCTTGGGCTCGCCCTTTTTGTTTCACTGGCGACTGCGTTGTCATTGCTGTTTTCGTCGTTGACCATCCGCCCGGTACTTGCGGCATTCCTTGGCTTTGCCAGCTTGCTTTTGCTATGGCTTGCAGCGGCCTCATCCACCTCAAAACTGTTCGGGTTAATTTCACCTTCTACTCATATGTACAGCTTTGCGAAAGGCATCCTCGACAGCAGAGACATTGTCTTTTTTATTGCAACCATCGGCATACTGTTAGTGCTATGCATTTGTCGACTTAACTTCCTGACGGCCGGCGCAAGGTACAAAGGCCTGACACCATGAGACTTCCGGCGATTGATTTCCCCACATTGAAGCAGTGGCGTTTTTCCAGTGAAACCAGCCGACTGTTGTTGATTATTGCCAGTTTGCTGATGACCATAGTGTTGGCTAATCGATTCTTCTATACGCACGATATGACCGCCAACAGCCGACATACCCTGTTAGATCAAAGCGTGCAAACTCTAGACCTGTTCAATGGACCCATAGACGTAGAAGTGTTTATCAATCCACTTGATCAACAGCGCAATGCCGTTGAGGAGTTACTAGAGAGGTACAGGGATAAAAAGACAGATATTTCCATTAGTTTTACCGACCCGGCTCTGAATCCATCTCGTATGCGGGAGCTGAACATTGCACCTGGCGGCGAGGTATTTTTCACCCACGGGAAAAACACCCGCCGTATTGCCCAGGTGTCAGAACTTGCTGTGACCAGCGCACTGCAGCGACTGGCCCGTGGCAATCAACGAATCGCCTACTTTGTCACTGGTCATGGTGAACGCGCACCCGAAAGTCGTAATAATGCCGATCTGGGCATCTTCGCGAATCAACTACGCGACTCCGGCGTGCAAATTAAATCCGTAAATCTAACTAGCGTTGACCAGCTCGATGACGACGGCTTGCTGGTCATCGCAAGTCCGATTCAAAGATACTTACCATTGGAAACCGCAAAGCTACTCGACTATATTTCTCGCGGTGGCAAGCTGTTGTGGTTGAGTGAACCGGCGTCAGCCGATGGATTAAAGGCACTTGAGCTAGAACTCGGTATTCGTCGTCTTCCGGGTGTTGTAATCGATATGGCAGCTCAGCAATTGCAGGTTGAACGTCCGGACTTCGCTATCGCGGATAGCTATTCACCGCACGTCGCGACCCAGGGATTTACCTCAGTCACTCTATTTCCACAAGCAAGTGGCATGGATCTGGAGCCCAATCGCGAATGGCGTGCGACCGCGATGGTACAAACCGGAAAACAAGCCTGGACAGAGACCGGCTCTCTCACCGGAGAGATTGCGTTTGGCGATGACAGTCGCGAAATTGCTGGCCCTTTCCCTCTGATTCTGGCACTGGAGCGTCAACGTCGCAGTGCTGAACAATCCGGGTCACAGTCAACAATTACGCAAAAAGTGATAGTCTCCGGAGATGGCGATTTCCTCGCTGATGCCTGGCTCGGCAACGGCGGCAATCGCGATCTGGGGAATCGACTGTTTAACTGGATCCTGGATGACACAGACATGATAGGGATCGAACAGCCTTCTCCGGTGGATGCCCGTCTACACCTGACGAGCTTCGGCATTGTTGCGCTCTCCGCCATCGCTTTATTTTTATTACCAGCCATTTTTATATCCGGGGCCACACGCGTGTGGTACCAGCGTCACCATGGATAATTCACCCGGGATGACACAGGTCGCAGGGGCAGTCGAGCGCTGCATTGTCTAATAAAATTTATCTACTCATCGCTGGAATACTTGCTGCCGCTATTTTGGGTGACGGCACTTTGTACTCGCGACCGTCTCCGGCAAACCGCATATTTAGCAACAGTGCGCCAGAACAGATCACCGTGACCCAACACGGCAACGTGCTGATGGAATTCTCAAGGAAGTCAGAGCGCTGGCTGTTGACCAAACCGCAAATCGCACCAGCTTCTGAGGCGCGAATTCAGACTCTGCTCGACAGCAACATGCATAACCATCGCAGTTATGCCGCGACACAGCTTCCTGTCGACAAACTGTTTACTGATTCAGTCATCGTGCAAATTGATGACCACCGCTTTTCCTTTGGGCAAATCGAACCCGTAAGCCAGCAGCGCTACGTACAAGCTGGAGATAAAATATACCTGCAACCGGATGAAGTCATACCGGTTCTACAGGCGGGATCCAGCGCATTTATCGATTTACAGATCACTCGCAAAGTGAGTTCTGTGTCAGTGAACAATCATGATCTCCCGGACATCGACATCTGGAATAATCTCAAAGCACTGGGCATTGTTTCGATGAATGCCGTCACCCCTTCTCCGGTTACATCTGTGATCATTAGCGACAAAGAAGCAGACCCGTCTGTCCTTTATATCTACTCAATTGATCAATCTCTGGTATTGCAACCGGAGAATGCCTCGTACGGTTTCCTTCTATCAAGCGCGCAGGCAAAGGACCTCGGACTGGCAGACTACGTTCAGGTTTTGCCGGTGTCAGAAATTCAGGCAATGCCCTCTGTTGACTAAACCTCGCTGTAACTTTTTCCGGCAGGACCTGCGCCTTCAAAAACACTATACTCGGCTACCACGTTATTTTTGGATCGCTGAATGCCGGAGCTTCCAGAGGTTGAAACCACACTGCGAGGTCTGGCGCCACATTTACTGAGCCGGCACATAGAAAAAACAGTTGTCCATCAAACGCAACTGCGTTGGCCAGTGCCAGACGTTCTCACTCGCTTAAAAAACTGCCGCGTTATATCCCTTCGTCGTCGAGCGAAGTATCTATTAATTGAAACCGACCAGGGGCATCTAATTCTGCACCTGGGTATGTCTGGCAGTTTGCGCGTTGTTGACAAAAACACAGAGCGAAGAAAACACGATCACGTCGAATTCCACCTCTCGTCAGATCAAACGTTGCGCTATCACGATCCGCGCCGGTTTGGCGCAGTACTGTGGACAACCGAGCCGCCAGAGCATCATCCATTGCTCACGAAGCTGGGTCCCGAACCTCTCGAACCTGCTTTCGACGGAAGCCATCTGTTCAATGCATCCCGCAAACGCAAAGTAGCGATCAAGAATCTGATCATGAACAGCCACATCGTTGTTGGTGTCGGTAACATCTATGCCAGTGAGGCTCTGTTTCTCGCGTCAATTCGTCCCGCAAAATCAGCAGGCCGCACTTCGCGGACACGCTACGATGATCTTGCAAAGGCTATCAAAGAGGTTCTAAACGACGCGGTAAACATGGGGGGCACTACCTTGCGAGACTTTGTCAATTCTGACGGACAACCCGGTTACTTTCAGCAAACGCTAAATGTCTATGGGCGCAAGGGCGAGCCGTGTCATCACTGCGGGCACGTGATAAAGATGATCACGCTTGGCCAACGCTCCACCTTCTACTGCCCGGGCTGCCAATCATGAAAGTAAGAACGGTCCGTAAGCCCGACTACCCGGCTCCAGAGTTAACCGCGATTATTCGATGGTACTTCTCCATCAGTTGCGTCGGCGATTCAACATGGGCCGGGTCCAACGGAATACATTCAACAGGACAAACCTCGACGCATTGCGAGGTTTCAAAGTGGCCGACACACTCGGTACAAAGGGCCGGATTTATTTCATAAATCTCAATGCCCTGGCTAATCGCCCCGTTGGGGCACTCTGGCTCACATACGTCACAGTTTATACATTCATCGGTGATAATTAACGCCATCGGATTACTTCCTGTATAGACACACTACAAAATAATGACGCACACCCGCGCCTCTCTCAGGCACTAGTCTCAATTCATTCGCTGACAATAGATAAACCACTGCGTTATTTTGATCGTTTCAAAGCCGCCTCAACTACCGGAGGTACAAAAGTAGAAACATCTCCACCCAGCGCAGATATCTCACGCACCATACTGGAGGATACAAACGAATGCTGGCTACCTGCAGCCAGAAAAACAGTTTCCACACGCGATGAAAGCTGTCGATTTAAATTGGCCAGCTGAACCTCGTATTCAAAATCAAGGACGTTGCGCAATCCTCGCACAATAACGCTGGCCCCTGTCTTCGCCGCGACATCAACGAGCAGACCATTAAACGACCGGATACGAATCTGTGGTAAGTGGGACAATACTTCTTGCGCAAGTTCGGTTCTCTCCTGCAAATCAAAGCGAGGTTGCTTCCCCGGACTTTCGGCAATAGCAACCACCACTTCCTCAAAAATTTCAGAAGCTCTGGTAGCAATATCAAGATGGCCCAGCGTGACCGGATCGAACGTGCCGGGATAGATCGCAATTTTGGTCAATATAGAATCCTTGTTGAAATAACCGGCGTCTATAACACCGGCAGACGGGTTAAGGCCTCGCCACTTTTTCTGCATCATTACACGGTCATTGTGGACCTGCAAATGTACAATTCACACGGTAGAGTTGCAGCCCTGCATTGCGGGTGTGTTTTTCTCGCCACAACACCCAATTGTCCGGCACCGAGACGGGCGGCATCCGTCTGTCACTCTCTATCGATACCAGAGCATCTTTACAGAGCACGCCTCTTTCCGCCAAAACCTGCACGGCAACGGCGTGTAAACCGGCGTCAAAAGGCGGATCGATAAAAACAATGTTGAAACCGCGGGAATCAGTTCCAACCGTAAGCGCCATACGCGTAACGTCACCACATTCGACTCTCGCGTTTTGCACCTCGAGTAAGCTACAACTCGCCTTCAACTCTTTCGCTACTGCGGCCGACTTTTCTACCAGCAATACCTCTGCCGCACCACGCGAAATTGCCTCAAAGCCGAGCACTCCACTTCCTGCAAACATGTCCAGGCAACGGCTGCCGGGCAGCGATGTTTGCAACCACGAAAACAGAGTTTCACGCATACGATCACCCGTGGGCCGCAGACCCTGATGGTCGGGAAAACTGACCATCCGGCCTCGCAATCTCCCGGCTATTATCCGCACCCGGTTTCGAGCTTTTTTATCCACTTGAGTTCACTTCACCTGAGCCACTTTCCAACTTCACTAATCATATCCAACTGGTTACCCCAGACATTCGCCACAGAATGCTACGATACCGCGATAAACCAGTGCAGACGAGCCATGGGCATTTTCAGTTTCCTGAACAAAAAAAAGAGCGCCGCCGCTCCATCAACTGACGCCAGTCCAGATCAGTCAATATCTCCAACCAGCGTCAGTCATTCAGACGAGATACCTGCAGAGCAACTCGACAGCCGGCTGGCCAAGGCACGCAACCGGTTCACCAGCGGCCTGCTGTCCTTTTTGGGTAACCGCCAACAGATAGATGATGACCTGCTCGAAGAACTCGAATCGCAACTAATCATGAGCGACATTGGTGCACCCACGGCTAGCCGAATTATCAACTCTGTAGCCACCAGTGCCAAACACCATAACGAACCCGACTTACACTCTTTACTGCGAGAACAACTGGTAGAGATTTTAAGACCGTGTGAAATACCGCTGGAAATTCCTGATCAGAAGGTTCCTTACGTGTTGCTGATTGTTGGAGTAAACGGCGCTGGTAAAACTACCACCATCGGCAAAATTGCACGCCAGCTTCAAAACGGCGGAAAATCGGTAATGCTGGCGGCGGGCGATACTTTCAGAGCTGCAGCAGTCGAGCAACTTCAAACCTGGGGGGAACGCAATAACATTCCGGTGGTCGCCCAGCAATCAGGGGCAGACTCAGCGTCGGTAATTTTCGATGCGCTGCAATCGGCCACTGCACGTAATATAGACGTACTAATCGCTGATACCGCAGGGAGACTGCATACGCAATCCGGATTAATGGATGAATTGGCAAAGGTGTCGCGTGTGATCAAAAAGCTCGATACCGATGCACCTCACGAAACACTGCTGGTCCTCGATGGCACTACTGGCCAAAACGGATTGAGCCAGGCGCGGGAGTTTGGCAAATCGGTAAATGTCAGCGGGCTTGCCGTAACCAAACTTGATGGTACGGCGAAAGGTGGCATGGTCTTTACCCTGGCCGACGAGATAAAACTGCCAATACGGTTTATCGGAGTTGGTGAGGGCATTTACGATTTACGCGTGTTTGAAGCACAGGATTTCGTCGATGCGCTTCTCGGCGATACCACGCCGGACGGCTCACCAATCGCAGCCTGACAAGCAACTATTTACGGGATTAAACCGGTGTTAAACCCAATGGCTACCCAAACAATCTTTTACGGATCGCAGACTTGCTGCTTAATTCAGGGATCGGAATTTACCTCAAGCTGTCTGTAGTGACATGATTCATTTTAACCGCGTCTGTAAGCAATTTGATGATCGCGTAATTTTTAGCGATGTCACTCTGTTTTTCCCCAAAGCCTCCTATACTACCGTGTACGGTTTGAAATCCAGCGGTAAGACTACCTTGTTGCGTATGGTTATGGCCTATGAAAAGCCGGACTCAGGCACCCTGGCCGTCGCCGATATTGATATCGGCTCTATACCTGACAATCGAATCCCCTACTTGCGTCGACAAATTGGTTTTTTGGAGTCTTCACCAGTTATGCTGGAAGATCTCACAGTGGCAGAAAATCTTCGCGTGACCTTGCAAATAGCAGGGTTTAACCGACCGGAAATTGCTCTGCGGATAAATACATCGCTGGAGGATTCCGATCTTGGTCCACTGCGCGACGCTCGCGCCAATACCCTGAATTACGAGCACCGCAGGCTTGTCGCATGCGTTCGAGCAACCATCCATCGACCGGCTATTATACTGGCTGATGAGGCTGTAAATGACCAGACAACAAAAACAAATACCGCGGTCAGCTCAATGCTCGCAGAAGCAAATCGCCACGGGGCCACCGTTGTTGCAGTGGGCAACAAACTTACTGCTAAAAATCAGATCAGTGAAGCAGTATTCATTAGGGAAGGCAATTGCAGTACAAATGAATTTAGCTAACGGAGTTCAAAGCACCTGTGAGGCGCATACTTTTTCAAAACCGCCACTGTGTGCGCGGCTGAAAGGGCAGTGCGCAAAATATTTAGACCTTCCTCGCCTGCACCCTCTGATTCGCGGCAAACCTGGTTCAATCGGCTTAAACTTGTTGCTCGCCTTGACGCTAACCTTGCCAGCGCTGGTGTTAGCTACCTCGGCCGGGCTAAAAAACGCCAGCGACAACCTGCAACAGTCCCGGCGTATAAGCGTTTTTGTCCAGGAGGGGTTCGACGCTGTCAAAACCGGTGCGCTCGCAGACACGCTGGCTAAGAGACCTGAATTCATCGACGCAACCGTACTCGATCAACGATTGGTTACGACACTGCTCCCCGCTACCAGCGATAAACCGGGCGAGCTCCCAAAGGTTCTGGAATTAACCTTAACCAGCCAGGTAGACTCAAACAATTTGAACAGGCTTGTAGCCGAGATAACTGCCCTCCCCGGCATCATATTTGTAGACTCAAACGCGCAGCAGCTAGACAAACACACCGAGGCTGCGCGATTAAGCGAAGTACTTTCTGCCGCTTCCGCAGCACTGGCCATTGCCCTCACCAGTTTGATCATCACCCTCCTGACGAGACGGGATATTCGCAGCCACAGACACTATCTGGACGTCATGAACCAACAAGGTGCCAGCCTGTCCACCCTTCGGATACCGTTCTACTATCGAAGTATCGGGTTTGCCATCATTGGCGCATTTTTCGGGTCAGTGGTGTGTTGGCTAGGACTAAAGCTCGTACCAGTATTGGTTGACATTTCTACTTTCAAACAGGTCTTGCCCGGCGGTCTGTCGTCACTGCAACTAGCCAGCTTTCTGCTGGTTTCACTTTGTGCTGCTTTGTTTGCGGTTGCCGGGACAAGAAAAATTTACACATATTAATCAATAACTTAACTATTTATGTTATACTGGCAATGTGTCGACATACTTGCTACGGCCCAGTAAAGGCTTTTCAACGACGATCTCGCATAAAGCCTCATGGAAACCACTGAAATGCCGACAAATTCAATGAACTTATCTGTTTGTTAGCACTCTTACCTTGTGAGTGCTAAAATGAACCGCATCAACGGTTACAGGAGAATACAGAATGGCCAATGCAATGGTTAAAACATCGCCAATGGCAGTGCCGGCAGTCAGTGATGACCTGAACGGCTACCTTGCCAAGATTGCGGCGTTTCCGGTTTTAACCGCCGAGCAGGAACAAAAACTGGCAATATCGTATCGCGACAAAGAAGATCTCGATTCTGCCGGACAACTCGTGATGTCACAGTTGCGTTTTGTGGTCCACCTGGCTCGCAGCTACTCCGGTTACGGTCTACCTCTGGCTGATTTAGTTCAGGAGGGCAATATCGGCCTGATGAAAGCGGTGAAGCGATTTGATCCTGACGTCGGTGTGCGACTGATATCGTTCGCAGTCCACTGGATTAGAGCCGAAATTCACGAGTATGTAATCCGCAACTGGCGCATCGTGAAAGTTGCGACAACAAAAGCGCAACGAAAACTTTTCTTTAAACTGCGCAGCTCCAAAAAAGGGTTGGGCTGGTTTTCTGCGGCAGAAGCGGCGGCTGTGGCAAACGATCTGGGGGTAACGCAAGAGCAGGTTTATGAGATGGAATCCCGGCTCACCAGTGGAGACACCTCTTTTGACGCTACAAGCGCTGATGACGGGTCGGAAAAACGTGCGCTTCGACCAGCTGAATATTTGTTTGAAGACGATACTGACCCGGCGATCGTTGCCGAGAATCAAAACTACAGTGCCTCTCAGTCAGATTCACTGGCGGCAGGTTTGCACAACCTGGATGAACGCAGTCGTGACATACTGCAGAGACGGTGGCTTGATGACGACAATAAAACCACGCTACAGGAGCTTGCAGATGAATACAGCGTTTCAGCAGAGCGTATTCGTCAGATAGAAAAAGCGGCAATGAAAAAGCTCAAAACTTTTATGCTTTCCGAGCAGGCTGATTGATAGGGGCTGATTGATAAGTTGCAACGAATATGGCCGCCGTGCCGGCGGTCATTTTTTCGCTACGCTAAAATACAATCTTCGTGGGTACGTGTACAGAATAGCCACGCACTTTTGAATACAGGCCACTTTAACTCGAACCGCTATTGTAAAACTGCTCCGAGTGACGGCGATTTTAATGTCAGTGCGCTAGCTGCGCTAGCGTACAACTTCACCAACCGATCGTAAAAGCAATGAACCATCAGGCATCAGCTTCCAGCTACCCTGGCTCGCTGACGTATTCCCGCCAACTGATGAGTCTACTGGTTTCATAAACTCGGCCACATCCTGATCTATCATACTCTGCGAGTCACTCTTTTCCATGACGCCGGTTTCACGCTGCTCGACCGCAACGCTGGCGCCTGCCATATCAACCATCTCGCGGATCTCTTCGATCGAAATTTGATCCGGGTTGTCTAGCAACTCCCGTACAAGCGCACGATAGTCATCAATGGTCAATTTCTTTTTAGCGGGTTCATTGTACTTTACCTTGAACACACGGGACCCCTTATCTCTTGCAGGCACGGTGACATCAATGAACTCTACTTCCGGCCAGCGAGGGGCATAGGCATACGCGCCGGCGAAAGCTATCTTTGCTTCGAAGTCCCGCGCGCCCTCTGCTCGCAGACCATCGTAAAACGCCACCTGCACATCTTCCCAGGCTCGCTCTTTTACCTCGGTTCCATATCCATGCAGAGTTACAGATTTCAGATATTCCGTCACCGGTAACAACCCAGAAAACTGCCATACAAAAGCTGGCACCGACTGCATCACCTTGCTCCCTTTCGGTACCAGCCAGGGGTCTGTATTTTCCGATGTAAAATTAAGATCACAACGTAACTCTGTTCCGGCTTCCACAAATAGCCTGTCTTCCGCTACCGCTGTGGTAAAACTGCCGGTACCGTCCGTTTGATAGGACGCGTAAATCATTCCACCACTTACAAAGCATGCAGTCGCAAAACTGCTGCAGCCAATTATTTTTTTCATATCGCCCCCGCAATACTATAAACGTTGACACATCTGCGAACAGGTTATCAAAACAGGGGAAAGATAACTGTGAAAGAGTCGAGAGTACTCCGCCCGCTAACAGAGGATTTGTAGCTATTTCTCGCAACAGCCAGGATAAGAAACTCGACAAGTATCATTCACAGACACAGAAAGCTGCTGCTTGAAGCAACGAGCCCGAGTGAGCTTTCGGTTACCGGTACAAGCCCGTAACTATTTTATGCCAACCTTACGAGTTAAAACGCACTATTGCGGATTGTCAGCCGGCAGATATACAGCCGTGACTATAAGAAGGAAGAATTAAGGCGGGGGTAGCCAAAAGCAGGGTTGACGCTGGAATAGTAAACCGGTTTTTATCAACCTGGTAAAGCAGTGGACAGCGCTCTACAGCAAGGCCGCAGCCAGTTGTGATCAATTTACTAAAACGCCTGGATAAAAAGCGGAATGTAATGATCCAGCAACAGTGCCGCAAACAATCCCATCAAATATTGAATTGACACCATGAACATTCTCATTGGCTGTTGTTCATCATCAGGGTTTTGTATTTTCACAGCGTGATATAAAAACCACCCGCCAAAGCCCAGTGCCGAGACGAGATAAAGTACGCCAGACATATGGATTAAGTAAGGCACCACTGTAATCAATACAAGCAAAATCGTATATAGCAGAATTTGCAGCCGTGTATACTTGTTACCGTGAGTAACCGGCAGCATAGGTATATTTACCTTTGCGTAATCATCTCTACGATGAATTGCCAGTGCCCAGAAATGCGGCGGTGTCCAGATAAAAACGATAAGAAACAACAACAGCGATTCAGCGGTGACCTGGCCGGTTATCGCAGCCCAGCCGAGAACCGGAGGCATTGCCCCCGCGACGCCACCGATCACGATATTCTGGGGTGTAGCCCGCTTCAGATACATTGTGTAGACGCAGGCGTAGCCAATCAGTGAGAGAAAGGTGAGCACGGCTGTCAATGTGTTCACAAAAAGTACCAGCACCGCCATTGCAAGCAGCCCGATGCCGCTTGCAAACCAAAGACACTCTGCAGTGCTCAGGTTTCCTTTCGGCAACGGCCGGTTACGCGTGCGATGCATTTGCGAATCTGCGTGCTGATCGACCACATGATTGATTGCAGCAGCAGATGCAGCAGCCAGGCCTATGCCAACTACACCAAATACAGTTTGCTGCAATGGCAGTGCCCCGGGCACTGCCAACACCATACCCGCAATAGCTGTAAAGACCAGCAGCATCACCACCTTGGGTTTGGTGATTTCAACGAAGTCCCGAATCCTGACTGGCCGCCTTGCCATCGAGGCCGCTGTGGCCATGTTTACAGGCCCGCTTTCATTAGTTGATTGAGTAGCCAAAATTCTATCCTGATCGTGCGATTAACCGATCCGTGAGACTTTAAGAAGATGCATTAAATCTTTAACTATTTTTCGCGGATCAAGGTCGCGGGAGAACCGCATCATGACATTGGCAAAAGGGTCAATCAGATAGATACAATCGACGCAGTTACTCATCCCGGTTTGAGCATCAATGACCTGTTGCCTGAAAGTATTGATTTGTTCTGTCGAGCCTCCAACAACAGCCAGCCCCTCACTGGCCTGTTCCAGCCGACTGCTCATCTCATCTACTTGCGGTGTGACGAGTACCCGCTGAACCCTGGTCATACGTCGCCCGGTTGATAACCTCACCTGACGCATATTATACAAGATATCTTCGCAAACGCTGGAACACTCACCATCAGTAAAGTACACCATGCTCCACTTTTCCCGCAGCCCGTCGACATCCCAGGCCTGATTTTCTTTTGCAACCAGGTCAAAGTCTTTCAACGGAACCGCCGGGCTGATCAATTCTCCATTAACCGAGACACCTGCACCCTCATTGCTTCTTACATAGCCTAGCCACAGCCACGCGGCCAGCAACGGTGCGGCGTAAATGCCCATCAACGCTATCATTTTGCCACGGCTAACCGCGACCGACTGGCCTTGTGAATTTTCACTCATGACTTTTTATAAAATTCAAATAGACGTAAAAAGCGATAACTGCAAGCATCATGGCAAACCATTGAAAAGCGTATCCGTAGTGTTTCTCAGGGCCATTAGCCACCGGTTGCCAATTGTGAGTATAACTCCACACCTGACCCTCCGAGAGCACCAATACAGCGTTAAAAAGCGATGTTCTATCGAGTTTTTCTGCGATAGTTTGATAGTCAAGATACTGAAGTACAAGCGGCCAGGCAATTTCGGTTGCATCAATTGATTGCCCCAGCGTCACGCCTTTTGAAGGCGTAACAAGCTGCCCGGTAATGATTACTGCGGGGTTAGTACCAGCGACGCTATCAATCAGTGTACTGTCACCCACTTCCGGTTTGATAGTACGATCACCATTTTGCGGAACCCAGCCCCGGTTGACGAGTATTACATCAGCTTCTTCCTCGATAAAAAACGGAGTAAGCACCTCGTAACCCGGTCTGCCGTTATGTACCCGGTTATCCAGTAAAAACTGTCTGTTGAAATCAAAACGGCCAGCCAAACTGGACTGACGATAGCGCACCGTATCCGGGAAGTGGTCAACAAGACTGTTTATTACGGGTTTTTCCAGGGACTGCCCGGTCTGGGTCAGTATTCTGTTTTTTTCCGCCGCGCGATCCAGTTGCCAAAATCCCAGCCTGGCAAAAACAGCGGTCAAAAATATTGCCAGCACAGCAGGGACTAACGAGGTTGTAAAAGGCATCCTTACCACGTCGACGTACCTTCCTGGGGCCGACCGCATCCCGTGCTACACTTGGGTTTTTGCGAGCCACAAATGCTACTGGTTAAGGTTGTAGTTGTTCTCTTGCTGCTGGCAGTAATCGCCAGTTTGTTCTCAGGGCTTTTCTTTCTTGTTAAGGATGATGGTAGTAAAAAGAGAACAGTAAAAGCGCTAACCTGGCGGATTGGTTTTTCAATTATCGCGATACTGATTGTGGTAGTCGCTGGCATGTTGGGCTGGTTACCGGCTAAACCCGGACCGTTTTGACCCTGAATGTTATGAGATTCGCCTGTTAAAACAGAGACATTCTGAACAGGTTTTTCTCTATCACTGGTTGAGGGGCACATCAGCCATGCCCCTCACCACAATGTCTAGATAATATAAACAAAGATAAATAAACCAAGCCAAACCACGTCAACAAAGTGCCAGTACCAGGCGGCAGCTTCAAAGGCAAAGTGATTGGTCGCTGAAAAATGGTTACGCGTTCCGCGCAACATCACAAACAACAGGATAACGGCACCCATCGTCACATGGAATCCGTGAAAACCTGTCAACATAAAAAAGGTCGAACCATATATACCTGTTGTCAGCTTGAGGTTTAGATGGCTGTATGCTTCCTTGTATTCGAGCACCTGTAAGGCTACAAACAAAAATCCCAGCACTACGGTTGCGAGTAACCAGCGCACCATCTTCTTGCGATCACCGTCTTTGATCGCGTGATGTGCGATGGTGACAGTCACACCACTCGTTAGTAGTATCAAAGTATTGATAACAGGCAACCCCAGCCAGCTCATCACTTCGTAATTGCCACCAAGTTCTGCCGGGCCGTTGTTAGGCCACACGTAGTCGAAGCCGGACCAAAGCACCGCGTTAGTTGCCGCAGCGCCGCCCTCCCCCAACCCCGATAACCAGGGGCCCGAGAAAATTCGAGCGTAAAACAGCGCACCGAAAAACGCGCCAAAAAACATCACTTCCGAAAAAATGAACCACATCATGGCCATACGAAAGGAGACATCTACCTGCGGACTGTAGGTTCCACCCTCAGATTCCGCGATAACATCACCAAACCAGCGCACCATCATAAACACCAGCAGAACCCCACCCGCTGCCATGACAAGGTAGTTGCCGCCATTTAAAAATGTGGCAAAACCCATAAAAAACATGAACAGCGCGATCGATCCGACAATCGGCCACTTCGCTTCGTGTGGAATGTAGTAACTACTCGGAGAGCTCATAAGAATCGTTCCGTTGTTTTGTATTTAACTGTCGGACAAATCGACAGGTTCATCACCAGTGTCGAAATAGGTGTAGGACAGAGTCACTCTGTCTACACTTTGCGGCAGATCTTCTTCAATAAAGAAAATTAGCGGCATAACCTTGCGATCACCTTTACCAAACTCCTGGCGGGTAAAACAAAAGCACTCAATTTTGTTGAAATACTTTGCGGCAGAAGAAGGGGCAACACTGGGAACCGCCTGACCAACTGCCGGTCGCCCGGTCAAATTAACCACCTCATAAGAGGCGTCATAGGTCTGCCCCGGCACCACCTGCATCGTGCGCTGCACCGGTTTGAAACTCCATGCCGCCGAGGAGTTGACCACGGAAACAAACTCCACGGTCACCAGTCGATCTGTGCGTGCGGGCGCTTGCGGTGCCACCATCGCCACCGAGGACGTTTTGCCGTTTAGCCCTGTAATCTCGCAAAGAATGTCATAAATAGGCACCATCAGATAACCGAATCCGAACATGCCAACCACCAGCAGACAAAGCTTGCCGGCTAAATAAAAGTGGGCTTTTCGAAGCGCGTTCATCCGGTGGCTCCGTTATTCAGGAATTGCATAACAATACTCAACACGTAAAAACACAAGGCGATTACCGCAAGGATAATCGGCACTTTGTAGTTGCCGGGTTTTTGTTCGCTCATCACCGTTTTTATGTCCCGGGCAGGCTATTCACCTGCCTCTGTGCTCTGCTTTATTTGTCGCAAGGCCTTTGCAAAAGCAGTTATTTGATCGCCGGAGGCGTCTCGAACGTGTGATAAGGCGCTGGCGACGGTACGGTCCATTCCAGGCCATCTGCGCCTTCCCAAACTTCGGTCGTGGCTTTCTCGCCACCTTTTATGCATTTAAAAACTATATAGACAAAGATAAGCTGGGAGAATCCAAATCCAAACGCACCTATAGTTGCAACGGCATTCCAGTCAGCAAACTGCATGCTGTAATCCGGGATGCGTCGCGGCATTCCCGCCAGTCCGACAAAGTGCATTGGAAAAAACAATACGTTCAAAAATATTGTAGATACCCAGAAGTGAATTTTCCCCCACTTCTCATCGTACATATTACCAGTCCACTTCGGCATCCAGTAATAGGTTGCGGCCATAATCGAATAAATGGCACCGGGCACCAATACATAGTGGAAATGCGCCACCACAAAATAGGTGTCGTGATACTGGATATCCGCTGGAGTTATAGCCAGCATCAAGCCAGACAAACCACCTATAGTAAACATCACTAAAAACCCGACAGCAAAAAGCATCGGTGTTTCGAAAGTCATTGAGCCCCGCCACATGGTAGCGATCCAGTTAAAAACCTTAACGCCAGTCGGTACCGAAATCATCATTGTGGCAAACATGAAGAACATTTCACCGGCTAGCGGCATGCCAACGGTAAACATGTGATGCGCCCAGACAATGAACGACAGAAAGGCTATTGAAGCCGTTGCATAGACCATCGATGCGTAACCAAAGAGAGGCTTACGTGCGAACGTGGGGATGATACTGGAAATGATTCCAAAGGCCGGCAAGATCAGAATGTACACTTCCGGATGGCCAAAAAACCAGAAAATGTGCTGATACATGACCGGATCACCGCCGCCTGCAGCACTGAAGAAACTGGTGCCGAAGTAGCGGTCGGTCAATAGCATGGTAACCGCACCGGCCAACACCGGTATCACCGCAATAAGCAGGTATGCAGTGATCAACCAGGTCCATACGAACAACGGCATTTTCATCAGCGTCATGCCAGGTGCGCGCATGTTGAAAATAGTGGCGACAATATTTATTGACCCCATTACTGACGAGATACCCATAAAATGGATAGAGAAAATCACAAACGCAAAGCTGTCTCCGCCCTGCAACGACAGTGGCGCATAGAGTGTCCATCCGCCCGCCGGGCCGCCTCCTTCCATAAACAACGTCGACAACAGCATCAGGAATGCAAACGGCATAATCCAGAAGCTCCAGTTGTTCAATCTGGGGAGAGCCATGTCAGGGCCCCCGATCATCATCGGAATCATCCAGTTTGCCAAACCGACAAACGCAGGCATCACCACGCCAAATATCATCACCAGTGCGTGCATCGTCGTCATTGAATTAAAAAACAGCGGATCGACGATCTGCAATCCGGGTTGAAACAATTCGGCGCGGATAATCAGAGCCATGCCGCCACCGATAAAGAACATCACCAGCGCAAACAGCAAATACAACGTACCAATATCTTTATGATTGGTTGTATATATCCAGCGCGTCCAGCCTTTGGCAGGGCCGTGGTGATCATCATGCTCGTGGTCTTCTGCTGATGCATAACTCATAAGTGGCTCCAATAGAATCTGTTTTGAATTTGGTTCAGTTCGCTAGCGCAATGCTTTTATCGCCGCAGGCTGCACCAAATCGCCTACGGTGTTGCCAAAAGCGTTTCGCTGATACGTGATGACCGCAGCCATTTGAGAATCGCTTAATTGATTGGCAAACGACGCCATTGCCGACCCCGCCACACCGGCGTAGATAGTGTTGATATGAGCATCTATCGGCCCGGTAGCCACCGGACTACCCCCAATCGCCGGAAACGCACCCGGGATTCCCTGTCCGTTTGCCTGATGGCAAGCAGCACATGCCTGGCCGTATACCGCTTCACCTTCGGCCATTAGTTCATCCATCGACCACTCGCGATCAGAATCTTCAGCGGCGGCGCCCCCTCCTGCTGTGGCATCACCTTCAGCGCCGGTTTCAGCAAGCGCTGGCTGCTGTTCCGCGACCCACGCCAGATACTCTTCTTCAGGTACGGCCTCAACTACAATCGGCATAAACCCGTGATCGCGACCACACAGTTCTGTGCACTTGCCGCGATAGACACCGGGCTTTTCAATAAGCGCCCAGTTTTCATTGATAAAACCCGGTATCGCATCTTTTTTCACTGCAAGATCCGGCACCCACCAGGAGTGAATAACATCCGAGGCTGTATGCAGGAATCGCACTTTTTTCCCAACAGGCAGCACCAGCGGGTTATCTACTTCCTTCAGGTAATTGTCGATCTGGCTTACATCAACCCCTGACCCAACCTGCCGGGCTTTGTTGTGTTCTGCATCCAGGGTGCTGAAAAAGCTGATTCCGGTATCGAGATACTCGTAATGCCATTTCCACTGATAACCGGTTACCTTGACGGTTAAATCAGCGTTACCGGTGTCCTCCATGGCAATGAGTGTTCGGGCGGCAGGGATCGCCATGGCAATCAAAATGACAAGCGGCACGGCCGTCCAGATGATCTCGACGGTGGTGCTTTCGTGAAAATCGGCGGCTTTTGCACCTTTGGATTTTCGATGCTTGAACATCGAGTAAAACATAACCGCGAATACCAGCGCACCAATCACACAACAGATCCAGAAGATCAGCATGTGCAAACCGTAGACTTCCTGACTGATTGGTGTGACACCCACTGGCATATTGACATCACCAAGCGCTGCAAAAGCAGAATGGCCAAAAAACAGTACCGAAACTGCAAACAGCCAACGGGTAAACAATGACATTGGGGACCTCATCAGGACCTTCTCCAATTTTAGGTAATTCAGGATTCTAGCTTGTCAAACCACTAATGAAGGTGACAGACAGGCACTAAATATTTGTGTTGTTCGAGTCCGGGGAACCCCGGACTGCATTAGGAAATCAACCTGAGCCTGGGCATATCTGTCCGTACTGCCCTCTGCAACTCCCTGTGCAGCTCTCGTTTCTCTTCTTTATTCAACAAACGTCCCAACTCCATGCTGCGGCCATTCGCTATTATTTGTAGCGTCCCCGTCTCGAATAAACTGGACGGATTATCAAATTTCAGTTTGCTCCAGTGCCGTGGCAACTCCATCGTGTTATCCGGCTGATTATAGCCGGTCTCTATCACCACGTTATCACCTCGTAGCGATATCACCTCGGTAAAGCCCAGTTTCCGATAGGCCCTGCCCAGACAAAAAATCACCAACAAAAACTCAAGACCCGCAAATGGCAACACCATCCAGAAACCAAACCAGGCAATTCCCGCTCCGAATATCGCACTTACCGCCCCGAGAGACGCTGCCAATACCACGTTTGCTCGCCAACTCATTGACCTGTTACCAGTAACAATGATTTGGGTGTCGCCGGTCTCACTATCCTGCTGTCTGACGACCATGCTGATCACTCTGCAGCTATTGGGTGAATGTTAACTTACCTTTACATGACCCACAATCCATCAGGTGCACAGGTAAGCAATGTTATGGGGAGACTGGACGACGGTTGCTAAAGAACTTCGATTTCAGTCATTTCTGTAATGATGATAATCACTAAAAAGTGTATCGGCAAGGCCTTGCTAACCTGATTCAGTATTTATTTGCCTGGCCGACGATGCAAATGCTGCAGACTCACCGGAAGCACACCGTCCGGTAACCTCGCTTTGCCTTTCCAGCCATGAGCATAGACGACTTCAAGCGTTGCAAAAATCATTGCACTTGCAGACTTTTTATTGGAGCAGTCAGTCGGATAATTTTCAGCAATCCGTTGACGAATATCGGAGCCAGTCAGCCCTCTTCGACGCCCGGCAAGTACAGTGGTACAACCCGTGTTTACAAGTTCGTCCAACAGTTTATCCACAGAGCTATAGGTAACCTGTAAACGCTCCGCATCCATTACCGGATCAGAAATTCCCGCACGGTGCAACAAATCGCCCACATCATGCATGTCCAAAAACGCATTAACATGTTCAGCGGTATCGAGCTGCTGCCAGGCAATTCGAAGTTCTCTAAGAGTATCCGGCCCCGCCGAACTAACAAAAAACGCACCTTGAGGTGTTAGCAAACGATTTAACTCACTGGCAAAGACCTCCGCAGGCAAGATCCATGGTAGCAATAAATTAGACAGGACCAGATCGAATGATGCGCTCGCAAATGGCAACGGCTTGCTGGCATCCAGACACACCAGTGATGCAGGGCGTTGCCAAAAGCGTCTCGCTCGTCGTCGCGATTGCAGACCCGCCTGACAGATATCTGCACCAATAATCGTTGCGCGGGGAAATCGCTTTGCCAACTGCTCAAGGTGTCGACCATCGCCAGTGCCAAGATCCAGAATGCGCTCAGGTCGAGACTTGAGCAGCGTTAGTCTTTCGTAGAGCCGGTCAGCAATGGTATCCGCGACTGCCGCATGATCGGCATAGCTTGAGTGCGCGCGCTCACCGGCCTTTACGACGAGATCTGCCACTACATCGAATTTTTTAGTATCGATCGCGTTCAAATTTCTGAGCCTGCTCCAGCAATATTTCCATAACGCCGCCTATGTCGCCGTTTTTACGTCGCAGGCATTTATACCGCATAATGCGCGCACGCGTTTCTTTGTTAAATCAGGATCCCGGATGCAACTACTTTTCCCCGTGCTCGGCTATCTGGTCGGTTCTATCTCCACCGCAATTATAGTCTGTAAGGCGATGGGGCTGGCCGATCCACGTTCCGAGGGATCAGGTAACCCGGGGGCAACCAATGTGCTAAGAGTTGGTGGAAAGCTCCCCGCAGCAATTACATTGCTAGGCGACGCGCTCAAGGGTTTTGCGCCAGTATTTTTCGCGCAATGGATGCAGGCTGAGCCGTTATGGATTGGCAGTACCGCAGTTGCCGCCGTGTTGGGTCATCTGTATCCGCTATTCTTTCAGTTTAAAGGCGGAAAAGGTGTCGCCACCGGTTTTGGTGCAGTATTCGGGCTCTCGTGGTTATCCGGTTTGCTCGTTATCGCAAGTTGGCTAGCGGTGAGCCTTGCGTCCCACTACTCATCTCTGGCTGCCCTCACGAGCTTGCTGATACTACCGTTGTTTCTCTGGATAACCACCAGGTCAGCCCACATCGCCCTATGCGGAGCAGTGATTGCGGTCCTCGTATTCTGGCGCCATCGTCAAAACATCATGCGGCTCATGAACGGTAGCGAGCCTAAAATTGGCGAGAAGAAGTGATAGCAGTTCTTTATAAAATCACGCTACTTTCCATTGCTGGCCTCCGGTGGCTGCATATCGTCAATCGGCCAACGGGGTTTAATCACAACAGAACGATCTGCTTTTTCTCCGGCAGCCAGCCGGATCGCCCCGGTATACGCAATCATTGCTCCGTTATCGGTGCAGAATTCAAGTCTCGGGCAATAAAGTTCTCCATCCAGACCGGTAACCATTAACTCCAGCGCGGAACGCAGTTGTGTGTTTGAGGCAACCCCGCCGGCGACTACCAGATGACCAAGTTTCTCCTGTTCCAGCGCCCGACGGCATTTGACCACCAGAGTTTCCACCACCGCCGATTGAAAGCCGGCAGCGATATCAGCCACCGTTTGATCATCATCCGGTACTTTTGCAAAGGCAGTGATTGCCGCGGTTTTTAAACCGCTAAAACTGAAGTCTAGCCCCGGCCGGTTAAGCATAGGACGCGTAAACGTAAAGCGGTTTTCATTGCCGTTTTCGGCTTTTTTTGCCAAACGGGGTCCCCCCGGATAGCCAAGCCCCAGCATCTTGGCTGTCTTGTCGAACGCCTCTCCGGCGGCATCATCCAGAGTATCGCCCAACAAACGATATCGTCCGACACCGTCTACCCGAACCAGTTGGGTATGGCCCCCGGAGACGAGCAAACAAACAAACGGAAAAGCCGGACTGCGAGTCTCCAGCATTGGAGCGAGCAAGTGGGCCTCCATATGATGCACCCCTAACGCCGGCACACCCATTGTCCACGCAAGTGCACGACCTGCTACGGCGCCAGTAAAAAGGGCACCCGCGAGTCCTGGACCAGCCGTATAGGCGACCGCGTCAATCTCGGCGACACCGATGCCGGCTTGCGCGAGACACTCCCGCAATAGAGGTACCCAGGTACGCACATGATCCCGAGACGCAATCTCTGGAACCACACCCCCGTACGCCTGATGTTGCTCCACTTGACTGTGTAAAACATCGGCGATCAGACCCGCATTTGTATCGTAGAGCGCGATACCGGTTTCATCGCAAGAACTTTCAATTCCGAGTACTTTCAATGTGGTGAGCCTTGGGCGAATGTCGTCAAGAGACCCATAGACGGGTCGATTACTTGCTTGTAGCGTATAAACCCTTATAATCAGAGGGCTAAGCGCAAAAAACAGATTATCCTGCGTTCATCCACCATGACACAACCCGCCCAGCCAGGCGAGACGAGAAATAACCAACGATGCCATCCGTACGCGTTAAAGAGAACGAACCTTTCGAAATAGCACTGCGACGCTTCAAGCGTTCCTGTGAAAAAGCCGGGGTTTTGACGGAAACCCGCCGTCGTGAGTACTACGAAAAACCGACTACCGAGCGCAAGCGAAAAGCCGCAGCTGCCGTAAAGCGACATCAGAAAAAACTGTCTAAAGAAGTTTCGCGCCGCGTAAGACTTTATTGATTTACCCGTCATGTCGGCAATAAAAGCCAGTCTGATGGCGGACATCAAAGCGTGCATGAAAAGCGGCGACAAATCGCAGCTAGCGGTGCTTCGCCTGATCTCGGCCGCGGTAAAACAGCGCGAAGTAGATGAGCGCGTAGAAACCGATGACGCTGCCATGATCGCCATTCTCGACAAAATGGCAAAGCAGCGTCGGGAATCGATAGAACAATATCAAAAGGGTGATCGCGAAGATCTTGCGGCCATAGAGGTTGCTGAACTCGGCATTATTCAAAACTACCTGCCAGAGGCCCTGCCTGAAGGTGAAGTTATGGGGTTAATCGACGCCGCAATTACCGAAACGGGCGCATCAAGCATCCGCGACATGGGCAAAGTCATGGGCAAACTGAAACCGCAGCTTCAGGGCAGAGCAGATATGTCCTCTGTCAGCGCATTGATAAAATCAAAACTCACTACCTGATTGTGAACCGCCCCGACGGAAACGGGCTACCCGGCCTCTGCAGGCACGATTATCGCCCATCCGCAAATTACAACGTTTCCCCCTAACGCAACCACCGGCGTGTGGTTTAACGGCGGTAATTTTCATGGCAAATGTCTTTCAGTTTCTGGACGCTCCCCGACAGGATCCGGAGAAAACCCCTGCTGCCGAGCGCATCGTCAGGTTTGATGAAATATACGGGCAATTCGAGCCGGAAACAGCGGCGTCTCAATCCGAACGATGCCTCGCATGCGGCAACCCTTATTGTGAATGGAAATGTCCGGTTCACAACTATATCCCTAACTGGCTGAAACTGGTCGCGGAAGGCAATCTGTTCGAGGCGGCAGAAATGAGCCACCGCACCAACTCACTGCCGGAGATGTGCGGACGCGTATGTCCTCAGGACAGACTGTGTGAAGGAGCCTGCACCCTTAACGATGGCTTCGGTGCGGTGACTATAGGCTCGATTGAAAAATACATTACGGACGAAGCATTGAAGCAGGGCTGGCGCCCGGATATGTCACACGTGTTAAAGACCGATAAACGCGTAGCCGTTGTTGGCGCTGGCCCGGCCGGACTCGGTTGCGCCGATATTCTGGTGCGCAACGGCGTAACGCCGGTGGTGTTTGATCGCTACGGCGAAATTGGTGGCCTGCTAACGTTCGGTATTCCACCATTCAAACTGGAGAAAGAGGTGGTATTTACGCGTCGGAAAATCATGGAGGATATGGGTGTTGAATTTAGACTCAATACTATGATCGGCTCTGATATAAGTTTGGACGAATTGCTAGAACAATATGACGCTGTATTCCTCGGCATGGGCGCCTATACCTCTATGCGCGGTGGTTTTCCGGGCGAAACACTGGAAGGAGTCAGTGATGCTTTGCCGTATCTGATATCAAGCGTCAACAATCTGCACCAGTGGGGAACAGACGAACACATCGACCTGAAAGACAAACATGTCGTGGTACTTGGCGGTGGTGATACCGCAATGGATTGCAATCGAACGGCAATTCGCCAGGGTGCAGCCTCGGTAACTTGCGCATATCGACGCGATGAGACCAATATGCCAGGCTCAAGGCGAGAAGTACTCAATGCGAAGGAAGAAGGAGTCAAGTTCCTGTGGAACCGACAACCCGTTGCAATCACCGGCGATCAACAGGCCACAGGTGTTAAAGTAATTACAACACAGTTGGGTGAGCCCGACGTGCGTGGCAGACGCACACCGGAACCGGTCGCGGGTACCGAGGAAACAATCGCCGCCGATGCGGTGCTGATTGCATTCGGGTTTCGTCCCAGTCCACCAGACTGGTTGAAGCATCACAGCGTTGAAATAGATAGCTATGGCCATGTGATCGCACCGGAGAAAAACGCACTCAAGCACCAAACCTCGAATCCAAAAATATTTGCCGGTGGCGACATGGTGCGAGGGTCGGACCTGGTAGTGACTGCCGTGTTTGAGGGACGCAACGCTGCAGAAGGTATACTCGGTTATCTTGAAATCTGAAGCACTCAGACGAGACCTGCACATACATGGATTCAATAAAAAACAACCGATTTCTAAAGGTTCTGAGCAACCAAAAAGTCGACAGAACTCCCGTCTGGATCATGCGCCAGGCGGGCCGTTATCTGCCCGAATACCTGGAAACACGAAAACGTGCCGGGGATTTTATGACCCTGGCAAGCACCCCTGAACTGGCCTGTGAAGTAACCCTGCAACCACTCAGGCGCTTTCGGCTGGACGCCGCTATACTTTTTTCCGACATTCTTACTGTGCCTGACGCGATGGGGCTCGGCCTTTACTTTGAAACAGGGGAAGGACCCAGATTTAAACGTCCCGCAAGAACTCCCGACGCGATAAAAAATCTGGGCGTCCCCGACCCGGAAATCGAATTGCGCTACGTTATGGATGCAGTGCGACTTATTCGCACTGAACTCGATGGCAGTGTGCCACTGATCGGATTTGCCGGTAGCCCCTGGACAGTAGCCACTTATATGGTGGAGGGTGGATCAAGCAAAGACTACGCTCATATAAAGCGATTGATGTACGGTGACGAAAATGCCTTACACATGCTCCTGGGCAAAATAACAGATACCACCATTGCTTATTTGTGCGCTCAGGCCAAAGCAGGAGCGCAAGCTCTAATGGTATTCGATACCTGGGGCGGCATTCTCAGTCCTCGTGCGTATCGGGTATTCTCGCTCAACTACATGCAAACGATTGTCAACGAGTTGAAAGCCAGCCATCCCGATATACCCATAACATTGTTCACCAAAAACGGCGGTATGTGGCTGCCTGATATCGCCCGTACCGGGTGCAATGCTGTTGGTGTTGACTGGACTATTGACTTGAGCGACGCCCGAAAACTGACGGAAAACCGGGTGGCACTGCAGGGCAATCTCGATCCCGGTGTGCTTTACGGCACGCAGGAGAAAATCCGGGAAGAGGTATTACGGGTGCTTGAAAGCTATGGCACGGGTGATCGGCATATTTTTAACCTGGGGCATGGAATTCACCAGCACATCGACCCGGACAATGTCGAATACCTGGTCGAGGTACTGCACGAACTCAGCCCCCAATTTCACGACGCATCATCAGAGTAGGTAGTAGTACCCGGACATTGCGTGTTGCAAACATGCGTTAAAACAATTGCTCAAGCTTTTTCTTTCGCGACTTCTGTTGATCGATTGCTGCCGGTGCACGCACAGCAGGTTCTGCAGACACTCGACCACCGTTACTCTGCTGGCCACTCTGAACTATCGGTCGGTTTACCTGCACAGCGTTAATCTGCTGCTGCATTGAAGGCTTCTTGCCTTCGGCGTATTCGGTGGGTACGTTTTCTTCCATAAAAAACTCAAAATAGGAATTATCACTGCCGGGGGTTGCAAGCTTGCCGGTCTTTCGATCTATACGAACAGTAGCAACGCCTTCCGGCTGATACTCTTTGTCCTGGGCAACACCATCAAGCGCCACACGCATATAGTCAATCCACATCGGCAGCGCTGCTACACCACCGCTCTCTTTGGGGCCCAGAGATTTTTGTTCGTCATAACCGATCCACGCTGTCGCAACGACTGCGCTGTTGAAACCGGTAAACCACGCATCATAGAGATCATTGGTTGTACCGGTTTTACCCGCGATGTCCTCACGCTGCAGTACTTTTGCTCTGGTTGCAGTACCACGGCGGACAACCTCACGCATAATGGACCGCATGATAAAGGCATTGCGTTCCTCAATTACCCGGCGTGCAACAATAAGCTCAGGCGCTGGTGGTATACCGGTAGTGGATTCGCTCGCGAGCGCGGCACCCAGTTGCAAAGTGCCAGACTCTTCTGATTCTTCATTTTCAAGCTCCAGATTAATGGCGGCAACATCTTCAACCGGTTCTGTTCCTTCCTGGGGACCCAATAGATTGCACTCTTCCTCCGTATCACAATACTCGACCGCTGCTGCTTCGAAGATCACTTTGCCGTCACCATCAACAATTTTTTCAATGAACCTCGGGGCAAGTGAATAACCACCATTAGCAAATACGGTATAGCCGGTGGCGAGTTGAAGCGGGGTCATATCTCCGCTGCCTAGTGCCAGTGACAAGTTTCTCGGTAAACTACGACTTTCAAAATTAAAACGCTCGGCGTAGCGCACGGCTCTCGGAATTCCCAGCTCCTGAAGCACCCTGATTGATACCAGATTGCGAGATTTGACCAGTGCTTCACGCAGCCGGGTAGGTCCGAAAAAACGACCCGAGTAATTTCTCGGACGCCATTCGTCCTCCAGTACGTTGTCTTCAAGAACCACTGGCGTATCGTTGTATATTGTTGCTGCCGTGTCGCCATATTCCAGTGCTGCGGAATAAATGAAAGGCTTGAAGTTCGAACCAGGCTGGCGATAGGCTTGCGCCACCCGGTTAAATTTGCTGCGGTAAAAATCGAATCCGCCGACCAGTGCCATTACCTTCCCTGTTGCCGGTGAAAGTGCTACCAGAGCACCTTCTACCTCTGGCATTTGCGCCAATGTGTAAATGCCATCGGCGCTGGCGGTGTTTTCGGCGGTGTTTTCTGTGGTGTTTTCTGTGGTGTTTTCCTGTGAGGCAGGTTGCCTGGTGGTATCTGCCGGG
>CAYPCS010000001.1:104599-114631 GCA_964409275.1 uncultured Granulosicoccaceae bacterium
GGTGTTTTCTGTGGTGTTTTCCTGTGAGGCAGGTTGCCTGGTGGTATCTGCCGGGCCTGTAGTCACGTACACGATATCGAGCGGGCTCAGGATTTGTGTAGCACTGGTGAACTCGGGTAATTCAGGGTCTGCTTCGCTGCGCGGTGACGCCCACTCCATTCCTTCCCACGGAATTCGAATGGTCTCCCCACCCTGCAATACCGCGCTGACCGATTTTTCTGAAGTTGCTGTTACCAGTGCTGAACGAAGATCACCGTGTCCCGGCCAGTTCGCCAATAACTCGTCAATGCTCTGTTGAGTTTGGGCTTCTTCTTCCGTTGCCTTACCGGGCAAACGAAAGCCATGTCTCTTTTCATAGTCCAGCAACGCCTTGCGCAACGCCGCTGTCGCCGCAGCCTGATGTTTGCTGTCTATGGTGGTATATACCTTATATCCGCCGGTGTAGGCTTTCGAACCCAGCCATGACACCATCTGCGCCCGCGCCATTTCACTAACATACCCAGCTTCGGTCTCGCTGGCGGTGCGGTGCAATTTGGCAGTCACCGGTCGCTCGATTGCTTCACGATATTGAGCACCTGTTATCTTGTTCAGCTCCCGCATTCGGCGCAACACATAGTTACGTCTGACCAGTGCTCTCTCGGGATTGACAATGGGATTGTAGAGCGACGGGGCTTTCGGCAGACCGGCAATCATCGCTGCTTCTGCTAAATCGAGCTCCGATACTTTTTTCCCGTAATACACCTTCGCTGCCGATGCAGCACCGTAGGCTCGATTGCCCAGGTAGGGGATATTCAGGTACAACTCCAGTATTGACGCTTTGCTTATTTGGCGCTCGATTTTCAATGCAAGCAAAATTTCGTTAATTTTTCGGATGTAGGTTTTTTCCGGCGACAAATATATGTTGCGCGCTACCTGCATGGTGATGGTGCTGCCACCCTGACCTTTTTTCCCGGTTTTCAGCAAATTGATGCCAGCGCGAATCAATCCCTGATAGTCAACACCCGGGTGTTCGTAAAATCGATCATCCTCAGATGCAATCACCGCATCAATCAATATCTGGGGAGTATCTTCGATCAACAGCTGCTCACGGCGCTTTTCGCCGTACTCGGCGATCAATCTGGCGTCTTTTGTGTACACAGAAAGGGGTACATGCAATTCAACGTCTGCCAGCGCGTCAATATCCGGAAGATTTGGTTCCAGACGCTTGTAAGTAAGGTAGCCGGCCACTCCGACAATGACTACTGCCAGGACCGTCAACCCCAGAAGCACCTTGACTATCTTGCCTATCAAATTTCAACACCCGCTAAACGGCGCAGAACCGGACCGAGACCCGTTGTCGCCTTGTTTGTCAACTGTAGTACCAATTATCTCACCTATTTGAGCGTTTTTTAACGTTTTTGGCGCGTGAGGAAAAAAACCTGGAGTGCCTTTTGCAGATTCATTATGGCAGTTGCAAGACTTTTTGTGAAAAAACCTTTGCAACTTATTAAGAATTCAAAACCTTTTTTTGGATTGAATCTTTACTTGAGCATATTTGCAGGGCGCTACTCCCTATTATGAATTTTTCATTCGGAAACACACAATCGAACCTCGTCGGGGTCGACATCAGCTCCACTTCGGTGAAGCTGCTTGAACTCAGTCGCACGAAATCGGCATATCGGATAGAGAGCTACGCGGTTGAACCCCTACCCGCTAACGCCATGAACGATAAGAGCCTGCAGGACGTGGAGGCCGTCGGCGAAGCAATCAAGAGAGCTTTGCAAAAATCGGGGTCGAAGAAAAAATTCGCCGCCGTGGCCGTCCCGAGCGCGATGGTCATTACCAAGGTTATCCAGATGCCGGCAGGACTGAAACCCGGCGAACTGGAAGCCCAGATTCAGCTTGAGGCAGATCAATACATCCCCTATGCACTCGAAGAGGTAAATCTGGATCACCAGGTAATCGGGCCATCCGATGATCAACCGGCCAGCAACGACGTGTTACTGGTTGCTTCCCGAAGCGAGAACGTAGAGGAACGCACTGCCGCTTGTGAAATCGGCGGGCTATCGGCAAAGGTAGTCGATATCGAACCCTACACCATTGAGCACACCTGCAAAATGATCCAGCAGCAAACCGATGTTGACTGGGCAGATAAAACTATTGCCGTACTCGACATCGGCGCCACTATGACCAGCTTGAGTGTATTTCGCGAGGACTCGCTGGTTTATACGCGGGAACAACCGTTCGGTGGCAAGCAGCTTACAGAAGAAATAATGCGTCGGTACGGGTTGTCTTATGAAGATGCCGGTCGCGTCAAACGTGTTGGCGGTCTTCCGGACAACTACGAGCCGGAGATACTCAGTCCCTTCAAGGACCAGATGGTGCAGCAGGCCAACCGTTTTCTGCAGTTCTTTTTTTCAGCTGACCAGAACGACTATGTTGACCAGATCCTGCTGGCCGGCGGATGTGCAGAAATTCCGGGGATAGCAGAATTAATAGAAGCGCAAATCGGCACCCCAACGAAAATCGCCAACCCCTTTCAGAACATTGATTGCGCCTCAAGTGTGGCACAGCAGCGCCTTCAATCTGACGGCCCGGCGATGATGATTGCATGTGGTCTGGCCACTCGAGGATTCGACTGATGGCGAAAATTAATCTACTCCCCTGGCGCGAGGAACAACGCAGCCAGCGAACCAAAGAGTTTGGCATCAGCGCCTTATTCACGGCCATCGTTGGTGCGGCGGTTGTGTTCGCCGGTATGAATTATGTACAAACAAAAATCGATCACCAGCAAGCTCGTAACAACTACCTGCAACGTGAAGTCGACAAACTCAAGGCAGAGCTCAAGGAAATCGAAGAGCTCGAATCGACCAAGTCTAATCTGCTGGCCCGAATGGACATTATTCAGGAACTGCAGACCAAGCGACCGCAGGTGGTACATACCTTCCAGGAACTGGCAGCACGGGTTCCTGACGGTGTTTTCCTGCTGTCGATGAAGCAGGATAAGGACCGACTCACCTTCGAGGGCCGGGCCGATTCAAACGCCCGGGTTTCAACTCTGATGCGAAACCTCGATGCATCAGACTGGTTCAAGGAACCAGGTCTGGATGTCATTCAGTCTGCAAAAGACAGCGGCATAAGCACCTTCAAACTGCGCCTGTCTCAATCTGTTGCACCAGCTGAAGACACACAATTAGCAATTAGTGACGAGTAGGGGTTAAACGTGGATATCGGACAAGCATTCTCAGACCTGCAGAGTCTGGAAGCCAGTGATCTTAAAAAGATCGGATCGGCACCATTTGCAGCGCGGGCATTCGTTTTGGCACTCGGTTTTGCCGCGATCATCGGATTCGGCATCTGGTCGATGGTCATGCCAAAGTTTAATGATCTTGAGCGTATAGCAAGCAAGGAAGGTGATTTAAAAACCTTGTTTGACACGACTCAGGCCAAGGCCGCTAACCGCGAAGCATATGTCGAGCAACTCAGTGAGATGAAGCGAACCTTTAACGTCATGTTGCGCCAGCTGCCCAACAAGACCGATATCGAAAGCCTTCTTATAGACTTGTCTCAAACCAGCGTGGCAGCCGGTCTGGAAGTCGAATACTTCAAGCCTGAAAGTGAAATAGCCAGAGAGTTCTATGTCGAGTATCCGATCAAGATTTCGGTGACCGGCAACTACCACCAGTTTGGTAACTTCGTCAGCGGATTGGCATCGCTGCCGCGGATCGTTACCTTGCACAACATTGCTATTCAACCCGCAGGTGGCACTCAAAAAACGAGCAGAAACAACAAATCTTTGCAAAAACTGAAGATGGACTTGACTGCAACCACTTACCGCTACCTAGAAGATGATGAGGGATAAGAGGCGTGAATCAGAATAAATCCACATCACGGTTCACCTGGTTACGTACCGCGGTCCTGCTGGCAGCAGGTTCCGCAGTACTGGCCGGATGCGACAGCGATATGTCAGACCTTGAGCAATTTGTCGCACAAACGCGCCTAAAGCACCAGGGACGAGTCGATCCGCTTCCAGACTTTGTGCAGTACGAATCTTTCGCCTACGCAGAGCTGGATTTACGCGATCCTTTCAAACCACAAACCGAACTTTCATCGGCTGCACCCACTGTTTCAACCAGCGGGCCAAGGCCCAGTGATAATCGACGGCGCGAGACGCTTGAGACTTATCCGCTCGACGCTTTGAAGATGGTCGGCATTCTCAAACAACGTGCCTCCAGCTGGGCGCTTGTTCAAGACCCCGACGGCACTATACACCGGGTACAGCCAGGCAATTACGCTGGTCAGAACCACGGCAAGATCGTGCAAATTTCGGAAAACCAGATCAATTTGGTCGAACTGATTCCAGACGGTATCAGTGGCTGGATTCAACGAGAGGCCCAGTTGGCTCTAGGCGAGGAAGAGTGATCGCTATGACTGACCAGGCAAAGAAGACAAGTAATAAAACGATGCGACGGAGAAATACGGTGAACATACCAACAGTCTGCGGCACACCAAACAGTGGCAACATCACCCGGTGCACGCACTTGGGCAAACTGCGGCTGCTGGCTATCGCAATGGGTGCACAGGCACTTGTTGCGCACCATGGTTGGGCCGCTACCCTTGACGACGTGACTTACACAACGCTTCCTGGTAATCAGCAACAAATCACTTTCAAGTTAAGTGAGGCAGTCGCTGATCCGAAATCGTTTATGATCGAAGAACCGGCCAGAATCGCCATCGACCTGATGGGCACTACCAACGCTCTGGACAAGCGCGTCGTTCCCGTCGGTGTCGGCAATGTTGAGAGCGTCAATATTGTGGAAGCAAATGATCGCACCCGGCTGGTACTCAACCTTGACGAAATGACCAACTACGAAACTGAAGTAGATGGTGATCGGGTGATGGTCACTCTGGACAACGACGCCCAGGGCGAGCTGGCAGAAGTAGATGACGAACAGGCACCGCTGCTCAGCGACGATGACTTCGCCGAACCGCTGGCCGATGCTGCTGAAGAAGGCGCAATGCAGGAATTACCGTCGAGCCTGCCACTGAACTACGAAAGCGACACTTCGGATCAACTCCGGGATAACGCTGAAGTTACTATCAACGAAGACCCGGGTACGGCTAGCAGCGGACAAATAGATGTACAAAGCGGTGCCCCGATCCGCGAATACGTTGAAGAGCCCCAGGCGCCACAGCCGACATCGCAGGATGTGGCCTACAATCCCCAGGACCGCGGTGTAGACTATTCTTCACCCAAGCCCGAATATACACCGCCACCTGTCGTCAACAACACCCCGAGTTACTCGGGTGAAGAGTTGTCACTTAATTTTCAGGATATTGAAGTTCGCTCGGTTCTACAGTTGCTGGCAGACTTTACCGATCTGAATATCGTTGTCAGTGACAGCGTTTCAGGCAAGCTAACCCTCAGACTTAAAAATGTCCCGTGGGATCAGGCGCTGGATATCATTCTGCGAACCAAAGGTCTGGATAAGCGCAGTTCCGGCAACGTGGTGATGGTTGCTCCCAGCGGCGAAATAGCAGCACAGGAGGCAGCCGAGCGCGAAGCTGCACAAAAAGCAATCGAGCTTGAGCCACTGCGTACCGAGTTTGTACAGGTCAATTACGCCAAAGCGACTGAAGTGGCGGCAATTCTAAAATCAGATACCGGCGGCGTTCTTTCAGAGCGAGGCAGTGTCACTATTGATGATCGTACCAACACGATTCTTATTAACGACACATCAGACGTACTTGGCAAGGTACGTAACCTGGTCACCCGTCTCGACGTACCGGTTCGTCAGGTACTGATCGAGTCGCGAATTGTAATCGCTACTGACGATTTTAACCGCGAAATGGGCGTACGCTTTGGAGTGAACAGAGATACAACCGCCGACGGTGATGGTGTGGTTCTCTCCGGAAACTCAAACGGGGTGGCCAGCTTGCTCAACGGCGAAGACCTTGGTATTGACCGCTTTAACGTAAACTTGCCTTCTATAGGTCGCGCGGGCAGCCTCGGTCTGGCATTTGCCAAACTCCCGTTTGGAACACTGCTCGAGCTCGAACTTTCCGCCATGCAGGCAGAGGGAAGAGGAGAGGTAATCTCAAGCCCACGGGTTATCACTGCCAACCAGCGTGAAGCCTATATCGAACAGGGTGTAGAGATCCCCTACCTTGAAGCAGCCTCAAGTGGTGCAGCATCGATTTCCTTTCGAAAGGCGGTACTTGGTTTGAAAGTTAAGCCACAAATCACCCCGGACGAGAGAATCATCATGGATCTGACCGTAAATAAGGACACGGTAGGTGAAGTATTCGGCGCTGGCGACACAAGAGTGCCGAGTATTGATACCCGGGAAGTAAATACCCAGGTGCTTGTTGCCAACGGTGAAACGGTTGTTCTGGGCGGTATCTATGAACAAACCATCATTGAGCAGAGAGACGCTGTACCATTCTTTGGCGATCTACCTCTTGTAGGAAAACTGTTTCAGCACAATTCATCAGAGGATGATAAATCAGAGCTGCTGGTTTTCGTGACACCAAAGATTGTTAACGACGGTACGTCTCAACTGGATCAATAACTCACAACGATCCCTGACTTCAATCTTACAAAAAAACCGCGGCAACGCGGTTTTTTTTTGTCTGAAATTTTATCTCTATTCCTGTAATGTTCTGACAACTTTTCAATTCACAGCACTATGGCCAGCATTTTTCTGATCGGACCAATGGGCGCGGGAAAAACCACGGTGGGAAAGCATCTGGCACGGCGTATGAGCCGGGCTTTTTATGACAGTGATCGGGAAATAGAAGCGGCCTGCGGAGTGGACATACCCACCATTTTCGACTTTGAGGGAGAACCGGGTTTTCGCCGACGGGAAGCTCGTATGATTGATCTTCTCACCCGCAAAACAGACATCGTATTGGCAACCGGTGGTGGCGCTATACTTCGCGATGAAAACCAGCATCGATTAAAAAAGCGCGGCATTGTCGTATTCCTCGATGTCGATATAGATGTTCAGGTTGAGCGCACCACCCGCAACAACACACGACCATTGCTGCAACATGGTGATCCTCGCACCACACTTCTCGAGATCAGTCGGCAAAGAAATCCGATCTACCACTCGGTATCTCATATCCATATTTGCACCAGCAAACAGAAACACAGGCGCGTTGTGGATCGAATTTGCCGACTGGTTGACTCTCACCAGCGCGAAACGGCAAAGAACTCCGCCTCCGTCAGTCAGGAAAAAGACGACTTACATCTATGAACACATTGACGGTCGAACTGGCCGAGCGCAGCTATCCGATCTACATCGACAGCGGTTTGCTTGAAGCCCGGGATTTGTTCTCCCGGCATATCACCGGTAAGAACCTTCTCATCGTCACCGACGACAACACCGCATCGCACTACCTCCCCAGGCTGACTGGCACCCTGCAAGGGTATAAATGCAGGAACATCATCCTTCCAGCCGGAGAGGCGAATAAAAATCTCGATACCGTCAACCTTATCTATGATGTTCTGATGAACGAACGTTTTGACCGCAACTGCACTCTCGTTGCGCTCGGTGGCGGCGTGGTCGGGGATATCTGCGGATTTGCAGCGGCGACCTACCAACGCGGAGTTCGATTTGTGCAGGTACCTACCACCCTGCTGGCGCAGGTCGACTCATCAGTCGGCGGCAAAACCGGAGTCAACCACCCGCTTGGTAAAAACATGATCGGTGCGTTTCATCAGCCAGCTTGTGTGATTGCCGATATGAACACGCTATCTACACTGTCCACAAGAGAGCTGCGCGCCGGCCTGGCAGAGGTCATCAAATACAGCTTGATTGACGATCGGGATTTTTTCGATTTTCTCTCCGAAAATATGACCGAAGTGCTCGACCTGCATCCAGGGAAACTCGCCTACATAGTAGACCGATGTTGCCGGAATAAAGCACGGATTGTAGCCGCAGACGAGAGAGAAAAGGGCCAGCGCGCATTGTTGAATCTCGGCCACACATTTGGACACGCCATCGAGACCGCCTGTGGCTATGGCGTGATGCTACATGGAGAAGCAATTTCAACAGGTATGTGTCTCGCCGCCAGGTTCTCTTCGCAACTCGGGCTTTTAAACGAAACGGACTTGAAAAAGATCGAACAAACCCTTGTTGCGGCAGGCTTACCGGTAACTCCCCCCGCAGCGATGACCGGCAACCAATGTCACGAGTTAATGGGCAGAGACAAGAAGGTACGTGACGATATTCTCACTCTGGTTTTACTTAAAGGCATTGGCAGAGCATTTTTATCCACTGACTACGATCGGGCACTACTGGCAAGCAGCCTTGAAACCGCGTTCACGCCCGGATAGCGGGACCGCAAATACAGACACGAGCATCTATTCTACCGGCGCTGTTGGCCGGGACCACACTGCGACAATGAATATAGAAAGCCATAACGGCGAGAGTGTCCGTAACCAGGGACCTGTCCACTTCCTGTAGAAGCCTGCGTCGAAAAATCCACGTCAATTTCGCCACCTTTCTGGCGTTGCTGTAAGTCACGGTCTACTCTAAACTTGTAGTAATTTATTTTATTACCCGGTTCATGCGCCGGTTTACTACGAATCAACCTGCATGTTTAACTTGATCCTGCTTTACGGGGTCGCGGAACCGATGACGCGTCACAGGCTCCAATCAGATGCCCATGACGTCTTTCAGCAGCCAGTTGCTGCGTGATCACACACAACACACCGGGTAGAACTATGGCAATTGAAGAAGCAAACGTTCAGGCCACCTTGCACGATGAGGCGCTCGAGGAACTCGGACTCAGCGAACAGCCATTCATCGATGACAAAAAGCGGAGCAGGTTCAGCGATTCAACATCGCAGAAAGTCAGGGCAACACTTGAGCAGCACTTGCGGTTCGGCGAGTCATTGCATCTGTTTCTAGGCGATCACGGTGCTGGCAAGACGGTTTTTTTGTCGCAACTTATAAAACATTGCAAAAGCAGCATCAAACCGTTTGTTGCGAAAGGGCAAGAAAACTTTGAGACCGTCGCATTTCTCGCGGCAGTATTAAATCAACTCGGCGGCGACGAAGCAGAATCGGTTTCAGATCACGTCGATGCACTGGTCCCGCTTTTCGAAAAGCTGGCTGACGAGCAAATGAGCGTTGTTCTGGCAATCGACGACGCGCACCTGGCGCCTATTGAGGAAATAGCCGAACTCATCGATATCATGCCCGCCTTTGTCAGCGACGATACCAAAAACGCCAGGCTGTTGTTGACCGGAGAACCGCGACTCAACGATGAACTTGCCGCTATCGCTGACGAGTTCGACGGACTCACCCTGGAACATGCCGTCACCATGCTGCAACCAATGGATGAAAGCCGAATTCGCGATTACATAACGTCCCGTCTCAATCAAGCCGGGCACACCGATGTATTCCCGTTTACCGATAAAGCAATCACCAAAATCCAACGGGAATCGCGCGGCCTGCCAGCCAATGTCAATATTCTGGCAAGCAAGTATCTGAACACGGTCTACGCCGGTGGTGCAGCTGTTGGCGGCAAGGGATTCCTTACCGCACTCGGCTGGCCGCTGGTGGCAATGGGGGCTGCCGCTGTGGGCTTGATTGCCTGGGGATTGTCGATGTTTTTTGGCAACTCCGGCCCGGCCAGCCCGGTCGTCGAAACGACCTCACCAGTCGCCCGGCAAGAGTCAGTCGCCACAGACAATATTGCGGACGCCGACAGTAAACTGATGGAGGAAGAATCAGACACCGGAATCATCGCCGATAATACAGCCAGCATTACTCCGGTCACACCTTCGGACGCCACTGAAACCGCAAAAACCGGCAGCGAGGTAGCAGCAGTAGAAGACGACGGGCTGTTGATGCCCAAAGACCGTGCGAACGCAGACGGTGAGTTTGATACCAGTTCTGCCATCGCTGCTGCCCTCGATCAAAACAGCAGCAGCCTCGAAACAGACTCGGCAACAGCCGCTGGCACCAGTACTTCAGAATCGGTCGCCGCGGTTACAAAAGCAATCGATTCTACGACTATCCCGATAGCGACCACGGAAAC
>CAYPCS010000001.1:114731-198780 GCA_964409275.1 uncultured Granulosicoccaceae bacterium
AAACACAAACACAAACACAAACACAAACAGACGATTCTGCAAATCAAACGGATACCAACCAGGTGGAGCCAGAATCAACACCAGCGGTTGAGATACCGATTGTTGCCGATGCTGACGCAGTCAATGACGATACTGGCAGCGAGCAGGTACCAGGTTCTGTGACGGTGCCTATCACCAACCCGTTCGCCGACAACCAGGAACCCGTCGTACCAGACGCCACGCCAGACCCGGTCAACGTTATAGTGGCACAAGAAGCGTCTGAAACCCCTGAAACCAATGAGAACGGAGTTGTAGTGCAGGTAGAGCCTCTCGCCGCCGCCAACACTTCTCAAACATCGGTTCCAACGACATCTTCTCCAACCGCAGTGCCAGCTGGTGGTACCTCGGAATCAGTAGTCGTAAACACCGGAGAGGCCGTTACCCTGCCCCAAACTGTTATTAACAGAGCAGTTGAAAATGAGCGATGGGTGTTGTTCCAGGAACCAACCAGCTTTACCGTGCAGTTGGCAACATCGCGCGAGCGTGACTACATCATCGACCTTGCGCAGAGCCTGGCAGCCGAAGATCCTGTCGCTATCTATCCATTCCTGACCACAAACAGCAACAATCCGGTGTTTGGTTTGTTGTCAGGCCTGTATAAAACCCGCACACAGGCGATTGAGGCCGTTGAACAAATGGATCCTGCGACGAAGCAGTTTGGCGTCTGGATTCGTCCCATCAGCGATCTGCAGGCGGATATAAAAAAACAGCCTTGAAAACCTTTCAGATCAGGCACACAACTGGCACGATCATCAGATGTGACACCGGTGAGGATTACCTGACCGGTTTTACCTGTCGGGTTTTCGAAAGGCCCATCTGACTTTTTACACCACTGGCGATACAGGTCTAATCGCCCTAACTGCTCGCATGCACATATTGCACGGGTTTTGATTCAGCTAGCCGCCATCTTCACGATGAAGCTGGCACAAAAACCACACGTGCTATCCATAGCTCGTAGCGTTGCCAGATCCTCGCCACTAACCGCACTCACCACAATGCAGGATCTTAAGCTGCAGATAAACGTTGTTTAAAAGCCTGAGAGCACGGCAATCTGCGCTGGCAAACCGTGCGGACCTAAACATCCGCGTGCCATTACACATGAAACCACCCTGAGGGATCTAATTGAACGCATTGGAAAAACTCGCAGAGCAAGGGCTCTATCATCCGGATTTTGAACATGACAACTGCGGATTTGGCCTTATTGCTCAAATCGAAGGGGATGCAAGCCACAAACTGGTAAAAACTGCTATTGAAGCTCTGGGCCGCATGACACATCGCGGCGCAGTGGCTGCCGATGGCAAATCCGGTGATGGCTGTGGGCTGCTACTAAAAAAACCGACGGCCTTTTTACGGGATAAAGCCAGGGAAGCCGGATTCACCACAGGTAGAAATTTTGCTACCGGCATGATTTTCCTGAATCACGACTCGCAAAAATCAGCTAGCGCACGAGCCCTGCTCAGCCGGGAAATCACAAACCGCCATCTCAAGGTAGAAGGCTGGCGCAAAGTTCCTGTCAATCCTGATGCGTGTGGCCAGGAAGCAAAAAAAACGCTGCCTCTGATTGAGCAGATATTTGTCACTGCACCAAGGCATATGGACAGCGGCGAGTTCAACCGCAATCTGTTTGTCGCAAGACGCAAGACCGAGCAAAAGCTGCGAGACGAAGATCCTCATTTTTACGTTAATTCGCTGTCATCGGACGTCATTCTATATAAGGGACTGATGATGCCCGATCGATTGCCTGTGTTTTACGAAGATCTGAACGATCCCGCGCTTGAATCACGGATCGCCGTGTTTCACCAAAGATTTTCTACCAACACCCTGCCGCAATGGCGACTGGCACAGCCGTTCCGTTTTCTTGCACACAATGGTGAGATCAATACCATCAGAGGTAACCGGAACTGGGCAAATGCCCGTGCTGCAAAATTCCACAGTGAATTGCTGCCGGAACTTAGAGAGCTACTGCCTCTGGTATCAATGTCTGGCTCTGACTCGATGTCTCTCGACAATATGCTCGAAGTGCTGCTGGCCGGGGGAATGGACATTTTCCGCGCTATGCGCCTCCTGCTGCCACCAGCCTGGCATAATATGAACTCCATCGACGCAGACCTGCGTGCCTGGCTTGAATACACATCCATGCACATGGAACCATGGGACGGACCAGCAGGTGTGGTCATGACCGACGGCAGATACGCATCGTGTGTACTCGACCGCAACGGCTTAAGACCGGCCCGCTATGTCATTACGCGAGATCGTCAAATCACACTGGCTTCCGAAATCGGTGTATACGAATACGAACCCGCCGAAGTGGTTGCCAAAGGGCGAGTCAAGCCAGGACAGATGTTTGCCATAGATACAGAAACAGGCGACATTCTAGAACCCGAAAACATCGATGACCTCCTTAAAACCCGACGCCCGTTTGCGCGCTGGCTGCAGAAACATTCTCACCATCTGCGGTCCAGGCTTCGCGATACGCCGCCAAGCTCACCTCCACTGGATGATCACCGGCTGCAAACCTATGAGAAAATGTTTGGCGTCACCTACGAGGAACGCGATCAGATTTTAAGAGTACTGGCAGAAGACGCGCAGGAAGCGATCGGATCTATGGGAGACGATACACCGTTTCCCGTACTCTCCGGCAAAGTGCGTTCTCTCTACGACAACTTCCGCCAACAGTTTGCACAAGTGACTAACCCGCCGATAGATCCGTTGCGGGAATCTATAGTGATGTCACTTGAAACCTGCCTCGGAGTTGAGCAAAACCTGTTTAAGGAAACCGTAGATCACGCTCGACGCCTTCTGGTGCGATCACCGGTATTATCGCGGGAAAAATTTGAAACGCTGCTGGCGATGAACGATGAACCTGAATATCACCATGTACGCATCGACCTGAATTTTGATCCGGAAGAAAAAAGTCTGGAACAGGCGATCATCGATATAGCTGAACAGGCTCTGCAGGCAGTAGAAAATGAAGTAGTTATCGTCGTGCTAAGTGATCGCGATATATCTTCCGAAAAACTACCGGTTCACGCACTGCTGGCCACCGGCGCTGTACACCATCGATTAATCGATGCAGGGCTTCGTTGCGATGCCAATATTCTGGTTGAAACCGGCACAGCCCGCGATCCGCATCATATTGCAGTGCTCGTGGGTTACGGCGCAACCTGTGTCTACCCCTACCTTTCCTACGACACATTAAGGGGCATGGTCAGGCGCAATGATATAGGTAGTAACGACCTGCCCAGACTCGAACAAAACTATCGCAAGGGAATTAACAAGGGATTGCTGAAAGTACTATCGAAAATGGGTATTTCGACTATCGCCAGTTATCGCGGTGCGCAACTGTTCGAGATTGTCGGATTGCAGGATGAAATTGTAGATCGGTGTTTTGTTGGCACCACCAGCCGGATACAGGGCGCTGGCTACGATGATTTGCATGAGGATATCCAGTCACTGGCAGCCGATGCTTTTAACAAGCGAAAAAAAACACAACAGGGTGGTTTTCTCAAATACATCGACGGCGGTGAGTATCATGCCTATAACCCCGATGTTGTTAACAGCCTGCAAGAGGCAGTCAGCAGTGGCAAATATAGTGATTACGAAATATACGCAAATACGGTAAACAACCGACCACCGGCAACCCTTCGGGATTTACTTGATCTAAAACCTGCAAGCCATCCGGTGCCACTTAAAGAAGTAGAATCAGCAGCCAACATCATCAAGCGTTTTGATTCAGCGGGCATGTCACTTGGCGCATTGTCACCAGAGGCACACGAAACTCTGGCTCAGGCTATGAACGCACTTGGCGCTCGCTCAAACTCTGGCGAAGGTGGCGAAGACCCGAACCGCTACGGCACCAACAAAACATCTAAAATAAAACAGGTGGCCTCTGGTCGATTTGGCGTAACACCCCACTACCTCGTCAATGCAGAAGTCATACAGATCAAGATTGCACAAGGTGCTAAACCAGGTGAAGGTGGTCAGTTACCCGGTCACAAGGTCAACGAGATGATCGCCACTCTGCGATATTCCATGCCAGGTGTCTCATTGATATCGCCGCCTCCACATCATGATATCTATTCGATAGAAGATCTGGCTCAGCTCATTTTTGATTTGAAACAGGTCAACCCTTCAGCATTGGTATCGGTAAAACTGGTAGCCGAAGCAGGAGTCGGAACAATTGCTGCCGGCGTCGCCAAAGCCTACGCAGACCTGATTACCATTTCCGGCTATGACGGTGGTACCGGTGCTTCGCCACTCACGAGCGTTAAGTACGCCGGTTCGCCATGGGAACTGGGCATGTCCGAAACGCATCAAATTCTGCGGGCAAATAATCTTCGCGATAAGGTCAGAGTACAGACTGATGGCGGTTTAAAAACCGGGCTGGACGTTATCAAGGCTGCCCTTCTTGGTGCCGAGTCATTCGGGTTTGGTACTGGTCCAATGATCGCTATGGGATGCAAGTTTCTACGTATCTGTCATCTAAACAACTGCGCCACCGGTGTCGCTACGCAACACAACGTTCTGCGCATGCGACACTTTCGCGGCGATGTAGAAAAAGTGGTTAACTACATGGAATTCGTCGCAGAGGACGTCAGGCGACAGCTTTCGCTACTAGGTGCAAGAAATATTGACGAGATCATCGGTCGGCCCGATTTGCTCGTGGTTAACAAAGGCATCACGGCCAGACAATCAAAAATAGATTTCAGCAAAATACTGTCAGATGGCGGTGTACCACGAGAAGCACCTCGCTACTGTACTCAAACGCGCAATCGACCCTACGACAAGGCGGAGCTTGCAACACAGATGGTGGCCGAGTGTCTACCGGCGATCAACGCTAAAAGCGGCGGCAGTTTCCACTTCAATGTTCGCAACGTAAATCGCTCTATCGGTGCGCGATTATCTGGCGAGATCGCAAGAGCACACGGCAATCTTGGAATGTCGGAACAACCGATCACTATTTATTTGAAAGGTACTGCCGGCCAGAGTTTCGGTGTCTGGAACGCTGGCGGATTACACCTTCGACTTGAAGGAGATGCCAACGACTATGTTGGCAAGGGTATGGCTGGCGGCAAAATCATTATACGTCCGCCGCACGGTTCCCGCTTTATTAGCCGTGAAACAACCATTGTCGGCAATACTTGCCTGTATGGTGCTACCGGCGGAGAAATGTATATAGCGGGCCTCGGCGGCGAACGATTTGCAGTACGCAACTCAGGAGCCACTGCGGTAATCGAAGGCGTTGGAGATCATGCCTGTGAATACATGACCGGGGGCTGCATTGCGGTACTCGGAGATACCGGCGTAAACTTCGGCGCAGGTATGACCGGTGGATTTGCCTACGTTTTTGATCGTCACAACCAGTTTGTCGATCGCTACAACCATGAGCTTATCGATATTCAACGCATTCATTCCGAGTCGATGGAAGCTTACCGGCATGTACTTATGGGTCTGCTACAAACACACATTGATGAAACCGAAAGTGAATGGAGTCGGGAACTCGTGGACAATTTCTACAGCCTTAGCTCCCGATTCTGGCTGGTGACCCCCAAAGCAGCCGAGCTTACATCCCTGTTATCCACTCTGAAACGCGCTGCCTGACCGCAAAGCCGCACCGACAAACGATGTTGGTGGTGGCGACAAGCCCGAACGAGTGAGGTAGTCTCTGCAACTATGGCTGGCAGAATTCCCCAATCCTTCATCGACGACGTCCTCGCTCGCGTCGATATCGTCGAGATAATTGATCGATACGTTCCGTTAAAAAAGGCTGGCGCCAATCACAAGGCCTGTTGCCCGTTCCATGGCGAAAAAACACCGTCGTTTACTGTCAGCCAGGCAAAACAGTTTTATCACTGCTTTGGCTGCGGTGTCAGTGGAACTGCCATCAGTTTCCTGATGGAATTTGATCAAATGCATTTTGTCGATGCGATCGAGTATCTGGCCGATCAGGTCGGACTAACAATTCCTCAGGAAGCTATGGTTACCGCCACGCCGAGCCAGCAGGGGTTGTATGATGCCTTGCACAACAGCTCACTGTTCTTTCAAAAACAATTGCGTGAAGCGCCTGACGCTATCGCCTATTTGAAAAAACGCAGCATCAGCGGCGAAACAGCAGCGACATTCCAGCTTGGCTACTCGCCATCTGAATGGCATGCACTTACACAGTCACTCAATAATCCCGAAGCGATGTTGCTTGGAGCAGGCATGCTGGTGCGCAACGACAGCGGTAAAACGCACGACCGTTTCCGCAATCGCATTATGTATCCGATTAGAGATCGTCGCGGACGGGTTATCGGATTTGGTGGCAGAGTGATGGATGGCAGTGAGCCCAAATATTTAAACTCCCCCGAGACTCCGCTATTTCAAAAGGGCAGAGAACTTTATGGTCTGTTCGAGTTGCGAAAAGCCAAACGCAACTCCGTTGAAAGAATCATCGTCGTCGAAGGATACATGGATGTCATAGCGCTGGCGCAAGCGGGTATTAGCAACGCAGTAGCAACCCTCGGTACGGCCACCTCGTTTGACCAGGTCGCAACACTGTTCCGGGAAACTGACGAGATCGTATTCTGTTTTGATGGCGACAGCGCCGGAAAAAAAGCAGCGTGGCGAGCACTAAACTCTGCCTTGCCTGCACTCAAAGCCGGTCGCGACGCACGTTTTTTATTTTTACCCGAAGGAGAAGATCCAGACAGTGTGGTTAACTCAAAGGGTAAGGACTACTTTACTGATCTGGTGACTCATCAGGCACTGGAAGCCTCGGCATTTCTATTTCGCGAGCTCGAGCTTCAAGCCCACAAAGGCACCGATACGACCGGAACCGGTCATAAGGCCCGGCTCGCCGAACTTGCCCGACCACTGATAGAGCAGATTCCGTCCGGTGTGTATAAAGAGCTGGTTACCAATCAGCTTGAACAAAAAGTGGGCGTTAAAGTGTTTATCGCGGATAACCATTCTGTTACCGCAGCACCGTCTGCTGATTCTAAAAGCGGGAGCCACACTCCAGTCCGCAGAGCCATCACCGCAATACTGAGTGAACCGTCAATCGTGCTTGATATCGATCCGGAAGCATACGACTTTTCAACACAGATTCCCGGTGCTGATCTACTCATGCAAATTATCGCTCTTGTTGAAATTCAACCGGACATCACCGTCAGCGGAGTTCTGGAAAACTTCCGCGGCAAGACCGAATGGAATAGCCTCGCAAGACTCGCGCAGGAAAGTCTTGAAGATTCCACCGACTCAGGAATCGATTCACCGCTCAGTGTCGCCAAACACGCGATAAGCAAACTCAACGAAGAGTCGTTACATCTGCAATTAAAGCAGCAGGCGGGTGCCGGTAACAAACCTCCTTCAGCATTGAGTGACGCGGAAAAAGACAACCTGCGCCGGCGACTAAATGCACTGAAAAAATAGTGAAAATACCGCGAATATACATCGAACAGCCATTGGCTCCGGAGCAGACCATAACGCTAGATAGCGAGGCATCCAAATACCTCACCAGAGTATTGCGACGCCAGGTTGGCACTCCGCTCGAACTTTTTAACGGCGACGGCAAGAATTACCCGGCCACACTCACTACAACTGGCAAGGACGTCTGGGCAACTATCACCGGCTGCGAACTCAACCGTAACGAATCACCATTGCAAATCTCGCTTGTGCAAGCGCTCGCAAAAGGCACCAAGCTCGATCTTGTTATTCAAAAAGCAACTGAACTGGGAGTGGACAGAATAATTCCTGTATCAAACGATCGCTCGGTGCTGCGAATCGAGAGCGATCGACTTGAGCGAAAAATAGCGCACTGGAAAAGTGTGGCTATTAGTGCCTGTGCGCAGTGTCAAAGAAGCAGCATTCCGACCATTGAAGCACCGCAGGATTTCAGTTCGTGGTTAAAAAAAGCCAATACTACCAACACCTTTCTACTTCACCCCGAAGGTTCTGAAACCGTCGGAAATGTTGAGCTTGCGGGTAATTCGTGTGCTATCGCCATCGGCCCGGAGGGAGGGTTTAGCGAACATGAGCTGCAGCAGGCAAAAGAACGCGGTGTTCGATTAATTAAATGCGGACCACGCGTTTTACGCACCGAGACCGCCGGTTTCACGGCTATAGCAATTATGCAGGCTAGATTTGGAGATCTGCGGTAAGTCGGCTTTGCAGTACTCCGGCTCAACCCCCGGCCATACATGACCGTTCTCTGGCTGCTCACTGCCAACCCGACCCGGGCACGACGCCCGCCGCCATCCCCGACTACCACAGGCTGCAAAAATTCGTGCTTTTTGGGCGCGAATAATGCTGACCACAAAGCCCTGACACTCTGTTACCAACCTTCTGATCGCCAGCAAGGCAGCTAAACACTGCACTCCGGCATCAGTCATTACAACGCGATGTGATCAATTGCATGTTTAACAATTTAAAGCTTAGCGGCCAGCGGTCGCTAGCCACCCTTGCATATAGTCAAAGTAACACTTGCAATTGCAAGCGTAACTATCCGAATTTTCTCAACCTTACATTCATATTCCGGAGGTAGTCAAAAGTGTTGACGGAAGAACAAATCATCGCTGCCCCAGAAGATGACTACATGAACGATGAGCAGCTGGGGTTCTTTAAACAGCGGCTATTGGATATGCGAAAGTCTCTTCAAATGGCAGACGAGGACACCAATATAAGCCACCTGGACGTGGAACGGGCCGCCGACGAATCGGATCGGGCTACTCAGGAAGAACAGTACTGGATTCAGGTCCACATGAAGGAACGCGAATCCAACCTGATTCGTGATATCGACCAGGCTATTCATCGCCTGCGAATCGGTGATTACGGATTTTGTGAAGACACTGGCGAAGAAATCGGCATTCGCAGGCTACTTATCCGACCCACCTCCAAATACACCGCTGAAGCACAGGCTCGACGCGAACTGCAAACACGACAGTACGCGGCTGCATAAGCGCCTGGTAAAACCAGGACCGGGCACGTGAGCAGCCCGGTCAAGTACCACTCGGTATTCGCCTTACCTCATACACCAGCCGGCAAATTCGAATCTATACCCCGCCAAAAACCCGCCGTCGTCAAACACAGTCGCATCTGCCGCGGACAAAGAGTGATCCCGCACAGCTGGTTAACAGGAACACGACACCTTAATTATCCTCCGAGCTCCGCCATGCTGTGAAACCGCGCATTGGCTCTGTACCCATAATTAGAATTCGCAATTTTTTTACTGGATGGACCACTCGTCTTTTTCGGTTAGTATTGGCGCTGACAGATCTGGTTATCAGTCGTGCCAATCTACACACGTAGCCAGTTATGTCGACACCTACCGTCCACAGACCGGCCCGATTTCCAATGAAAATTGTCTCCGCTATCTTCCTGATCACTCTCTGCGCACTCATGGTTCTGTTTGCTGTGGTTTTAAAAAAATCCGGTAACCAGGCGCCACCTGATCTGTCGGGCGGGAAAATCCCTCCATGTGACAGCAAACCCAATTGCGTTACCAGTGAGACCGACAAAAAAAGCAGCCAGTACGTCGAGCCGATCCCGTTTGAGGAAAAGTCCCTTGAACTGGTCATTCAATCCCTGGAGGAACTTGGCGGCAAGGTACATTCGAACACGGACCATGGGGTAACAGCCCTTTTTACGAGCCGGATTTTTGGTTTTACAGACGATTTAATACTTCAACTCGACAGCAATGCCGGTCATCTAAAAGTTCGCTCTTCCTCGCGCATTGGGTACAGCGATATGAATGCTAATCGAAAGCGTGTCGAGGCACTGAGAAAGCTGATTGTGGAAGCCAGGAATGGAGAATAGAGGATACTTCACCGCTGCTAAACTGATTGGTAAAAGTACGCTTTTTATTTGTTCCCGGGAGCAGCTGCTGTACCACGAAATCTGCAACCCGAACTATACTTCATGCCTGTGTACGGAAACTATTGAGGCGTGCCTTTGAATCCGCTCGAACAGGGCAAAAAAGAGAAGCAACCTTCATTGGCTGAAAACGATAAAGCCGATGACGCGCAGAGCACTTCGTCGGAGCACAAAACGCTATCCGATATACCCGATGACAGATTGACGATTATCGAAGGACGTATTCTCGGAGCGCTAATGGAAAAGCAGCTAAGCACTCCTGACAGTTATCCGCTAACCGTCAACAGTCTGCTCAGTGCCTGCAATCAGAAATCCAGCAGAGAACCTGTGTCGCGCTATGAGCAGGGAGAGATTGTCAGAACGTTACGTGTTCTGGAGCAAAAACGATTCGTCCAATACGAAATGGGAAGCCGCAGCGAACGCTACCATCAACGCCTGACTACAGAGCTCAGCCTGAGTAAGAAGCAGCAGGCACTGCTCTGTGTAATGATGCTTCGAGGACCACAAACCCCCGCGGAGTTGTTTTCCCGGACCCAAAGACTATTTAGTTTTACTGACCGGGACGATATGCAACTGAGCCTTGATCGACTCACCCAGGGCGACGAACCAACCGCCGTTCTAATACCACGTAAAACTGGACAACGCGACGACCGGTACGGCCATTTGCTCTGTGGAATTCCGGCTCCTGTAGACACCGGCTCCAGCGCAATGCGTACCGACAACGACCCGCCTGCTCATGAGGAACTCAAAGTACTTAAAGAGGAAATCCGTGTTTTACGCAAGCAGTTGAACACTCTGTATGAAATGACCGGCCACTCGATCGACGACTAACATCATGCCTGAGTCGCGTCACCGCAAACACGCACAATGTTAAATGTTACCGAACTGACTTGCATGACCCGTATGTTTTCGGTTCGGCCATAATCTCTCTGTCATCAAACAAGGCAAAAAATTACCGTCATGAGCCAAAATAAACCCTGGGCAATGCCCATGTCAGATTCTCAGTTCAATTTAATGCGTGACATCATTAGCGCTCCGAGTCCCGTCGGCATGGAAAGCGCCATGACTCACGGCGTTTTAAAACCCTGTTTTGACAAGTTCGCACCCAAGTCCTGGAAAATGCACCGCTTCCAGGGCAATGCCGGCGTGGTGTGGGATACTCATCCCGAAAAACCCGATATGTTTACCGTTATGATCTGCGGGCATGCTGACAAAATTCGTATGCAAGTACGAAAAATCGGCGCCGACGGTAAAATCTGGATCAATAGCGATGCGTTTCTGCCCTGTACCCTGATTGGCCATGAAGTAACACTCTACAGCGAGGATCCGGCAAAACCGGGAAAATACCGGGCACTATCCGGCGGCACCGTCGAAGCCCTGGGCGCGATACATTTTTCCGAACCGGCTCAACGCACCGGCGACAAGGGCATTAGTCCCAAACAAATCTACCTTGAACTGCAAATACACGGGGAAAACAAAAGCGAACAGGTGAAAAACCTGGGTATCCGCCCCGGTGATACTCTGCTACTCAACCGGCCGATAAAAAGATCTTTCAGCCCCGATACATTTTATGGTGCCTATCTGGACAACGGCCTTGGCTGCTACGTCGCCGCAGAAGCAGCACGGCTCCTCGCACAGGCAGGCGAGCTGAAGAACATTCGCTGTCTTTACGCTTTTGCCTCGCATGAAGAGATAGGTCGATTTGGCAGCCGTGTCATCGCCGGAGAACTAAAACCCGATGCTCTTATCGCTGTTGACGTAAACCACGACTACGTGGCCGCCCCGAATATAGGAGATCGAAATATGTCACCATTAGAGATGGGTAAAGGATTCACCCTCTCTACCGGTGCTATCGTCAGTGAGAAGCTTAACGCTTTTATCAAAGCGAGCGCTTTGAAGCAGGATATACCGATGCAGATGGACGTTTGCGGCAGCGATACGGGTACTGATGGTATGGCGGGAGTCCTGGCCAGTGTTGACACAGCCGCTACCTCTATCGGTTTCCCGATTCGCAATATGCATACTATTTCCGAGAGCGCACACACGGGAGACGTGCTCGCTGCAACTCATGTCATTTGTGAGACCCTGAAATCCATGGATAAAACAGATGATCTTCACGAGGACTTCAGATCTGGCCATCCCCGTCTGGATATGGCATCGACTCTGAAGCATGCCTCAGCGAAGAAAAAATCAAAATCCGCCTCGAAAGGTAAAAAAACCTCTGGCAAGAAGAAGTAGTACTAATCGTATTGCGATTCCCCCGGGAAACCGGGGGTGCAGGGCCAAAGCAGGTAAAACGCAACAAGAGCCACCTTAAAACTCAATTTCCAGCACCATCAAAGAGTGGTCGGAAATTTTACGTTCTCTCACTCCATGATCGTAGAACACGCTCTCTACCAGTTCGTTGACCGAACGGGATACCAGCGTATGATCATATCGGAAGCCGTTTTTTCTGACGCTGCTAATCCACGTGAATTCCCTCGCATCCGGCCATCTCTCCCGCCACGTATCGTGCCAGCCATTTTGCAGTAATTGTTGAAAATAGTGCGTGGCATAGAAGGTTCGTGTCTCCGAATCAATCCAGGGTATGCCACAGTTAAAATCTCCCATGAGCAACGAATGGCCGTTTAACCAGTCATCCGGTAGATTGAACAAGGCTTCAAACAATGGAACCTGTGCTTTTTTTTGCGGAAAGTGTACCGCCATCAAGTTAACGAATTTCGTCGCCTCAACTTCAATCTCGGCAGAAACACAGTGAACCGGCGCCAGCCCCGACGGAAATCCGCTGGCGCGCATCGGGTAACGACTGGCGACCAAAATACTGTTTTCTTTTATATTGTTAACCGCCGGGCTGAACACATAGCCAAGCCCGGACTCTTTAAGCTCTGTGGTTAACCGCTTGCCGTTTTTATTATTTCTAAACTCCTGCAGCGTAACAATGTCAGGCTCATACTCTCGAAGTGTTGCTGCAATCTCGTCACATCTGCTGCCGCCTCCCTGCAGTATATTCCAGCTTAATATTTTCAGCAGCGTGTCAGTAGACATTGAACAGCTTCATGATCAAACCAGATTCCAGCCTGAAACAAAGAACTTCTTTTCCCAGGCCTTCCAGTACTGTTCAATCTGCGTTAGCGAACTGCTAACCCGAACATCGTGCTTCAACGGATCTTTTCGGTTAGGACTAAAATCTGTCAGGTGTAGCACAAACGCTGGATAGTCTGTCGATTTTTCGTGCTTGTTCGTCCGCCACATCATGAGCTTCCTCACCATTGTTGCACCTCTTAGTTCCTTGGTGGCAACTGAACGCTTCAACAACTCACTCTCTGGCAACTTGAGTTCTGTGGTATCGGTATTCGACGACGGGATATCTACTATATCTGTCAATTGACTCAGATTAATATTTTCACTGTCAGCTCGTTTGTCATCGCGAATTCTGACGAACTGTGGTGAGATAATACTGCATAGCGGTAGTCGCCTGATCCCTTCCCAGGTAGAGTCCTGCTCGTTCCACTCCAATACCATTTTGTCGATGGTATTTCCTCTTGAGGTTCTGGCGATTATGTCAAGACAGGACAGTTCGAACACAATACCGGGTTCAATCATTCTGTAGGCCACGCGCTCTGAATTAACCTCGGTATACTCACTGTCGACAATGCGTTCACTGAGCCTCTTCAATATCTCAATGCGTTCAGAGTCAGAAAAGCCACCACCAACACGGCCGATAATATGGTACGAGCCGTCCTGACGGATCACAGCAAGCATCACATCGTGCAACATACCGGCACGATCATCAATGCCTTCGGTAAACCCGATTGCAGCCAGATCAATGCTGTGCCGGGGCTTTACCTTGAAAACTCCAGCCGTGTCACTACGAGCCACTACACCTTCGGCGCCTTCTTCGTCCACCCACTTTCTGAATTGGCGGAGAACCGCTTTACTACCATCGCCTGTCACAGTCTCAACGGGGTGCACAAACTCGCACTCGCCAAACAGCGAGCATATTCGCTCAAACCGGTCCGCATACCGACGGCCGCGCTCCTCATCATCCCATTCGTAGATATTAAAAATACCAATACGCAGACTATCGACCTCTGTCTGACTTTTTGGGGCCCGTGCAACCCTCACAACATCATGAACCCGTGGACGCCTGTTGTCGGAAGACTGAACATACAACTCTCCACCAAACATGGCAAACTCCACGTTCGCGCTGTCCAGTACAGCTTTAGCCTCACTATGTACCGGAGCCCCCGTCCGAATGGTTCCCCCGGGATTTAGGGTGAAAATCTCGCCCTTGCTATAGATAAGACAGGTGTATTCACCATCGATCTTTCGACTGATATGAAAATCACCAGCCGGTATCCGTTTGGCCGCCAGATTACGGTCAATTGCGGTGGTCATTTGCCCTAACTGGCGACGTCTCATACGAACGCGTTGCAGTATTGAGGTATCGGTGAGCGCATCTTGCTTACCTGTGCAGTAATCACCTACACGCTTTTTTAAAGCATCTTTATCTATTAGAGACATAGAAATCTCTCGAAAGGGGAAATGGATATTTTCATGACCAAACCGGTTACACCTAACATAGCCACCAGAAAAACAAAATGGTCTCTACCTACCTGGTACTTTTAGATTTTTTCTTCTTTTTAGATTTGGCCGTTTCTTTTTTACTTTTTTTGGCCTTGCCACTGCTGGCCTTTTTCTTGTTCACAGGCTCTCCGCTCTTCAATGTATTTACAGCCATTTCAATCTCGGCACGAAGATTCTCTGTCTGCGACAGCGCTTTCAACAAACGCCGACGAGAGCCCAACGGGACATCGAGTTCTTTCAAATCGTCATCAGTCAATTCCGGTAAAACATCTATATCAATTTCGTTTCTAACAAAAAGATCGAGGTACTTGCCCATTCGAATACTCTTTAACCAGACACCCAGATCTTCATTGCCGACGTCAATTGTCTGTGCCTTTTTCCCCTCGACCGGCTCCGCACCATTCTTTTCGGGCCCATTCTTTTCAGGCACCGATTTTTTCTGTACACGCTCGCCAGGCTGTTTCTTCCCGGCCACTTGCTTCTCGGACAATTCGTCAGTCGATTTGCTCGCAACCAGTTTCGGCTTTCTCCTTTTCCTCTTCTCCTTTCCGCTACTAACTTTCTTCTTTTCGGAGGCATCCTGCGTCTTTGAATTGTCCTTTGCGCCGCTGTCTACCGTTTCACCTGTGGCTTTCTTCACCTCGCTTACATCACTGGAACCTTCGGAACTAGCCGCTGTGTCGCGAGATTCATTGCCAGACTCTGGCGATTTAAGCTCCATGTTCGACAAGTGTAGCAACAAGATATAGTTATCTCCCTTAACCCGCCCTTCGAGAAATCCACGATAGGGAACACTGCCATTGCGAAATACCAGTGGATCACGTCCGTTTTTTCCAGCCCCTATCATCATCAGACTGTTAGCGTCAGAAAGTTCTTTCGCCATACCGTACAGAAAGTCATAAGTCAGTCCGTTGATATGTACTATTTGCAGTTTCGAAGAGAATAGAAATCGTCTGACTGCCTCGGCTTTCGCTATTTTTTTTCCAGACCATGTAAGTGGAATTTCCATGTCGACATTCGCTTCAGCACGCCTACGGGGCCTTTCCTCTTTTACGTTCCCGTCAGGATCGCGAACGATCTCTGTCTGTTCAATTCGATACACCACTCCGTCTACCGAATTGACATACACTTTGGAAACACCCCATAAATAGACACCACATCTCTCAATATCTACTTCCGGGTCTCCATCTACCAGCGCTGCTCCCAGCTTTTCGTTGTTCTGATCGTATGTTTTAAACAATGTGTCATAGTCATGGTCAACCGTCGCCTTGAGCACCTTGCGCGGAGATGCATCATGCCCTGCTCCGTCCAGGTAGCGAACCTCCTCCGCTATTGCGGTAGACTCGGCCTTGACTACAGCATCACGTTTACGGCTATCGGTCAGATTAACGTTTGGCATTAACTTACCTTTCCAGATGAATCAATCAATGACAAGTGTGGTTTTTAGAGCATTTCAAAATCAAATTCCTCACTGCCTTCATCAGTATCGTCTTCGGATACTGCGAATGATACGGCTGCCTGATCAAGGCCTACATAATCAATACTGGAAGGCTCTCCAACCATCATCCATATTATGTTGTCTGGTGTGGCGAGAATAAATGCCGGATCAGCAGACACACCTTCCCGGTATAAAAAGTCAAATTTAAATACGGCCCCTTCCAACAGCTTGTCACGCAACACTTGTGAAAATGAATCGCCAGTGCCCAGCTGATAACAAAGTCGGACACTATGATTAAGATATTCTTCGTCACTGACTTCCCGATTGAGCTCGATAGTCAAATCAAAGCTCGACGGAATAGTTGGCAACTTTTCACCTTCCATGTTTGCCGGTGACAACTCGTTTCGTTCTACCCATTCACCTTCTGCGTTGATATAGGCGAATGCGGTACCACCGTAGGGAATAAGTGTTTTTCCATCATTGGCTATCGCCGCCAGCCCACAGCGATTGCCCTCGTTATCGCGGGTTTCGATATCAACAGTTCCATACAGTTTAGAGCGATCAACTTTGTGCAGCTCACATTCAAATTCTGCATCGCTGTACTTAAATTTTAGAGCTCTTGCCATAACATTGCTGCCCGAATAACAATAAACTTTTTAAAGAATTTCAAAATTGCAGTAGCCGAAATCACCTTTTGGAAAACCATTCGGCGATCAACGGCACAACTGCTCAGTCAACTCCAACGCAGTAGAATAGGCGGTCATACCGTCTACTTGTGGCCTGCAAGATACCCCTCGGTCATCGATGTAAGCACTCGCAGACGGTTTACCTTGCCCTGTGTACAACAAATCATAGGAGAAACCGTGTAAGGTTAACCATTCTTCAATACGCTCTACTGCTTTGCGGAAATCTGCACTGGCAGTCTTGTTTTTATCGCTCGCCAACCTTGAAGTCAGTATCACGACTTCCGAGTACTCAGACAGAGTTCGGGTAAATTCAACAGCACCGTCAATCGGGTCTCCGATTTCAGCCAGGTTTCCCCGGGTAGTGTTATCCGCCAGAACACCATCAAGATCTACGCAAACACGCGGCTTGCTGCTACGTTTAAAACGTCGTTTTCTATCTGCAGCTCGCTTTGGTTTTGGCTTTGACGATATTTGTATCGAGGCATCGCCTGCATCCTGTCCGCGCAGAGTCACCCTGTGATGACCTTGCGGAACCTCACATTCCGGTGGAGGAGGCCCGCCGACACACTGCAACATCGCATCCATAGCAGCATGTCCTGACAGCCACGGATCATCCAGCCATTCATCACCACTCCAAACCGTAGAATAATGATCTCTGGTGTGATGAAGTCCGGGTAATCTAAACCACGCTCCGAGGGCATCTTCCTTGAGCTGTTTTGGAAAAGTCTCAGGCTCCTCGCTTAAGTTACTCTCTTCCCAGGTAGATACTATAGATAACGCAAAGGCATACACATGTTCGGTTGGAGCTGGTTGATCAAAAAGTACCCAAAGGTGATAGCCTCCCCGGTTGTTAGAATCAAATAGCAACGGGTCATAGCCCATTGATTGTAGTTTGCGCCACCAGCTTACCGATGCAACCAGATTTCGTCGGGCATGTTCTTCAGCATCTGGCTTGTCATCGTCGTGCATATCGATATCAATACCCATCCAGCGGCTGGTGTTCTCCTCGCTCTTTGCATGCAATCCAATAATTTGCGGGCGCCTGCCATGTGCACTTGAGAAATGACGGGTTAACTTATCAAGGGTCACCATATCCGGACCGCGTTTAGCGGCTACCGGCAGAGTCATCGCTTTGTAGGTTCTTCCCGATTTTTTTCGTTCGCCCGGCGTGAGAGCGGCGTACTGGCCCCACACATCCTTTCGATTGACAAGTTTTAGCATGGCCCACTCGGCCATCTCCCGCGCCCGGGACTTCCACTCTTCGACTACGATTTCATGATGGTTCGCCATAGAATACGGAGCTTTAGTTAACTCTCTTTGTATCGAACGCTATATCTTGTGTTATTGCAAAAACAGGGACGCGTCGATTTTTTATACCAATACCATAGCCTAATTTATCCCTATCGATGGCTAACACTACCTGGGAGTAACAATATTGGGAGCCGCACAGATGAACGAAATACTTCGAATCTTTAACCGATCTGATTTACAGCACTAGCGGGGGATGGGAGCACCTGGATTGCCAGCGACTTCAGAGCCAGAAGCGCATGCGCTCATTCAGCATCAACTCAGATATTAATCAGTTGTCTGCGCGACGATTACTTACTGTCTGGTAGAGGTTCATGGCTTATCGCTTACACTTCGCTGACGACGAGTCTGGCGCGACCATCAGGTGGAGGAAAATAATTCCAGGATATCTTCCGCCGCCAGATTTTGTACATTCTGTTCGCGATTTTCGACCACAATATCGGCTAGCTGCTTTTTGCGTTCCTGCAGCTCAACAATTTTTTCTTCAACAGTATTTTCGGTAATCATGCGATAAACGAACACAGGCTTGTCCTGTCCGATTCGATGGGCGCGATCTATGGCCTGGTTTTCTACTGCCGGGTTCCACCAGGGATCGTAGAGTATTACTGTGTCAGCCTGGGTTAGATTGAGTCCTGTGCCCCCGGCTTTGAGCGAAATAAGAAAAACCGACTTTTCCCCGGACTGGAATTCATCTACCGCTTCATCGCGTTTTTTTGTTTTGCCAGTCAGCTTGGTATAGCTAATACCTGCCGAGCTTATCTCATTTTCAATCAACGAGAGCATTTCCGTAAACTGGGAAAACAACAATACACGGCGTCCTTCTTCCACAAAGTTAGGCAACATCTCCATCAGTGAATCAAGCTTGGCCGATTGGGTAACACTGCGGGCCTGACTCATTTTCACGAGGCGAGGGTCAAGGCAGGTCTGCCGCATACGCAATAAAGCATCCAGCACTGTTATATGGCTTTGTCCCAGGCCGCTTTCTGCCAATGCGCGTCGTACTCGCGCCTCCATTGCCGCTCGAATGCCCTCGTATAGAACAGCTTGCTCGGGATACAAGGAGACGCGATGAATTATCTCGGTCTTGGCCGGTAGCTCCGAGGCCACCGCATCTTTGCTTCGACGCAATATAAACGGCTTGAGCCTTTTTGTTAACGCGATGGCTGGCAGATTTTCTGAAGTCTTTTCAATCGGGTGTCTGAAGGTTTTGTTAAAGTGTTTCTGATCACCAAAAAACCCGGGCATCAGGAACCGGAATTGCGACCAGACTTCCCCAAGGTGATTTTCAACCGGCGTTCCTGTTAAACACAATTTGTGTGTAGCGTTCAACTCACAGACGGCTTTTGCCTGCTTGGTCGCCGGGTTCTTGATGGCTTGCGCCTCATCAAGAATCAGATAGTGGTAGGCTATTTTCTGATGCACCTCCTGATCACGGGAAAGTAAGGCATAGGTCGTTAACAATAAATCGTAGTTTTGCAGTTCTCCGAATCGATCAACTCGGTCCGTGCCATGTAATACCACTACTTTCAAATCAGGGGCGAACTTCTCTGCCTCACGCCGCCAGTTACCCATCAAGCTGGTAGGAGCCACTACCAGCGAGGGCCCGGCCGCACGCCCGCACTGTTTTTCAACCAGTACCGTCGCCAGCGCCTGCACCGTCTTACCCAAACCCATGTCATCAGCCAGTATTCCGCTGAAACCGAATTCACGTAAAAATTGCAACCAGTTCAATCCATCGCGCTGATAATCCCGCAGTTCAGCAGTGAGCGCATGAGGAACAGGCACAGGCTCGATGCCTTCAAACGATTTAATACGTTTCAGAATCTCGGCGAGCCGCTCTGGAACTTCCCAGTCGAGAGAAATTTCGCCAGTGGCATTTATACCGTCGGCAATATCGTTAATGACCGTAGATTGAAGATCCGAAAATCGCAATTTACCATCTTCGTGCTCATGCATTTCGACAAGAACTTCGAGTATCGGGCGAATATGCTGAATCGGAAATTCAATAAGCGTCTCTTCATCGAGCCATACAGTCGCCGAGGCTTGTGGATCATTGAGATAGCGTTGTAAATCCGGACCAACGCGTTCAAGGAAACTGGCCAGTACCGGAATCAGCGCGATAGGCTGACCATCGATAAGAAAATTTAAATCAAGATCAAACCACTGATTAGCAGCAGAGTGATTTACATTGAGCTGCCATTCCCGCGAAGTAATCACCCGAAACTCAAACTCGGGAAGCCGTTCGATTATCCAGTCATTGAGTTTTAAATCGGCAAGCTTTCCATCGATCAGGTCTTGCCACAACACCATATCCCGAGATGTTTTCGCCTCAACATTAAGTTGAATCGTGCCCTGATAATGTCGAGTGGATACCCACTCAGGCAGGTTAGAGCCAGTCAACTCGTTCATTAGTGCCAGCTCATCTTCTGTACGCCTGATGACACGCACAAAATCACCGTTGCCCTGGCGATGCAAAAACTCCTTTTCGTCACCGATTGCCATCATATGGGGCAATCGCGCACCATCGTAATCGACCATGACTTCGGCATAGCGATGGGTACCAGTGCTGTCCTTACGAGCTGTCAGCACCACTACACCCCGTGGTTTCACTCCAGAGATCTGCCGAATATCTATTGCGGCGGGCAGTGGCAGATCTACCGACTCCAGCGTCTCTACCATCATTTCGGATATACGCATGGCATCAACTTCGGCCACAGGAGGCAGATAGGGTACCTCGGCAAGAAACTTGGGCGGTACATCGGTTTCGATCACACCACATTTTGCTGTTCGATGGAGGATGTACCAGGGGGGCTGTGTGGGCAGACAAACAAAAGGCTCAGCGGTGCCCAGAAGGTTTAAACGTAAATGGCGGTTGTTTTCCCGCTCTACCCAATCCGCTTCAACCGGTCGGTTGATATCCAGTGCCAATGGTTCGCTATCGAATGCCTCGTAGTAACAGCAACCGGTTTCCACCATCCAGCGAAATACCATATAGCCGTGTTCACCGGTTAAGTGGAGCCCGGTGGGACTGTCTTTAAGGCCGATCAGTGCATTGCAAATACGCGCATCGCGGCTACTGAGGTCCGAGGCATCAAAATGGCGACGGTCTAGTGGTAAGGGCGACGATTTTCCCAGTCCGCCGCTGCGAAGCTTGCGCGCTGAATAGGCAGCTACCTCATAGCGCACACTTTGTTGTAAACGGATTTGTCTAATTCGGTACAAAACCACAACGGAATCGGTACTCACCGACTGTTCATCCTGCTCTTGCTGATTCCGCAGTGCAGAACGCCATATTTCTACAGCGTCGATCGAACTTTCCTGGTCCTGTTCACTGTCCAGCCAGGAGAGGATGGTAGCCGCCACATGCTTACAGTTGAGCCGCACAGGACAGCTGCAGGTTCCACGAAGACTCAGATTTTCGCGACCTCTGGTAATGACTATGCGCAACTCATAGCTATTGTCGAGTGAACCCCGGACGCACGCGGTTACAGTGTTGTTGCCGTTGAATTGCAATCCGCTGACACGGCGTTCGTCGGCATACTGGCGAGCACGACTAAATGTTGCTTCATCAAATTCGATATCGCAGGCACGCAATACCGCACCTTTGTCAAAAGGATTAGGCGATTCTGGAACTTCAGTCGGAAGTTGTGCCGTGCTCATTTACCAACCATGTTATTTATCAACTGCTCATTTCACCAAGAGGTGCGCTGCGAAGCAAATTTTCATTGTTTGAGCCGACTTCTCGTACGACTGCAGTGAATAAAAACCCCGGGGAAGCCGGACAATCTGACAGAAAACGCAACGCACCGGCTGACGCCACTTGATCACAACCAGCCAAGATACACAAAATCTTAGCTAAGCGCTGACTCGAACGAATCCATTCCACCTTAAAAGCCCGTCGAACAATTTCAAAATGACTTTTCCCGGCAATCAATGTGCTTTTGGAAATACCCGTATATATCAATAAAATCAGCACCATCTATGGCCTGTGGAATCGTTGGCATGCAATCGCGCAAGTGTTCCAGGTGTTCAAGATCCATCGAATCGGTAATGAACACTGCAAAACAGCAAGCGAATTACAGGCTGTGAATTAAACCGTTGGCAACAACATCGCAGCCTTTATACGAAATCGATGAAAGCACAGACGAATACCTGTTAATAGACGACTCAGCAACCACATTACGATCATTGATGAAAATCTGTTCAAAAAATTGCGAAACAGTTTTTTACATTGTGCCTCATGAACTGTTTCCGCAAATAGCTGACACTCGCTAGCGACAGTGAAGCCGACGTCGAGGATGTGGCAGGTGACTGTGATTTGGCGATTATTACTCATTAAACCGTAGTGGATGACGATTGCATCCAAGGAATGTACCGAGCCCCGACAAACTCATCGAACGACCAACACAAAAAGCGACAGCGGCAGGTCAAATCCCGGGGAGGGTTTTGTTAGAGAGAGCCTGCGAAAATTCTTAACACCAGATGCCTGACAAGCTCTTCTTTCATTTCCGAACGCAATATTCGTTCTTCATCATCCTTGGCCAGCACATCCGTTTCATCGTAGGTGTAATCTCTGATCACCGATACGGTCTGCGGCGTGGGCAGGGATTCATCATCCAGCGCAAGTTCTCCCGCCTTGATGCCGTCTCGAGAACGCAAAGTGAGCAAGTCTACCGCGTGCAAAAGCTCGAATTCTCGTACCCGTCCGGAGGCACTCACCGACGCGACGCGGCGAGAGAGTACCTCATTACTCACCACGACCACGGTATCTGCATCCTTGCGAAACGCAGAGAACTGAACCTGTTGAGAAGTGAGTCCATTTCGCAATTGACGAAAAACACTCACCGTCCCTTGCTCTTGAATAAACACCTGGCCCACCATTTGACTGCCGGACTGCCGACTGTTACCCCGGAGCTGGAAACCACAGGCACTTAGCATCATTGCTAACACCAACGTAGCAGCGCAGATCCTCCAAATTCTGTTTCTGATGCTGTTTACTCCCTCAAAAGGTACGGTTCGTCTGTGCGAACCTCACACCGCGTTTTTTCAAATCGCTACGATATTGACCAGCTTTCCGGGTACGACGATGACCTTTTTTACTGTCTTGTCGCTAGTGTGGCGGCGAACGTTTTCATCCGCAAGTGCCGCCGCTTCACAATCTTGTTTAGAGATTCCGCTCGCAACTGTTATTTTACCGCGTAACTTACCGTTGACCTGAATGACGATATCAAGTTCATCACGAACCAGCGCTGCTTCATCGAGCACTGGCCATCGAGCGTCCACCACAGCTTCAGAGTGACCCAGGGCATTCCACAATGCATGGCTCACGTGGGGCACTACCGGGGCCAGCATAAGCACTGCAGTTTCCAGTGCCTCTTGAACTATCAATCGATCATGAGGGTCGTTCTGTGAAAAGCGATTTACCTCGTTTAGCAATTCCATGATCGCTGCAATTGCTGTGTTGAAAGCATAGCGACGATGCATGTTGTCAGAGACCTTGCCTATAGTTTCGTGGGTCTTGCGGCGCAAACCCCGCTGCGCGTCAGTAAGCTGCGTCTGAATACCGTCGCTGATCTGGCCATCAGTCAAACCACCGGACACAAACTCATGGATTGTTTTCCAAAGTCTTTTGATAAACCGGCTGGAACCTTCAACACCGGCGTCGTTCCATTCAAGTGATTGATCTGGCGGTGAGGCAAACATGGAAAACAGCCGCACCGTGTCAGCACCAAATCGATCGATCATCTCCTGTGGATCTACTCCGTTTCCTTTCGATTTCGACATTTTTTCCATGCCACCGACGCTGACTGTCTGTGAGTCTGCACGACGAGTGGCGGAAACAATTTTGCCCTTGTCGTCGCGTTCTATATTGACCTCGGCGGGGGTCACATATTCCTTGCGACCTGCACCATCTTCGGTGTAGTAAGTTTCCGCCACCACCATACCCTGCGTTAACAGCCTGGTGAATGGTTCATCAGAGGTAACCAGCCCGACATCGCGCATCAGCTTATGGAAAAAGCGCGCATATAAAAGATGCAAAACCGCGTGTTCTATACCACCGATGTACTGATCGACAGGCAACCAGTAGTTCGCACGCTCATCGAGCATCGAATCAGCATCAACACAACAATACCTTGCGTAATACCAGGAAGATTCAAAAAAGGTATCGAACGTATCGGTCTCGCGTGTCGCAGGCGTATCGCTGCCAGGTAGTGAGGCCTGATAAAAATTCGGATCGCTCTTGATAGGGGAATTGACTCCGGAAAACTCAACATCTTCCGGCAACACCACTGGTAACTCTGTTTCGTCTACCAGATGTACCTCGCCGCTGTCATCGTAGACTACGGGAATCGGACAACCCCAATAACGTTGTCGTGAAACACCCCAGTCACGTAATCGATAATTGATCTTGCGCTCTCCCCGGCCTGCGGCCTCCAGCTTCGCACTTATAGCCTCAAACGCATCGCTAAAACCCAATCCGTCAAACTCTGCGGAGTTACATAACGCGCCGTGTGCTTTTACCGATGCCTCACTGATATCAGCCGGCTGGTTGTTTTCATCACAGATAACTACGCGTTTTTCAATGCCATACTTTTCTGCAAACTCCCAGTCTCTCTGATCATGTGCGGGTACAGCCATCACCGCGCCAGTGCCGTACCCCATCAACACAAAGTTCGCCACCCACACAGGTACCTTCTCACCGGACAATGGATGAATCAAAGAGACCCCTAACGGCATACCCTTCTTTTCCATGGTCTCCATATTGGCTTCTGAAGTATTGGTGCGTTTGCATTCCTGCAAGAACGCCTCAAGCTCCGGATTGTCAGCCGCCATCTGTTTGGCCAGCGGGTGCTCTGCGGCCACCGCAGCATAGGTAACACCGTAGATCGTATCAGGACGAGTGGTATAGACGGAAAGTGCCCCACCGGTCTCCACTTCAAACTCGAACTGCAACCCTTCAGATCGGCCAATCCAGTTACGCTGCATGGTTCGAACCGAATCAGGCCAACCATCCAGCTTGTCGATGTCGTTAAGTAGCTCCTCAGCGTAGGCAGTGATGCGTATGAACCATTGCGGTATTTCCCGCCGTTCCACCAGAGCGCCGGAACGCCAACCGCGCCCGTCGACCACTTGCTCGTTGGCCAGTACGGTTTGCTCCTCCGGATCCCAGTTAACCACTGCCATTTTCTTGTACGCGAGCCCTTTCTCGACAAGTTTGGTAAAGAACCACTGCTCCCACCGATAGTACTCCGGCGTGCAGGTGGCAAGCTCACGCGACCAGTCATACGCAAAGCCAAGGCTTTGTAGCTGGTCTTTCATGTATTTTATATTTTCGTATGTCCAGGCTGCCGCAGGTACCTGATTTTTTATCGCTGCGTTTTCTGCCGGCAATCCAAACGCATCCCAACCCATGGGCTGAAGAACGTTTTTACCCAGCATTCTCTGGAAACGGGATATCACATCACCAATGGTGTAGTTTCGAACATGTCCCATGTGAAGCTTACCGCTTGGATACGGAAACATCGCCAGGCAGTAATATTTCTCGCGCGACGGATCTTCTGTCACCTCAAAGCTTTTGCTGTCATTCCAGTACGCCTGAGCGTCTTTTTCGACTTCGCGGTTGTTATAGACTTCTTGCATGTCGTGCCAGATAGAGGGAAGGAAAAGGAGAGCCCTGAACACTATCAGGGCTTCGGTATGATACAGCAATAGCACAAATTTGTGAGTCGACAAGCGGTCTGTGAACACCCGCGCAGCGAGCGCGTTCCGAGATCACCACCAGGCAGGCAGGATTAGCGTGGCGCAACAACCGGTACTATAGGCTGCAGATGCAACGATATTGATGGGGAAAAAAGAGACTGCGGTGTATTCAGTAGCGGACTTCTGCTACCACCCTGCGGTCGATCCAGTATCAGGCAGCTTTCCTGAAATCGTACAGGGAAACTACTTCTGTGGACGAAATAGTATTCGGACAATCCCTCAGGGAGGCGAGATTCAGCCTTCTGGAAATTTCCATTCTCTGTAGCGCCGCAGCACGATACCTGATGAACGTTCCTGAATCCGCTTTGGGATTAACGCCCGTGTGTCGAGCGTACAGCGTAACGTAACACTCCGCTGGCACTTCACCGTAAATTATCATTTGTTGAAGTCTGGACTCGTTGAGCAAGTCAGGCACACTCTCCTTGCGAAACGTTTCCTGATCAACCGCTGGATCAAAAAACACATTGATCAATTCTTTGCGCTCGCTTTTGGACAAACCGTATTCGTCTGCAATGATCGCGAGATTCTGCACGGCATAGTGATTGGATGATTCAATCGAATAGTTCACCAGTCGCTTCAACCCGATCACCAGTTCAGGACTCATCTGTTGGCTCACATCTCCTGCCGCACCTTTTTCAGATCCTTCAATCTCCTGAGACAACTTGAGCAACAATGGCCTGACAACTCTGCCGCGTACATGATACGACCAGTAAATTCGAATACCGCTGTGTCTCCACCAGTCCGACATAACATCCGGATCACGAATCCCCTCTTCCTCACTTATCGCGGTATCAATGATTTTTGTGATAATTCCACCCAGTGTGTAGGGTTCATGCGGCGCTGTTGGTTGAAGCGTCATTTCGGTGAAGCGATCAAAATTGTATTGCTGCTGTGGAAGGATCAAGGACTCACAACGCAGAGTTGCCTCCGCTTTTAGATGAGCGGCAGCACTTGACTCACAGTCCGTTAACTCCGATACCATTGCAGCCAGCGGACCGCCAAAACGGCGCTTTAGATTATTAAGGGACTGATCATACCCTGCCACCGGCCGGGAACCGTCTTCTACAACATCGTGAAGCAACGCGGTACTGGCAATGGAAGGCTCAAGCGCATCGCCAAATAGTTGCTCTGCGACAGCGGCGATTCGAAGCGAATGACCCAGCATGGTACCGGCAGATTTTCGTCTGCCTTTTTCGAGATACTGCATCATCTCTAATGCTGCAATATGCACAGTCGCCAGTGAATTATAGTTTTCACTGGCGTTGAAGGATTCCACCAGTGGCAGGTTATTATGCACTTCACGAACAGCCTTTCCGCGTCTACCTACCAACCGTCTGCGCTTACCCGGCACCTCCAATACGTCGGCTACCGCATTCATCAGGGTTTGCTCTAGTGGCTCGGCCAGCGCACTGTAGTCGACCCCGTCCAGTGCCAGAGCCGCCAGCGATCGTTGATAGTGCAGATTTAGCCAGTGTCGCTCGGGGAATTCACCGTCGCAATCAATTCCGGCAGCGCTGGCTTCACGCTTTTTTGCGCTGTCCAGATTAGCCAGTATTTCATCACCGGCGGCGCGCGCCACCAAACGCAATTGCGAAGCTTCAATCGCTGCTATGACGGTAGCATAGGGTCTGGGCACCACCAGGGACATGTGGCGTTGCAGCGCAAATGCCTCGTCGAAGCGTGCCTGTTGCTCACGCAGCATTTGCAGACGCTGCACTACCGCTTCGCCGAACAACGCTGTTAGTGCATCTGTATCAACGGTTCGACACTTTCCGGGTAACACTGCCGAATAGCGATCACTACAGCCCGGCGTGGCGCGAACCATCGCTGCAATGATTAGATCGTTATCAACACGGGTTGAGCCGCGTCGTCGATTGCCATACTTCTGTACACCCAGCAGCATTACACCGAGTAAAAGATCAGCCGCGATAGCAGGTTCAAGTTTGGGAAGGCAGTTGGTACTGACAATTTTGTCATTGTGCTGCAATTGCAACAGCAACGTTGAAAGGTCTACCGATTCTGTGTTCGCATCAAGATCCGGCATGAGAGCGTCACAAAGTACTTCCCGACCGCGCACAGTGCGTAGAACTCCGGCAGGAACATCGGACAATGCAATCCAGTCTTCGCCTTCGCTTTGCAACCATTGCCGAGAGACTTTACCGACTATCGCTCTCTCGTCATCTCTGGTTGCGACCAGGAGATTGTACGCCCGAAGGAGATTTCTGGTATCCCGCGGGCTTGAGGTCTCCGGCGAGCCTTCTTTCATGGGCACACCCGGCGTAATCACGCCATCAATTCAGGAAACAAAGCGCTGCGCTGGCATCGGTATATACCGGGACTCCCGTTCACCATTCTTTGCCAACCTCGCTCATGTTAATTTGAGGCGGCGCTGCGTCAGCGAACTGAACTTAAATCGATTTTTATATGAATCTTCAGGCGAGTTTGTGACCGGATTAACGCGGAGAGACAAACCGTGTTGCAACGTTGCTTCAGGCAAGCACGGCCGATGTAAATATATGCCCTGATTCTATCAACCAGCGGCCCTTAACTTTCAGCGTTTTTTCGTGACCCTGGTAGTCTGTGCATACAATCACGGACCGATAGCTGCGCAAATCCGGCGACAACGTAACTTCACACTGTTTGAAATCAATAAAGGCTTTCACCAGATGATAGCAACACTTGTAGTTGCTCTCCTTTATCGAAAAAACCAGCTTGCGCGCATTGCCGTTAAAAAACTGCAGGGCTTTTTTCTCGGTAGGTGTCAAAACGATATCGACCACATCGTCATCAAGATCTTCGTCCGTTTCCACGTCGATTCCCAGGGCTGGCACCAGCCGCTTTAACGCTACCGCGACCGCGCAGTAGTCGTCGCTGTGGCTAATACTCCCGGATACATCGTCCGGCCACAAAGGCTGGCGGTAATCACCCGTTTGCAACGGGGCCGCAATTCCGGTTACCACCCCCAGAAGCTGACGCGCCTGTGTGCGGCCAGCGGCAAACTCTGCGAATCGTTTGTCGCACACATCGCCGAGTTGTTCGCGTTCAAGAGGTGCGAGCTCCGTCAGCCAATTGTCGCGGTGCTCACAGGAAGTCAGCACCCCGTCAGGAAACAGGCCCGCTATATCGGGGGCCAGGCGGGTTGCATTACGTGCGGGCAAAAATTCGCTCTCGCCGGTACCGGCGATGCCAGTAGCATTCCTCATTGTCGGTGCCTCCATGTTGTACATTGTCCATTCGGCGCCGGCCATGGCAGCTCGAAACGAACCGAAAAACACGCGTCTGCGTCCGGTAAATGTGCGCCCGTTGCGGGGAAACTCAAGTCATCTGACTTGCCGAACGGGCATTGTCGGATATCAGTGGCAGGCAGGTTGTGACGGACTCGCCACTCTGTCGGTACCGGTTACTCCGGTTTCTGTCCGAAAAACGAGGGCTTTCGCCAATTTGCCGGTGCGGAACGCAACGGTACTCCAATACCGGCATTCATCGCGCCGAACCGGTTGCGCAGCACGGGTAGGCTGTCAAGAAGCAACATCGACGACACTCGAAACAACACAAACGGAGCTTGCAAGGGCCATTTGCGTTTTAAAAACAATCCAGCCAATGCGTCGGTTTGCATTGTCACACGGCGTTGATCCGATTGGCGTTGCAATGAAAACTCCGTCAGTGCCTGCGGTAAATCTGTGGCGTCGGAGATCACACTGGCAAGCGCAAAAACATCGCGCAAGGCAAGATTTAGCCCTTGTCCGGCGACCGGATGCAGAGTTCTCGCTGAATTTCCAATAAATACGCAAGCTCCACAATGCTGCCGCTCTGTTTGCATCAAACTGAGCGGAAAGGCCTTGCGCGGGCCCACCGACTGGAACCGTCCGAGCTTGCCTCCAAAACGCTTCTGAACCAGTTCCAGAAAATCAGCATCTGTTAAACCCGACAGCTCTTGCACATTGTCTGAATCGACGGTGTACACCATGGCCATCTGACGATCCGCCAGAGGCAACAGTGCCAACGGGCCGCTTTCGGTGAATCGCTCATAGGCAACGTTTTGATGATCCCGTTGACAGCCCAGGTTCGCGACAATCGCATGCTGGTTGTAATTCTTTTCGGCTACAACCGTTGCGGTGGCTTCGCGCAAGGCCGAATTTGTGCCGTCCGCAGCAATGAGCATCCCTGCATTGATTGTTTGAGAATCTACTTCAACCACCACGCCCGCCGATGAATTACTGATCAACTTAACCTTTGCAGGGCAGATAAAATCAATTGCCGGCTCGGCCTCAACGAGCGCTAAAAGGAATTGCTCCAATACCTCATTGCCAACTACGTACCCGAGTGCATCGACATCGAGATCATCAGATTTCAGACAAACTGATCCGAACTGGCCACGTTCGCTCACCAGGACCGAGTAAATCGGGCAACCCGCTCCCGGCGGCCAAAAGCCTTTTGACTGCATCAAATCGTGCGAGCGACAGGAAACTGCAACCGAGCGAACTCCAGCACTCGTCGACAGCGACACAGGTGCCTTTGCCTCTACCAGTACAACGTCAAAACCGGCACCTGCAAGCAACAGCGCTTGCACAGACCCTGTTATGCCAGCGCCCGCAATTACAATTTTTCGGTTTTCCACAACCCGCCTCTATGGCTACAACCAGAGCCGGATCAGCTCTGCATTAGCGCTTCGATCTCATCCACCTGCTTAGTCACAGCCGAGGTAATAATCTCGGCACCTGCCTCAGAGACAATCACATCATCTTCCACCCGAATTCCGGTATTTCGATAGGCTTTGGGTATTTCTTTTGAGTTCGTCAGGTAAAGTCCGGGCTCGATAGTGAGTACCATCCCCGGCTCCAGCAGACGCCACTTGTCGTCGACCTTGTAGTCACCCACATCGTGGGTATCCAGCCCCAGCCAGTGACCGGTGCGATGCATAAAATAGCGACGGTATTCTTCATCCTTGACAAGTTTCTTCAATTCTCCCTTCAACACACCCATACTCACCAAACCGCGAGTGATGACTCGCACCGCCGCGTTGTGGGGATCGTTCCAGTGATTACCCGCAACTACCTTGTCTATCGCCGCGAGATTCGCCTCCAGTACAATTTCATACACTTCTCGCTGTGCTTCGGAAAACCGGCCGTTAACGGGATAAGTTCTGGTGATATCGCCAGCGTAGCCATTCCATTCCGCACCGGAGTCAACAAGCACCAGATCTCCGTCCTGCAGGGGCGCATTGTTTTCTGTGTAGTGCAGGATACAACCATTTTCACCGCCACCAACAATCGGCAGAAAAGAATGATCGGCACCGCTGCGGCGATAAACAGAGATCAGCTCTGCCTCAAGCTCATACTCCATGCATCCCGGCTCACAGCGTTTCATTGCCGCCAAATGCCCGGCCGCACTAATTTTTGCAGCCTTGCGCAGCGCACTCAATTCAGTGCGGCTTTTGTACAGACGCATATCGTGTAAGTGAAAATCAAGTGATACAAACTCACTCGGCACACTCGCTCCGGATCCGGACTTTGCCTTTAGTTGATTAATCCAGCCAATAATGCGGTTATCAAACAGCGTCTCGCGGCCCATCGAATAGAACACACGCTCTCTGCCTTCAAGTAAACCCGGGAGAATTTCGTCGATATCGTCAATGGGAAACGCATCATCGGCATCAAGCACCTCAGGAGCCCTGTCGACCCCGAGCCGGCGTCCATTCCATGTTTCCATCATTTCGTCGCGTTCGCGACAGAATACAATGTACTCGGCAGCGCGCCGACCAGAGATCAGCACGGCTACCGACTCTGGCTCGTTAAAACCTGTCAGGTAGTAGAAGTCGCTGTCCTGTCGATAGCGATAATCCGTATCTCTGCTGCGAAGTTTCACTGGAGCCGAAGGAATTATCGCAATAGAATCCTTGCCGATAGCGCGCATCAGATTCTTGCGGCGCCGGGCACGTTCACGACGAATGGTTCGAGAGTCCTGCATCGAATAACCCGATATAATTTGTTAAAAATGATCAGTGAATCGTTGGGGAGGGCGCTACAGGCTGCAATTGCTCGTTTAGAAGCAACACCCCCATACGCAGATACTCCTCGATTTCGGACAATGATTCCTCGGTGTGGTCCTCTGCATCAATTTCAGAGGAAAAGCACGCGGTCGAAATATCCTGCACATCCTGAACAAACTCGCGTACGTCGTTATCCATAAGCATCCGGTCATCCAGACCACCCATGGATAAACCAAGGCTGAAACCACTGCACCATTCAGCCATTCCCGAAACCCGATGCTCCAGTAACTCATCCTGGTCCGGCAACAGCAAGGAGAATTCGAGCGTCTCGTGATTGATTTCGTCCAGGGTATTCTGATGGACATCGTGCAACACCGTTAGCGCCTGAGTGGTGATGTCGAGTTTTTCATTGCGTTGCTCGAACAGATACCGCACCCATCCCTGCATATCAGATGAGCCAGACGCGCACAAAATACCGCACAGGACTCCGTGACACTCTGCTGCACGAACAAGTGAACCGCCTGAGGTGAGCGCATACTCCACCTCTGCGTATGCTGGAAGCGCCATTAGTTGGGATATCCCCGGTTTGTACGAATTTTCAGGCTCATAGATTCAGGCAATGTACCGCTACATTCTTCATTAAGGTTAACTATTGTTCATGTTATTGGTTTGGCGCTGCTTTACCATTGACCGGGCTCACCCTACAAAATACTATTTCGCTGATGGAAAACAACCCACAGACACTAAAGGATCAGCTGGCTAGTTTGGAAAACAAGCTAACAGAACTGATTGATATGGCTGATCGCCTGAAGGTTGAGAATGAGTCCTTGCGCGCTCAACAGGGTTCTTTGGTAGAGGAGCGCTCACGTTTAATCGAAAAGAACGAACTCGCAAGAACCAAAGTCGAAGCCATTATAACCCGACTGAAATCGCTGGAAACTGCCTAATGCCGACACAAGCGTCAAACAGCCTGGTTACGGTGAAAGTCCACATAATGGAAAAGGAATACCAGATTCAGTGTAATCCTGATGAAAAAACCAATTTGATCAAGGCTGCTGTCGACGTCGATAATCGAATGCGCACTGCAAAAAGTGCCGGCGCCAACATAAACGCCGAAAAAGCAGCCGTGTTAACCGCATTGAATCTTGCCAACGAATTGCAGGACAACAATGATGAAAGCGAGGTCCTTGATGCCGTTTCTCACAGCATCATCAACATGAATTCCCGTATAGACAGGATTCTCGACCAAAAAAAAATCAAAAACAATCCAGCTAATCCACCTATAATCGCTCAACGGTAGTGTGAAACAGTCATATTCATCACGCTTAACCAACAAAGCAAGTTTGGGCGCCCTCTGCGGTGTTCGTTAGCAGGCCCGTAATATCCCTTGAGCCTAATTCGTAACATCGGGAACGGCTCCTTGCTGTTGTTGTGCATGTCCGCTACGGCGGGAAGCCTGATACAGCAGTAGCTACTCCCACCTGAACCATTTGGTTCAAGGTTAACGGCCTGCGACGGCACAGGTGGAGGGCGTCCGCCTAATTGCTGCCGGTTTCACCATATTTTTGCGTTCACCCTGCCGTCCAGCCACGAAAATAAGGCTGACAACACTCAGCCATTGCGGTGATCAGGTCCACAGGCCGTCTGTGCTCAAATCAACAGTAAGCGACATGACGCCTGGTAATTACACCGGTCGCCTTGACACTCCATGGATATATGGTAGACATAACCGCGGGTTTACCCTAAACGCCGTCGCACCTGCAACGAACGTTTGTTCCAGAACACTTCGCTGATTTGTACCAGAACACAAGGAGTATCAAGTGTCCAACAACGCTTCGCACGCCTTAACCTCAATCTATGACGCAGCCTCTAGCCAGAAAATGTGGGATCAGGCGCTCGACAATTGCGTAACCTTCACAGGTGCAACCAGCGCCAACCTGATGTTCCACGATAACAACCAGTCTTCTTTTTGGCGCTTTGCAGCCGGCAGTCGTAAATGGCGTGAACTACCACCTCAATACCTGGAGAAAACTACCGAGCTTTTTAAAAAATATGACGAGAAAGCCTGGGCGTTCGTCTACCAGCATCCAAAACAGACACTGCTGACCGATACTGATTTCTGGGATGACACAGAAAAACTCGAATCGCGCGAAGACTACCTTTTTTTAAAAGAGAAAATGGGCTTCATCAGAAAAACAGGTTCGTCGCTAAACGACAACAACTGCTGGAGCGACAATATCGCTTTCCAGTTTGATAAAAAATACAAGACCGTTCCGCAAGCCAGCATTGACAACATCCGCCTGCTACTGCCTCATGCTGCAAAAGCAATAGAAATGTGGCGAACATTTTCAATCCTGAAGGAGCGCTACAACGCCGTATTGAGTGCACTTGATTTCGTCAGCGTGGGCATGTGCATCGCCAGTATTGACGGAAGTGTTATCGTTAACAATGAAGAAGCAGCACGAATACTGGAGGCAAAAGACGGGCTTTGGCTAAACGGACAGAAACGGATTCGCTGCAAGGACAGCCACCTCGATACCGCTATCGCCAATGCGATTTCCAGCACCGCTGCCACTGCACTCGGCAACGCCACTGTGGCGGAGTCACTTCATACGGTAGAACGCAACGGTAATGAACATCCGCTGCTGCTGGAGATATCACCATTAAGAGACTCCGAATCTGAAATCCAGAAGCATCCCGGGGGCACGCTAATCACTATTATAGATCCCGCAAACCCGATACAGTTTGACGCCGCCCGTGTATCCCAGGCCTATCGCCTGACCAATGCAGAAAGTATTGTTTGTAAAATGCTGGTTGACGGCTGGACCAGTCAGAGAATTGCCGATGAACGCAACGTGCGCGTCGATACTATTAAATCGCAAATAAAAAGCATACTGACAAAAACCGGTACAAAGCGCCGATCCGAGCTGATAAGACTGGCGCTTAAGGCAACACCGCCTGTCCGCTAGAACAGTGAACACCGAACGCGGTGCTCACACCCGTGTGTCTGCTGTCAGGCAAGAAATGTCTGATACGCGATGTTGTCATCCTCACAACAGTAAACATAACCCAACTCATCCAGAAAACGCTGAAAACCGGCCCGGTCTGACCGCGGCACTTGCATACCGACAAGCACGCGAGCATATGCTGCACCGTGGTTGCGATAGTGAAATAGAGTTATATTCCAGTCAGCCCCCATGCTGTTGAGGAACGTTGCCAGTACGCCCGGCCTTTCCGGAAACTGGAATCGATAGAGCATTTCTTCCTCGATACCGGCTACCCGCCCGCCAACCATATGCCTTATATGTAACTTGGCAACCTCATTGTGAGTCAGATCTTCAACTTCAAAATTGGCAGCGCGCAAAGTAGTAATGATACTTTGCCGCTCGCTGAGACCGTCCAGCAGCTGTACTCCGACGAAAACAACAGCAGTGTCATGGTCCGATCTACGGTAGTTAAACTCGGTAACGCTGCGCTTGCCCAGCATCTCGCAAAAGTGGCGAAAGCTACCTGGCCGCTCGGGGATTCTCACTGACAAAAGCGCCTCTCTGTTTTCACCTATTTCAGCGCGCTCGGTAATGTGCCGCATGCGATCAAAATTGACATTGGCGCCGGTGGTTATAGCGATCAGGTTCTTGTCTTTGATCTGGCGGTCTACACTGTACTTTTTCAGGCCGGCCACACTTAGCGCACCCGCCGGCTCCATCAAAGTTCGAGTGTCGTCAAAGACATCCCGGATAGCAGCACACATTTCATCAACACCAATAGTGATTACCTCATCCAACGTGTCTTTGCACACCCTGAATGTTTCATCGCCAGGGCACTTTACCGCCACACCGTCGGCGAATATACCAACCTCGGGCAACGTGACTGGTTCACCGGCTTCCAGCGAGGCTTGCATACTGGCAGCGTCAACTGGCTCTACACCGATTATGCGGGTTTCCGGCCGCAGATATTTCATCAGAACAGACACACCCGCTGCCAATCCACCTCCGCCAACGGGAATAAACACAGCATCGATGGGTTCGGGACATTGCTGACAGATTTCAACGCCCACTGTGCCCTGGCCTGCTATGGTGTCCGGATCGTTAAAAGGATGGATGAACGGATAACCGGTCTGCTTTTCAAGCTCACGTGCATGCACGTAGGCATCGTCATAGTTATCGCCATACAGTACCGCCTCGCCACCCAGCGCACGCACTGATTTGACCTTTATCTCCGGGGTAGTAGCAGGCATAACGATAACGGCGCGAAGTTTGAGCTTGGCTGCAGACAGCGCGACACCCTGCGCATGATTTCCGGCCGAAGCGCAGACGACCCCTTCGATATCGGATTGTTGTTGCTTTAGCTTGAATATCCGGTTGTAGGCACCGCGACATTTAAATGAAAACACAGATTGTAAATCTTCCCGCTTAAGAGATACCCGGTTGCCGGTTCTGGTACTCAGATTAGGCGCGTGATCAAGCGACGTCACACGGGAGACGTCGTATACACGTGCGGTCAGAATTTTTTTTATGTATTGATCCATCGATTCAATGTTGTCGAAAACAAAACTCACTCTAGCGAAAGAATGTAAGTGGTGGAAGCATCAATGTGATTAAATCGCGGTTTGCCACAATACACTATCCGCCATTACGGAGAGATGAAGGCCAATGAGCGCTGCAAATATGAAAGAAGCCGCTGCCCGCGCAGCTATGGATTGGGTCGACGCAAACAGCATTATTGGTGTGGGAACAGGTTCAACCGCCAATTTTTTTATTGATGCACTAGCTGAAAAACCGCATGCGATTAAGGGCGCTGTGGCTAGCTCGGACGCTACTGCAAAAAAACTGGAAGAAGCCGGGATCGAGCTGTTCGAGCTGAACTCCACCGGAACATTGCCACTTTATGTTGACGGTGCAGACGAGGCTAACTCGCGCCTCGAACTTATCAAAGGCGGCGGCGGAGCACTGACCCGGGAAAAAATTGTTGCTGCTGCCAGTACCACTTTTGTCTGTATTGCAGACGCATCAAAGCGCGTTGATATTCTCGGCAGGTACCCGTTGCCAATCGAAGTAATACCCATGGCACGCAGCTACGTGGCCCGTGAAATAGTCAAACTCGGTGGCGACCCGGAGCTGCGAGATCGATATAAAACCGACAATGGCAACGTCATTCTCGATGTTCACAACATGGAGATAGTCAATCCCCGCGAGCTTGAAATGCAAATCAATCAATTACCCGGGGTAGTGACATGTGGCATTTTCGCACAGCGGCCAGCCGATGTGCTGATACTGGGCACGAAAGCGGGCAGTATCGAGAAACTCACTCGGTAAAACGCAAAACAATAGTTGCAATTTTGGGGTGGTTAGCCAGTAACCACTATATCTGTATGATTCGCAGATCGGGTCTCCGGTATCGCTCTGTTGTTTTCACCATGATAGGTATAAACCAGCGACTTTTTTACCTGTTCAGTCTTATTGCGCCCAGCCGCGTGAAAAGTTCTACAGTGAAAAAAAAGCGTATCACCCGCGGTCAATTGAGCCGGCACTGCTTTGTCGAGAAGAGCCCGATTCTCGGCAATGTCGTCGCGCAGAAAAAGCGCTGCATCCAGCCTGCCACGCGGTAGATCAAGGGTGTGCGAACCCGGGATTAATAACAGGCCACCGTTGTCCGGCGACTCGTCTCCCAATGCCAGCCACACACTAACAAGATCAGGTTCGTCAAAAGACCAGTAGCGCATATCCTGATGCCACGAAGTCACACTGCTAAATCCGGGGTACTTCGTCATGATGCAGTTATGATGATTTTGCGAAAGCATCACACCCTCACACTCAAGCATCTGTTGCAGACGATTGACCACCGCCGCTGATTTTGCCCAGTCACGAAACACTACATCTCTGGCAAACGCATTCAACAGTCTCCTGGGGGTCTGGCCTCCGGGAGCGCTCTTGCTGGCAGGAGCGCCTGGGTAATGAACATCGGCTTCATATTCGACAGGTGCCAACGCCGGGCGAACCGAATCGTCAACAATACGATTCATCGCAGACAAGGTCTCGACGCTGGCCAAACCGGATTCCACCAGATAGCCGTTTTCCCTGAAACTCGCCAATTGTTCCGCGCTGAGGGGGTTAGTCATTTTATTATCCGAATCAGGGGAAAATTCCCGCTCCGCACTACCACCATAATTGACCGCTGGTGCGTTCCGGGGATACATAACAGAATATACTTGATACTGCCCTTTTATCCAGTGGCCTTCACAACAGCCGCATCGTTTCCCGACTTATATCTAATCATAACTGAAGCATCGTTTTCGCCTACCTGATTGGCGGCTGCGCTCGCAGACGCCAAATTACTTCTTTCCAGGCGTCGTTGCAAAGCAACTCACAATATTGAGACAGCAGACTAATCGATCAATATACTGGTTGTTTCCGCCAGCGAAATCAGCGTCCGCTTTTTATGCCCGCAAAAAAGATCGTCGTAACAAACGCGACCCAGAATAATTTAAAAAACCTCTCCATCGACATTCCACATGGCGAACTTGTGGTGATCACAGGCGTTAGCGGTTCCGGTAAGTCCTCACTCGCCTTCGACACAATTTACGCCGAGGGACAACGCCGTTACGTAGAAACTTTTAGCCCGTACGCCAGACAATTCCTGGACCGCATGGACAAGCCAAAGGTTGAGAAAATTGACGGAATACCTCCGGCAATTGCCATAGATCAAACCAACCCGGTTAGAACATCGCGTTCAACGGTTGGTACTATGACCGAACTCAATGATCATCTTAAACTTCTTTTCGCGCGCGCAGCGCACTTGCACTGCCCCGGGTGCGGAGACCAGGTGCAGCGGGAATCCCCCGAGCACGTAACACGATCACTGCTGCAAAAATTCGCAGATAGCGAAACAAGAATCCTCGTCACATTCAATGTCAATATCCCCGATAACTTCAGTAGCGACGAAATAGAAAGCTGGCTGCAAAGGCAAGGCTACACAAGGCTACACAAAAGGAACAGGAAGTCGATTGAGGTCATTCAGGATCGCACGCGGCTGATGCAGAAGAATCGTGGAAGAATCACAGAGGCACTGGAAGCCGCGTTTAAACACGGTGGTGGCAGCGCCATTGTTTACCCGGTTAGCGATGATGCAAAAATCCGGAAGGGGCTGAAATTCTCCGCCGATTTCATGTGCGCGAGCTGCCAGATCCGTTTCCGCCAACCTGTGCCAAGCCTGTTCTCCTTTAACTCTCCAATGGGTGCATGCGACGCATGCAGAGGTTTTGGCCGGACCATGGGAATCGACTACAACCTGGTCGTACCAAACGAGTCGCTGACGCTTGCCGGCGGCGCTATCAAACCCTGGCAAACAAAAACCAACGAAATTTGTCAGCGCGACTTGCTAAAGTTCGCCAAAAAAGCCGCTGTGCCTCTGGACGTGCCCTGGAAAAAGCTGACTAAAAAACATCAACGATGGGTTTTACAAGGTGAAGGAGAATGGGACGGCAAGCACTGGTACGGTGTGCAACGCTTTTTTGACTGGCTGGAAACCCGAAGCTACAAAATGCATGTGCGGGTTTTACTTTCCAAATATCGCTCTTATACGCCCTGCACCAGTTGCGATGGCGCTCGTCTGAAACCTGAAGCGCTGTGGTGGAGAGTCGGCACAACAACAGAGGCCAACAAGGTACTAAAACCCGACCATCGTTTCACACCAAGGAACAACAAGCTTGCAGCAGATAAGTATCAAAAGCTGCCCGGTTTGATTATCCACGACATCATGCGGCTCTCGCTAAGCCAGTGCGAGCAGTTTTTCTCAAACCTCAAGCTGACCTCACCAATAGATGAGGCCACCAACCTCCTGCTAAAAGAGATACGCGCGCGTTTACGTTATTTGTGCGATGTCGGCTTGCCCTACCTTACCCTGGATCGCCAATCCAGAACGCTAAGCGGTGGCGAAGTCCAGCGAATCAATCTTACCACCGCACTCGGCACCTCCCTTGTCAATACTTTGTTTGTCCTCGATGAGCCAAGCATCGGCTTACACCCAAGGGATATTGATCGCGTCATCGGTGTGCTTCACCGTTTGCGAGATTCCGGTAATTCAATCGTTGTCGTTGAGCACGACCCGCAAATTATTCTGGCGGCTGACAAGGTGGTAGACATGGGCCCGGGACCCGGCAGCCACGGCGGTGAGATAGTCTACTACGGAAATACAAAAAAACTGGCACGCGCCAAAAACTCTCTCACCTCTGAATATTTGAACGGAAAACGGAAACTTCAACGCACAAATCAGAAACGCACTCCTGTAGCCAACAATAGATGTATTTCGATAAAGGGCGCTAGCGAGCACAATCTGCAAAATATCGATGTAGATATTCCGCTGCAAAAGCTGGTGTGTGTAACCGGGGTTAGCGGGTCCGGAAAATCAACACTTGTGCAGGATACTTTATTTCGCGCACTATGCCGTAAACTTGGAAAACCCACCGAGCTTGCTGGCACCCACCAATCTGTAAGCGGTCATCAGTACATCGACGAAGTAGTCATGGTCGATCAATCACCCATCGGAAAATCAGCCCGCTCAAATCCGGTGAGCTATACGGGGGCGTTCGACGGAATTCGCAATCAGTTTGCCCTCGATCCTGAATCCAGACGACGAAGTTATACGGCCAGCAGTTTCAGTTTTAATTCCGGCATGCGATGCCCGGAATGTTCAGGTAACGGCTTCGAGCATGTTGAAATGCAGTTTCTTAGTGACGTGTACCTGCGCTGCCATGCCTGCAATGGAAGCCGTTACCGGGAAGAAGTACTCGACATCAAGCTGGTTCACCCGGACAAAGACGAAGCGTTAAATATCAGTGATGTTTTAAACATGACGGTGGATGACGCTGTTGTGTTTTTCGCTGATCACAACGACATTCGCAAAGCACTCGACCCCTTGATTTCAGTAGGTCTGGGTTATCTCACTCTTGGCCAGCCAGTCCCCACGCTGAGTGGCGGGGAAGCACAGCGCCTCAAACTGGCTGCACACCTTGCTAAAGCCAAAAAAGCATCGAAGTCATCCAGTGAAAAGAAACTGTTTATCTTCGATGAACCCACCACCGGTTTGCACTTTGACGACATTGCAAAGTTGCTTGATGCACTGGAGCAACTTCTCAACGACGGGCACTCTCTGGTGGTGGTTGAGCACAATCTCGATATCATCAGCAATGCTGACTGGATTATTGATCTCGGCCCCGAGGGCGGTGCACGTGGCGGCAAGGTTGTCGCCTGCGGCACCGGGACCGCTATCAAGAAATTCAAAGGCAGTCACACAGGGCGTGCACTCAAGGCCTACTCGCAAGCCGTGGACGAATTTACTCGCGCTTCACTGGCGGCACCTGATACCTCTGAATATGATATTGAAGACTCACGAGGGATCTATCAAGGTTCCGATATTTCAGTGGTCCAGGCGCGTGAGCACAATCTAAAAAATATAGATACCCGCATTCCCCGAGACAAATTCACCGTGATTACCGGCCTCAGCGGCAGCGGAAAAAGTACTCTGGCTTTTGACATACTGTTCAACGAGGGGCAACGCCGCTACCTTGAATCACTCAACGCGTATGCACGCCAGTTCGTGCAACCTGCTTCAAGACCGGACGTTGACGCCATATTTGGCATTCCTCCCACGGTGGCTATAGAACAGAGAACCAGCCGCGGTGGGCGCAAGAGCACCGTGGCTACCATGACCGAGATCTACCACTTTCTCAGACTTCTCTACGTAAAGCTTGGTACCCAGCACTGCCCCGATTGCAAAAAGCCCATATCAGCACAGACTCTGGAGAGTATCCAGGCACAGATTTCATCACAATGGCGAGGCACTAACGTCGAGATTCTGGCCCCGTTGATTGTCTCACGCAAAGGCTACTACACCGACCTCGCAAAGTGGGCTGAGCATCGCGGTTTCGAGTTTCTACGAGTTGATGGCGAATATGTGTCGACAAAGAACTGGCCCCGACTCGACCGCTTTGCCGAGCATAATATCGATCTCCCCGTCGGAAGCATCGACATCACACCACAGAACGAAAGCAAACTCACTGAACTTCTACAACGCTCGCTGGACTATGGCAAAGGAGTGGCAAAGGCAGGCCCGAACAAACGAAGTTCCTCTCTAAAAAAACAGAAAAGTACAACACCACGAAAAAACGATTCACAAAAAACCGGCAACGAGAAACTGTTTTCAACAAAAAGAGCGTGCACCACTTGCGGTACAAGTTTTCCTGAACTGGACCCCCGACTTTTTTCCTATAACTCTAAACACGGGTGGTGTAACAGTTGTTATGGAACGGGCTTGTTGTCTAGCGAATTCGACGAAGAACAAACGGGTGAAGAGACTGTCTGGCTGGAAGGTGTTACAGATAGTGTTGCATGTCCGGCATGTGACGGGCAGCGACTCAATCCGGTCGCACTGGCCGTCCAGTTTGAAAAACACAACATTGCCCAACTGAACAGTTACTCAATCGAGAATGCCGCCAGCTGGTTCGACAAATTCAGTCCAAAGGGTCGTAACGCGGAAATCGCCAGAGATATACTGAAAGAGATTCGCGCTCGCCTTTCATTCCTGAACAAAGTTGGTTTGACCTATTTAACACTGGATCGATCTGCTCCCACACTGAGCGGAGGGGAGGCCCAGCGTATCAGACTGGCAGCCCAACTCGGTTCGAACCTGCAGGGCGTTTGCTATATTCTGGATGAGCCCACCATTGGACTACACTCGCGCGACAATCTAATGTTGCTTGATACCCTGGATACGTTGCGTGGCCAGGGCAATACCGTTGTGGTAGTCGAGCATGACGAAGACACCATTCGCCGTGCTGATCATGTGATCGATCTTGGACCGGGAGCCGGTGTCGAAGGAGGGGAAATTGTCGCCACCGGTACCCTTAAACAACTCATGAAAAATCCGGCCTCGGTCACTGGTCGCGCGCTGTCGCAGCCAATGACACACCCGTTATTCCCGCCACGCAAGAATGTACCGGACTGGATAGAAATTGAAGGCGCAAGCCAGCACAACCTGAAGAACATCAATGCACGTCTGCCACTTGGAAAATTGAGTTGCGTGACCGGTGTGTCCGGCAGCGGTAAAAGTACACTGGTTCGCACAGTATTGGGGGACAACCTTAAAAACTTGCTGTCCGCCGAAAAAAAATCGGCCCGGCTACGGCTCACCGGATGTAAAAAAATTAGCGGCTGGCAACCGGTCTCGCGAGTACTTGAGGTTGATCAGACTCCTATAGGCAAAACCCCTAGATCTTGTCCCGCTACCTACATCGGGTTTTGGGACAATATTCGACGAATATTCGCAGATGCGACGGAAGCAAGAATCCGTGGTTACACAGCAAGCCGGTTTTCATTCAATGTGAGCGCCGGACGATGCTCGGGATGCGACGGACAGGGAATGTCCCGCATTGAAATGAGTTTTCTACCTGATGTCCGGGTTCCATGCGAACTATGCAACGGCGCCCGATTTAACTCCGAAACCCAAAGCGTGCTTTATAAAGGGAAATCGATAGGCGATGTATTGTCTATGAGCATAGAAGAGGCAACCGAATTTTTTAGCGCGCACAAAAACATTCACCATCCATTGCAATTACTGCAGGACATCGGACTTGGATATCTCACCCTTGGGCAACAAAGCCCGACTCTATCCGGAGGTGAGGCTCAGCGCATTAAGCTTGTCGCGGAATTGGCGAAAGCAGGTACCGGAAAAGACGAGCGCAATCGCCGTAAACCCAATCACACTCTGTATGTTCTTGATGAACCCACCGTTGGACTGCACATGGCAGATGTTGAAAAACTGATTCGGGTACTACACCATCTTGTGGAGTGCGGCAACACGGTTGTGGTGGTGGAACACAATCTCGACCTCATCGCCAACGCCGACTGGATTCTCGACATGGGCCCGGAAGGCGGCGAAAAGGGCGGACGAATTATTGCACGAGGACAGCCTGCAAAAATAGCACAGTCCAAAAAATCACAGACCGCGCCATTCCTGCAAAAAATAATGCAATGAATGCATCACTGTGCAGCAGTATTTTGCCAGGCGCTGATATTGCGACTTTCCAGGCAAGGTGACAGCACCAACAGACAGGCTATACAGTATGAAAATAGACAATAGTGATACAGAGGTGCTCAACCAGGCTATCCACTGGCTCGATGATGGCCATCAGGTAGAGCTAATCACCGTGGCACGAACATGGGGTTCTTCACCGCGACCACCGGGCTCACTCGCCGCGGTTCGACAGGATGGACATTTAGTCGGGTCAGTATCAGGCGGCTGCATTGAAAAGCAACTGGCTATACGGATCGACAATGATAATCGCGCCCGATCCTTCGCCCACGAAATAAGTAACGAGGAGGCCCGCAAATTTGGCCTGCCGTGCGGCGGCAAGCTGGAACTCGTGTTCGAAGCCCTACAGGATTCAACCGAACTAAAATCAATTCTCGAGCTCCTTGCAAATCGCAAGAGAATAGCACGCATAACCACACTTGCGACCGGACAGACAACCATCGATGAAGTGGGGCGGGAAACAGAATTTCAGTTTGACGATAAACGTTTACAAAAAGTCTTCGGGCCTGGCTGGCGCATGCTGCTTATCGGCGGAGGCCAGCTTTCACGGTATGTAGCTCAATTCGCTCTGGCACTCGACTACGAAGTGATTGTCTGTGAACCGCGGCACGAATTCGCCAGCAGCTGGAACGTTGAGGGCTGCACACTGACCGATAAACTTCCGGAAGATGCCGTTATTGAATTCGCCACAGATCATCACAGTGTTGTGCTGGCACTAACCCACGATCCGAACCTCGATGACTCTGCACTGATTGAAGCTCTTCCCTCCAACGCGTTTTACGTCGGCGCGCTGGGTTCACGCGCGAATAACGAACGCCGTCGCAAAAGGCTTGCCGGTATTGGTGTTGAACAAGCTGATACAGACCGGCTGCATGGCCCGGTTGGTTTGCCTATCGGTAGTCGAAGTGCAGCTGAAATTGCAGTGTCCATTGTGGCCGAGCTTGTACAAAAACGAAACGCTTTTGATCAAGCCAATAGAAACGCGTCGATAGAGCAACACAAATAGAATAAAACATTAAAATTGTTAACCACCATGGCAGACAAGTCGCAATCCAGCATGTAGGAATCGCGCATATATCAATAGCGCCAGTATGATTGGGTTACAAGTGACATTGACCCACAAACAATAAGTGCTCAGTCAATTCGAATGGACAAACAAAATACAGTTGATGGTTCTCTTGAGCGCGTACTGCTGCCAATCGAGTCGGCTAACGGTTTACCTAACGCCTGTTACACCCAACACAGTTCATTTCTCGACGACAGAAACAATGTCATTGCACCGGGGTGGGCTAGCATCGCCTTTGGCAGCGATGTAGCCCCAGGCTGGGCAGTACCGCTCGAGTTTATGGGATACCCGTTGTTGCTCACCCGCGATAACGACAACACGTTGCGCGTATTCCACAACGTCTGTAGTCACCGCGGCATGCAGTTAGTCACCGAACCTGGTAAGCTCGGCACTGGTCTTATTAGATGCAAGTACCACAGCTGGACCTACGATTTCAAAGGTGATTTGCGCGGTACCCCGTTAATCGGTGGCATTGATAAAAACGAACACGATGCATTTGATGCCTCGACTAACGGGCTGAAACCCGTGCGCTGCGAAGTCTGGATGGATAATATTTTTATCAATCTCTCAAATGACGCCGAGCCGTTTGCAGAGTTTTTAGCACCACTACTCAAACATTGGTCAAAATGGGTGACACCGGAATCGCTGAATGAATTCACACCGGCGTCAAGCAATGGCAAACTTGAACTAGTGGTTAAAAGCAACTGGAAACTTGCCATTGAGAACTTTCTCGAAGCCTACCATCTGCCGTGGGTGCACCCGGACTTAAATCGCTACTCGCCTCTGACACAGCACTATGATATTGATCGCGGAACTAACTTTGCAGGGCAAGGCTCAAGCAGTTATACGTCTCCGGCAGGTGCAACCAGTTTTATCAGCAGCTGGCCCGAAGATCAAAAAAAATACGCTGAATACCCGGTGTTATACCCCAATACTCTACTGGGCTTGCAGTCAGACCATTTCTTCACTATGACGATTTTACCAATAAGCGAGACTGAATTACTGGAACGGGTGCAGCTACTTTTTCACAACGATGTCGCTTCAGACCCGAGCCACGAGAATCATCGCAAGGCGTTGCTTGAAAATTGGCGTGGTGTCTTTCGGGAAGACATATTTGCTGTTGAAGGCATGCAAAAAGGCAGGCACTCACCCGCGTATAAAGGCGGCGTGTTTTCACCAGTGATGGATCAACACACACTTCATTTTCACCAGTGGGTGGCCCGACGAATCACAGGCGCCGGTAAAGACTGAACCGGCCACCTGAATTACATGGTCGATCCAGAAAACTGTCTATATCAACGCTACGCTGCCGAACGGACAGACGGGTAAAAATCAGCAATCGATTGCGGGCGTCCAGTGAAATACCCCTGAGAAAAGTCAACTCCACAGACCGCTAGCGCTTCAAACTGCTCAACACATTCTACCTTTTCAGCAATAGTTAGTGCACCCAATGACGATGCATAACTGGCAAGTGCCCGCAATGCTCGTCGATCAGCGTCCGAGCTCGCTATATCAGCGATATACTTTTCATCGATTTTGACGAAATCTATGGCTAAGCGGTTAAGTCCGGAGAATGAGCTAAGATCGGCACCGAAGTCATCAAGTGCGGTGTGACAGCCGTAACCCCGCAGGTTTTCGAACAGCGCTGCGGTCTGCTCAAAATTATTAAGTGCTTCCGACTCACGCACTTCGAAGCACAATTGCGACGGATGTACACCATGCCGTTCAATTGACTCCGTTATTATTGTAAACAGCTCGGTACTTTTTATAGTTTGCCCAAACAAATTCAGCGAAAACAAATGTCCGGACAATGGCGCCGCCAAAGAGGATATGCAGGCCAGGCAGTTTTCTATCACCCAAAGATCAATCTCACTGGCAAACCCGGAACGTTCTGCCGGTTTGATAAAATTTCCAGGATAGATCAGTTGCCCGTCATTCCCTTTCATGCGCAACAGAAATTCATGATGAGCGACAGTATTGAAGCGCTCCCCCGGGCTAATCGAGGCAATAGGCTGGAGATGTATTTCAAAGTCATTGCCATCTAGCGCTGCCTGTATTCTGGGAACCCATAACTCCTCGGCGTTCTCAACCAATACTTCGGTTTCGTGTACTGATTTTATCTGAACATTATTGCTTCCATTCTTTTTTGCCTGATAACAGGCTGCATCAGCGATGTCCAGCACATCCTTTAATTTCGTTACGCGTGGATTGAAGTTTACTAACCCGATACTGCCGCGAACCGGGTACAGCTTTCCATCGTGCTCAAAGTTAAACCCGCCAAACATTTCCTGAATGCGTCGAGCAACCGACTCGGCACTATGTGGCTCACAATAACGCAATACAATACCGAACTCATCCCCACCAAGACGGGCGAGTACATCTTCATTTCTAACCTTTGATTGCATCGCAGAAGATAGTTCTATCAGCAACCTGTCACCGGCCGCATGACCACAGGTGTCATTAATCTGTTTAAACCGATCCAGATCAATAAAACAAATCGCGTGGCAATCACTCTCTGTGGCGCCCTCAAACAAACGGGCTAAACAGTTCTCGAATTGCACACGATTTGCAAGACCCGTCAAAGCATCATGGTTTACACGATGCTCCAGTGTGCGGGTAAGTTCTTTTTCTGCGCTCACATCTCTGAGCACAATTACGCTACCACTGCTGTCACCATTCATGTCTGGTAAACGGGACACAGTTTGATTGACGGTTAATATTGATCCATCAGGTCGGACAATGCATTTATCAAATTTTCCGGAGGAGTCACTTTGCCATTCTAACTGTTGACACTCTGAATCCGAGCTGATCTCGCTAGACGAATCACACAACATCGACAACATCGCAACGGGCTTTCCTCGCATATCTTCTACAGATACACCCAACATACTTGCTGCAGAATGATTTGCATATTCAATACACCCTGTCTCGTCGGTAGTGATTACGCCATCACCAATTGACGCAAGAGTGACTGATGCGCGTTGCTGCTCGCAATAGAGCTTTTCACTTTGTTGCTTTTTAAGAAACTGCTCATGACGACGTTTATGATTCAGAAACCAAATGAGACAACAAAAAAGAAACATCAATAAAGCGCACAAACCGGCAGAGAGCAGAATATTGGTCGTCAATCCACCAGGCCTCGAAACCCTGATAATCAATGTCTGATCACCCAGTTTGAAGCTATTTAGCACTTCGTTACTGTTGAACCAGCCGTAGAACATACGTTTTTTGGCCTGAGCATCACGATGGAACAATATCTCCGCAGTTGAAGTGGCATCATACTCGGCAGTTTCATCGAACATCTCAAGACTCAGACCATGAAATATACTATGTCCATCCAGGGCACCCAGGCGAGCCATATCAAGCGCTAGCCAATAGCCTCCGTCGGCCCCGCTAGTTCTCTCTACAATGGTACCGGCTGGAAACTGTCCGCCGTAACTAACACGAACAGCGATAATTTGTTCCGGGCGCTGCCACTGCAAAGGCGATGACGTCAAAGTAGTTTTACCTGAGTAGGTTGCATCTCGTATCGCCGCTTCAACAGATTTTACTGATCCGATATCAAAGCCCTGCAGAGCCACATCACGGGATTGCTGATCGCCAGCCGTCAATGACACTGGATATCTCATACCGGAGCCTGATTTTGCCAGCTCTGGTGAAACAAGGCTGCGTTCCACCGCTTCACCGTTACTATCAAACCACCACACACTATATTCTCTACCGCCCTGCATGTTTTTCATGTCTGCAACAAACCGGTCAATCGCACCTTCCGGCACAGATTCAAAACGGCCAAATCCGGTAATAAACGGGTAATCGCCAATCACACTGCGGGCGTAGGAGGAAACAAGAGAGGAATCCAGATTAGAAAATGGCAGCGCGCGTAGCGAGGTTGCAATTCCATCGACTACATCAAACCCGCTTCGCACCTTGTTTATGACACCTTCCGCTTCAATGTCAAAACCTTGCTGGTCGCGATGCATGCCCTCCGCACTAACGTAGAGAAAGACCGCCACACACAGTCCCGTTGTTATCAGGCCTGACACAAATTTCTCAAAAAAACGGTAAGAATGAATCATCACATCTACAAGGTTTTATCCATTCACTTAATTTCCAGTCGATTTATCACGCCAGCAAGGTCGACTTCAATTTGTCACAACAACCTTACCCGCGGGCAAAGCAACCGTACAAAGCAAAGAAGGTCCACTCTTAAATCTGTCTCGTCATAGACGCGAGAAACTAGTGACACGCAAAGGGAAATTGAGTTGTATAGCTCGTTTTCACCCCGATCAGCTTACTGGTACTGAATAACAGGCAGCGATAGTTCAATTTTCATCCAGGGCTAGCTCACCTCGAGAACCGGCAATTACCATTCGCTTCTTATCAAGGCACGCAGGCTCGTTATAGAGCGCGCTCGCCTTTTGAACAGAGATGTCAATCGCTGACGTCTGTTTCGCGACGGCTTTGCCCTGTGGAATGGACATTCTGCACACTTCGAAATACCCTTCTACTACTACCTGAGCACCAGGCTCGCAGCCTGTTAACTGTCCAGCCAGGTCAAAGAAGAACGACAAATAGTAGGGACCATGCAAGAAATTGAAAATCTCCAATCTGGCCTTGCCGGCGCTGGCTACATCGCCGATAAAGATCTCGCCACGGTTGTCCAGCTAACTGAGGTACTACAACGACCGCTACTACTTGAAGGGGACGCCGGGGTAGGCAAAACTGCAGTCGCAGAAGCTATAGCTCGATGGAACAATCGCGAATTGATCCGGCTTCAGTGCTACGAGGGACTGGATGCCAATACGGCACTCTATGAGTGGAATTATCAGCGCCAGTTGATGGCGGTTAAACTTCGGGAAAAAGACAATGCTGAAAGCCGCGCAATCGAAACCGAAATTTTCAGCCGGGAGTATCTTTTGCCGCGCCCTCTGTTACAGGCGATAAGCACACCAGAGCCCGCCGTGCTTCTAATCGATGAGATAGATCGGGCAGATGACGAATTTGAAGCGTTTTTACTGGAACTGTTAGCTGACTTTCAAATAAGCATCCCGGAACTCGGCACAATCAGGGCGATTCACAAACCAACGGTCATTCTCACGTCAAACGCCACCAGAGATCTGAGTGATGCACTGCGTCGCCGGTGCCTTTACCACTTTGTCGACTATCCGAATGCGGAAAAGGAACGGCAGATTTTGCGATCACAAATGCCGGATCTCGATAAACAGCTTGCCGCTTCTATTGTCGACTTCGTTCAGAAAATGCGCCAGGAACATCTGCAAAAAGTACCCGGAGTGGCAGAAACTCTGGACTGGGCCGCAGCCTTAATGCACATGGGCGCCAAAGATCTCGAGAATTCGCTACCTGGAATTGAAGCCTCTCTGGGTTGTCTGCTGAAAACCCGGGCGGACAGGGAGTTAGCCACCACTGCATGGCTAAAAGCACTTGGCAACAGCGATTCCACAGTCCGTTAGTATGCCGGAAGCTACAAAAGAACTGCCACCGGAAATTATCCGCTGCAAAGCACGACTCCAGTCCTTTATTGACACCCTGCGAGCTCAGGGAATCAAAGTCAATATCCCGGAGATTAATACTGCGCACAGGCTGTTCTGCACGCCATATGTTCAGTCGTCCGCGAGCATGCACGCCGCACTGCGCGCCGTATTTTGTAAATCCAGAAAGGACTGGAACCGATTCAGCATCATCTTTTATCGCTACTGGTATCAGCACGAGACAAATGATGACGACAACACCGGGCCAAACCAGTTATCCAGTCAGGGGGGCGGTGCGGCCGGATTCTCGTACTTTTCGGAATCGGAAGCGCAAAACACCGCGACCTACGCTGAGTCAGGACAACAGCTCGAAATAAGCCAGGGAGGCGCAAGCGACGCACAGGTTCTGTCTAAACGCGACTTTCGATTTGTGTTCAACCCGGCCGAGATGCGCAATATAGAACAGCTGATTGATATATTGTCGCGTCAGATCGCCCGTCGCACCCGGCGACGTACAAAAAATAATGGCACAAAAGGACGGCTTGATCCGCGCCAGACAGCGAGAACCAATTTGCGTCACGGTGGCTGGCCGTTCGAGCTGAGGTACCGGAGCAGGCGCAAAACACCAGCGCGGTTTGTCATACTGCTGGACGTCAGCCAATCGATGGAAATATACAGCTATTTGTTTCTGCGGTTTGCCCGAGGTTTATTACAGGCATTCTCGGATACCGACGCTTTTGCTTTCCATACCGATTTGGTGCCAATTGGCGCAGAGCTCAAAGATAAAAGCACTCGCCGGCTAGAAGAGAAATTAAAGGAGCTTTCGAGTGGCTGGCTGGGAGGAACCAGAATTGCCGACTCATTGAGTGACTTCAATTTCAATCACGCCGGCGGCACATTAAACCGCAAGACCATTGTGTTCATCTTTAGTGACGGCTATGACAGCAGTGAGCCAGCCGAACTGGTCAGTCAGGTATTAAAAATTAAAGACAGGTGTCGCCGAGTGGTCTGGGTTAACCCATTACTCGGCCGCGGCACCGACACCACTTCTTCACTGGCCGTGGATCGCTGCATCGAAGCTGTACTGCCTCACCTTGATCTCTATACCAGCGCCCACAGTCTCGGAAGTCTCGGTGAGCTGGCACCGGCATTTTCACTACGCTAATGGTCTCTCACCAACCACCAGGCTTGTTCATTAAACCAGACACAAAAAAGCCGGCTCAAGGCCGGCTTTCGAATCTCGATTTATTTAGTTGCTGTTAGCGTTTCGAGTACTGGGTTGCTCGCCGTGCCTTTCGCAAGCCCACTTTCTTGCGCTCTACTTTTCTCGCGTCCCGGGTGAGAAAACCGGCCTTTCGCAATTCAAGGCGATTTTCTTCGTCGTATTTAAGTAACGCCCGCGCGATACCGTGACGAATCGCACCAGCTTGCCCGCTATTGCCGCCTCCGGCAACAGTAATATTGAAGTCGAACTTTCCCAGAACGTCGAGGTTCTCAAGAGGCTGCCGCACAATCATTCTCGCGGTTTCACGACCGAAATACTCATCGAGTGGTCGCTTGTTTACTGTAATTGTGCCCTGCCCGGCCTGCATAAAAACACGCGCGCTGGAGGTTTTGCGGCGGCCCGTGCCGTAGTAGTGTTCTGCCATGGAGATTACCTGAGTTCCAGCGTTTCTGGTGTCTGCGCAGTATGACGATGCTCCAGACCGGGATAAATCTTGAGTTTTCGGATCATCGCCCGGCCTAAAGCGTTTTTGGGCAGCATGCCTTTAACGGCCAGTTTAATCACACGCCCGGGAGCTTTTTCCTGCATTTTTTCAAAACTCACCGATTTGAGGTTTCCAATATAACCTGTGTGATGGTGATACATCTTGTCGGACTGTTTTTTACCTGTGACTGCTACTTTCGCAGCGTTCACTACAACGATGTAATCGCCGGTGTCAACATGGGGTGTATATTCCGGCTTGTGTTTGCCGCGCAGTATTCGCGCGCACTCACTGGCAAGGCGGCCCAGGGTTTTACCTTCTGCGTCAATGATATACCACTGACGTTTTACCTCGGCCGGCTTGGCGCTAAAGGTTTTCATTGAAACTCCGTCACACGAGGGCAAGCAATTATGCTCGGAAAAGCCCTCCATTTTAGTCCATGTTCAACGGGTTAACAAGCTTTAGGCAGAAAAGTCCGACCAGCCTTCAGTGCAAACTGATTCAGTCGTCTTCCGAAATGGGCTGCAAGGGCTTGTATTCGCCGATGCTTCAGGTCGAAGCATCGGTTTTCGAATAAAGCGACGCGACCGTAAGGCCGCGTCTAACCAACCGTAGGAGGATGGAGGAGGAAATCTTAATACGATAGTCTATCAGATGCCGCCACATTGTTCAACTTTAACCGGACACAAGCTATCAGGCCTCGCCGAGCCTGAATAACATCAATCATTCGCCATATCGATAATCTCGGTCTGGTGACTGATTTCTACCTGACTCTCCAACATTCTGGTGACGGAACAGTATTTTTCAACCGATAGTGACACCGCACGTTTGACCTGTTTGCTCGACAGGCTTCGTCCAGTGATTAAATACTTCATCGAGATTTCAGTAAAAACGGCAGGCACTGAGTCAGCGCGAGTTGCATCGAGGATAACCTCACAATCAACAACGTCCTGGCGCGCTTTTTTCAGGATGAGCACCACATCAAACGCAGAGCAGGCGCCTAACCCGATTAATACAGTTTCCATCGGTCGAACACCAAGATTGCGGCCCCCGTGCTCTTCGGCACCATCCAGCACAATGCTGTGGCCACTGCCGGCCTCTCCAACAAAACTCATGTGATCGAGCCATTTCACGCGCGCGTGCATCAATTTCTCCTTTAGAAAGCCCGCGAACGGACGATGAATTACAAATACCGAGACTGCATCACAGTTTGTTAACAGTTTTTCACACAAGGAACGTCGCTGTGCGCGGTTTTTGCTCAGTGTCCTGCAGTTACTGAAAAAGTCGCAATACCCGGAGAACGGACACATGCTGCCACCGAGAAATACCCCGCAGAAAGCGGAATGGCTTGAAACACTACTTCGCCACAGTCATCGCCGCCAGTACCCGGCAAAAACCACCATTATCCACCACGGCGACAAGCCCGACACTCTCTATTACATGGTTGACGGATCCGTCAGCGTTGTGATTGAGGATGACGAAGGTCGCGAGATTGTACTCGCATATTTGAACAACGGTGATTTCTTCGGCGAGATGGGTCTGTTTGACGAGGAGAGTGAACGCAGTGCATGGGTGGTGGCACGGAACAAGTGTGAAGTGGCAGAAATCAACTACGAGCAATTTAGACGTCTGGCGGAGCAGTCGCCCGAGATTCTGTTTGCACTTTCTACCCAACTCGCCGCTCGTCTACGCAAAACCAGCACCAAGGTCCGCGACCTGGCTTTCCTCGATGTTACCGGCAGAGTTGCATCTACCTTGCTTGACCTCGCACAGCAACCGGATTCAATTACACACCCGGACGGCATGCAGATTCGCATCACCCGTCAGGAGATCGCCCGAATCGTTGGCTGCTCACGTGAAATGGTAGGGCGAGTTTTGAAAGATCTGGAAGATCGCGGCTTGATTCACGCTCGCGGCAAGACCATGGTAATTTTCGGTACCCGATAATCTCGGTACCTGTCAAGTGCGCCGGACCACGGCGCCACTATTTTGTCATGCAACCCGCAGCAATGCGGGTTTTGTGATTATGACGAAAACAATTCCCGCAGCGCATCACCCGGTGACTCCGCCCGCATAAAGGCCTCACCCACTAAAAACGCGTTGACGTTATTTGCCCGCATAAGAGCAACATCGCTCTTGTCCTGTATACCACTCTCTGTCACCAGCAGCGTATCCTCGGGGATGTCACCTAGCATACCCAGAGTGACGTCAAGAGCAACATCAAACGTGCGCAAATTTCGATTGTTAATCCCTATCACCGGCGGTTCAAGCATTAATGCTCTTTCGAGCTCGGGGCGATCATGAACCTCGATCAATACATCCATCTCCAGATGATGCGCCAGGCCATAAAGTTCTACCAGTGCGGCATCTCCAAGCGCTGCAACAATTAGAAGCACACAATCTGCTCCCATCGCACGAGCCTCGTAGACTTGATAGGGATCTACTATGAAGTCCTTTCGAATCACCGGTAATTCACACGCTTCACGCGCCAGTTTCAGGTACTGCGAAGAACCCTGAAAAAAATCCGCATCGGTTAACACCGACAGACAAGCTGCACCTCCGGCTTCATAGCTTCTGGCAATGGCAACAGGATCAAAATCCTCACGAATTACACCTTTGCTGGGGGACGCCTTCTTAATTTCCGCAATCACTGCGGGATCGCCATTAGCAACGCGTTTTTTTAATTTATCTACGAAACCTCGAGAGGGAGACGCCGCACTTGCTCTTTGAGATAACGCCCGCAGACTTTCCATTTCGCAGGCAGCAGCAATTTCTTCAGCTTTACGCGCCAGTATTTTCTTCAAAACATCAGGTGTTTCAGATTTCATTTCTTTATTAACAATCGTTGCTGCAGGTAACAAGCTCAGCGAGCTTGTTTCGGGCACTGCCATCAGCAATAAGACGCAGCGCGATTTCCACACCCTGTTGATGGGTTTGCGCCAAACCACCCACGTAAATCGCCGCACCTGCATTTAAAGCGACAATGTCTCTTGCAGGTCCTGGATTGTCGCCCAGCACATGGTTAACCATTGCAAGGCTTTCTTCGGCACTTTTTACCTGAATCTCTGCTATGTCGGTTTTCCCCATGGAAAAATCTTCAGGCTCAACCTTGTAAGTATGAATCTGGCCTTCCTTCAATTCAGCAATATGTGTTGCCGAGCCAATCGATATTTCGTCCATGCCATCATCACCATGAACCACCATGGCCGCATCGCTCCCAAGCTTCTGTAATACTTTTGCCATCGGTTCCAGCAACTCCTTGCTGTACACTCCCATCACCTGCCTTGGAGCTGACGCAGGATTGGTTAACGGCCCCAGCACATTAAAAATTGTTCGCATACCCAACTCCTTACGCGGGCCAATTGCAAACCGCATCGCTCCGTGATGTCGTGGCGCAAACATGAAACCCAAACCGACTTTGTCAACACAGCTCGCCACCTGGGCAGCATCGAGCTCAATATTAACGCCAGCGGTTTCAAGTAAGTCAGCCGCACCGGAACTACTGGAAACGGCGCGGTTACCGTGTTTGGCTACTTTTACCCCGGCTGCCGCTGCCACCAGTGCACTGGTGGTTGACACATTAAAGGTGCTGCTACTGTCACCACCGGTTCCAACAATATCCAGTAATTCGGTCGATTGGCACTCCACTCCACTGGCAAGCTCCCGCATCACCGTGGCGGCGGCTGCCACTTCATCGACAGATTCTCCCTTGCAACGCAGCGCGACCAGCAATCCACCGATTTGAGCGTCACTGCAGGCACCGGACATGATTTGTCTCATCGTTTGCACCATCTCGTCGGCACTCAGATCTTTACCATCGACAACTTTTGCAATGACCTGGCGTATCTCCAGTGCTTCAGACATGCGAATGACCTTTAAGGAAATTGTTTAACATCTCGTGTCCGTATTCGGTGAGTATTGACTCTGGATGGAACTGCACACCTTCAACAGCCAGGCTTCGATGACGAACCCCCATCACCTCCTCGACTTCACCATCCGCTGTTTCGGTCCAGGCAGTTACCTCCAGGCAATTCGGCAATGTGGATCGATCTATAACCAGAGAATGATAACGGGTTATGGTAAACGGGCTGGGTAATTCGTGGAAAACACCAACACCACTGTGAAACACCAGCGATGTTTTTCCATGCATAATCTCCCGCGCGCGAACTATCCCGGCGCCAAACGCTGCACCGATGCATTGATGCCCCAGACATACACCGAGTATCGGCACCTGCCCGGCCATTCGCTGCACAAGCTTAACCGATATACCGGCTTGCGCCGGTGTGCATGGCCCGGGTGAGATCACCAATTGATCTGTGCCGCTAGCGGCTACTTGTTCTACGGTTACGCAGTCGTTGCGATTTACGGTGACTTCAGCCCCCAGTTCGGCAAAATACTGCACCAGATTGAAGGTAAACGAATCGTAGTTATCGAGCATTGTTAACACGATGTTTCTCCGACACGGTCCAGACCGGCCTCGGCCATGGACGCTGCCCGAAACACAGCCCGGGCTTTGTTTAGCGTCTCCTGCCATTCGCTATCCGGATCGGAATCATAGACGACGCCCGCGCCCGCCTGAATGGACAACCTTCCGTCTTTTACAACTGCTGTACGAATAGCGATAGCGGTATCAACGTTGCCATTCCAGGACAAATAGCCAACTGCGCCTGAATAGATCCCGCGTTTTATCGGCTCAAGTTCATCAATAATTTCCATCGCCCTGATTTTGGGTGCACCACTCACGGTACCTGCCGGGAAGGTTGCACGAATAACGTCCATCGCGGTCATCCCGCTTTTAAGTTTTGCCGTGACGTTGGAAACAATATGCATCACATGAGAGTAACGTTCGACCAGCATCTTCTCGGTCAAGCTAACCGAGCCGGTCTCTGCTATTCGACCAACATCATTTCTGCCAAGATCTATAAGCATCAAGTGCTCGGCAAGTTCCTTGGGATCTGCCAGTAACCCGGCCTCGAGTTCCGCGTCTGCTTCATCGCTCGCACCACGCGGCCTTGTACCTGCAATAGGCCTGACCGTAACCTGACCATCTTCCAGCCTGACCAGAATTTCCGGCGAAGATCCGACCACCTGATGATCTCCCATATCCAGAAAATACATATATGGCGATGGATTTACTGTGCGCAGCGCACGATACAGGTCCAGTGCAGGTGCATGGAAAGGCGCCGTCAATCGCTGCGATAACACCACCTGCATGCAATCACCGGCAGTTATATAGTCCCGAATTTTCTCCACACCGGCCATGAAGCTGTTTTGCCCAAAGTGCGAAACAAAATCGGACTCCTGTAAATCACAGGAACTGTGTACCGGTAACACCGGCGTTGGTAATCTCAGCTGTTTTTCAATCTCCGCCAATCGCTGCTCCCCAGCCACGCGATCTTCAGGATCAATGTGCACGACGATGATCAACTTGCCGGATAGATTATCGAAAACCACAACTTCCTCTGACACCAACAGGAATATATCTGGCGTTTCCAGCGGATCGGCCAACTCATCGCGGGAGAGTTTTGGTTCGATGTAGCGAATTGTCTCATAGCCAAAGTAACCGACCAGCCCGCCGGCAAACCTTGGCTGTCCCTGAACTTCGACAACCTCAAAACAGGCCTGAAAATCCTCTATCCATTGCAGCGGACTTTCTACTGTCTCATCGCTCACTACTTGCCCGTCGCGTTCGTGGATGACGCGATGCCCGTACACTTTGAGTGTTTCGCTGCAAGCCAGCCCGATCATTGAATATCGACCCCATTTATCACCGCCGGTAACCGATTCAAACAGGTAGCATTGCGGCTTATTCGCAACTTTTAGATAAGTGGATAACGGGGTATCGAGATCGGCCAGTATCTCGCGAGTCAGCACTTCACGTTTGCGGGGGACAAGCTCGCCTGGGCGGTAACTGGAAGAAGGGGTAGATTTCATTTTTTGACTCAAAAACTGGCCTGATAGCGATTGGCCTGGTGGTTACAAATCTGGCGATTGCAGCGGGTAGAGACGGGGATGCGTAAGAATCGAGCGCATACCGGTCTCTGGAGAGGGACACGCTTCGCCAACGTGCGCTGTCGTCGCTTTTCGCTATAGCCGCTTTATCGCAAACCATCGGGTTCGTTATTGCCGGTTAATGAACACAACATTTATCCACATGGCATTATTCGAGTCAAGCATCAGCTTGGGAGTTTCGGCTATGGCCCCCGTTTTTTCCGTGGATTCGCAAGTCGCGTTAATCGCCGGATAATCGATCGCTATCTGACGGAGAAAACCCGAGCCGCGGCCCACTAGCCAGGCAAAAGCAATGACGAATCAGACGCTGCCACCGGACACGGCAGAATTGTTGCTCAATCCTGGTGACAGTGCACCGCCAGCCATGTTGCATTACAGCCGGTTTCACTTAATGCCAATGCACCAGACAACCGTTATATTAAACTCCTCTCAAACTACCGATCTCTGCTCATGACAACTATTCATCAAGATCACCTGATCGACAGCGTCGCCGATGCACTTCAGTTTATCTCCTACTATCACCCGATCGACTTTATCGATGCCGTCCATCAGGCCTATGAGCGCGAAGAATCAAAAGCAGCCAAAGACGCGATGGCGCAAATTCTGATCAATTCGCGACTGTGTGCCGAAGGCCATCGACCGATTTGTCAGGATACAGGCATCGTCACCGTCTTCGTGAAAGTAGGCATGGATGTCATCTGGCAAGGGGGTATGACCCCGGCAGAGATGATCAACGAGGGGGTTCGCAGAGCTTATTTACATCCCGACAATAAACTCAGAGCCTCAATTCTGAACGACCCGGCCGGCGCCAGAACCAATACCCGCGACAATACCCCCGCAGTCATTCACATGGACATTGTCGCTGGCGACACCGTCGAAGTAGATATTGCCGCGAAGGGCGGTGGATCGGAAAACAAGTCGAAAATGGTGATGCTGAATCCCAGCGATAGCATTGTTGACTGGGTAGTAAATACCGTGCCCACCATGGGCGCTGGCTGGTGCCCGCCCGGGATGCTCGGCATTGGCGTTGGTGGCACTTCAGAAAAATCGGCCGTGCTTGCAAAGCAGGTTCTGATGGATCCGATCGATATCCATGAAGTAAAAGCGCGAGGACCAGCGAGCCGCATCGAGGAACTGCGTCTTGAGATCTTTGAAAAAGTGAACGCACTCGGTATAGGCGCTCAGGGCCTGGGCGGACTCACCACCGTTCTCGATGTAAAAATTGCGGACTATCCAACCCACGCAGCCTCGTTACCAGTCACCATGATTCCCAATTGCGCCGCCACCCGTCACGCGCACTTCGTGCTCGACGGCTCCGGCGCCAGTCTGCAAACACCACCTGATCTCTCCGATTGGCCCGAAATTACCTGGGATACCGGACCGGGCGCCCGGGCGGTAAATCTGGACACCCTCACGGCTGAAGAAACCGCACAATTTAAACCGGGTGAAACTCTGCTGCTAAGCGGTACCATGCTTACCGGTCGCGATGCTGCCCACAAACGAATAAAGGAATTACTGGACAGTGGCCAGCCACTACCGGTCGATCTAAGTGGCAAACTTATTTACTACGTCGGCCCCGTAGATGCAGTGCGGGATGAAGCCGTCGGGCCGGCCGGACCCACCACGTCAACTCGTATGGACAAATTCACCGAGATGATGCTCGCCAAAACCGGGTTGCTCGGAATGATCGGTAAGGCCGAGAGAGGACCAGCCGGGATAGAGGCAATCAAAAAACACAAATCAGTCTATCTAATGGCGGTCGGCGGCGCAGCGTATCTTGTGTCCCGCGCCATCACCTCTGCCCGAATAGTAGCGTTCGAGGAATTAGGAATGGAAGCAATACATGAATTCGTCGTCAAGGACATGCCGGTCACCGTCGCCGTAGACAGCACTGGTGAAGCAGTACACACCACTGGTCCTGCTGCATGGCGGGCAAAGATTGCAAGCGGTGAGGTACAGCCGATCTATTTCCACTAAAAGATCGCTGGCAACCTGCTACCGGCCGAACTATTCCCGGCCGGCTTCAATGTCCTTAGACGCGTCAGAGTGTTGCGTGTGCCGTGCAATACTTCGTCAATAAACAACCCGATGTAAACCGGCACACGTGTTATTCACGCAGTGCACCAGATTTTCCGCGAGCAGCCGATAACCTGCGTTGAAATAAAAACCACACATCCGGCACAACAATGCAACGCAACGCAGAATCGCTATCTGCAGCATCCAGCCAGGCGCTGCAATCATCTCAGGCTATTGACCTTACTCAATGGCTAACGGCCGCAAACGACGACAACGTGGTCTCCATTAAATTCCTTGTGGACACAGTGCGCCACCAGCTCATCAATGGTTGCCGGGAAATCCATTTGGAGCAGGAGCGAGATCTTTGCCGTCTTCGCTGCCGCAGCAGAGGCCAACTCGACGAGGCAAAATTGCACACCGCCAACCTGGTACCGGAGCTCATTCGCACCTTTTCCAGGCTCGCCATGCAACAAGCTGGCAACGCACTATCCCGAATCAATCAGGCAACCCATGGAGAGATAACATTCAACCTCCTGGCCGGTGGTAGCACCTATCGGGTAGAGGCGACCTTTTATCCAACCAGCAACGGAAGCTGTCTGACACTGTCACTCTTCACTAGTGAATCAATACCTGAAACGCTGGACCATACCACACTGGGTAAAAGCGCTACCGAGTGGCTGCGAGAGCACTTCGCAAAAACACCACGGGGCATCACACTCGTGTGCTGCCCGAATGCCGATCAGTTGCAGGATATTTTTTACGCATCTCTGTTTGAACTCAATGGCATAGAAAGAAAAACCGTATCCATCGAACATGCCGTCCTCAAGAACGTCTCAAGAATTTCACAGTTGGCTCAAGCAGGCCAGAGCAATGCGTTATCGGTAATCCGTATTGCAAACAAACATTCAGATAACGTATTCGTGGACTGGCAAAGCACTCAAAACGCGCAGTTGTTATCCCAGCTGCTATCAGACAATAAACCGGTGACACTGTTCCTGAAAACGGTAGATGCCCCAATCGGTATTAGAAGTCTGATCGATTCCGTCATTGATGAAAAACAACTCGCACGTAACATCAACACCGTTATTGAGTTATCGGATGTCAATATTATATGCCCGCACTGCGGCGACAACCACACCCTCTCAGGACGCGACATGACCTGGCTTGAGCAACATTCTGTGCTTCGCGGCAGGAAGGCTAAAGAGTCTTTCGTATTCGCACACGGCTGCGATCGCTGCAACTACACAGGTAGTAGCCATACCAGAACACTGCTCGCCTTTAGTCCGGTCTCGGACTCGCTAAGTGTCGGGATTGAGTCACGCTCATGTGAAAAAATAGCCAGAGCCCTGTATCAGGGACAGGCAACCAACTCTTTATCGCACCAGATTGAAACACTGGTGCGAAGCGGAAAAACAAGCTTTCCCGATTTTAAGCGACGCCGTTAAAAACAGGTATTGCTACTATAATTATACGGCGAGCTTTTTCGCTTCTACCTCGGCGAAAACGCTGTCATCTTCAGCCGGCGACTCCGCCACCCGATGTTTATCGAGCTCGATCACGTTGGTCGGTGTCGCTTCGATATGCAGTTTAAACATGTGCGGCGACCAGCAAACTCCCGCCTTCCCGTCACAACTTTCAATATCCGTGTAAACACTTCCGTTTACCTGAGTAGTTTCCACCAAATAGCGACGAAATTTACCAAACAGTCTTTTGTTTACTACACCGGGATTGTCCCAAAAGTCTTCCAGTGCACCCTGGTGGGTTAGACCGGGCAAATCGTAGATAGCATTTCCCATCGCCTTGGCTGGCGTGCCATGATAAAGAGATGAAATTCCAACAGTACTGTTGATTATCACGGTACCAAGTGCGCGTTGTAACAGGCTGGGTAAGTCGGTATCGTGCACATAGTGAACTCGTCCTTCCAGACCATATCGCGACGCTAGCGTTTTAATCAGTTTGGCGTAGTTTTTATAACCTCTGTCATAGGGATGGTGTTTAATCACCAGTTCATGCTTTGAGGCCGCCTTGGAAAATGAAATTACAACTCTTTCTATGAAGTCTTCAACACTTCCGAAGTCAGAGTGCTGGGTCACCTGCATGTCGTTATGAACCTGCAGTGCCAATAGAAAAAAGCTGGCCTCACCCCCGGTTAATCGCTGGCTGATTCGTCTTTCAGTCAGCCTGTACATTGTCTTGCGAAAGCCAGAGCGGATCCAGATCAGTCCTTCAGAGAGTGTCTTTAATGGTCGGTGATGCTCGTAAGACGGGAACATAAACCTCAGCGCAGAAGATGCCATGTAGTACTGCATTGAACTACAGGCAGCGCTCAGAAATACGCTCCTTACAGCGGCAGAAGTTTTCGCGTTTTCGCCTTCCGTGTCATAACGCGACTCCAGTCGTGTGAGCAAATTTTTCTTCTCACAGGCCGTGGAAAACCCGTTTACCCCGTCTTTTTCCAGAGTAATGTAATTGGGGCGTACATAGCCTTCTTCAAAAACAAACACTTCAATGCCGAGCCGCCGGGCGATGGCAATAGCCTGGCGATGATAACGACGGCAATCTCCAAACAAATAGATTCGATCAATCCGTCTTCCGACCATGATGGATTCGATCCATTGTGGCCATACTGATGGCTCCCCTTTGAAATTAATGTGTTTCCCGCTTCGGTAATAATAAAGATCCCCACCGTTGAGATTTACCTTGACGACTCGGTGTCCGTTATCTTTCAGCTGCCGGGAAAATTTGCGGAAAAATGGCCCTACAGGTCCCTGTAGCAGCAAAATGTTACGCGGCATATGTAAGACCTTTTCTTATATTGCGAACGATGTTCACGTATTTTCTCAGTCCTGTAGCTGTTATCGGATTCCTTGTCTCCTCGCGCTCTGCGAGAATCGCCGATATTGTTTTTTCTACACTTGTAAATTCACCGGAGTCTATATCAAGGTACGCCGGATACCGAATATAGCTAATATAAACAAGCTCTTGCAGGCTTCTTTTTCTTGTACGTCGCGGCAAGCAACAGAGATCTTCGGTCAGACCCCAGCCCGCATAAAAAGGCTTACCATATGTAACGACCTTTTTGCCGTAAAGTAGCGCTTCAAGTCCGGCAAGAGAGGTTATTGTGTGTATTTCCTCACACAGGCGCAGAACCACCTCAATAGGCAATTGAGTTTCAACCCGATCACAAAATGTAGATAGTTCACCATAGTTTTCAATACCATCCGAGCGGTTTCCACTCACCACATCGGGGTGTGGTTTGTAAACTATGCATCGATCGGGATTGCGCTTTTTTACCGCTTTCAGCAACTCTTTATTTGATTTTATATCGTCCCCGCCATATTCCAGCGAGGCATCGCCCTCGACTTGACCAATGACAAGAATCACCGCTTTGCCCCGGTACCAGGAACGATCGTAAGCTGGTGCTTTTATGCCGGTATATTTGCTGACTTTCTGATCGAGCAACAGGTCGATCAGGGCTTGTGAACGCTGCAACGCATCTGAGTCGCAATCGTGATGCTCTAGCAGATGTTCCATCCGCGATGGACGGGTTGCATCAAAATAGATTCCAATGTCATCAATAACCAGTGAACGCGGTGCCGTAAAATTGCTGCCTAATCCCACCGACCGAACAAAACCGTCCTCCATTCGAACCACTTTATGTGACGACCCCAGCGCTCGCTCCAGCGGCGTCAGCACCGATTTACGTCCCCACACCAGAACCGACGCCTTATCAACAACGGAGGACTGCTTTTTTCGCCGCGCAAGGAAAGCATCTTTTGCCATGTGCTGATGCCCGAAATCACTACGCATTAGATAGCGATCAATATAGCGTCGCTTCCACGGTGTGATCCCGACACAACAAAGCGTTTCACCAATACGGCGGCGCTGCTCCGTCTGAATGTCGATGTGATCAAGAATGTCTTCCAGTTCACAGGGCTTGCCACTAACAGGATCAAGATAGCGTGCGTACAGCATATAGGCTGCGATAAATATTTCTGCAACTGACCTGGTTGATGTGCGCCTCGGAATATGCTGGTTATCACTGGTGGCTCCCCAACCGGCATAAAACGGCAGACCGAAGCACACTACCGGCACGCCGCGCAACAACGCCTCCATCCCGAACAATGATGTGCCCACATATACGCCAGCGCAATCACGCCAGCGGCTGGCCGGAATTTCGCCGCTAATCAGCTTTACGCCGAGTCGCCTGGCGGTTTCAGCGAGGTAACCCTGCTTGCGTCCGGCGAGCACTTCAGGATGCACCTTGACGAATACTTTCTCTTCCGGATGATCAGCAAGTGCGCGTTGCAACATTGCTGAAAACCGTACGCTATCCATACCTCCCAGTCGAACAGACTGGTCGCCGGCAGTTTGATCTATAACAAGCACGTATCGATCGACGTCTGCAATCTCGGCAGGTGCCGTATCAATGTGGTTGTACTTCGTAATATTTCGCTCGACTATTTTCGAAACGAGATGCCGCGCTCGTTCAACGTATGCAGGATCTTTCAACTTCCATGAATCGACATCCAGACCATTGAGTATATTTTCAAGTAGCGATGGCGAACTTGCATCGTAGTAGATGCCAACAGGATCGACAACGATCGAATATTTGCGCCGTCTCCCGGAACGACCAAACGAACAGACAAAACCGTCCTCCAGACGGACGTGGCTGAGCCCAGTGATATTGGCCAGCTGCGCAGCATACACACTGTAAGGCTTTGAGCCCCAGGAATAGATACGATTCTTGCCAGCGGTTAAAAGATGCGCGGGATTTCGGGATAATTGATCCACACCGACAAAGCGCTCGATATCGGGTATCGTGCCGATGCCTGACGAAAGTGTAAATCCATTCACCATGAAATCCGGACCCGCTTCAGGTAACAAGATTTATGGCAAAAAACGAAGCCAGTATGCAAACTGTTGCGTCCACCAGAAGCGGTCTCCAGTGGGTACGCATCGCAACTCCCAATTGTTGCAACGAAGACAAACGATGAAAATCCCGGGTAGCCGCATCATTGGCAGCATGTTCCTGCGTAGTGACTGGTGACGCAGGAGTCATCGATGCCACAGCGCTATCAGTTACTGCGCCTGATTCATCACCGTCATTGAGCAAATGATTGAGCTGTTTGATCACTGAGGCGCCATAGTCGTCGGGACTCTGGTTGGCCGCCTGTCCGATGATTGTCAGAACGCCCGCACTGATGCCTTTTTCTCTCGCTACAAGCTGCAGAGTATTGATCTCCTCCTGCAGTTCTACAAGGCGTGCGAGTTCACTTTGGCAATACAGCCGTCGCTCCTGTTCCGAGCCTTCTACCGGCACCTTTTCAAGATTGATGGTCGCCAGTACGTCAGAATCATCCATACTACCGGTGCTGTCGGCCGCATCAACTATGAAGCGATTCATCAGCACCCGATCAGCTCCAAGTTCGATAAGTGCGCGCTTACCCACCTGCAAAGTGGTAAACACCATGGAGTAATCGTGAATCAGGGATTGGCTCTGCGCCGCAGACATTATATTTCCGTGGGAATCAACCCAACTAACGGTGCACTATCCAGGCCAACCTGCAGAAGAACATTCCGGGTACGCATAACATCCAGGCCCTTCTTTCTACAGCATCGTATTTTCCGCCAGTCTGCGTGCCTGCAAGTACAGTACAAGTCCGAGAAATAAAAAGATCATCAATACTGCCAGCACTAAATTGTAACCACCGATTGCCCACACGAGTGACCCAAAGTAAGGCGCGGACGCCGAACCGACCAGATAAAACAGTGCCAGTAAACCTGTCTTTGATCCGAACTGCTCACCTCCGAGAACATCTCTGGCTATCACGGGCCGGATAATACTCACGATTCCATAGCCACCGCCAAACAACAGCACAAAAAGAAATACTGTAGACGGCAAAACCGTGGTGGCAAAAAGCACGATATTAGCGAGACCCAGCACCAGGAACGTAGCGCAGGCTATGGCATGGTTACCCAGTGATTTTTCTGTAACCATCATCATTACCCGCCCTGCCACCTGCATTGGACCTATCAGGGAGGCCACCAGAACAGCCAGATCACGGGACAAGCCACGATCCGCCAATATAAACAACAGGTGATGGAGTGTTATGCCGTGAACCATGGCCAGTAGAGCAAACGCCACTGCCATACACACAAATGCCGGAGTTAGCAGCGCAAGGGAACTGATCTGAGGTCGTGACAGGTTCTGCATGCCACGCCTCGCGTCTCTTTCGACGCGGTCCGCACCAAACCACAACATCGGACCCGCACAAAAAATTACTACCAGGCCAAATACCTGCACTGTTCGCTGCCATCCGAAGAGGTCGGCAAGTAAATGCGCACCCGGAAAACTAATTGAGCCCGCAAATCCTGCTATCAGGGTGACCGCAATAATACTTTTCTTCGCGCTCGCACCATAGGCACGCGTAATCAGTGCAAAGCAAGGTTCATACAGGCAGCCGGCAAGTGTTACCCCTATCAATGACCACAGTAAATAAAACTGCCAGCGGCTCTCAACGAACCCGAGCAGAATCAACAAGCTGCCTCCACAAACTGTGCAGCAGACCATCATCAAGGCACCATAGCCTTTGTCAATTAAACGTCCGGCCAGCGGTGAAGCAATAGCCGATACAAACAATGCCGCAGTGATAGCTGCAGTGAGTTCAAGCTTGCTCCATCCGAGCGTACTCTCCCAACGCAACAGCAAAGCCGGAAACACATAGAAAAGTCCCGCCCACACCAGCACCTGACCCAGTGCCAGTAACAAAATTCCGTAGTTCACAATCATAGGAGGAGCATAATAGCGGATACTGCCGACGGAGGTAGCCCGTCAATCTATCACCTGTGCCATAGTCGCTTGCCGGGTGCGACATAACCGAGAGGCTGGAGAGTTAAACCAACAATTCCGGTTTATCCGGAGATAGAGATTAAATCGGAATTAAACCAGGAGTTGCAACTGTGACCGTGATGGATTTAGAGGCAGTTTCTCAGCAGCCGTATCGCTCAGCATTCAACAAACACTAACAGTGTCAGCGGCCACTCGCATTGAACGCAGATACTCCTGACGTAGCTCTATTTCCGCAGACCAGTTGTGGCGAGTAGACATCGGAACAGCATCATAACTGTGATTCAAACCGGCATCAGTATCGGTAAAGCCACCAATCAAACCTGATTTACCGGCAAGATCAACATAGTTTGCTACGTAAGCCAGCAAACATATTCCCGCAGAGGGCGGTGACTGGAGTTGCTTCGATAAATCCCGCCACAAAGACTGTGGCAAGGTATATAGCCGCTCGTATTCAGGGAGGTTCAGAAATTTCCTCCATACACGACTGCGTCTGTGGAAAATGTTGTTACCAGTGACACACAGATTGCGCGTAAGCACTGGTGACACAGGTTTCCACGCGGGAGTAACGACGTGCAAAAGCGGATTGTCTGGTAGCCGGGGGTTTTTCTGGTATTCGTTAAAATACACACTGCAAGTATGTTCCGCCGTCGTATCGACGGGTAACCCCGGTGCATTACCTATCACAGCAAAGCGCCTCCTGCTGTTAAAGAGGTTGGCCATCGCAGTGTCAGCAATCTGAATTCTCGAACCGAGATATTCCAGACATCGCCGCTCGTCATTGCTCAACGTTGGGAGGCACAAGCCACTGTCCATCGAATAGAGCATCACTGACGCAAACCATTTTTGCTCCAGTGTCACCCTGCCGCTGCCCCGCAACAATTCGTGAGCTTGCCGTTTATCCCCTATCTGCAAGTAAAGCGATGCCAGATAATAAACCAGGTGCTTGTCATTAATCAGCTTCGTGTCACTAAGCCGCGACAGAATTCCATCAAGCATCCAGGTATCGAAGTGTCCGCTCGACGCCAACTGATCGATGACTATCGAAGCCTGCCGTGCAGTACCCCGACGAAATAAATGTTGCAAGCTGGTGTAACAGGACCAACTGGTGCTGGTCGACGACAGTCCGGACAGACTTTGCCACTGCAGAATTTTCACTCCACCGGTAACCTGTCCGGCAACTGCGTAGCCAATAACCGCAAAATCCGATATTTAGAATCAAGACAAAACCCGCGCGGGTCTTCAACCAGTTTTTGCCACTTTTTTCGCCAGGCAACCGTAATGTCCCGTTGCCTCGATAGCAACTCAAGCCACGGTAGTGCATGACGGGTTATTACCGGCCCACTATCACTGATAGCAGCTTTGTTCAGCTGCTCCTCTCCGGCAATTTGAGAATCAGAGACCGAATTTAGCACCGCCCGCAACTCGTTTAACCGGTTTTCTACAATGCTGTATTCGTGTTCATTAGAGGAACTCTCTATTTTTTGCCGTATAAGTCGACAACCATCACTGTTGCCGGCTGTCTGAAACAGCGTTTGTGTTTTAAGCACTCCAGAGAATTTCTCGCTGACAAGCAGACTACACGGAATACGGGTGACAATCGCATCAACAGCGCGGTGAGAATCTACAAAAACACAGTGTCCGGCGCTTCGATAAAGCGCGAGCATGTAGGCCGGGCTATGCCATTGTGGATGTACTTTGATCAACCGAATTTTCCGACCGGGGACAGAAGTGAGAAACTCTGTCGACAACCCATCGTTCCACACAACCAGAGTATCTATCGACTTCCGTTCGGACAGCAATCTGTGTATTTCTTCAACGAGTAAAGTTTCCATATCGCCGGCCAGAGATTGGAAATCGATAAATATTGAGTTGACTGAATGTTCAAAACTATCAACGGATAGCGATTCATAGACCACATCCAGTGAGTCAAGAACGGGAAGGAATTCGTTTCCGGATACTCTGGCCGTTCCCGAAACACACAACTGATTCATCAGCATTGAACCCGGGAATAATGGCTCCACGAGTGGTGCTGGTCTGACTGCCACCAGCTCATTTTGCAATAGTCTTTCAACCGCAAGCCGCAGATTTTTGCGCTGGTGTCTCTCCCAGGTGAGATGATTGGACACGGCCAGGGGTTTGCCCGTGAGTGCTCGCAGGAAATTTTTCAGGCGGCGCACTGCAAATGCTCTTGAAGCACAGGCAACCTGCTGGCCACGGAAAATTGTTGTGCTAATCGGTACCCGTGCATCCGCCTGTCCGGTGCACTGACATCACCAGACCGGGCAAGTGCATCTCGCCACCCTTCTGGTGAATCGACAATCGTGCTTAAAATATTGTTGTGATCAGTCATGTCATCGTTAGCTGAAACCAGTATAGGTGTTCCGACAGCCACCGATTCAATCAGCTTTACCGCAGACTTGGAGCGATTAAATACATTATCCACCAAAGGTGCAATAGACACATTCACACTCGCTAAATGTTTCAGATACATGTTGTAGTCTACAAACGGTATATATTTGACATAACCGCTTAGCTTCGATAATTCCTGTTGCCGGATGCGCCCTACTATCACCAGGCGATGTTTTTTACTGTCCATACAAAAAGAACTCAACGCATCAATGATCATCTTTATATCGTGTTCGTGGCTATTGCTACCTGGAAAATAACCCACAGTGAACTGATCGGGGTGATGCTCATTTACGCGAGGTGACCGAAAAAGCCTGGGCAACGAGTTAGCTAGCACTGTGGGAGATACGTTCGGCCAAACCAACCGGAACTGTTCCGCGAGGTATCGTGTCGATACGATAACATTGGAAAATAGTCCCGACGCTTCCTGACTGGCAGAAAAATAATCGCATACCTTGTCGAGCGGTCGAACTCCGTTAAGATAAAGCGGGCTTGATGCAGCAAGCCGGTGATTGAAAATCAGATCATCGTAATCAGCATGCAATACAGCCGCGCTGGCACTACATACTGACATTGCTCGCGTAAAGCCTGGCGAGATTTTTGGTCGATGAAAAATAATATGCTCACATTGAGCAACCATGTGTCTATCGACATCGTCAACATGCACGACCCGCGCACGGTAACCAGAGGACGCCAAAGCATCAGCGAAATGGTAACAGCGATGCCGTGCAGAAGGATCAAACCAGGCCTTTCGACCGTGCCGACTGTTAGTAACGTACAGTATTCGCACTTTGCCCTGCTGTATTGCCTGTCTTTCGCGAAGAACTCTCCGCTGCCATTATCGAGCCAAAATTGTTAGCTTGAATAAATACGTTGCAATACTCCAACAGCGGATTGACTGCTTGCGAACTCGAATTACATGCTCAGGACGGAACAATTAGCGGGCTATTGGATAACTCGAAAACACCATCGGACGTCCGTACTGCAATCTCGTCACCAGCGGCAATGGTCCCCAGATTTTCCAATGGAATCTCGAAACCGCAATTGCCATCGATGTGAATTCCCTTGCGCTTTATATCCTCACGAAAAATATCAGCGTATTGGCTAAACCGTTCCACACCGTTTACTACCACGCTAAGCTTCGCCGGACTGCCAGATTCCCGATCTACCGTCCAGCCATACATTTTCTCATCGCGCACACCCCCGAGAAATCCACAGTAACGTTCAACCACCGCAAGCGCTGGCATCGGTTGGCACTCCTGGTTTTCGAAATTTCTGCAAGCCTCTTGATATACGTCGACATCCTGCTGGTTGAGCTCTTTTATCTCTTCGATCTCATCCGCACTGGCCGTCTCCTGTATACCACCCTCATACTTTCCCTGATTGAGTACCGCCATCGGGAAATTGGTGCCATACCTGATGTTAAAACGTTCCAGGCTTACTTCATATTGTTCAGTGATTCCGTAAAAATCAAGGTCAAGGGGTTTAGCACCGGTTAGAGCACGCGATTGCCTGTTGCGAAATTGTTTTTTCTGATAAAACTCTCTCAAACTACCGTCAAAACCATAGTGCGAGGAAAAGTGGATATATTCTGAAATCACCCGATCCACCGGGTCCCGGAAAAACGTCACCATCGGCGACTCAGGAAAAACTTCCTTGTATTTTCCCAATGAAAAATGACCGGTCAGGAATTTTTTCTGCATGCCCTTGTTGCGCAGCAGATCAAGATCATTCTTGCTGTAGAAAGCTCTTAATATATCTTCTGAAGTATTTGGCGATTTTTCGCCATAATCACTCAGGACATTCCAGGGTCCAAAATAGTGTTCGGCACTTATTCGAAAGCTGGTTCCAGCAGTTTTCGGAATATGCAAATAAATTATCGGATAACGCATAATCATCTAGGCCGCAAGTGAAAAGTCTTCTCGCGATCGTGTCAGATTGCGATTATAGGCCGGGTCACTTGACAAACTCTCCCCCCACTTCTTCTGCATATATCGTGCTTCACTGGAAAACCTGACCTGCTTCTCCTGGGTATCTTCTCGCCCGCGACTCACCGATTCGTGGTGGTACAACAACGCATATGGCGTCCACAGATTTTTAAGGCCCTGGGCACGTACACTCAGACAAAAATCGACATCGTTAAACGCCACTTTTAAATTGTTCTCGTTTAAACCACCAACGGACAGAAATACATCCTTCTCAACGGTCAAACAGGCAGCTGTCACTGCAGACATGTTCTGGGTTAAATGCAACCTTGAAAAATATCCGGCGGCATCCGCGTCAAAATATTTGTGCGCGTGTCCAGCCACACCACCTATGCCAAGAATCACGCCAGCATGCTGCACCATATTATTTTTATACAGCAGTTTGGCGCCAACACAGCCTATTTCCGGCCGTACCGCATGGGCCACCATTTCGCACAGCCAATCAGGGGAGATCACCTCGATATCGTTATTTAGCAGTGTTATTACGCTGCCATTTGCATGTTCCACTGCAAAATTATTTATCGCAGAATAATTAAATTCCCGATCATACGGTATCACCCTGATGTTGTTTTCGGCTCTTAGCTGCAGAAAATACGCAAGCGTTTCTTCCTTGACCGAACGATTGTCAACCACAATAATTTCATAGTTTGGATACTGCGTGCGCTCACAAATACTCTCGATACACTGAGAGAGGATATCCAGCCCGTCCCTGGTGGGAATAATTATCGACACCATCGGAGGCGGCTCGGGCAGTTGCCTTTGAATGCGGTATGTATTGGGGAATTTCCCCTTGCTGACTTGCGCACTTACCCCGTTACTTTCAAGGAAATCAGAAACCGCCTTTATACCACTGTCGGTGGAGTATTCCTTTGCAGATGCATTGCTCGCCGTAGAATCTCCGGTCATTCTCCAGTGATACAAAATTTGAGGTATGTGGTGAACTTCCTCATCGATGACACCTTTAGTGACGCGTAGCAGCAAATCATGATCCTGCGCACCTTCAAAGCCGCTGCGACAAAAACCCGCCCGAACTATCAGATCCCGGCGTATAGCGCACAAGTGGCAAATGTAGTTTTGGCCGAGTAAAAGGTCCGGATTCCAGTCCGGCTTGAAATGGGGCTCGACACGATCATTCTGCTCGTTCAGTTTATCTTCATCGGAATAGATCAACTTCAATTCCGGGTGTGCGACGACAGCCGCGGCCACCTCGTACAGCGCATGTGAGGCGAGCAGATCATCATGATCAAGAAAGACACAATATTGTCCCGTTGCCAGATCGAGCGCGGCATTCGTGTTGAGTGCTATGCCCTTTCTTTCGGACAGTCGAACTACCTTGATCCGCTGATCTTTTTCGGCAAATTGCTGAACGACCTCCAGCGTCTCCGGAGTGCGGGATGCGTCATCGGCGATACACAGTTCAAAATAGCCGTAGCTTTGCCCAAGTACAGACTCAATAGTGCTTTTCAATAACTCCGGTTTCGTTTCGCAAATCGGCATAACTACTGATAAAAGCGGCTTATTACTATTGGCCATAATTTTAGCGATCTGCGTATCAAGCGGCAGTCTCGCGGCCTCCACTGATTCTATCCACTCCTGGTAGCCATGGCTCTCAACCGGAGCCGTGAACAATGCAGAGTAATACTGTAGCAATATTTCCTCGTAAGTCTGGTGGCGTTCTCGCCCGATTTCATTGAGGCAATTGCGGGTGCCACTGACTGTTTCATGAAGCCTTGACGCACTCCAGCGTGTTAGTTTGCGCAACATTCGCGACTCGGCAAACTTAAACGTCACCGGTGTTATTGACAATGTATTGACTTCAAATTTTCCAGCCGTACTTTGCGGATCAAAGCGAATACCTTTCATCGATCGCGATAGTTTGACAAACCGCTTCGCCACTACCGATGATCGATACGGAATGCAAATGGTTTCATTTTCGTTATAACCATTGCCGCTATCAATGTAGAACTTCGCCACATCAAATGCTTCAGTGCAGTTGATTTCCACACTGATCAGATACCAGCCTGTGTGAAGTTCGAGTACCGGAAACTCGCAAATAAATTGCGGATCACTTCCCTCTGATACCCAGCTCCCGGTTTTCGATCGGTGATTTTCGCGAATATCGTTTACTGGCTTAAGACGAGGCCTTATTCTCGGTGTCAACCGACTGACCGGTTTCAGCACGTGCTTTATTTTTTTTATATTTGACGTGTTTTTGATCATTATCCCGGAATCGCTACTTCCACCACATAGGCCAGCGTTTTTAGTTTTCTGCGGCCCGTTCTGCTGAAAAACGACAACATCTTCGTCACAGCCCGTATGCAACGCCTTCGGCCGAGAGTAGATACAGTCTCACTGCTTCAGGTATCACCGATACGACGCAATGTCCTTGCCGACTACGAGTCCCTCGCACCTCGATAACTGGCAACAATGCAGGAATTGTGCGACCCGCCAACAAAATCGATCATCAGATTGACAATGCGATTGAAGTGGCTACCGCTATTTTGTATAGAATGTCAGTAATGCTGGTGGCCAATTGCAGGTTTTTCACCGGCGCTTTTGGCAAAACCAGCAATTCATCACCGGCTTCAATAGAGACACTGCCAGCATCAACCACCCGACCGTCCTGCTTAACCAGTAGCAAGGTGTCCCGGTTGGCATTGTTGGCGTAACCACCGGATTTGGCGACGTAATTCTCTGCAGTCATACCTTCTTCCCAAAGGAAGGCGCGTGGCAAGCGCACTTCCCCGGTGACCAGCACGCTTGGACTTTTTCGCGGTATATAAATGGTGTCGTCATTTTCCAGAACAATATCCGCAACGCCGTTTTCGGACACCACCACCAGGGTTCCCTGAGGCTCTATTCGAGTTACTTTGCTAACAAACTCGGAAATGAGCTGTGCTTCCTGCGCCCTGATTTGGGATTCACTGTCTGTTCGAGACGAAGCGGTGAGAAATTCGGACTCAAGTCGCTGCAAACTTTCCTCAATAGATATTTTTTGACGCTTGGCAATACTTTTTCTTCTGATGTAGATACGCTTGTACGCACTCAATCCTGGGTCTACTTCGACAAGATCAAGCACCTGTCGAAGCGTAGCATTGCGCGCGACAGTCAATGCCGAAGCACCGACAAACACGCCATCAATATTTACCGTAATGTTTTTCTCACTCAAATCAGAACGGAAAGAAATCACATCCCCGTTGCCAATCGTCATTGTGGCGAACACCGGAATAGTTACATACTCGAAAACATTTTCGCCGTTGTTAATCTGACTAACCGCCGCATGTGTTGCCCCAGGGCCTGGTGACGACAAATCTATTACATCCTGACCATTGATTAGTTCATCGCCATATTCGAATCGAAAAGGTTTGGCAACATCGCCCTGAACAAACACCGTTTGCATCAGCGGCTTCACAACCACTGTATCTCCTTCTCTAAAAACGAGATCGGGAATCTGACCGTGGCGGATGAAATTGTAAAGGTCTACAGTCGCTATTACTGTCGACTTTCTGACTACTTCAATGTTGCGAAAGCTGCCACTGGACTCTTCAATACCACCGGATTTATCAATGAATTCGAGTACAGAACTGGATGGCAGGCCGCTGTATTTTCCCGGTTTTTGTACAAACCCGGTAACATACACACTGATGGTCTGTGCGGTTATCAGATTGGTATAAACCTCGACATCGCTTGTATAGGTTTTCGAGATTGCGTTTTTCACCGTCGCATTCACCGACCGGTTTCGCACCCCTGCCAGGCTAACCGGACCAACGTCGGGAATAAAAATATTGCCCTGTGTATCCACAGTTTGAATAGCATCGAACGCGGTTGCGCCCCAGATTCGAACCGAAACCCGATCACCCGGACTTACTATGTACTCACCGTTAAGCCCGCTGCTTTCCGTGTTTCCGAAGCCACCGTCAAACAAACTGTAGCCAAACGGTTTGGTATTGAGTCGAATCTGATCGAGCTGACGGGTATCCTGCTTTTCCAGCAAGCTGCTACTTTCATTGTCCTGTGAATCGGCAGCTCCGGTTTCGCCAATCAACTGCGCATTGGCAGACCCGCAAAAGGCCATGATCAGGATCAGCACCAAAGCAATACCTGGCCAGCTAGCGATAACTGAATCGACTCTTATGCTACAACGAGGTAAGCCTTGAATAGCCGCGGGATAACAAACACGTGGTTTAATGTGCAAAATCAATGTGCTCCCTGACCGCCGCCCTGCAAAGAGCAAATATAGCGTACAACAATAGAGTTAATAGAATTGTACCCACCGCATCAATCAATCGATCCGGCTGGGTCGACGAATTCGGAAGGTTAGGCCTGACAAAGGTAGCGAGGTAACGCTTTTGTTGCTGCGATTCAGCTCGCGCTGTTTCAAGTGCGGTAAGCGCAGCCGCATACCTTTGACGCGCCAGTTCTTCTTCCACCTGCAGAGGCTTGTAATCCTCCAGCACATGGCCCATCCCCTCGCCACTCTCATTGGAGATTCGACGACGCTCTCGAGCAACTTCCGTCTCCAGACCATCAATGCGATTTTTTATGGATCGCATTTCAGAAGAACTCTCCCTGAGGTAGGCCGATTTTTCAGCATATAGTGCACGAGCTTCTGCAAGTTTTCCTTCAAGTGTCGCGACCAGTCCAAAAATTGAACTGGTCTCGATACCCGGATCGATGGAACGGTGCTCGGTAGCAAACCGGGATAATTTTGTACTGATATTTTTCGCATTGGCGACCGCTAGCTCAACCTCCGTTTGCGCCAGTCCACGGGTGTCTATGGCTATACGATCGGATAGCTGGTTTATTAACAATTCGCTTTTACGAATAATTTCCTCGTTGATATCCCGGGCCATCTCCGGTGTGAACGCCTCTGTTATCACCGTGATTATTTCATTGCTCTCGTCGTAGACAACAGCAACCCGGTTCTGTAGATATTTTAAATAATCTTCATCACTGGCATTGCGACTTAAACGCGAAACAAAATCGATTCTGGAGTTGGAGTAATGCGTCTGCAAGTCGAACTTCTCATCGAGATGATCGGCCATCTCCATCGACTTTACATAGTCGGAAACCACCACCACGTCTTGTACGCCGGCACTCGGAATTGGTAGTAGACCACCCAGCGTTATTGACTGACTGGATGAATTTCCGGTGCGAATAACGACCTTCGATTCAGACACATAACGATCTGTGGCCATCAGGCCAAAATAGATCATCGCCACCAATATCGGCATGGCACTGGCCACGGCAACACGAAGGGCCACCGGGTTCATGCGATACTCTTATTGAACAACATTTTCTTGTACATTAAAAACGCGTCATCCAGTTCTTCAAAATAGTGTAGTTTTCCGCCACTTAGGACAGCTGCCACATCGCAATTGCGCCGTATTGTATGTTCATTATGCGACACGAGTATCACCGACGAGGTTTGTCTCCTTTCCTTGAATACCTGCCTGAACTTTTCCTTAAGTCTTGCGTCGCCGGTTTCCAGTGCTTCATCCACCAGGTAATACTCGAAATCAAGGGCGTAGCTTACCGCCATGGCAAATCGCGACCGCATACCGGCGGAATATGAACCGAGCGGCCTGTCAAAATATTTACCAAGCTCGGAGAACTCGATAGTGTTTGCCTCGACCTGCCGATAATCAGCGCCGTAGATACGAGCCACGAACCTTGCATTTTCCCTGCCGGTCAGGGTTCTCTGGAAACCACCCGAGTAGCCCATCGGCCATGACAATCGACTGGTGCGAATAACACGGCCACTATCCGGACGCTCCGCTCCACCTATAATTCTAATCAGCGTACTTTTGCCAGACCCGTTTGGCCCAAGAATTCCAACGCTTTTGCGGTAGGGAAACTGGAATGTCAGGTTATTGAGCACGCGATGTTGCTGGTCACCGATACCATAGCTCTTGCACACATTTTCAAGTGAAATCATGGAAACCAGCCTTACTGGCGGTGCCGGTCAAAAAAGCCCATCAACAGCAAGCCCAGCGTATTGAGCGCCAGCAAGAAAGCAACTACATACGGAATATCAACATAGCGACTCTCAAAGGTAATAAACATCGAGGTTCGTATGAATTCAATACAGTGCAGAATAGGATTATAGAGAGCGTAGAATCTAATAGTCGGGGGCAGCATATCCGCGGAGAAAAACAAACCCGAAGCAATCAACAAGGGTCTTCCTAGAAACGCATTACCCAAAGCAGAGACAAACGCATAGCGAATGGTAAGCGCCCCCAGCACCATTCCGGCACCGGTACCCAGTCCAACCATAAATGCAATACCGATCAATACATTGAGCGGACTCTGAATTTGAAACGTGTATCCCAGGCTGTAGCAAGCGGTCAATAGAATTCCCATCACCATAATCGAAATCAAAGATTCGAAAATCACGGTGGAAATTATGATATCCATACGTGAGACCTGCGGAAACATCAATAGTGGGCTTGCCCCTTTGGTAGCAGACGATACCTGGGACATTAATTCACGAAACATGAAAAACGGGCTGACGCCAGAGACAAAGAACAACGGTATTGGAATACCGGAGTGATTCGATCTACCCAGCAACTGAAAGATAGCGATGAAAACAGTGATCAGAAGCACGGGCTCAATTAGAGCCCACAGGAATCCAAGACGTCTGCCACCGTAGCGACCTTTCAACTCCCTCAGCAACAGGGCGTAAACTACTCTGCATTGAATCGTAAACGCACTGACAGTCGGATTTTTTTTTGCGACAGTTTCCATCTATGAACCAGCACACGATTGACTGATATATCGTTGTATTAGATACATACACGCTGAACGATACAGATCGCCAATCAACCTGCGAATGACTCCAGCGGTATTTCTATCCATCCCCTCAAGGGATCGTTACACACCAGGCCATTACGTGTTGCACCGGTCACAGTATTCGATTCTGCGTAGCGTCTGCAGATCCGACCATTGGCTGAAAAATATTCGGTGCCCACCAGTAATTCAAGTTGCTGTCCGCCTGGCTGGTCAGTGTGAAATAGTGGAACACCGACAGGGGAATCCACCACCTTTCGAACTCTACTCGCCGTTTTTTCATCCACAGCGTTTGCCGCTTCACCGTCGTTGTTGTGAAACGAGCCTCTATCGCTGGGAGCGGTGGTACAGGCAGATGCGCTAAAAAGCACTACCAGGGCACACAACACTTTCCATTCCGGGGCATTCACATTCACAAGTCACTTCCAAAAATCTCAAGGATCCCGCAGATCTTGTCTTCTTCTCCCTCTCGCGACGAGACCACAACCAGGGCACGCACCTTGTGCTCCCGCATCAATACTTCTGCTTCTTTAATTAAATCGTCAGCATTCACGCACACCGGCGTCGGTGACATATGGTCTGCCACCGGAGCTGCAAGTACATCGCCTTCGGCAAGCATCGTCCTGCGCAAATCACCGTCGGTGAAAATACCAACCACCTTGTTATTCTCGTGAATTACCGCCAGACCCAGTCGTGATGTTGTCATCGCCATGACGGCGGTGGAGATAGTATCCAGTGGTGCGCACAGCGGCAGATCATGTGATCGCATGACATCGCGCACTCTCGAGTGCAGACTCTTGCCAAGCATCCCGCCGGGATGAAAGTGGGCAAAGTCAGCTGGTTTAAAATCCTTGGCCTTCATTAAGGTGACAGCAATGGCATCTCCGATAGCCATCGTCACCAGCGTAGATGTGGTCGGCGCAAGATTGTGCGGACATACCTCACGTTCTACAGGTAAAACAAGAGCGACATCGGCAGAATCCCCGATGCTCGATTTTTCACGGCCAACCAGACTGATTATTTTATTGCCGAAATACTTAATCGACGGCAGAAGTTTGACCACCTCTTCGGTACCGCCGGAGTTGGAAATTAGTAACACAACATCCTGCGGAGTGATCATGCCGAGATCACCGTGAATCGCATCAGCTGGATGTATGTAAAACGCAGGGGTTCCGGTAGAGGCCAGTGTTGCGGCAATTTTTTGGCCTACGATGCCCGACTTGCCCATACCAATCACGATAATCCGGCCAGAACACGCCACGATTAGCTTTATCGCATCGTCAAACTCCTGACCCAGACGGCCCGCTATATTGGCTAGCGCTTCCGATTGAGCCAGTATGGATTCGCGCGCTATTCCGACGGTCGATGGAAACGCCTGCTGCTCTGCAATACTTTCACTATCTTGTGACGCGACTTCGATCAAGACACCCCCCCGTTAACCAAAGGCTTCATAAAACTTGCCTGGTGTCAGCGATGATTAAAAACAAGATGAAAGCCGGAGCAATAATCACACCGCAAGGCAACACCTGCGAAATCAACTGTCGGGGAAGAACAAAAACATGGATAATCACTCAAAGAATTGTGTTCCTTGAGTCTCTCACGGTATCCCCTGTCCCTGGACAGGCACTAATAACTCCACACCGAACGATCCATTCGGTTACGATCGTCTTATACCATCTGTCCCTCCGTTTTCTATCAGGACCATTATGTTCAACGGCGCAAGAACCAGCGCGGCAAACGCTGCGGGCGAGCACTTTTATTACGGTTGGATTGTTCTCGCAGTCGCCGGTATCGCGATGTTTTCAAGCGGCCCGGGGCAGTCCTACACGTTTTCGGTATTCCTCGACCCGATTGAAGCCGATCTTGGTATTTCGAAAACCACCATCGCCACCGCCTACGCCATTGCGACACTGCTGGCGGCATTTTTATTACCACGTACCGGAAAACTGCTCGATAAGTTCGGCCCGCGGCGAGCACTGGTTGTGACTGGTTCTTTGCTCGGAGTGGCTTGTCTGTTTTTCGGTGCCGCGGCCAATTTTTTATGGTTAGCAACGGGCTTTGCACTATTGAGATTCATGGGTCAGGGAGCAACCATGATGTGCACCGCCAACCTTGTCTCACAGTGGTTTTCGAAAAAACGCGGCTTTGCGATGAGTTTGATGGCACTCGGGTTCGCAGCCTCTATGGCGCTCCACCCGCCGCTCGCCAGTTTCCTCATCGATCAGTACGGGTGGCGCTGGTCCTGGGTGATACTGGGAGCAATCACCTGGATTGTGATGCTGCCACCTCTGCTCCTGTTAGTATTTGACCGACCGGAAGCCATTGGCCTGAAGATCGATGGGGAAAAAACAAACGCCACAACCCGGGGTGACAATACCTTGACCGGGCTTACCCTCGCACAAGCCAGACAAGAACCCGCGTTTTACCTGCTGTGTACTGTCTGGCTTACGGTAGGTGGCCTGGTTACGGTTCTGCATTTTTTTCAGGTAACTGTGCTTACTGATCACGGTTTTAGCAGCGGGGAGGCGGCACGGCTTTTTTCTATTTCAGCGATCACTATGGTGGTCACGATGCCATTCATTGGCAAACTGTTCGACCGGGTTCGCACACGCCTGGTGATTGCCGTCGCATTGGGCCTTAACGCGCTGGCTCTACTCAGTATTACCTTGGTCACGGGCTTCAGCAGCGCGATATTCTATGCAGTGATCTTTGGCATGACGAACGCCTTTATGATGACCATGTTTGGCTATCTATGGCCCCGATATTTTGGTCGAGCGCATCTGGGTTCTATTCAGGGTGTAGGGCAAATGTTCGGCGTACTTGGTGCTTCACTCGCCCCGCTTCCGGTGGGCTATGCTATTGATACAATGGCAAGCTCCGAAGGTGTACTCAGATCATTGGCACTACTTGAGATGGCCATCGCCGTGATCGTTGTTGTGTTCCTGAAAACCCCTAAGAGAGTGGAATATCCCGAAGGTCTCGAATGACGTCTATGTTGTCTTTCAGATAATTAACAACGGACCATTGACACATAGCGACACAGCGCATTGCAGCTAACCGGACAGCTGCTACTTCACAGACTATGTAATGTTTAGATGTCTGTGAGGCAATAGGCCTTGCTGTACCCACACGCATAAAAAATATTCCAACAGGCGGTCAATTTTGCTCAACGTTCCGCTGCAAGCCATAGTCCTCTCGATTCTTATTCACACTTTGTGGGGCGGCATCGCGATTAGTGTGAAATTCGGACTGGAGGTATTCCCGCCCGCCTGGAGCGCATTTCTGCGTTTCGTCTTCGGAATCCTCACTATTGCACTCTGGTGCTGGTATCGCAGTCATCGCCTCTGGCCCGTTGATAATGAGTGGCGCCCGATTTTGCTCATCAGCTCGTTATTTACCCTGCAAATCTGGTTGATGAATTTGGGAATCGACAACACCAGTGGTGTTAACGCATCAATTCTGATTTCAACCAATCCGCTTTTTGCCGCGCTCTTCGCACATCTTATGATCAGCAATGATCGTCTCACAAAAACGCGAGCTACCGGATTGTTAATCGCATTCACCGGTGTGTGCCTGACCCTGTGGCAGAGTAGTTCTTCCGGTTTTACCATGGGTTCATCCGGTGACTGGATCTGCCTGGCAAGTGCTGCCTTTCTGGGTTATCGGCTAATCGCCAGTGCGAAGGTGATGCGACAAGTCGACCCGTTTAGACTGGCTATTTGGCAAATGCTGTTTTCGCTTCCCCTGTTCGCCATTGTTGGTGCAACGACAGAATCAATAAAATGGTCAGCATTTTCCTGGTCAGCTATTGCAGGACTGGCCTACCAGGGCATAGTAGTCGCAGGCTTCGGCTTCATGGTCTCATTGTGGTTAATTAGCCGATACCAGCCCAGTATCATGGCAGGGTTTAACTTTATTGCGCCGGTCACCGGTGTATTACTTTCTGCAAGCCTGCTTGGCGAAAATATAAGTCAGTCCGTTATCGCCGGAACGGCGCTTGTTGTCCTCGGAATGATTCTGATCACTGTAAAATTCGGTGCAAAATAGCAGCTTCACCCCCTGGCAAGACATTTATCTTGACTCAAGCACACGAAGCCTTGAGATAACCGCTTCTCTGTCAAAAGTGTAGCTGCCGCTTGATTCAGTCATCGTCAGCGCTCTTGAATAGTAGTCCGAAGCTGATTCAGCATTGCCCAGATTATCGAGGACAACTGCGAGATTAAACAGATAATCTGCCTCTGGCTGAGCACTTCTTACCGCGTTCTTGTAGGCCCACTCGGCGTCATTCCAGCGGTTATTCTGACTGAAATAACTGCCGAGCGCCGCATACAGCGGCTGCGGATCGGCGGTACGCTCTACATGAATAATCATTTCATTTTCTATAGCTGTATCGGCCAGCACATCGGACAAATTCAACAGAGCGGAAAATGTAGTGGCATCTCTCGGATCGAGCGACAATAGATGCCGGTAACGGGCCTCGGCAGTTCTGTAATCACCTGCCAGCTGTGCGCTTGCCGCCACCCCGAGGTTCGCATCCCGATGATAAGGATCATACTCAAGCGCTCGACTATACAGTGACGCCGCCTGCGCATAGTTCGCCTTCTGGTAGGAAATATAGGCACGGTTCACCAAATCACTTATATCTGTACCTGCAACACTGGCAGGCGATTCCGATAGAGTTGTTTGTGCCTGAGTCTCCGCCCCGGCAGCAGGGGTAAGTGTCACAGTTGCTGGGGATTCATTCTCGGTTAGCGGCGGAATAACTTTACCTTCAGAACCAGATGAGCGCGGCGACCATTCCACCGCAGGTGTGTTCGCGCTAAACCCGAACGATAGTGCCGGGGTAGATTGAGTGCGTAAACGTTGATTAGCCTGCTGCAATCGCTCTACTTTTTGGCCCTGCTTCTGTAACTCATCCCTCAGGCTCTCCATCTCGCGTTGCAACCGGGCAATCTCGATTTTGTACTCAGCAGCTGCCCGAGAGTTATCAATCGGAGAATTTTTGTCGGCCAAGGCAGTTACTCTGCCGTCAACGTCGGAAGGTGCAACAGTATCTGCATTATCTTTCGAATCTATTTTCTCAGGTGCTGCTTGCGATAAGACGACCATGTTATCTGCCTCGCCGGCTATAGACTCGCCTTTGGCATTTGCATACTGCTTCTCTGCTTCAACCGCGGGCGGTGGCTTGCTCTGGATGTCTACTTTGCCTGTTGTCTCCGGGTTAGTCTCGGCACGACCGGTCACTGCGTCGTTTGCTACGATTGATTGAGTTTCAGATGCAGATGGCTGCAGAGCATCAGCGCTAACCCGTGATTCAGGCACTGTGGTGCTGGCGATCTCGGTCACCCCGGTGGGGTCCTGAACTCGAACCACACTATCTGCCTGCTCCACACTTGCTGTCGGGTTCCCACTGGCAGAAAGCCGCGCCTGCAACCCTTCATTTTGTTTTTTTAGAAATTCGTATTCACGATCAATGTAGGCGTTATTCCTGGTAAGTAATAGAAAAATACTGGCGAACAGCAACAGACTGGCCACAGCGATAATCAAATAAAATAGTGCATCCAGTCCGCCGAACCTCGCCATACGACTCGCACTTTGCGCACTGTCACCTGGAACGGCGCTGCGCAGAGACCCGCTGTCTTGGACAGGCGGGTGAGCCGTCGGGGCGTGACGGTGAGGCGCGGGTGTTTCCAGGCTGTGGTCAGAGTGTTGCTGTGTTTTATAGCCACCAGAGTGATCGAGATTTGTACCAGACCGGAAATGGCTGCTCGGTGGTGAACTGGTCAATGTTGAGCCGGACTCTGGCAGGCTATTGAACTCGGGCAATGCCTGTGTGGCTCGGTGTAACCCGGTCTCGGGCGATTCACCTGCTTCCCGCCGAGGCCGCGACTGTACTGCCAGTGGCTCTGACAATGCTGGCGGTGGTTCCGGCAATGGTTCTGGCTGCGATGGTGGCTCTGGCGGTTCAGGCGGTTCAGGC
>CAYPCS010000001.1:198880-219567 GCA_964409275.1 uncultured Granulosicoccaceae bacterium
GGCGGTTCAGGCGGTTCAGGCAATAAATCGGGTGTTGCGTGAGCTAAATCGGCTAACGGGTAATCCAGCGGTGGATCGTCGGTATACGAATTGCCGATCGATTCGGAATTTGAGAAGGAACTGTCGGCATGCGCCGGAGCAAACTCCGTCTTTGCAGGCGCATCTTCACTCAAGCCAAGCACATCATCTACATCGATTATTTGACCCTTATACTGATGGCCTTCCTGTGTTTGGTTTGGTCTATATTCCGGTGCTGGCTCACCACCGTACTCTGTCGCTTGCGTCGATGCATGACTTGCATTCTGATCTATAGTGTTTTGATCTGCATCATTGTAATGATCCGTATCGGCATCATCGACAATCTGTTTTTTCCCCCTGCCACTTTTTCGCATCGCATCCAGAAAAAGGCTCATCTGGGCAAGCCGCTTGAATTGTCGTTGTTCTCCATTAATAAACGATGCGTCGAATTCGGCACAAATCGCCCCAATCGGTCAGCGTTAGTTTGACTGCCGGGTTCATGCAATACCGTCGGGCGTAAGAAGACCAGCAACTCGGTTTTTTCCAGGTTATTGACATCGTGTGAAAACACTTTACCAAGCAACGGTAACCTTCCCAAGCCTGGCAAACCAGTGTTTCGTTTATCCACCTTATTCTGCATCAGCCCGCCAATGATTGCGACCTTTCCACTGGCCACTCGCAACAGCGACTCCATCTCCCTCACCTGAATTTCAGGTATGAGGTTCCTGACCTCGGATTGACCGGCAAACACCGGACTTGGATCTTCGGCAAAATTCAGTATCCGTGAAATGGTGGGCCGCACGTTCAATATTACTTCATCGTTCTGATTGATAAACGGCGTTACATTCATAACCAGACCCACCGGAACCGAGTGCACCGTACTGTCAACCAGGGTACGCTGATCACCATTGTCACGATCCAGCCGCTCCACCTCAAAAGTAAAGTATACCCGGTTATCAACCACCTTCAGAACGGCAGGCTGGTTATTCAAAGCAATAATCTTGGGGCTGGAAAGTACCTGAACATCACCAAACTGTTGCAGTAATTTCAGCGTTGCTGTGACATCACCAAGCCTTGAAAGCGGATCGGTTAAAGTAATAAGCCCGGAGGGCTGGGTGGTGGCCTCAGCCGCACGCGGAGAACCGGTCAGTAGCTGGGCAAACGATGTAGTTCTGGAGCCACTGTTATTGAGTAGTCGCCAATCCACCCCCGATTCAAAATTATCACTCAACGTAACCTCGACTACTGTAGCTTCAATTAGCACCTGCCGTTGCGCACTCCCCACGGCATTTTGGATCAATTGCCGGATAACCTGATGTTGTCTATGCGTAGCCCTGACCGAAATCAGCCCGCTTTCCCGATTGACAAATATATTGCCTGTCGAACTTTCTGCCGCGGCGTCATCCTCATAAATCTCACCGAGGATACCGGCGATATTACCGGTCAATGAACGCCAGAAACGATTCTCGGAATGATTTTCAATTCGCATCTGCGAACCGTTAGATCCGCTACCGGCTGTATTTCCCTCAGCCGGAGTTCCTATGGAACCCACCTGTGTCGCGAGATCGACGCTACTGCGACTTGTCCGACTGATGTTCAGATAGTCAACGTTGTAGGTTTCCACTACGGGCAAGTCGGCACGCACCACAATCGCAGTGGCGCTGACTTCATAGATAAGTGGCACCTGGCGAGACATTTTTTCAAGAATATCTAACAGGGGTTGATTAACCGCATGCAGTGTCACATCACCGGCAATGTCCCCGACGATGTCCAGATCGAGCTTCGAATCCTGCGCCAGTGACAACAGTATTTCCGAGGCAGCCACACGATTGACAACCACACTGTATAGCGCTGCATCAATCGGACTATCAATGCCGGCGATTGGTGCGGCAGCCAACACTCCGGAGACGGCAGGTGCTTCAACTGAGCGAAGGGCGGCGGCCGGTAACGCCAATAAATTAACCGGCACCATTTGAGGGATAACGCCGGGTTCTGAATCCTTACCGGCAGAAACACACCCGGCCAGAATCGGGTATAACAAGGTAATCAGAGAGCAACGATAGAAATGACGTTGCAGACAACGCTCACGGGTAAAATAATACATGCGTACCAACTTCCAGGGCATACCAACCGCTATACAACGGCACAACCGAAATCACGAAGAAAACATCAACGCCACATCCAGAACCGCACTGCGCACAGCAAACATTGTTCCGGTATTTTCACTCTCCGTACCCGGTTAGCAATAAAATACAGTACCTAAAAATGCTAAATATTGTCCTGTTTGAACCAGAAATCCCGCCGAACACCGGAAATATAATGCGCCTTTGTGCCAACACTGGTTGCGCATTGCACTTGATACAGCCGTTGGGATTCACGCTCGACGAGAAGCGGGTGAAGCGCGCTGGTCTCGACTACCGCGATCTGTCAGTGACAACCCAGTGGACAAGCCTTGATCAATACCTCGACGCTCACAACAGAGAACGTGTATTTGCCTATACCACTAAAGCCAGCAGACTCTATACTGCGGCAACGCATCAGCAGGGCGACAGTCTGCTGTTTGGACCGGAAACACGCGGATTGCCCGCAAGTGTACTTAACAGCATGCCAAAGGATCACTTGCTGCGAATTCCTATGCGCGCGGACAGCCGCAGCCTGAATCTTTCTAATACAGTGGCAATAGCGTGTTACGAGGCATGGAAGCAGCTGGATTTTGCAGGGTCTTAAGCAACAGGGAAAGGCGTTGCAGCTCAACGCGGCTTTATCTGCATGTGTTCGAATTTGGCTAACACCCTTTAGGAAGCGACGGTCAGCAGCGTCGGAAAATTGAATTAGCTATTCCCGTCTATAACGAACGCACCAGTACGGACCACTAGCTATTTTCGTTCTTGCGTGAACGACTCAACAATGACTCCACCGCACAGTGTGCAGGTTTGCCGTTTTCCACCACTTCATACACCTGGTCGACAATCGGCATATCCACCTGATAGCGATGAGCCAGTTTCCGTGCCGCTCGAGTAGCACCAAGCCCTTCAACAGCCTGGCCGATCCGCTGCAGCGCACTTTCTACCGTCAGACCTTCGGCTAATGCGAGTCCAAATTGCCGGTTTCGCGATTGATTGTCGGTACAAGTCAGTATCAGGTCCCCTACCCCGGACAACCCGGTCAGTGTGCTTCGTTCAGCACCCAGGGATTCACCCAGACGAGTCATTTCGGCAAGCCCGCGGGTAATCAGAGCGACCCGCGCGTTGGCGCCAAACCTAAGACCGTCGGATATACCCGCCGCTATAGCGTAGATATTTTTTAGCGCGCCACCAATCTGCACCCCTTTAATATCGGAGGTGGTATACGCACGAAACCTTTCATTATGAAGCCATTCGCCAACAGTGCGAGCGTATTCATCTCTGTTTGATGCTACCGCTATAGCAGTGGGTAATCCGGCGGCAAGTTCCGCAGCAAAGGTCGGTCCCGAAATAATGGCATGGCGCGTATCAACTCCGGCGATTTTTTCCAGCACCTCGCTGAGAAATTCCCCGGTATCAGGATCGAGGCCTTTACACGCCCAGACAATACCCACCCCGTTGCCACACATCTCTACAGTGCGCTCGACAATACCGCCGAATGAATGACTGGGTACGGCGATCAGTACATCGCTGACACCATCCAGCGCTGTACCAGGATCAACGCTACAGCGAAGTGCGCCACACAACGCAATACCCGGCAAGTAATCAGCATTTTCACCCTGGCGGGAAATGGAATCTGCCGTACGTGCCGATCTGGCCCACAGACAGACATCAAGCCCGTTATTAGCCAAATGGCTAGCCAACGCAGTACCCCAGCTACCAGCGCCGAGCACTGCAATTTTTTTTGGCCTGCTCATATTACGGAATCACGATTGCGCACATCACCGACGCAACCATCCCACAATTGCGAGATTCAGGAAAGCAGGCATGTGGCCTGGATGAGCTACTGCTGTGTATCAGGAGCCGGTGCGTTGGGCTGCTTGTTTGAGTTTTGATGTTGGGCATACAGCGCATCAAAGTTTATCGGATCGAGTAACATCTGCGGAAATCCGCCTTTTACCGCCAGATCTGACACGACCTCACGCACAAACGGGAACAGCACACTCGGCGTATAACTGCCAAGCAAATGACCCATCTCCTTTTCGGCAAAACCCGAGATAGTGAAGAGACCGGCCTGCTGCACTTCAGCCAGGTAGGCTGGCTTGCCGCCAAGTTCCACTGTTACCGTGATCATTAAGGTGCACTCGTACAAGTCCTCCTTGATGTTTTTATTTTCGGTATTGAGTTGAACTTTAACTTCCGGCGCCCACTGTGCCTGCTCGGTAAAGATCTCGGTGGAACGCGGCGTCTCAAATGAAACGTCTTTTATATAAACTTTCTGCACACGAAAAGTCTGGGTGTTTTTCGCTTCGGCGCCGGCGGCAGTGCCAGTTTCTTCAGCCATCAATCATTAACCTCAATAGGTAAATACAATTTAGAGTCCACGGGATACATCAGTTAAATGTCCTGATGAACCTTTGCCAACAATTCGTCAAGCCCGCCTTCAGCGTCGAGTTCGGACAGATCGTCGAAGCCACCGACATGATGCTCACCGATGTATATTTGAGGTACAGTGCGACGCCCGGTTTTCTGCATCATCTCTTCCAAACGGCTGTTATCCTGATCTACTCGCACCACTTCATATTCGACTTTTTTATTATCTAGCAATCGCTGTGCTGCCTTGCAGTAGCCACACAACCCCGTGGCATACATCATTACTCCGGCGCTGTTTTCAGGCATCCCGATCAATCCTCGATGTGAATTCGTAACAATCTAGCTTTTTGTTGAAATGGGCATAGTCGCTTTTTCCCATCCGCCAATGCCTCCTGCCAGTGTGTAGACTGATTCAAAGTTGTCCTTACGCAATTTGCCAGCCGCTCTGGAGGCTCTGGCGCCATTGGCACAATAGACGATCACCGGTTTCTGGCGAACTTTTTCCAGCTCGGTCATACGTTTGTCAAAGTTGCCCATTGGCATGTGACGGGCGCCGAGAATATGACCGCGTTTGTATTCGGAATCTTCTCTCACATCGACAAATATGGCATCTTCATCGTTTTGCAATCGAGTGGCTTCAATCGGGCTCAGTTGCTTGATACCGGAGAACAGGCGCTGATATTCGAAAAACGCAATCATGCCAATCACGACAGCGAGCGCGAAGAACAATATGGGGTGATTTCCGACGAATTCCAGCAAACGAGTCATAAGGGGTATCAATTGATATGTGTCAAAATAGGCTGTGCAATCCACGATTTCGCGTGCGGCTGCACGGCGAGATGATACACGTCTGCGGGTTTTTTTGCCTGGTTAATTTAGAAGACCGTGGGCGTAAATTCTCAGGGTATCCAGTGATAAATTGACTACTATTCCATAGCGACACTACTTCAGCAAAAGTCGCACCTTCGCGGCCGGAGGCATACACCGGAGCGCCGGGTGCCTACCAGCAGTAATTTCAACAGCGGGCAATAAATGCAGTGGTCGAAGATTCCATTCTGTACACAGTTTTTCTGATCTTTACCGGCGCATCGATAGTTGCAACCGTCGCACTGTACGCTCGCCAGTCGCTTCTTATCGCCTACATAGCTGTAGGCTTGCTGGCGGGACCACACGTTATCGGTCTAATCCCGGACCCGGCACTGGTGGCGGATATCGCCAATGTAGGCATAATTTTTTTGCTGTTTTTGTTGGGTCTGAATCTCGAACCCGCCGATCTGAAAAAACTGCTTAGAGAGGCCACGGTAGTAACTGCGCTAAGCAGCACGATATTCGGTTTGAGCGGGTTTGTTATCGCAATGGCATTTCAGTTCAACCCGCTCGACAGTCTCGTCATCGGGGCTACTATGATGTTCTCTTCCACAATCGTCGGCTTAAAACTTCTGCCCACGAGCGCACTACACCATCAACGCATGGGCGAAATTATTGTCAGCATATTACTGCTACAGGATATGGCTGCGGTAATTGTGCTGTTGCTACTGGACGGATTCGGTAATCAGGGTTCACCTCTTGTTGAGGTGGCCGGTATGTTGATAATGTTGCCAATAATCAGTATTGCCGCCTATCTGACTTCAAAACACGTACTATTGCGACTTTTTCAAAAGTTCGATCAGATTACCGAGTACATTTTTTTAATAACCGTTGGCTGGTGTCTGGGCCTGGCGCAACTGGCGCACGCCATTGGCTTGTCACATGAAACAGGCGCCTTTATCGCAGGCGTCACTCTGGCCGCCAACCCGATAGCCCGTTTCATTGCCGAGAGCCTGAAGCCGCTGCGAGATTTCTTTTTAATCATGTTCTTTTTCGGTCTGGGTGCAGGTATTGATGTCTTCAGCGTACCGGGTGTATTACTGCCCGCTGCAGCGCTGGCGATAACTGCCGTTCTGATAAAGCCGGCTGTTTTTAAGCTGTTGTTAAGGCGGGAAAGGGAAAAGAAAAAACTGGCCGGAGAGATTGGAGTGCGGCTTGGTCAGATAAGCGAGTTTTCATTGCTGGTCGCCGTCGTTGCAGTTAGTAACGGTGCAATATCCGCTAACGCCTCACTCACTGTACAAACCGCTACGATCATAAGCTTTGTCATCTCGTCCTACTGGATTGTGCAACGGTATCCGACTCCAATTGCACTGGATGAAAAGCTGCGACGCGATTGATACCGATCGGGACCTGTGCAATCGAAGTTTGCATAGCCAGCACGGTCATGCCGTGTATATTCTGCGATCGCCGGGATGCATGGTGAATAATCGACAGGCAGTCAATAAGCAGATCTACTTGCTAATCATATACTCGATGGCCAATTTAAGTTCGGCATCGCTTAACTGACTACCGCCCCGCGGTGGCATTGAACCCTTGCCTGCGATTGCGCTGGCTAAAAGCACATCAATGCCACCCTGCAGACGTTTTTGCCAGTCTTCACGGTCACCAAATTTCGGTGCCTTTGCCACCCCGGAGGTATGGCAGGCAGCACACGCGGTATCGACAACCATTTTAATTTGATCCGGAAATTCACCACCGGACGAATCTGTTTGTCGTGTATCGGTAGCACTGTCAGAACCCTCAGCCTCTGATGCGGCCACATCGACCTGCTTGTTCGTTTCCGGCAATTGTTGCACTACCACTGCTGTTGCATTGGTGTTTGCTACAGTCGTGGATTTTGCTCCCTGCTCCGCGCCAATGGCCTGGCCGATCATCAATCGGATTGCGAGGTCCACTTCTTCATCGCTAAGGTCGGTTTCAGCCCGGGGTCGCTTTATGCCACTGCCGTTGACCACACTGGTGGTCAGAGCAAACATACCTTTGCCTGCAAGACTTTCCCAGATCTCCGGATCATCACTGAGCGGTGCACCATGCACCCCTGCAGCATGACAACCGGCACAGTTGGTTGCGACAATCGCCCTGACCCGCAGCGGAACTTCTTCCGCACTCAGCGCCAGTGATTTCGCGGCCTCGCTTTCGTTTTCAATTTCGACCTGCGGCGCGGCATCGGCCTCACTGTCAACCGCGGAGTCCGCCGTCTCCGTAGAAGCAACCCCCGTTTGTGGTGCTGACGGTGCAGGCACATCAGCGACCACTGCAACAACCGAATCACCCTCGTCGACCAGTGCTTTATCTACTGCCCCCTCGCTGTCAGCCAGACGGCTGTTGCCAACAGGATTGATCCGCAGAAGGGTGCTTTGCCGAACCAGGGGATCAGAGTCCCTGTCAGATGCCGGTGAAAACATCACTGCCATAAACCCGATAAACACCGTGAACAACACCAACGCACCAAGAACAAATACAAAAGGTTTGTAAAAACCGGAGTCATTCTGACTCATTCAGGTCTCCCGAATTTTTCACTAAATTGCGCAGATCATGTGCGCGGGCTATTTTGTTTATAAGAATTTAACGATCAACAAAAGCAGCATTGCCTGTTTCAACGGCAACAGAATCACCCTCTGCCAAAATCTCGCCGCCCGAACCGGTTTGGCGACACCAGGTCTTTACTGTTCGATGCGACTCTGGCCTATCGGCATCAAACGTTCTTTCAGTTGCGCTGCCACCAACGGATCTTCTGAAGTCGCACTCGGCGGTGAGATCATATTTGCCAACACCATAATTATCGCGGTAAACAACACTAACGCCCCGAATACTGCCCCGAACATTACCAGGTAACCTTTGTCTTCATTTTCGCTCATTGCTGAATCCTGACTTTGTATTATATTGAATGGTTTGCGGCCCTGAAAAAGCGGCACGTGAAACCGGTGAATAATACCCGCTTTTTAACCGCTACTGCTAACCGGACTCCGTTTATTGCGCTAGCGGTCAAAAAGCAACTTTTACAAACTTCCAAACACGCGCTTGAGCAATTCACTGCTTCGCTTTAACGGATTATCGCGTATGGCTTTTTCTTCCACCGCCAGATAGTGAAATATCCCGTCCATTCCGAGCTGAACAACGTGATCAGTTAAATTTGCCTCGATTGGCGGCGCAAAAGGTATTTTTTGATAGCTCCCCAGCACATCGTTAAAAGTTCTGACTGCGCCAACTTCAGCCAGGCTGTTATCGACTATCGGCCGCATAGCGGACTGCAACGAATCCCCGGTCACGTTTCTGAAATACGTGGTTGCCGCATCATCCGGCCCCTGTAAAATTCCTCTGGCATCTTCCAGCGTCATTTGTCTGATCGCTCCAAGAAACAAATCCTGTGCCTTCGGAACCGCCAGTTCGGCGGCACGATTCAATCTCGTTTCAAGGGTGTTAAATCCGCCTGCCAGTCCAACTTTGTCCGCCACATCACGGGCGCGGTCAAGCGCTGTAGGTAACGGGATGTGGACAATCGGATCCGCATTGAATCCGTCTTGCTGGCCAAGTTGTCCCACCACTTGTCTGGACCCGACGGAAAGTGCCTCTTTGAGTCCTTGTGCTATTTCACTGGCGCTCAATCCACCGGCGGAACTACCAATGACGTCGCCCGCAGCATTTTCAAGATCTTCCAGCAAACCACTGCTATTCGAACAAGCAGTTAATGTCAGTGCAGCGCACAACAGATAAAAGCGAAGCATCTTCATTGTTTATTTTCCTGTGACAGTGGGTATCGCGTATTCGCAATAAGAACGAGCAATTATCGTGGCTATCGGGCTCCGTTAATATCCCTGTTGACGTTAACTTGTGCTTCAGTTTTCTGCCGCAGCGCCGTTACCTTGTCATCAGCCGACTTTCAATTCCACTAATATCATTATTTTCAACAAGTTAGAATGAAACTGTCCGGTGGAATGGCGGCGCGCTCCAGCGTATTACCTATTAACAACCTGAAACAGGAATTTCAATGGCCGAACCAGTTATCCAAAGTGCTTCAACAACCGCCCCGGTCGACCCTCAAGCCGACCTGCTTGCCATTTTGGTCGACAGCTCACTGCATGGGCATCAGCCTTCTACAGAACTAATGGCGGCACTTTTCAGCACGCTTCAATCCACCACCAGCAAGGCGTCCTGTCAATCTATTGAGCAGGCCGGATACGATTTTCGGGCAGCGGCTGCGAACGACGAGTGTATGTTGCCACCGGCGCACCACCTGCTTAACGACTCGGGTAAATCCGGTATCGTTCACGAATCATAACGACCTATCAACATTAATACCCTCAACTGAATTATAGTCAAAGCATCCGCTTGCCGGATCATCACCGGGTTCCACTGCCCATCATCGCAGCACTGAGCTGTACTACATACTTCACTCCATCCCGTTCCTCTTTTGCGAAAACCAGATTGTGAACCAGGCCACAGCCAACCGCGGTTGGTTCGCTTGTTGCTGCCCCACCTTACCTGGTAGATATTCCGATTCAGAATTGATCGGCCAAATGAGGGTTACGTCATCAATACTTGCCACACAACAAACTGCCTGCTGAATACGAGTCGGGGAGTCTGATCGTGAGCGCTTTAGCAGATGCTGCGGTTCAACCCGCGCAAGAAGGGCTGCAGCCTGGTCTTGTGGGCGATGTACAGACGACCAGTCATGTTCCGAGTAACGAACCATTTATAGCGAACCAGTCTGTACGCAGTAGTGGTCTAAACGCCGAGTTAGCCAATCGATGGCTGCTTTGGCAATGTAAAATGATTGCCGATGTGATCACCGGCTGTGTTTATAGCACCGACGGCACGCTATTGGCCTCAAGACCACAGCAAGGGGAAGGGCAAGCCAAACTGCACTCTAGCGCTATGGAAGCCTTGCAACTGGACCGTGCGTTTATCTCTACTGAAGTTCCCTTTGGTAAATCCGATGGCAGACTGGGTGACATCATAGCCACTCCGGTCAAGAACGGAGATAAAACGCTGGCCGTTGTCGCCTTGCTTATGGCGCCACGGCCTCAATCAAGACAAAACGTCGTTCTGCAACTGTTGCAGTGGGGTGGCTATTGGCTAGAGTCGTTAAGCCAGCTTTCCGACGGCATTCAACAGGAAGCCGGCTCGTTTACCCAAACCTTGCTCGGCAAGGTTGTGCGGCACTCCAGATCCAGCAAGGCCTATATGGAGATCGCAAGTACAATGGCTGACAGGCTCGGATGCGATCGCGTTTCCATTGGCCTGCGGCACGGTGTAGTGGTGCGCATGGAATGTATTTCCCACCTCGCAAGTTTTGACTCTCGCACCCAGCTGGTTCGTCGCCTTGAAGCCGCGATGGAAGAAACACTGGATCAAAACGCAGTAATCACGGTACCAGCTATTGCCGGTCAATCTAATACCATCAACAAGGCTCATCGCGAACTGACTGCAAAGCACGACGGATCGACCATTCTTTCCTGTCCATTGCGCGGGCAATCGACCAATTTTGGAGCTGTGGTTTTTGAACGCAACGAGCGCGCACCATTCGATGCAGATACTGCCAAATGGTGCGAGTCAGTCCTCACCGCACTGGCACCGGTTGCCGAGCTCAAAATGTTCGAGGAGCGACCCTTAACCAGTAAGGTCTACGACTCCGGCAGGCGTTTCCTTGCGGATCTGTTCGGACAGAAGTACCTGAAACTAAAAATGATAGCAGGTAGCTGCGGAGCGCTGGTGCTGCTTAGTGCCATATTCAATGGTACTTACGAGGTATCCGCGCCTGCACATGTTGAAGGGGCAGTGTCTCAAGTGGTTGCGGCACCGGTGGCCGGCTTTGTCAAAACCTCAACGATCCGGGCGGGCGATCTAGTGTCTGAAGGTGAAGTCCTTGCCACCCTGGACGACCGTGCACTGCAACTGGAACTAAAAAAATGGCAGGGCGAAGAAAACAAAATCAATAAGGCCTATCAGGAAGCTCTGGCAAAAAAAGCGCGTACAGAACTGAGTATCCTGCGAGCCAAGGCAGATCAGATTGATGCTGAACTGGCACTTGTTAACCAGCGCATTGAGCGCACAGAACTGGTCGCACCCACAGATGGCTATGTGGTCAGCGGCGACCTAAGCCAGTCTTTAGGCGCACCCGTTGAAATTGGAGATGTGTTATTTGAGATAGCACCTCTGACCGAATACCGGGTAGTTATCGAAGTAGACGAACGTGACATGGCCAGTGTCGACACCGACAAGACGGGCGAGGTTCTGATTGCCGCATTACCTGGCAACCCGATTAAATTCGATGTCGATCACGTAGTTCCAGTGGCGGTATCAGGAGAAGGCAACAGCTTTTTCCGGGTTGAGGCCAGTATTGGTGACACTAGCCCTGAATTGCGGCCAGGTATGGAAGGGGTTGCACGTGTGGAAATCGGACAACGCAAACTGTTCTGGATCTGGACCCACAAGCTGGTTGATCGAATCAGTCTTTGGTTCTGGTCCATAGGCTGGTAGTGGATAGTTTCACATGAGCACGATAAACGGTACTGCCGATCCGCACGAATCTGACGTGCCCGAAGATATACCAGAGCAATGGTCTCATGTTGCCAATTTGAGACCACAGCTTCAAAAACATATCTCCGCACACCCACAGGATTTTCGTGGCTCACGATGGTATGTGCTAAGCGATTCAGCCAAAGGTCGACATCTGCGCTTTAACGATACTGCCTACGAATTCATCGGCAGGCTGGACGGCGATCAGACAGTCGAGGAAATCTATTATCATATTAACACCGGCGATGGCGACGAATACCTCACACGTCACGACATACTCGGTATCCTGACTCAGCTTTTCAGTATCGATATTCTGCGAAGCGGACTGCCAGCGGACGTCGAACAGCTTTTCAATCGCAGTCAGTCGGAGAAACAGACAAACCGCCTTAAAAGATTTCTCAACCCGCTGGCTATACGGTTCCCGCTTTACGATCCCGACAAACTGCTGAACCGTACGATCAGCCATATACGTCCTGTGTTTTCGATCACCGGTGCCGTACTTTGGCTGCTGGTGACCGGACTGGCAACCATACTACTCCTGACACACTATTCAGAACTGACCGCGACGTTGAAGCAAGACATACTTGCACCCCGCAATCTCATACTGATAGTCGCACTGTTTCCGGTGATGAAGGCTTTCCACGAGTTCGCACACGCCTATACCGTCAAGACCTGGGGCGGTGAGGTCCACGAGATGGGTATTACGTTGCTCGTGTTAATGCCGGTGCCTTACGTCGATGCATCTGCCGCCTGGGCGTTTCGGGAGAAATACAAGCGAGTTCTGGTGGGTGCTTCAGGGATGATCGCCGAACTGTTTCTTGCTGCCATCGCATTTATAGTCTGGACAATCGTTGAACCTGGTGTAATCAGGGATGCGGCATTGTCGGCTTTCCTGATTGGCAGTGTTTCAACCGTACTGTTTAATGCCAACCCGCTGTTGCGATTCGACGGGTATTACATCCTTCAGGATTTGATCGAAATTCCAAATCTCTACACTCGATCAGCCAAATACAATCTTTTTTTACTGAAGCGTAATTTGCTGGGTCAATCCGATATTGCAACGCCTGTGACCTCCGATGGGGAGCGTAAATGGCTCATTGTTTATGGAATACTGGCCTGGATTTATCGATTGTTTATCACCCTGGTGATCGCGTCGTTTCTCGCCACAAAATACCTCGTGCTCGGCATCGCTCTGGCTATATGGTCGCTATTGCTAATGTTCGTGGTACCCGTGTATCGCGGTATTCGGTATGTATTGACCGATCAGTCTTTAACCGGCGGTCGCATGCGTGCGATGCAGCGAACAACTCTGGCAGCAACAGCTGCAGGCGTGATCATTGCGCTGATACCGTTTTCTTTATACACCAATGCCCAGGGCGTCATCTGGGTACCCGACCAGGCCCAGATATACGCAAAGACAGACGGTTTTGTGCGCGAACTGGTAACAGCACCAGGTAGTGTTGTTACACCTGGAACGGCCATTCTTGAGCTGGATAATCCAGCCAACGCAACGCAAAAATCAGTGCTGGAATCCCGACACCGGGAACTCAGCGCCCGCCTTAACGGCGAGCGCTTTGAAGACCCGGTAAAAGCTGATCAGACCACCGAAGAGTTACTTACACTGGATGCCGACATCGCTTCGCTGCAAACAGAAATGGACTCGCAAACGCTCTACAGCGGATCGCACGGCACGCTGGTGTTTCCGGAAAACCGGAATATGACTGGTCGCTATATCAAAAAAGGACAACCGGTCGCCTATGTGGTTGATCCCGATGATCTGATTGTGAGGCTCGTTGTACCCCAGAAAGCGGTGGGGTTATTTTCCCAGGCGGTCAACAGTGTTCAGGTTCGCCTGGCGGACTACCCATCCAAAGTTATAGAGGCATCCATCATTCGCCAGACACCCGGCGGAAGCAATTCCTTGCCAAGTCGTGCTCTGGGTGCCACCGGGGGCGGAGGTATCGCAGTAATCGGTAGCGACAAAAAAGGCACCACCACTGCTGAAAAAGTATTTCAAATAGATCTTGGTCTGCCAAAGAACAGCCACACTTCGGGCCTTGGTACCAGGGTCTTTGTCCGAATAAATCATGGTCGTGAAGTACTAGCTCGACAATGGTTGCGAAGCGCACGTCAACTGTTACTGAAAACGCTTCCGTTTTAACTGCAATCTTTTATTAAAAGCTCATGAGACATCACATGCGAATTGTAAACAAAGGCTTGAAAATCTCTGCTCTGCTTCTACTCCCGGTAGCAGTCAATAGCCAGCAAACCAGTCTCAACGATAATGAGAGTTTCGGTTTAAAGGATATGGATTGCATCGTGGAACCGAGTGAGATTGTTGAACTGGGCAGTAGTGTACCCGGAGTTATTGATGAGGTATTTTTCGAGAGGAATAGCTTCGTTAACAAAGGGGATATCGTAGCCAGGCTCGATTCCAGAGTAGAACAAGCCACGCTGGAGTTGGCCACAGCCAGGGCGCAGAGCACTACCAGCCTGACACTGCGCCGGGAAAATGCAGCCTTTGGAAAGCGAACGCAAAAACGCAATAAAAAATTGTTCTCGGAATCTACAATATCCGAGCAGGATATGGACAAGGTAGAAACTGAAACTCAAATCGCCGCGCTGCAGGCAAGGCAGGAAGAGGACAACAAACGGATTGCCGAGCTTGAAGCGAAACGTGCGCTTGAGGCGCTTAACCAGCGCACCGTTCGCAGCCCGATTAACGGTGTGGTGATGGAGCAATACAAATCGGTTGGCGAATACATTGAGGCCGAACCTATTTACCGAATTGCCAACCTCGACCCGTTAATGGTCGAGCTTATCGTACCGGTAGAATATCTGGGCGCTATAGAGCGTGGAGCCAAAGCAGAAATTTCAATCGACCTCGACTCTCAGTCAGACGTCCAACACGTTGCCGTAGTGACGAGCGTCGACAGAGTGGCCGACGCTGCAAGCGGTACCTTCGGCGTATTGCTCACTATGCCTAACTCCGGACTGCGGATTCCAAGTGGCGTTCGTTGCAGCCTGAATTTTCAGGCAGAGTAACCCCGCAAGGCGGTGATGCACATCCGGAAAAGAACCCTCTTTTTTGAGATGCTTTTCCTGATACCGGACAACCTGATATTGAAATCAGGGTGGTAGTTAAAGCAACGTCACAATACGGGAACTTTCGCAGCACCAGGTTTGAAATAACCAAATTTGACATTCCATGACTGTTTAGTCACTGCGAAGAATGCCGACAAGCCAGAGAGGCAGTCAGTTTATCAACCCGAACTTCATTGCTGCCACGCAGTAGTTGTCGAACCATGACAGCAGCAATTTAGCGACTGATTACGTCTTGATGAGCGTAACTATTGAGAGCAGAGACGGCGCGGCAAGATGATCAAATTCTTTAAATCTCCGCTTTTTAGAATCAGCTTTAGTATGACGATGCTGGTCATTTCCATACTGCTTGCCAGCGAATTCCTGGGCCTGTTTCCAAACAACGACAAGTCCGGCCTGACCGAACGAAAGTTCATTGTCGAAACTCTTGCTGTGCATGTGGCAATGGAACTTGATGGCGATCAGGAAAAAATTTCGGAGATGTTACGCACAACAGTGACCCGAAACCCGATTGTTGAATCGGTCGCGGTAAGACGGGCTAACGGCAGTTTTATCGATGCCTACGGAAGCCACCAGGAAAACTGGAAACTCTCCTCTAAAGACAACTCCACCCCGACCCAGGTGCAAGTACCACTGTTTGAGGGAACGCGGCAAATCGCCACCGTTGAAATCCGTTTTAAAGACCTCAACGAATCACGCAATATTATCGAAAGTCGCGACTCCTTCACGTCAGTTATTGTTTTTGTCGCGCTGTCCGGCTTCCTCGCCTTTTGCATGTTTCTGAAAAGAACATTGCGAGAACTCGACCCCGACGCCGTGATCCCCGAACGTGTTCGCAAAGCACTGGACACACTTGCTGAAGGACTTCTGATAATAAATCGGGACAACGAGATCGTGTTCTCCAATGCCGCATTCGCCAGAACGACCGGCCTCGAAGCCACCGAACTTGCCGGCAAAAAATGCGAATCGCTGAAATGGCAGCTGGAAAACGCCTCAGAGACGCTGCCGTGGCTCTCTCTGATCAATGGTGGTGACATGTCGAACGGAGCGACTGTTAAACTTCAAACCGGTTTCGAACAAGTGTCAACCTTCACGGTAAACGCAACTCCCATCGTGGCCAGGGCTGATGAGATTCGCGGCGCGCTAGTGACGTTTAACGATATCACCGAAGTAGAAATTAAAAACGCAGAACTGCGAAACGCTCTGGTTAACCTGGAAAAGAGCCAACTCGAAATCACCCGCCAGAACGAAGAGCTCGAGTATCTGGCGACACGGGATCCACTCACAGGATCTTTAAATCGTCGTTCGTTTTTTAACGGCTTTGATACTCTATTCGCCGAAGCACAGCAACATCAGGACGAGCTCACCTGCATAATGACGGATATTGATCATTTCAAATCCGTTAACGATACCCACGGACATGGCGTGGGAGACGATGTCATTAAGTATCTGGCCAATGTACTTGCGGAACACTCGCGACCCAATGATCTGGTCGGCAGATTTGGTGGAGAGGAATTTTGCATCGTACTACCTGCAACCGCCATTTCCGAAGGTGCAGAGATAGCAGAAACCTTGCGGGCAACAATTGAGCAAGGCATCGGCGCCGATTTCCTCGATAAGTGCCAAATAACCGCGAGCTTTGGCGTCGCTTCAATAAATTCAGGTGCCACCAAGCCCAACGACATGGTCGAGCAGGCAGACAAGGCGCTTTATTTCTCGAAGGAAAACGGTCGCAACAAGGTCACCAATTTCGACAATTCAATGGAAGATGCTGAAACTGATATCACAGCAGCCACACCAACTGCTGCAACGGCTGAAAAGTCGTCTGCCGTCAATCCGGTAACAAAGCCAGCCATAAAAACGCCGTCGATTCCAGTGTTAGTGCATAGAAATCCCGCGGCAGCAACTGAAACACCGTCGTTGAATAAAAAGCCTGGCGAGACTAATGACGAAGTAGCGAGACGTATGGATTCAGGCATTCCTATCATCTCCGTGAAACCGGTAAAACCCTCCGTTTTGGCTCCCCAGCCACCGGTATATAACGAGCAGCCTACTTACACCGCACAAAAAACAGTGGATACCGGCACGTTGCGTCTCGACCGAAATTTATTACTGGATCGAATCGATCAGGCGCTGCAAATCGCCAACCGCAAAAGCCAGCATGTTGGTGTATTTCTTCTATCTATAGAAGCGCTTCAAAAAATCAATGATACGCTGGGCTTTACTGTCAGCGAGAAATTGTATAAAAAAATTACCAAACGCCTCAAAGAAACGTTGCGCGATGAAACCAATATTGGCCTGGTCGGAGCTGGCGAGCAAAGTATAGCTATCTCGCGTTATGGTGACACCGAGATTTGCCTTGTCCTTCACGATATCAAACGAGTTGGGGACTTCACCCTTATCAATGAACGAATAATCGAGGGATTTAACAATACTATCCCGGTAGATGGCCATCAGATATTCGTGGCACTGGATACAGGCGTCAGTATTTTTCCAAACCACGGCACCGAAGCCGATGCGCTGATTCGCAACGCAAGTATTGCAATGCGTGAGGCTCGCGAAACTGATGGTCAAAACAATATCGTTTTCTACTCACCGGACATGAATCAGACATCACGTAAGCTCATTCGTCTGGAAACCGAACTGCATCAGGCCCTTACCCGCAACGAGTTATTTGTTGTTTACCAACCAAAGATAAACCTTCGCACCGGCAAGATTGTCAGTATGGAGGCACTGGTTCGATGGAAACATCCCGAGTTCGGCATAGTATCACCCGGTGAATTTATTCCTCTGGCCGAGCGCACTGGTCTGATCAATCAAATCAGTCAATGGATCACCAGAGTCGTGTGTGCACAGATCGCAATCTGGAGTGATGCGGGGCACGATCACCTGAGTGTGGCGGTAAATATCTCGCCTGTTGAAATGAAGAACGAGTTGCTCGCCGACAATATACTCAATGCCATCCGCGAGTTCGCTATACCGGCTGAAAAACTCGAAGTCGAAATCACTGAATCACTGGTTATGCAAGATATGAATCTGGCAGCCAGAACGCTGGAAAAACTCGACCGTAACGGAGTTGAAATCTCCATTGATGATTTTGGCACCGGCTACGCTTCTTTAAGTTATCTAAAACAGTTTCCGATTACCAAAGTAAAAATTGATCGCTCTTTCGTGTCAGATTTCGCCCAAAACCCCGGCGATGCGAGAATCGTCAGCGGTGTGATAGCGATGAGTCATAGCCTGGGTTGCAAGGTTGTTTGCGAAGGCGTTGAAAACGAAGAGCAACTGCGTTTTCTTCAGGACCATCACTGCGATGAAGTACAGGGCAACTTGCTAAGCGTGCCGCTCCAGCGTCTGGAAGCAACCAATTTGCTTGGAAACCCGCGCCGCATCCGACGCATGATCACTAGCTACAATGTGTCGGAACTCGGCTTAACCGCACTCACCTCTGCTGGCACCCAAACTGTGATTACCGGGGTGTTGAATGCCTATCCGGACGATGTTGAAGTACCTGTAAAGACTTCAATTGCGCAATAACGACAGCTCACTACCCCGGTGGGTGGTCAACCGGGCTGAGGCTTCTGTTGAAGCAATACTTTAACTGACAGGCCATCGCATATAACATGTGCGCTACAAGGATTGCCGCTCGCTTGTACGTCAGGCGGCCAACTACCGTTTAGACGCCAGTCGAAGACAATTTATCCAACCTGTTGAATAATAAATTACTGATCTTGTCCCTCGCCATAAATCTCGCACTCATTTGCGTTTGCGCGTATTTGTTTGTCGAGATGAGGGCCACCTATATTAACTATCGCCATTTTCGCGCGCTGCCAACCGGCGTTAGCGCAAGCGGTGAAATACCGGTAGATCAGGACAGCGAATTTCAGACCGTTGTATTATTCGGTGATTCCCGTGTTGCAACCTGGAAGCCAGGACCGCAAGCGCGCAACTACAGGTTTCTGAACGCCGGGGTCGCGGGTGAAAGTACATCCGAAATGCGCAGGCGATTTGTTAATGATGTGCTACGACACTCGCCGGATATCGTAATCCTGCAGGCAGGCATCAACGACCTCACAGCGGCAGCAACCAGGGGAATAACAAACCCGCAACAGATTATTGCGCGCATGCATGACAACATGCGCTTTTTCCTCACTGAACTTGCAGCCAGAGACATTGAGGTTATCGTCACTTCGATCATTCCGCATTACCCGCTTAATGTGGTACGCCGGGTATTCTGGTCTCCACAACTTACGGGGTCAGTGACCGACACCAACCGCCAATTTGAAACCCTGGCCCGGGAAACAAACGCAGAATGGCTTTCTCTGGATCCGTTGTTTCTCGACGCCGAACAACAGCCGCACGCTGATCTCTATAGAGATGCGCTACATCTGAAGCCGGCAGCGTATGAGAAGCTAAACGATCATCTTGTAGAAAAACTAGCGGCACCTTAAGGTTGTTGTGCAGCTTTTATACATTCACATCAACAACAATCCGGCCTTTCACCTGACCTTTAAGAATCGCCTTGCCGAGGGCCGGTAACTCTCCAAGTGTCGCTGTTTGCATCATCGCTTCAATTTTGTCCAGTGGCAGATCAGACACAATTCGCTGCCAGGCGCGCACGCGGTTTTCATAGGGCTGCATTACCGAGTCTATGCCGAGGATATTAACTCCACGCAAGAGAAACGGAATTACAGTGGCCGGCAATTCTGCACCACCAGCAAGCCCCACCGATGCTACCGAGCCACCATATTTCAGCTGACCCAACAAACGGGCGAGCATGGGCCCGCCAACCGCATCAACACAGCCAGACCACAATTCTTTTTCGAGTGGGCGTTTTACGGTTTCATTTATTTCCTCACGCGCAACAATCTGGCTGGCTCCAAGTGATGTCAGGTAGTCCCGCGTCTCGGGGCGTCCGGTAACTGCGGCAACTTCAAACCCCAGATTCGACAGCATCGCCGTGGCCACCGATCCCACTCCTCCTGCCGCACCGGTAACCAGCACGGGCCCGGCAGCCGGCACCACACCGTGATCTTCAAGCGCCATCACTGCCAGCGCGGACGTTAAACCAGCGGTCCCCACAGCCATCGCCTGTTTTGGTGTTATGCCCTCTGGCATTGGTACAAGCCAATCAGCATTAACCCGCGCTTTTTGCGCGTAACCACCCCAGTGAACCTCACCCACACGCCAGCCAGTCAAAATCACCTTGTCACCGGCTTTGTAGCGCTGGTCACTCGATTCTTCTACAGTGCCGGAAAAATCGATACCAGGCACATGGGGATAATTTTTCACCAGGCCACCACCGGGGCCGATGCATAGACCGTCTTTGTAGTTCACTGTGGAATACTCCACTGCGACTGTGACGTTTCCCTCGGGAAGCTGATCGAGGGTAAGCGACTCTACCGACGCACTGGTTTTACCGTCGTCCGACTTGTTTACCACCAAACCATTAAACATTAGTTGTCCTCTCAGGCAGATTATCTGATAAAAGGGATTAGATCAGTACTGTCTACGCTTTACAATCGCAAACGCGTACCCGCTGTCGACATTGTCGAACAGCCATACCGGAGCCAGCAATGGGTAACATCACCGTTCGACGCGCACAGCCAGGCGATGCGCAAACCATTAGTGACTGGAATCGCGCTATGGCGCGAGAGACTGAACAACGCGAGCTGGATGAGG
>CAYPCS010000001.1:219667-228120 GCA_964409275.1 uncultured Granulosicoccaceae bacterium
AGTGACTGGAATCGCGCTATGGCGCGAGAGACTGAACAACGCGAGCTGGATGAGGCCACCATTCTGAATGGTGTTCAACGGCTTATGCAAAAGCCCGAATACGGTTTTTACCTTATTGCCGAAACATCAACCACAGTCGCCGGCACCTTGATGGTGACTACTGAATGGAGTGACTGGCGCGACGGCCTGTTCTGGTGGATTCAGAGCGTCTATGTAGCCCCCTCATTTCGTCGCCAGGGTGTATACCGCCGTTTGTATGACTACGTAAAGCAGGAAGCGCAACACAACGCAGACGTCTGCGGCTTTCGCCTGTACGTTGAAAAAGACAACCACATCGCACAACAAACCTACCACTCACTTGGCATGAGTGAGACCGGTTACCGATTGTTTGAAGAGACAAATTCCGCAAAATAACTGACCACGCCGAACCCGCAATTTGTAGCTGACCCGATCACTACTCAGGTGGCTTGCTGTAGCGCTGTCTGCAGATAGAGTTCACGCAATCGAGCCGCCACCGGACCCGGCTTTCCGGTACCAATAGAGACGCCGTCAATTGAAATCACCGGCCATACAAATGTAGAGGCGCTGGTAATGAATGCCTCTTTTGCTGCTGTTGCCTCTTCTACAGTAAACGGCCGTTCGAGCAACTCAATACCGTCAGACTCGGTTAGTTTTATAATTGAGGCTCTGGTAATGCCGTGAAGTATATCTTTGCTTAGCGGGCGCGTGATAATGCGATCTTCACTGTCCACAATAAAAGCATTATTCGAGCTGCCTTCGGTGACGTAACCATCCTCTACCATCCATGCATCGTTGGCTCCTGCGTCGAGTGCTGTCTGTTTGGCTAGCGACTGCGCCAGCAAACCAACCGTTTTTATGTCGCGACGTTGCCAGCGAATATCCGGCACCGTCACCACCGCAATACCTTCGCGGGCCTGAGGTGAATCTCTCAGCAGTTTTGGCTGCGTAAACAGAACCATACCAGGCACCGCATCGGCTGGAAATCCGAAATCCCGATCTGCCACACCACGCGTCACCTGCAAATAGACTGCACCCTCCTGAAGGCTGTTTCGCTTGATCAGTTCTTTTTGTACGTTGACAATTTCCTCGTCGGTAGCAGGTGCTGCAATTTTGAGTTCCCCCAATGATCGATGCAAACGAGCCAGATGCCCGGCGTTGTCCAGCAGCTTTCCATCAATCACGGACGATACTTCATAGACCGCATCCGCAAACAAAAAGCCGCGATCAAACACCGATACTTTAGCATCGGCTTCAGCGAGATACTCGCCGTTTACATAGACAATTCTACTCATCAGGTATCCTTATCCCCAAAGCTCTGCTGTCGGGGGCGAGATTGAAAAATTCTGGTAGTCCAGCGGGTGTGATCGATCCTTCGCCAGTATCAATGGCCCGTCCAGATCCACGATACCGGCCCCGGCCGTAAGCAGTGTTGCTGGCGCCATCGCCAGCGACGTAGAGACCATACAGCCCACCATCACCTCAAACCCCAAAGAAAGCGCACTCTGTCGTAACGCGAGTGCTTCGGTCAGGCCTCCGGTCTTGTCCAGCTTGATATTAATAGTATCGTATCGGCCCGTCAGTTGATCCAGGGTAGACGTATCGTGGCAGGATTCGTCCGCACACAACGGTATCGGCCGCTCTACCTCAGCCAGTGCAGCATCTCCACCGGCCGGCAGCGGTTGCTCAATCAGAGCAACCCCTAGCGACGCCAGCTGCGGGACCATGGTGAGATACTGATCAATGGTCCAGCCCTCGTTAGCATCTACAATAATAGTGCTTTGCGGTGCACCGGCTCTCACTGCAGCAACTCGATCCAGGTCGCCGTCACCCGCCAGCTTAAGCTTTAACAGCGGCCGCTTTGCGTGAATTTGCGCCGCCTCCTGCATGGCCTTCGGCTCATCGAGCGACAAGGTATAAGCGGTTACTACCGGTTGAGGTACGGGTATGCCCGCGAGCGACCAGACACGCTGTGAAGCGCGCTTTGCCTGTAAGTCCCATAGTGCGCAATCGACGGCATTGCGCGCAGCACCGGCTGGAAGTGCGCTTTGTATTGATACGCTATCAACACCGTCTTCAACTAACGCTCTAACACTTTCTATTTGATCAATCACACTGGCAATACTTTCACCGTAGCGCGCATAGGGCACACACTCACCACGACCCGTGTGCTGGCCCTTTGTTATCTCGACCAGCACTACCTCGGCAGAGGTCTTGCTACCACGCGAGATCGTGAAGGTGCCACGAATGGGCCACGACTCACTGTCCACGCGCAGGCGAGTCATTGTGGCTGTCACAGCAATGCGTCAATCAGTTTGTCAACACCCGTTCGAAACGGATCTACAGCCGGTAAACCCCAGGTCGATTCCAGTTCTACCAGCGTGGCTTGTGCCTCTGAATCATTCAATGCCTTTGTATTAATTGACAGACCGGCAAACTTCACTTGCGGGTTGGTTAAACGCGCTGTCGCCAGATTAGCTTCCATACACTCGCCAACATCGGGCAGCGGATAGTGCGGCAAACCTCGCATATGGGTTCGTGTCGGTTCGTGGCAAAGCACAAGATAGTCCGGTTGCGCACCGTGGATAAGCCCCGTTGTTACTCCGGCAAACGACGGGTGAAACAACGAGCCCTGACCTTCGATGATATCCCAGTGATCCTCATCCGCCTCCGGCGAGAGTATTTCGGTAGCGCCTGAAATAAAATCGGACACCACCGCATCTACCGATACACCGGATCCGCAAATCAGAATACCGGTTTGTCCCGTAGCCTTGAAACCCGTTGACACTCCTCTTTCCTGGAGGGCTTTTTCGATTGCCAGCGCGGTGTACATTTTTCCGCACGAGCAGTCTGTCCCCACCGGCAGCACCCGCTTGCCTGTTCTGGGCAAACCGTTGCCCACCGGAAACACTTGCGTCGGGTGACGAACGTCATGCAGCGTGCGCCCCGAATTCGCCGCAACCTCCGCAAGTATCGGCACATCTGCCAGTCTGTTATGCAGCCCGGCAGCAAGATCCAGCCCTTCGGCCAACGCCGTTTCAAGCACTTCAATCCAGCTCTGCGAAATCACCCCGCCGCGATTGGCAACTCCGACCACCAGCGTTTTAGCACCGGCAGCCACTGCCTCTGCGATAGTCATATCGGCAAGTCCGCAGTCTGCATTGCAACCCGCCAAACGCAATTGACCCACACAATTTTGCGGACGCCAATCGACAATCCCCTGCGCCACTTTGGCAGCCAACGCGTCGGACGCATCGCCCAGAAAGAGTAAATAGGGTGATTCAATGCTCATCTTTTCTCACTATTATTTCGCATCAAACGGATGCGCTATTCGATCATGGTATTGACACTGACACAATACGGACATACATCTGTACTGTCGAAGACAGTATGCGGCAGGGATACTGCACAATCTGTCCTGGCGGCACAAAATTGCCTCTCCATCAATCCTTTTTCCCGGAAGTACGCCCCGACAATGTCAGAGCAAGATTCACCGACTCCACAGCGTCGATCCCGTCGCCGTCGCACGCAGTTGCCCGATGACGCTCCAGAGGTTGCCTCGCCCTGTGTCAGCGTATGTGTAATGGATCAGCAGAGCGGAGTCTGCACGGGTTGCTATCGCACCTTGAATGAAATTGCCACCTGGGGCCGCTTGCCTAATCAGCAGCGCTGGGAAATTGTGCAGTCATTGCACGAGCGCCGGAAAAAATTTAAACCGGCCGATTAACCGCCGACCAACCACCGGTTATGCAGACAGTGGCACTGCGGAGAAACGCCGATAACCCTAGTCAGGCTCAAGGTAGTAAAACCAGCGCGTCTTTTATAGCTTTTTAAGCCTTAAAATAGGTTCGAGGGTACGGCTTCATTCTCAACAAATCCGATGAAGATGTGTTCATGCCTCTCGTCGCTTTTTGATCTTCGCCTTGGAAAACGCTCGGTCCGGGTTATTAACAGCTTTGAACTTACTTCCGTCTATTGCAATCATTGTGTCAGCAAACAGATCCAGGCGCTTACACAGCAATACGAATTCTCGACAAACAGATTTTATCGCGTTACCGTTATCCTTGCGAAAGTCCGCGATTGTCTTAAAGTCCGGTGCCAGTCGGCCTAACAGCCACATCAGCTCAACGTTTCTTTGAGCCTCCCGCTCCAGACGCCGAGAAGATTGAATTCGATTGAGATAGCCGTAAACGTACAGCTTGAGGAGCATAGCGGGGTGGTAGCCTGGTCGCCCTGTAATACTGGCAATAGTGGTAAACCCAAGGCGTGTAAGATTCAGTGACTCGATGAATACATCTACCGCACGTACGGAGTTGTCCTCAGTTATGTGTTCGTCAAGCGCTTCAGCAAACAGGGTCTCCTGTTGACGATCAACCCCCTGTATAAAGCCGCTCATGGAGACTCCAAAGATCGAGGAACGCCGCTAATTTTAACAAATACTTTTCACACAGTCTCTGCCCTTTGCTGTCCCTCGCCTAACTGGGCTGACCGTCAGCTATAGAGCACCAGGGTTAACAGTTACCAGGACAACTGTTAACCATGAAAAATCGTATAACGGGCGTTATGTTAAAACTGCAACTGATTCGTGACTAAATAACTGAGTTTGATCTCGACCAATCAGTCCAGTCCATAGCTCCGTAATCTCGAATTTCCTCAAGATCATCTCCCTCAAGACGATCGCAAAATAACACAATATTATTGCAGTCCCATCGAGCATTCGGTACGACGATGCCGGAAAATCCAAGGAACTGTGCTGTTTCACCGATTTGCTGAGTTCGCGTGTATTCTTTGTCCCTATTTGCGTAAGTCATCTTTCCGTAATTTGCTGTGTCGACACCTAAAGATGTCAGCAATTTTTCATCACCCAAATTTAATACGTTATCTAAATTGAGTTGCAATTCAAATGTCTGATACGTTGGCTTACTTGGTACAACAGGTTGTCCTCTCCTCAGATGGAAATACATCTCGGAAATCGCACCGTCTTTCTCTTGAGAAGTATAAAGAACCTCGAAACTCCCATCGTCCCACCGACCACCTGAACTACTACACTGGCAGGGGTCTCTACCCTCACGTACCACTCTCCAAATAAACTGATTGACGGAAATCGATTCACCAGATTCCACGGCATCGATCAGATCAGTATCACGAGGTTTTTTATATCGCACTTACAAATAAGCCTCTGAGTCGAGACGTTTAATTACTTGTAGAACTTCCTCCATTTTTCCTTGGTGAATAAGATCAATAGCACGTTCACCATCCAGCTGAGGATGCGGTGAATTCAACCAAACCCTAATTTCAGCGGCGTCATAATAGTCTTGTAATCTACCAACGATGTAGAAAAGATCTGATAATCGAATTTCATTTTTTGGCTGTGGTGTAGCTTGTCCATTCACCCAACGGGAAACTGTTGCTTTCGAAACATTCGTTAAATTGGCAATATCAGTTCCTTTCAATCCACCCAATTTTTCTAGATCATTTATGTACCTTGAAATTGCGCCTTCACTCATGGTTTAAGTTCTCGTTACTTTGCTGTTTTTTAGTTTGACCAAAGCCACTTCCTTCATCATTTTTAACCGGTTCTTTATGCCACGAGCTTGCGTCAAATCGACCTTTCTCACCAATACCGTGAGCAATGCCTGCTGTTGCACCGAAGGCTACAGTTGCAAGCGCTACCATTCCATCTAAATAGTCTATGACTACAGGTCTTCCAAGATTATGAAACCGAGACAACGCCCCTATATATTTCTTCTGTGCTAACCCACCAGCATTTGGATAAAACCCCGATGCTCTGATCCATAAATTATCGAAAGGTAAGTCAGCAAGTCTAGACATTACTAGTCCTCGTTTATCCGTATTAGCTAACCAAATGTGAGGAAGAATAAGTCCGTAATCGATAGCTATCTCGCTTCCACCTTCTCTGTCCAATGCTTTTCTTAACTCCAAGCAACTTCTCACATCATAAGTCAAGCCAGTGCTTAAAATTCTTATCTCCCAGGTAGTGTGTAGGCGCTAAAACTACATCAATACCATTCCCAACTGAGAAACGTGCAATTTGCCCAAATATGTCAGATGGATTTCCTTTTCTACAAGGAGTCAGGACCCAACAATTCACCATCTGCCCAAGGAGCTCCTCGTGCGTAACCGCCGCACTTTAAAGGCGCCGCCAGTTCAGCCACTTTAGTGTCCAAAACAATTTCAGCTCCTGATGCTTTAAGTGCATCGACCAACTCCTTTTGAGCCTCTAGTCTTGATGCATCTACGACAACACGAGAAGCAGGAAAGCCACCAGCAGCTTGAATAGCAGCAACTGCCGATGACCAGAATCACCCAGCCTAAAGAAGTGAGCTACCGGCTGAACAACCTTATTTTCGGAAAAAGCTGAACAACGTTGTCAGACATATTTTGCGCCAATTAGTTCCTTATCGGTTTCATATTATAAATTCTTGAAACATATATGCAACCTGCATTTGAAACAATGACAGGTGTCCCACAATGTACTTGTAGATCATTACGCTATAACCGATTGATAAATAATATTATTTTTGTTAATTACAATAGCGCAGTCCCATAAAGCTGTCAGACATGGTGATATGGGACACCGTTGTTGTAATGTGGAGTCACGGAAGCGCAACGATAGGTTGAATGGGCGAATGACCGGAAAGAGCCGGAAGCGGCGAGCTTGGCAATTTGTTATTCGGCCTGTCGAGTGTTACCTGCTGGTCGAGTGTTACCGGCTGGTCGGCTGACAGCGGGATTTGATCAATACTTGCGACCGGTGAGCTAAAACCAGTAAATCGGTCTTGCCTGTCTGAAGGGGAAACCACCCTCGCAAAACCACGGTTCTAGCGGATGTTGATTTGTGGGTAGAAGTGTGGGTAAAAACTCAATTCTTCGTTTTCACCTCAACCCAAAATTCGCCAAGGCTACATAACCTATTGATTTAAATGGCGCGCCCGGAAGTATTCGAACCTCCGACCACCTGGTTCGAAGTCAGGTACCCGATAACTGCCCACCGGTTTTCTTGCGAAAGGCGTTGGCCGGATAAGTACCGAGCACTTTCAGTTTTGTCGAGAAGTACTGCAGCTCCTGGAATGCATTGTCGACCAGTTTGTCCGACGGGTGCCCTTCTATTTCCGCGTAGAACTGTGCGACCTGAAATCGCTCATCGGTAATGTAGCTTTCGAGCTTGGTGATATTGACGCCGCTGGTTGCGAAGCCGCCAAGCGCTTTGTACAGAGCAGCAGGCACACTGCGTACATGAAAAACAAAACTGGTCATACACGGGCCATCTCGCGGGTCCGGCTCTAGCCGGCTGGCTGATAAAACGACAAACCTTGTGGTATTGCCAAGCCGGTCCTCAATCCGCTCCCGCAACACATCCAGTCCGTATATATCCCCGGCCAGACTCGATGCTATAGATCCCTGAGTCGGATCACCCAGTTCCATGACTTCCTTGGCTGATCCGGCTGTGTCGGCCACCGGAACCGGTTTCACCCCCAGCTCTTCGATCAGCGCACGACACTGAGCCAGCGCCTGGGGATGCGACCGAATATGGGTAAGCCCGTCGAGAGTACTGCCAGGAACACCCAACAGACAATGCTTAACGGATTGATAGTGTTCATTAATAATATAGAGGGATGATTCAGGCAATAAATGGTGAATATCCGCTACTCGCCCGCCGAGCGAATTTTCAATCGGAATCATGGCAAGCCCGGTTTCACGATTCTCCACCGCTGCAAACGCTGCCGCAAATGATTCCATCGGCACCGCTTCGAGATCAGGACAGGCGATTCTGCACGACATGTGTGAATACGCACCCGGCTCACCTTGATAGGCAATTTTTTTTTCGTAGGCTTTCATATGCACTCTGGCATTCGGTAAAAAAGTTTTGCTCTATGGCGGCGCCACTTTAGTCAGTGCTTAAGTGTACGCAACGCTCAAACGTTGCACCACAATGGTTAGCGGGGGTCTTTGCAACAGTGTATTTATACCGGCTCCGCAGTTCTTTGTTCAGTGACCGGCGGAAGGGGCAACGCACTTATCGGCTGTGGCGCCAGCTTTACAATAGTTGCCTCTCCAACATGCTGATACCTTTGCGGGTAACAGGTTAACACCACAATTTGTGCATGCCTTCCTGCACTGCTTAGCAGCGCGCCCATCGTCGCCAGGCGATCAGGATCTGTATGACCAAGTGTGTCGTCGAGAATCAACGGCATACCCTCTTCACCAGACACCAGCTGTGCCGCAGCAAGGCGTAACATAATGCCAAGTTGTTCGCGCGCACCACCACTGAGATCGGCAAACGGCACCGTAGCGTTATTAAGTGTTCTCGACTCTATAGTAAGCGATTCACTCAGCTGCACCGCAAAATCAGCCCCGAAGACCAGTTTACCCATGCGGGTAACTCGTTCAGCCAACGGTCTTGCATAACTTGA
>CAYPCS010000001.1:228220-231642 GCA_964409275.1 uncultured Granulosicoccaceae bacterium
TCCATGGAGCTTTCTAGCTGCGAAGCTGCCAGCACACTTTGCTCAAGTAATTTTTCTTCGCGACTGTGGTTATCGCCAAGCACACGATCATCCAGTTTATTGCGCAATTCTTGCAGTTGGCCTTCGATATGCTGAAAAGCAGCCTCACTGTCGTTACCACGCTGTCGCGCAAGCTCAAGTCGGGTGGCAGCAGCCGATCTGTTTTGCTGCGCCTCATCACGGGCACCGCGCACCCGATCAAGCGCCAGATCAGAGTCCGCCAGCTGATTGCGCCACCGCAGTTGCAATTGTTCCAGACCGACGTGCAGGGTTTCCTGCGATGGCATTTCCGCTTTATCTTCGGGGTGACTCGTCGTGTCAACGGACTCCCCCTCACCACGATCCGTTTGTTCCCGCAATCTTGAAATCTTGTGTTCAAGCGTGGCCAGCCGCTGCCGGATAGTTTCAGGCGTCGCCCCTTCGACCAGTTCCAGACACCGACGCTCGATTAGACGACTGCCTTCAAGAAGATCCGCTCTTTCCCTGAAGGTACTTCTGGCCTCGGCAACACTTTGCACTTCACACTGCCGCAGTGTGGCAGCCAGTTTCTCCTCAACCATATCAAGTTGCTGATGCATGTCGCCTACATCGCTTGCGGGTGTTAATTCAAGGGTGGCTATTTCATCTATTTGAAGAAGGATTCTGTTCGACGTATCCAGCGTGCGGGTGTGTGTTTTTTCAAGCGTACGCCTGTCGCCATCCATGAGTAACTCTGTGTTCTGCAACGCTGTAATGGTAAGTGCCGGCGCTTGCGCTTTAATTCGAACCTGTTGTTCTATTCGCTGCTGCTCAAGTGCTTCAATCAGCGCGATAGATTTATCGTCCACCATCAATTTCGCCAACGCTGCATTGATATGATCACGTTCTTCATATGCCGTAACCGCCCTGCTCAACGTGGTTTGCAGTTGCTCTTTTTCTCTTAGTTTGTCGCGCAATTGAATATCAGACTCTATCCGACGCAGTGACCGCTCAGCATGCGAGCGCTCCGCGAGCAGGCTCTCGCTGTCACTGGTAGCCTTTTGCAAAACAGCGTCCGCTGCCACCCGCGCTTTTTCAAGCTCCAGCAATTGTTGTTTGCCGGTTTCAATTTCGTTTGATCGTTCACTGAGCTGATCGGACAACTTTTGCCGCTGCACAACCTGCTGCTGTAACTTATCTACGGTGTGTTGCTGTGTCTGTACCTGCAATCGGGCGCGGGCCAGCTGGTCCCGCCGGGTCAACAGCTGTGCCTGTTTCTGCTCCTGTTCCTGCAAGCTTGATTGCAATCGCGGAATGGCTTCTGTGGCACAGCGCAATTGCCGGGCTATTTGTGCACTGCGCTCTATTTGCCGTTCCATTGACGCGAGTTGTTGCGAGATGTCCGCAACTTGTGCGTCCACCACATTCAGTCGCTCCCGCGCGCGCAACAACTCACCTGTTTCCTTGCCATGTTTTTGCGTGTAATAGCGAAGGTATTCTGCCTTGACTTTATCAAGCAATATCGCTTCGCCTTCACCGACACCGGTGCCACCTGCCGCTGCATCCAGCGCCTGCGCCAGGCTGTTACTGCTTTTAAGGTTAACCTGGGTAAAGTCATTACCCTGCTCTAGCTGAATCGCTTGCCACAAGCCAAAATCTATTGCGTCGTTAAGTATTTCCTGAGCGCGTTCATGCGCCTCCACTCCGGCTAGCTGTATCTTTTCAGGTGCATGTGCAAATAGTGTAGTGGCAGTTTTTTTATTAAACGTCTTGGTATAGGTAATATGATAATCACCTGCCACAAGTTCTACCTCAACCGTGTTCCCTGCATCTACGCCTTTGGGAATGATGCGCTTTACTTCCTGTTTTTTTGTCGAATCGCGTTCACGAAACAGAAGATTCAAGGCCTCGATAAAAGAAGATTTTCCCGCCTCGTTTGCTCCTTCGACGACAGTGACACCGTCTGCCAGATGGATTTCGGCATTACCTACGCCACGCCAGTTAACAAGCTTTATACGTATCAATCGCATCAGGGCGTGCTACCACTATGCGTCTGATATTCGGATTGAACACCAGCAGAAGAGACAGGATGTGCGGTATCTGTACCCGCAAGCCTGTACAACAGTTCAAGTGCACCTCTTGCGGAATCGGCATCGGGCCCTTCGGCGGAAGCAGCTTCGGCAAGTTCATCCCAGCTTGTCCTCGCATAGCCGGTTAGTGATAGTTGCTCACTGTCCAATTCATCTGCAACAACGGCAACATCGCTGCGTCTTTCATGTCTTCTCAGGCTCGCAAACAAATTGCTGTTCGACTCAAGCATCGTCTCAAGCGCAATATTTTCGTTTAGCCTTAGTGTTCCCTGAAGCGCCAGTTTGATAACAGTGCGTTCCTTGTTTTCTATAGCAGCCAGCTGTACACCAAGTCGTTCGATATCATCAAAACCGTCAACCCGCTCGGACAATGTTCGAAAGTGCCAGTCGCCCAAAACCAACGGCTCTACTCGTGGCCGGGGATCGATGCCAACAGTCGCATCAACCAGCAGCACCTGGTTGGGATCTTTTTCACTAAAATCGGTTACCACCGGGGTACCGCTGTACCACACCCGGCCAGACTCGTCAGCTTCTGTCAGTGAGTGCCGGTCGCCAAGCGCCAGGTATTGAATTTTATTGTCGTTGAGCGCCTGTTGAATAGGCGTTGCACCGAGCGTTGCCGGGTTTTCGGTATCTGGCTGTAACGCATCGATTTGACCATGTGCAAGACCAATTCGCACGACCCCGTCACTGACGGGTTCAAGCGACTTCAGCATTGTGGCACACAGATCTGACAGGGCCTGCTTGTGATGCCACGGTGCACCGACTACCTCTACACCCGGGATGCCTGGTACCCGGTGAACGCGGGAATCCCGCAGTACGATGATATGTTCAGGCAGCGATTTAAACTCGTTGCTGTCGTAGACACTGGCAGCGTTCAAGGGGTCATGATTGCCCGGTAAAATGAAAACCGGCAGGGGGAGTCGCTGCAACTTTTCCACACTGCGAATAACGGTTTGTGGCGCTACCTGGTTCGAATCGAACAGATCTCCACAAACTACTATAAATGCAGCTTTCTGCTCGACTGCCAGTTGGCCTAGTGCCGGAATCAGGTCGATGCGGTCCTGGGTATAGCGCGCTTGCGCTTCTCCTTTGAGGAAATGACGCGTCATGCCCAGATGCCAGTCAGAAGTATGTATAAATCTCAGGGTCTGCTCCGTTATGGCGAACTTGAATAAAGCCTGACTTGAAAGCGAATTCACGAATATAACACCGCCGCGGAAAGCATAACCGGGCAACCGTTTACTGCCGGTCTGATTATCCCCTATCGTGTGCAAGTTTGCACACAGCGCTGTTCTGGCACAGACGTCGACCCGGACCCGGTAAAACAAACCG
>CAYPCS010000001.1:231742-282579 GCA_964409275.1 uncultured Granulosicoccaceae bacterium
TGCACACAGCGCTGTTCTGGCACAGACGTCGACCCGGACCCGGTAAAACAAACCGAACGAACTGCTCCGGGATTCAGTTGCACCTGTTCGGCAACCCGGTTACGCTCCTTGCGTTTGTCTCCGTGCAGGACTCAGGTATCAAGAGTGCCGAAATCACAACCAAACTACATTCTTGATGAGCAAATCGGCTTTTTGTTGCGCAAGGCATCCCAGCGCAATAGCGAACTCTTCGCCGCCAACATGCATGCCGAACTAACACCTACCCGCTTTGCCGTAATCGCCAAACTCAGCGAACGTGGCACCCTGTCGCAGAACGAACTTGGTCGCCATACCGCGATGGACGTCGCAACGATCAAGGGCGTTGTCGAACGTCTGCAAAATCTCGATCTGGTCACCACCAGTCAGGATCCGGTGGACGGCAGAAAACGCCAGATCCAGTTAACCGCCCGGGGTGAGAACATGTACCAGGCTGTTATTGAGTCAGCCCATACGGTCACCCGGGAAACCCTGCAACCGCTGACCAGGCCCGAAGCTCACACACTGGTAGCACTGTTAAAAAAGATAACCCGCTAGCTGCATATCCACGTTCTGCGTCGGCCTCACTTCAGGCCATCTACACCAATAGCATCTTTCGCTTCGAGTCCGCCTGTACGCGGCAACGGCCGACCACTGTCAGTTACTACCACCGCCACCATTATTTCGTCTCGCCGCGGTGCATCACTGATACGAACTTCCATACCATCAAAGTGCGAACGTACGTAGGCGGCATCCTTGTGCCCCAGCGGCACATCCAGCGGGTTTCCCATCGTACCTGCTTTTTTTGAAGAGGCCACGAGTGCTGCGCCTTTTTCAACCGCAGCGCGCAAGGGCTTGCCCAGTCGCGGGTGTAAAATGGCGGCCGCATGTTCAAGCTCACCATTTTCGCCAACCATCGCCGCCTTGCCATAACTTTCCGCCTGCGACGGCTGAATCGCCAACGCCTCAACACATTTGCGGCCCAGCAGACCTCCGAGTTCCTCACCGGTCTGCATTAATTCCTCAAGATCTTCTTCGTATCGACCGGCACAGGGATTACGGATCACTGCAACCGATGCTGCCCGGCGAGTTGGCGGATCGATAACTCTTCCCGACTCACGATGTGTTGTTTCAACCGTTGTGACTATTTTTCGAATTCTGGTTGTCATGATTATCCGTATTTCGTTTATGCTCGTTGCCGTCAGTCTATAAAATTATTCTCTATTCTGCAGCGATCTCGCCTCAGCCACACCGGATGATCCATGTCTTTTTCCGCCGAAAAAAAACTGGTACAAGAGCACTATGCATCGCTACGCGGTGCGCAACCCGAAAATGTCCAGGCCAGGCTGGAAAAGCATACTTCCGCCGATTGGCAGTGGCGTGGCATGCACCCGTTTCACGATCAACATGGCGCGAGCGCTGTCGCCAGCACATTCTGGATGCCGCTGCTTGCCTCCATCTCACGGTTGCAGCGACGCCAGGACATTTTTTTTGCCGGTGAAAATTCACTGGCCGGTGAGCCCGGTGTCTGGGTGGTGTCAATGGGACACCTCATGGGTTTATTCGACAACCCTCTGTTGGGCATTCCAGCTACGCATAAAATTGCGATGTTACGTTATGCCGAATTCAATCGTGTGCAAAACGGAAAAATCGCCGAAACCGCGATGTTTTGCGATCTCGTCCATTTGATGATGCAGGCCGGGCACAATCCGCTACCGCCACAAACAGGAGCCCATTTAATACAGCCGGGCCCTGCGACCCATGACGGATTACTCTCTGAACCACAAAACCCCGCTGCCGGTGCCGCTACCCTTGCACTGATCAATCGCATGATTGGTGACATTAACGCCAACTCAAATTCCGTTGATAAAAAACCGCCGCGAGACGCGACTCCAAAACAGGAATTATCACACTGCTGGCACGACGATATGGTCTGGTGGGGACCTGAGGGCATAGGTGCCACCTACACCATTGATCGCTACATTGAACAACATCAGCGTCCCTTTCGCACCCAGCTTGGCGATCGGGAATTTCACGGCCATATCGCAAGGCTTGCCGAAGGTAATTATGGTGGATTCTTCGGATGGCCCAATCTTTCCCTGACCCCGCTGGGTGGCTATATGGGTTTGCCAACAGGACCGCGTGCAGACATGAGAGTGGTGGATATCTATAGACGCGATGGCGACAAACTTGCCGAGAACTGGATCTTTATCGACATCCTGCACTTTCTAAACATGCAGGGGCTGGATGTTCTGCAGCGATTCGAATAAACAGAGGGACTGTCCTGCGAACTTATCGCTCAGCCATTTTCGCTATAAAGTCTGCCCACAGTGCCGACACCGTGCTGCTGATGCTCACTGCAGCATCAGCCAGAACCGGCACTGACGCGATATCCGGACTAAACAACACCCCGCCCAGCAACCCAAGAGCTCCGGCCCCTGGCAAAGTTGCCATGAAAATGGCGCAAAAGAGCCCAATTGCAATCAACAGGATTTTTGCTGTTGTTGGAGTCGCATAGGTTGCCACCACCGATGGCTCCTTTTCCAGGTCAATGACGATTTCTGCGCCTTCGGTTATTTCCGGCTCCTGAAAAGAACTGATAATCGATGCAGCAAGGTCGGTTCCACCTTCCCGAATTTTTTCAATGCCATCCAGGCTGCCAGAGTAGATGAAACCAAAGGCCAGAGTTACTATAAAAATAATGGCGCGTAGAAATATCACTGCTAATTCCTCAAATGTACCCTGGACAGGGCTGTATAGAGTCCGTTTGGGATTCCGTCAACTGACGTCTGCCCCATCTTCGCACCATGCACCTGCACTTGCGGTGTTTTATTTTCTTATTAGAGAATCGAGAGGCCATGGATTGTCAATTGCCTGAGTGACGCCGCGATGACCTTTAAGCACATGATCATTCTGCGGACCGATGGCACCGGTCAATGCTTCGGACATTGGCATGACGTGGTCAATATGGCCACCGAGGGCTGCATAGTCGTCTGACCGAACCGTGAATTCTATTGGCGCAACCAGCGCCGGTGTCGGCACATAACCAAACGCATTGTCCGGTAATTTTTCCACATCGACCATCAACGTTATGCCGCCGCCCGGCCAAATGTAGGCCGGAGCGCCACCAACCGTTACATGCGTCAGTGCGTTTTTAACCGAACGCGTTAACATCACCGGGTTCTCTGTCACGCCGGAACGCAACGAACCACCGGCACCACCGACAAACATGACCGAACAAACCGAGGGCTCACAATTTTCCTCAATGCGCTTGATCGACGGGATCAGTCGTTCCGGCATCTCCTGTTGAACGGGTTGTAAATTTTCATCGAGCTCAAAATAGGCTGAATGCTCACCTGTGGTTGATACCATCAGCATCGATTGCCCGGGCTTAGCTACCTTCGCTTTGAACTCACCAAGGATAGTCAGCGGGTCCTGCAAGTCTGTACCACCCCAACCGGTTCCGGGCTCCGCTACCTGAAAGTACCTGCCGGGAGTTGAACGACGCCCCTTTATTTTTACCCCGGTTGCCGGCCAGCCAATCACCTTGCCGGCCTGGTGCTCCGACATCACACCGGTGATGTGATCATCCACCACGATAACTTCATCGACCAGGCCCTTCCACTGTGATGCAAACATGCCAACCGTTGCAGAACCACAACCCACTCGCATACGTTCTTCGACAACACCATTAATTACTGGCGCTTCACCTGCCTGAACACAAATCGTCGACCCTTCATCGATCGATAGCTCAACCATCGCGCCATTGCATAGAGACAGCAGTGTGGAGCAGGTAACACGTCCTTCCTTTTTTCCTCCACCGGTCAAATGATGCACTCCGCCAAGCGACAACATTTGCGACCCGTATTCTCCGGTAGTGACATGACCAACGGGCTCACCGTCAACGCGAACAAGACCGCGTTCCGGACCGATGTGACGATCCGTATCTATTTTTATCTTGGCGCCGCAGTAACTGAAAATCCCTTCGGTAACCACCGTCACCATATCAACACCATCCACCTCGCTACCTACAATAAACGGCGCAGGTTTATAGTCAGGATAAGTAGTGCCCGCACCAATAGCAGTGACAAATGCGTGTTTCGGCTGCACGATGTTGCCATCCCATTCTTTTCCAGCCTCATCGCTGCCATCCAGAAAAGGAACGAACTCGCCACCATCGTCGACGCGTTTTTGCAGAATGGTTATCGGGTCCAGTCGAATCAACTGACCGTCGTGGTTGGCGTAACGATCACAGGCGCCGGACCGGCCATCGGCAATGAAACACATCACCGGGCATGCATCACAACGAATGTTATCCGCTTTTGTTTTTGCAGATTGCGATTCCGGTGTTATTTCGTTGCCGGTTTCAGTCATCGCCTTCGCCTCCATCTGTACCAGCCGCCTTGATTGCAGCCAGCACTTTGTCCGGTGTCGCCGGCAGATCTCTTACCACGGCCCCCGTGGCATGCCGGATAGCATTTAAGATCGCAGGTGCAGTTGGAATAAGCACATGCTCGCCAAGACCTTTGGCACCATAGGGTCCGAGTGCATCCTCTACTTCAATTATATGATGGGTGAATGACGGCATATCTCCAAAGGTCGGCATGAGATAGTCGTGCAGATTTTCTGTAGTTCCAGGCCGGTAGTCTTCCATCAGCGCCAGACCGATACCCTGGGCTACCCCCCCTTCAATCTGCGCCTCTACCAACATCGGGTTTATCGCACGGCCCACATCATGAGCAGTGGTGACGTGATCGAGCTTTACAGTACCGAGTTGTGTGTCAACGGTTACTTCCATTAACTGCACGCCATAGCCGTACAGTGCATAGGGTTTGCCCTGGCCTTTTGCATCCAGCGGTGTGGTCGGTGGATCAAACGTCTCTTCGGCCATAAACACATAGCCAAACTCGTTCTTTTCAAGACTGGCGAGATCAATGGTCGATACAATGCCGTTTGAACTGAGCTCTATACGACCGCTACCCGCAATAATCGAACTATCATGGCTCACCTGGGCAAAATTAATCAGTGAATCACGCAATGCCTCGGCTGATTTTTTTGCTGCCAGACCGGTAACGTATGTTTGTCTAGACGCGGATGTCTTGCCGCAATCGGGAGTGAGGTCCGTATCACTACCTACCAACCGTATCGAATGCACCGCAACACCCAAAGCATCTGCCGCGATCTGGGTGACTACCGTATTCGACCCTTGACCAATATCAATCGCCCCCTGGTGCAACACCACATCGCCGCTTGCCGTAATACCCATGCGCACCGTCGAAGGGTTGGGCAATGACGTATTTCCGCAGCCATACCAGCACGAGGCGATACCCACCCCTTTGCGAAATGACGGTTGCTCCTTATTTCGGTTAAAGGCCGCCGCCTTTGAAAGAGCACTGTCCCATACGGGTTGCAGCGCTAGCAAACACTCGGCAATTCCAACACCTGATTCAAACACCTGTCCCGTAACTGTGGCCTGGTGATTCTGCAACGCGTTAATCAGCCGAAACTCAAGCCGATCAAACCCGGCTTTATCTGCCAGTTCATCAAATGCGCACTCTTGCGCCACCGCGGACTGCGGAACACCAAAACCTCTAAACGCACCTGCCGGCGGCGCATTGGTATGTACTGCAAGACTTCTGGCCCGATAGTGCGGCACATAGTAAGGGCCGGATGCGTGCACTGGAACCCGATTGGCAACAGTTGGCCCCCAACTGGCATAGGCACCGGTATTAAAGGTTCCGGAGAAATCTATACCTGTAAGCTTTCCATTCTCATCACAGCCAACAGTCATTTCAATTTCGGACGGATGACGCTTTGTGGTTGAGCGCATTGATTCCGAACGACTGTAGCAGATCATTACCGGTCTGCCGGTTTGCCAGGCCGCCAACGCAATATAGGGTTGGAAAGACAAGTCAAGTTTGGAGCCGAATCCACCTCCACAGGCTGAAGGTATAACTCTTACATCGATTGAATCCAGCCCCATCACTTCGGCCACCGCATCGCGATTCATATAGGCCGTTTGCGTACAACCGTGCAACAACAGGCGGTTACCTTCCCGCACTGCATACCCTGCTTCCGGTTCAATATAACCATGCTCTATAAACGGTGTGCTGGTCTTTACTGTTATCGTGTGTGCTGAATGCTGCAGCGAGGCCTGTACATCTCCGCGCTCAACCCTGCCACGAACCAGTACATTATTAACCCGACCCGGATGCAATTGTGCAGCCTTGCTGTCCATCGCCTGCGCTGGTAGTAAAACAGACTCAAGTGGCTCCCATTGCACCGGAAATGCCTTTTCGTCAAAAGACTTTACTGCCTCTGGCTCTCCGACCACAGCCGCGACTGCCTCGCCGCGAAAGCGCGTGGTTTGTTCGGCAAATACCGGTTGATCTGCCTCGGGCGGAATAACTCCGAAACAGTTGCTCCCCGGAACATCCGAGGCATCAAGTACTGCAACAATTCCTTCGTGCGCCTGCACAAATGCGTGCCGGTCACCGAGTGTAAAGTGCGCCATGTGGTGGGGTGATCGAATCACCCGAACTGCCAGCGCATTGGCAGGGGTTGTGTCATCACCATAAGCCAGCTCACCGGTCACTTTGGGTTCACCATCCAGGTGGCGAACCGGTTGGCCAACACTGCTACCCGCCAGGGGACAATCCTCGATCACCGCATTCGAACCGCAATGCATAACCGCATCGACAATTTTTTGATAGCCGGTGCAGCGACACAACACACCGCCCAGTGCGTCTTCTACCTGCAGACGTGAGGGTTGCGGGTTGTCATCGAGTAACACAGTGGCCGCCATCAACATGCCCGGCGTGCATATGCCGCACTGTGCCGCGCCGTGCTGCAAAAAACTCTGCTGCAACTGACTTAGCGTATCTGTCTGCTTTAACCCTTCTACCGTTTCGATCTCTGCACCCGCTACCTGCCCGACAGCAACCAGGCAACTACAGACCGGTTTGCCATCAAGCAGTACGGTACACGATCCGCAATCACCGGCATTGCAACCGACCTTGGTACCGGTTAAGCCCAGTGGTCCTCGCAATACTTCTGACAACCGCTGCAATGGTGGCGAAGAGACACTCACCCTTTTGTCGTTGACCTTGAACTCTATATCAACGGTCATGAGTGTTCACTTCCCATGAGGTTCAACGCACGCCTCAGCAACTGTTCCGACGCTGCTAATCGATAGCTGGCACTTGCCCGCACATCATCTATCGGTGCAAGTGATTGCAGGTGCCGTGGTGCCACTAATGCCGCCAGGTCAGAGTTGACAGGTTGGCCAACAAGCGCTTGCTCAAGCTCCGGCAGTCTCTGCGCCACCAGCGAGCATGCGCCAACACTTAGCGCCGCCGTCTGTATTTGCTGTTGTTCGTTGCAGTGCAGACGTCCTGCCACCATAGCAATGGAAATGACCAGATACTTGCGAGAGCCAAGTTTTAAAAAAGCAGAGTGCCCGAGCATCGCATGGCCGGGTATTCTGATCGCGGTTACCAGTTCATTGTCGCGACGTGCGGTTTTTCGATTGCCCAGAATGAAATCCTGCAATGGAAGTTGTCTGCTGCCACTGACAGATTCAAGCTCAAGCTCGGCAGACAGACTTAACAATGGAGGGACACCATCGGCAGCTGGCGATGCATTACAAAGGTTGCCGACAAGCGTTGCATGATTTTGAATTTGTACCGAGCCGATCTCGCGAGCAGACAACTTCAATCCATCAAACGCAGCGGGTAAGTCAGCTGCAATAAGATCACTCCAGGTGACCAGCGCACCAATACGAATTCCGTGCGCGTCAGTCTCTATGCGATTTAATGCCTGCAATGCCGAGATATCAAGCACTTTGCCGGTAACCTGTGCTTCCCCCAGTGCCGGATAGAAATCCGTGCCGCCTGACAAAACAGTCCAGTCGCCTTGCGACAACAGCGTCAGTGCATCATTTAACACAGAGGGTCTGGCATAGCTCATTCTGCAAAATCCGTGTGCCGTTTGCCGGTTATGAATAGCACACACATCAGCTGTTAACCTGCCAGTTGCCGGTACCGTTGACTACGGACTGCAGCCGCTCAACAGTCATCGCTTTACGATCAAGGCTGCCAGATGGACGGGACTCCGCAGGCTTGCTATACAGCACTCCGAGTGCGATTGGAAAATCATCCCTGTCAACATGTGCCAGCGCGAACGCTCGCACAAGATTGCCCTGATCAAAGACACTTGCGCGGCTGGCCATCTCGTCAGAATCGCCGGTGATCACATCAAATTCATTCGTCGATTCGTTCCATAGCAGAGCCTTGTCACGTGCTTTCCCGAACACCATGGGCATACCGTGCTCCAAAACAATCGATGCATCATCGCGTGTTGCCTTGCTGCCAAGTTGTCCCCATACCGCATCGTTATAGACAATGCAGTTTTGCAGCACTTCCACCAGCGCTGTACCGCGATGTTGATGCGCACGTCTGGTGATTTCACCGAGGTGAGCCACCATTGTATCCGCCGTTCGCGATACAAACGTCGCGCCACTACCCAGTGCCAGCATTGCTGCATTGGCTGGCTTTTCTTCACTGCCAGCGGGCGATGTGGGTGAGCGCGTACCAACCGGTGACGTCGGTGAGTACTGGCCTTTCGTTAATCCATAGATTGCGTTATTAAACAGCAACAGGGTTAAATCAATATCGCGGCGCAACACATGCATGAGATGGTTGCCACCAATCGATAACAGGTCGCCGTCTCCGCCAACCACCCACACATCAAGCGCCGGGTTAGCCATTTTTACACCCGTGGCGATCGCCGGAGCCCTGCCGTGTATAGTGTGAAAGCCATAGGTTTTAACGTAATACGGAAATCTTGCCGCACAGCCAATACCGGACACAAACACCACTTCGTGCGGTGGTCTGCCAATCTCTGCGAGGCTTTTCTTAATTGCCTTTAATATCGCATAGTCACCACAGCCGGGACACCAGCGGACTTCCTGATCCGTGGTAAAGTCTCTGGCGGTGAACTCAGCCTTGCTCAGTACTTTGACTGGTGAATCGGTCATTTCGCCTGCCTCGCAAAGTTGTCGCCAAAAGCATTTTCAACCGCAGCACCGCTTTCCATAAGTTTGAGGGCAGCGGTCTTGATTGTCGCCACTTTAAACGGTTTGCCATTAATCTGATTCAGACCGACTGCGGGTACCAGAAATTCTGCGCGCAACAATTGCCGCAACTGACCACTGTTCATTTCTGCCACCAGTACGTGCTCGAAGCTTTGCAACATTGCTTGCAACCCTCGCGGTAGCGGAGACAGATGTCTGATCTGAATATGCGATACCGCATGCCCTTCTTTTATTAGTTCGTTCACCGCAGCATTGGCCGGACCGTAAGTTGATCCCCAGGAGACAATAGCGAGATTTCCCTCTGCGGCACCACGCTCTATTTCAACGGGCGCTACAGCATTGGCAATAGCAGATATTTTCGCCGCACGATTATCAGTCATCGCCTGGTGATTATCTGGCTCATAACTGATGTTGCCCGTCTCCGCCGAACGTTCTATTCCACCGATACGGTGTTCATAGCCTTCCAAACCCGGTGCAGCCCACGGTCGCGCAAAGGTTTCCGGATCGCGCCGGTAGGGCAAAAAAGTGTCGTTTTTTGGCGGCATAACTTGCGGGACTATCGGCGGTATATCGGCAATTACCGGGATACTCCATGGCTCAGCCGCATTGGCAATAAAACCGTCAGCCAGCAGCATTACCGGGGTCATGTAATCAATCGCAATACGCACGGCTTCAATCACCATGTCAAAGCACTCACCCGGTGTGGCTGGTGCCAGCACCGCGATTGGCGCTTCACCGTGACGGCCGTACAATGCCATCCCCAGATCAGCCTGTTCGGTTTTTGTAGGCATGCCGGTTGATGGTCCGGCCCGCTGCACATTGATAATAACCAACGGCAACTCCACGCCGACAGCAAGACTGATAGTCTCGGACTTCAGCGCTATGCCAGGGCCGGAAGAGGCTGTCACACCAATCGCGCCGGCATACGATGCACCCAGCGCAGAGCCGGCAGCAGCAATTTCATCTTCTGCCTGAAAGGTGTGGATAGTAGTCGCCTGCAAATTGGTAAGACCATGCAGAATGCCCGACGCCGGTGTGATCGGGTAGGAGCAAAAACACAAATCTCTGTCGCTCACCACTGAGGCTGCGGCAAGACCATATACCAGCGCATCTATACCGCTTACAGATCTATAGGTACCACCGTCAAAGTGTGCCCGCTGTGCCTGGGGAATCGGGTAATCCGCAAGTTCTGCTGCTTCGCCAAACGTGTGCCCGGCATTGAGCGCGGCCAGATTTGCCGCCACTATATTTTCAGATCCTGCAAACTTCGATTTAATCCACGCTACGGTTTTTTCACGGTCGAGATCAAACACCCAGAGAATTACACCCAGCGCACAGAAATTCTTGCTGCGATCCGAATCCTTTTTCTTCACACCGCAATCAACCACCGCGTCTCTGGTGATGGAAGTCAGGTTCATTTGCAACACACGAAAACCGGCAGTAGCAGCGCCGTTCAACGGGTTTGATTCGTAGCCGGCTTTGGACAGTTCCCTGTCGTTAAACGTCTCGGTATCGACGATCAGTAAACCATCGCGTCGCAAGGTCGGCAGATTCATTTTTAACGCCGCCGGATTCAATGCCACCAGCACATCCACCTGGTCACCGGCTGTTAAAACCACAGGTCCGCCAAACTGAATCTGAAACGCAGACACTCCGGCAAGTGTGCCTTTGGGTGCGCGAATCTCGGCCGGAAAATCGGAGAAAGTAATCAGATCGTGCTGGTTGCGAGCCGTCGCCTGCGCAAACTGGCCGCCCAGTAATTGAATCCCGTCGCCAGAGTCGCCGGCAAAACGGGCAACTACTCGCCCGGTGTCCGTGGTTGGTGCGGTGCCTTTCGCTGCTTTCATCAGACTTTACATTCGTACTATGGAATTTATCATTAGTATACAAACAACTTTATCCCATGCAAACATAAACGCCCGGGTACCGTTTTATGCTTGATTGGTGGCACGACAGCAACTCTGTCACATCCCGGGATGGAATAGTGCAACCGCTAAAATTCGAGATCTGAGGCATCACAGATAAACCTGACCAGCGTTTTAGTCGCCGTAAACAATTTGGCAGTCTCGGCAATAAAGTTGCTGTCAGCGACCATGGCAGGTTTAATATTTTTTACCGCGATATAGTCCTTGCGCTTCAGGTCTTCCAGCAAAGGATGATCTGCTGCATACCCTCGTGGTGGTTTTTTTAAGGAGTCTCCGTGCAGAGCGAATTCTTTAGTAGTTAGCGCTTTTACGGTTTTTTTCCACTCAGTGCGGTTTTCATCCATATGTAACCGGACGTTCTGCAGAGTATCGCTGTCAGGACGCCATATGCCCGCTCCAACAAATACTTCGGAAGGCTCAATGTGCAGATAGAAACCGGGGGCGTGAACATCTTTGCCGGCGGTGTGGCGAAACTGAATTCCAATATTGGTTTTATAAGGCGTTTTGTCTTTTGAAAACCGCACATCACGATAAATTCGCATGAGCGAGCCGCCAACCTTTTTTGGGCTCGCCACAAACGCCGGAGATATTTTGGCAAGCCTCGGTGCCATTGCCTCGATATAGGCGAGCGCAGGCTCCCTGACATCGCTTTCATAGCGATGCTTGTTCGCTTCAAACCAGTCACGATTATTGTTCTTTTCAAGATCACGCAGGAATTTAATGGTTGATTTTTTAAACACGCCGCCTTCCTCGCCTCACCAGGTTAGTGAGCACTGTAACAAATCAAGGCACTTGACGATCGAGCGCGGTGATCAGTCGCCAGAGGCCTTGCCCCAAAGACCCGAGCCACTGTTTTTGGCTTGTCGTTGCGCCGCCTGATAAACATCGCCACGTACCATTAACGACATACTTTCCCGGTTTTTCGCGAGCCCGTGGTACAAGCTCACCAGGTTAATTTCACGATCATCGGGGAACACCAGACAACTGTAACGACCATCGGCTATTTGCTCACAATCAGCGGACACTATTTGCCTGACAAGCTGGCTTGCGAGCCATGCTCGCGACTGTTCGAAAAAGTACTGGCCTTGCCGTGGTGCTTCAACACCTGCGAGCTGTATTTCAACCACGCGACCATCCGGCAACAACAGCCGCAATTGATCGCCGGTAGCCACCTCGACCACCCGCCCAACGAGAGTACGTGGCTCCTCAGCGCTCGCCAGGCCTGCCAGCAACGCTGATTGCAGCAGGATCAGCGCCACGAGTCTGGCAGAAATTCTGACGTAGAATGAAGGGTTCATTTTCGTTCTTCGAGTCGGGCAGGAAACGATTAGTGATATTTTAAAGATACACTACTTCCACGGCGCTTCAGTTACCATCCTTGTCCAGGGGTCTGCACAGCAGACTTACCGGTCATCTCATTCGGCAGACACATGCATCAGTTGTTGCTCAACCGCCAAATCTACACCGACTTCATGGTCACGCACGTGCCGACCGCGCAGCGCTTTCTGTGGCTGATAACGGCAGACTTGAAAGACTTGCACGTCGAGACAGATGCCGGTTTCGCGCCATTCCTTGCGGTGCTGGCGGAACTGGTCGAGCGTGGTGTCTCGGTGCGCCTGATACACGCGAAAGAACCGGGCCCACGATTTCGCGAAGACTTCGACGAATACGATTCACTGATCAACAACGAACTCTTCGAGCGAGTGCTGTGCCCTCGCGTGCACACCAAGGCGATCATTATTGATGCCCGCCTCGCATTCGTTGGCTCAGCCAATTTAACCGGCGCAGGCATGGGCGCTAAAAGCGAGCATCGGCGAAATTTTGAGGCAGGCTTCCTGTTCGACGACCAGCAGCATATTGGCGAGATAATGTCCTGGGTGGACAGTCTCTATCTCGGCGAATGCTGCCACGATTGCCAGCGACGAGAATATTGCCCGGATCCAATCATCGACAATATCGAAGATCGATAGAATCGCTACTCGATCACCGATCAACGCTCAATCATTCAGGGAAGCGTTGTTTTCCTGCAGACTATCGAGCAACTCGTTCTGTTCTTTTAACCGCAAATCAATGCGCTCAAGTGTTGACTGTACACGAAGAAAATCATCCGAGTAGCGGGTCTCTTCGGCGATCACACTCACTTTGGCGCGGAATTCCCTTGCGTACTGACCGATCAACGGAACATCGACAAAGATTTTCAAAATCCAGATCGCCAGCCCAACCACCACAGTGGCACCGAACACCGCTCCCAGACCACGTGCCAGCCCGACCAGTATGTTGCGCCAAACGATGTGCCACGGCGAGTTCAGATAGCGTAGAAAGTCTTCAAGTTCGGCGCTGACAAGACGGCGCCTTGCCATTTTTCGAACGGTTTCGTCATCAGCGGCTGGGCGGTACTTGGTCATAGAGGGTGGTTTTGGCAACGACGTCGCCACGTTTGCACGTACCCTGCCAGCAACAGAACCCGACTAACCTCACCACACGTGCGGGCAGAAATTAGCCCAGACATCCACGCTAAACCACACAGTCCATCGCATCCAGCAGCATATGAATCAACAAACCGGCAACAACCAGATTGACGGGCAACCTGTATCGACCAATGGCAGAACTTCCCGCCGGCAATTGAAATAGTGTTAACAGCCAGACCGCCAGATAAACCACAATTGCCCAAAAGCTGTGTAGCGGGTGAAAACCAATACTGCAACGTTCAGGGTCATAGATCGGATCTGCCAGCAGATGATCCACATCTACCAGCAGGCTAAGCAGCATGTAAAGCAGGGCCATGCGCCAAAACCCTGTGTAAAACACTCTGGCCACCACAGCCGGAATCACAAAATGCAACAGTATATGCAGCATCACCCTGTCCGTTGCCCGTCACTGCAACGATGCTACCCGCGTTGCCGCGCAAACACGAACACGATTCGCAAAAGACTCTCGCCACAATCACCCGGGTCAAAAACATGACCCGCCGAAATAACCCGTCAACCTTCAATTCCGACATCCGCGATAGCGCTAAACAAAGCACCCATCCTGGTCAGCAATTGGGCTTATAATCAGCCATAGCAATGGTGGAATTGTGAGTCGTTCGCTGCGCGCGCGCTCAGTGCCATCGACCATAGCGTGTCACTTTCCGCCACCCGACTGCATCTGGAGAATTAATATGCCTCTCGTCAATAGCCAGACCGACTCATCAATTTGTACGCTCACGTTCAACCGCGCCGACAAACTCAATGCACTGAATCGCGAGATGTACAGCCTGCTGACCGAGGGATTTAAGGCAGCTAACAACGATGACAATTGCCATGTGATCGTTGTGCAAGGCAGCCCGGGGATATTCACCGCCGGAAACGACCTCGCCGATTTCGCCGCCGCTCTTGCACAGGGCGGTGGTCGATTCAACGCCCCGTTTTTATTGATGCAGGAAATGCTGGCCTGTGACAAACCGATTGTTGCTTCCGTAGACGGCCCTGCAATCGGAATTGGTACCACCATGCTGTTTCACTGCGATCTGGTCTACGGCAGCCAGGGTGCCAGTTTCCATGCACCATTTGCGGATCTGGGTGTTTGCCCGGAGTTTGCCTCATCGGAAACCTTCCCGGCACTCCTTGGCGATCATCGGGCAGCGCAAATGCTATTGTTGGGAGAACCCCTGAGTGCCATCGACGCCGAGCGTTTCGGATTGCTCAACAAGCTGGTCGACAGCGAAGAGCTGGAGCAAACCGTCGCCGATGTTGCAGCCAGGCTTGCCGCCAAACCCAAAGATGCGCTGCGCACATCACGCCGCTTGCTTAACGCTCGCAAGCGAGACTACCTCAAGATAATAGAAAGAGAAGGCGAGCAGTTTGGTCGCCTCATGCAGACCGAAGAATTCAAAAACAGCCTTGATAAATTTCTGAAGAAAGCCTGAGCGACCTGGTGCAAACAAATAACAACACCTGATGTACACATCAGATTGACGTTTAACAGAAGTACAAAAAACCGGTTCGGAGGAAAAAATGAGCACTAACATTCTGCTGCAACAATGGCAGGACCGTCTCGGCGAACAGCTCGGCACCACCGACTGGATGACCATAGACCAAAATCGAATTGACGCTTTTGCCGACACCACCAATGATCACCAGGTCATACATGTCGACCCGCAAGCTGCACCGACCATTGCCCTGGGAGGCACCATTGCCCATGGTTTCCTAACCCTGTCGCTGCTGTCTTATCTCAGCGCACAGCTAACACAACCGCTGACCGGTGATCGAACCGTTTTAAACTACGGCTTAAATAAAGTGCGGTTTTTAACACCGGTGGCGAGCGGATCGGATATCAGGCTGCACATGCATTTGAAAACAGCGGAAGAAAAAACCCGGGGGGTACTTGTAACCTTCACCTCTGAAATCGAAATACGCAACGCTGAAAAACCGGCAATGGTTGCCGAACAGCTGATCCTGGTTCTCAATTCGTGATCCCGTTGTTGCAATTAATACCGCTCACCTCAAACACTCAATAGAAATCATATACGGACCCCACACAATGCAATTTGAGCACTCGGAAAAAACCCGAAACCTGATTTCCCGCGTTGACCGCTTCTTGCAGGACAATCTATACCCGGTGGAAAATGAACTTCAAGAATATATAGATAATGCTGATGACAGGTGGACCATACCGCCGTTGCTCGAAGCGCTTAAAGCAAAAGCAAAAAGCGAGGGCTTGTGGAATTTCTTTTTGCCGGAATCCAAAGAATATGGCTTCGGACTCAACAATCTGGAATACGCACCTCTTTGTGAACTGATGGGCCGATCACGCTTTGCAGGTGAGATTTTCAACTGCAGCGCTCCCGATACCGGCAACATGGAAGTGTTTGCGCGCTACGCCACCGAGGAGCAGAAACAACAGTGGCTAAAGCCGCTGCTGGAAGGTGAAATCCGCTCTGCTTTCGCCATGACCGAACCAGCCGTTGCATCCAGTGATGCCACCAACATTCAAACCAGCATCGAGCGCGACGGCAACGAATACGTTGTCAACGGACACAAGTGGTATATCTCGGGGGCCTGTGACCCACGCTGTAAAATCATGATTGTGATGGGCAAGAATGATCCCGACAACCCCGATCGTCACAAACAGCAATCCATGATTCTGGTGCCCATGGATACTCCCGGCGTTAAAGTTGTTCGACCGATGCAAGTGTTCGGCAATGACGATGCACCGGAGGGCCACGCCGAGGTTGTTTTTGACAATGTCAGAGTGCCACCGGAAAACCTGTTGCTCGGCGAGGGCCGCGGCTTTGAGATAGCACAGGGCAGACTCGGTCCGGGCCGCATTCATCATTGCATGCGATTGATCGGACGCACGCAACGCGTACTCGAAATGATGTGCGAGCGTGCAGAAAGCAGAGTTGCTTTTGGTCGCAAGCTCAGTGAACAAGGCAAGATCCGCGAAGACATAGCGTTGTCTTCGTGCGAAATTGAACAGGCGCGTCTTCTCACCCTGATGGCAGCAGACACGATGGATAAACACGGCAACAAGGGCGCCAAAGAACTGATCGCCATGATTAAGATCGTCGCTCCTAATATGGCCTGCGCGGTTACTGATCGCGCCATTCAGATGCACGGAGCCGCCGGTGTCAGCCAGGATACAATCCTTGCTGACAGTTATTTATATGCCCGAATCTGTCGCATCGTTGACGGGCCCGACCAGGTACACATCAATCAACTCGGTCGCAATACCATCAAGCGCCTTGCCGGCTCGCCGCAAAGTTAGGATCAAAATCGACAGAATTTACACCATGAGGACCGGCCAGCTATGACCGACGGCATTCAACATCTAGACGTGGCAAAACTCTCCGATTATCTGGTCGCACATGTCGCCGGATTCAAAGGGCCACTGACCGCCGAAAAATTTACAGGCGGTCAATCCAACCCGACGTTTCGAATAGACGCCGCATCAGGCATATATGTGTTGCGCAAGCAACCCCCGGGCAAACTGCTTAAATCTGCTCACGCGGTTGATCGCGAATACCGGGTCATGAAAGCGCTGGCAGACACCAGCGTGCCAGTACCGCAGATGTACCACCTTTGTGAAGATCGTGAAGTTCTTGGATCGCTTTTCTTTCTAATGGAATTCAAGCCGGGCCGCACCTTCTGGGATAGCGCGGTACCCGAAGTATCAAAAACCGCACGCACGCAAATCTATGATGAAATTAACCGGGTCATTGCAGAGTTGCATATGGTAGACATAGAAAGCGTTGGACTGGCAGACTTTGGCCGGCCCGGTAACTACTACGCGCGCCAGCTTAAGCGTTGGACCGAACAATACCGCGCATCAGAATTTGAAGACAAAAATCCTGACATGGAATGGCTGATTCCCTGGCTGCACGATAACCTGCCTGAAGATGACGGCCGGATATCACTGGTGCATGGCGACTATCGCCTGGACAATATGCGCTTTGAACAAGACAGTGAAGTTTGCTCTGCGCTACTTGACTGGGAACTTTCAACGCTGGGGCATCCGTTTGCAGACCTTGCCAACCATTGCATGCAACAACGAATGCCCAGTCGTGTGGCAAATATGTCTGGCCTGGCCGATGCCAATTTGACTGAACTGGGTATCCCGTCGGAGCAGGAATTCATCGATCTATACTGCGACCGTACCGGTCTCACCGGAATTGATCACTGGGCTTTTTATTTGTCGTTCAGCCTCTACCGGCTCGCCGCTATATTGCAGGGCGTGGCAAAACGCGGCCGCGACGGCAATGCCTCAAGTAATTTGGCACTAAGCGTATACAAACACGTTGCACCACTGGCAAAGATGTCGAGAGATATTGCCGTCAACGGTGCCTGACAAAACTAAATATTTACACAGTCACCTGGCAGCGAGTTTTGAAGTTATAGCCACTTTAAAAGAACTCTAGTACACCACACCACACAGAGCCCAAGATCATGAAAGCGATTGTTTGCAGCGAATACGGTCCCCTTGAAAAACTCGCTCTACAGGATGTCGACGACCCTGTTATTGACAACGATGACTTATTGATCAAGGTATTGGCAGCAGGTATTAATTTTCCGGACGGCTTGCTGGTGAAAGGCCTGTATCAGGCAAAGCCCGACCTGCCATTCGTACCAGGCATGGAATTTTGCGGCGAGGTCATCGACACAGGATCAAGCGTGAACGGTTTTGCCAGCGGGGACCGGGTTATATCATCCAGCGCTACGTATGGTGCATTTGCCGAAAAGCTCTCATTGCCAGCTGCTACTGCTATAAAAATTCCGCCGGAGCTGGAACCGACACAGGCGTGCAACCTGCTGGTCGCTCACGGCACTGCACATCATGCATTAAAACAGCGAGCACAACTAAAACCGGGGGAGTCCCTGGTGGTTCTTGGCGCGGCCGGGGGTACCGGGCTCGCCGCCGTGCAGATTGGCAAAGCGATGGGTGCGACCGTCATTGCTGCCGCGTCCAGCCAGAAAAAACTCGACCTTGCACGCCGGCAGGGAGCTGACTCGACCATCAACTACAGTAACGAAAACATCAAGGATGCGATACGCGAACTCACTAACGGCAAAGGTGCCGACGTTATCTATGATCCTGTCGGTGGCGATGTATTCGACTCAAGTGTACGCGCTATGGCTCGCAACGGCCGTTTTCTGATCATCGGGTTCGCCTCCGGCACAATTCCGAAATTCCCGGTTAACCTGGCACTGGTAAAAGAGTTCAGTCTGGTCGGGGTTTTCTGGGGTACGTTTACGCGCAAGGAACCCGCGGTTTTCGCCGCCAATATGCAAGAACTTTTTACCTGGCACCAGCAAGGGAAAGTTTCAGTACAGATTGATAAAACCTTCCCTCTGGATGAAACAGCCGACGCGCTCGCCTATGTAATGGATCGCAAGGTCAAGGGTAAAGTAGCCATAAAGCTGTAGAGCAATGAAAATTACGCCCGGTTTATGCCCGCATAACCTGCAAAACAGGTAACTGCACATCCAGTGCACATTCAGGCATTACACTAGTACCCGGATTGCTGCACGCTGCTATGTCAATTGTCCATAAGCTGAACGAATTAATCGACCACGAGATGACTAACCCGAATTCATATAGCTCGACTGCAAATAGTGATGATCCGAAACGATAAGGTGCACTGAATAGAAGCCAACAGCTAACTACCGCTGGAGTAAAAATGAAAGCAATCTACTCAGCAACCCCTAAAACACACTACCAAGTGCTAATTGTGGCTTGCCTGCTAGGTTTGACCAGCGCGTGTGGCTCGGACGGCAACGGAGGGTCGGTAGTTCAATCTACCGACAACACGCAAGATAACCCGGCCATAGATATTCCAACTCCCAATGTTCTGTTGATTATCTCGGATGATCAGGGCCGCGACGCCTCAGCCCAGTATTCGATTAGCACCGACCTGCCCGACACACCGGTATTAAATACCCTGGCTACAAACGGACTGGTTTTCGATAACGCCTGGGCCACCCCGGCGTGTACCACCACCCGGGGCACTTTGATCTCTGGTCAACACGGTATTAACAGCGGAGTTGATCGTGTACCCGATCTGCTGCCCGCAGAAACACTCACGCTTCAATGGCTGCTGGAGAGATCTTCTACCAATCGCTACAGCACATCAGTGATCGGCAAGTGGCATTTAACCGGAGGCAACACCAGCCAGATCGATCACCCTGCCGATTCAGGAGTAGGTTATTACGCAGGCAATATTGCGGGTACTATAAGCGACTATTACAACTGGTCACTCACGCGTAACGGTGTAACCCGCACATCAACTCAATACCACACCAGCCAGATTACCGACCTTGCTATAGAATGGATCAGCCAGCAAAGCGGACCGTGGTTCAGCTGGGTGGCATACGTAAGCCCTCATTCACCATTTCATCTGCCACCGGCCGAGCTGCACCAGCGCAACCTGTCAGGTACCGTAGACGATATAGAAGCACGCGAACGTGACTACTACCTCGCATCAATCGAAGCGATGGACAGCGAAATTGGACGCTTGCTTGACAGCATGACCGACGAGGTACGTGAAAACACTATGGTCATCTTTGTCGGCGACAACGGTACCCCGCGCGCGGTAATCGACACAGCAAGTTTCGACCGCTCGCACGGCAAAAGCTCTTTATACGAAGGCGGTGTCAACATACCGTTAGTAATTTCGGGCGCCGGCGTTAACCGCAGCAACGAGCGTGAGGCTGCTTTGGTCAACACGGTCGACTTCTACCCCACCATTGCAGAAATTGCCGGTATCAACGCTCCAGATACTCTCGACGGACTCAGCTTCAAATCCCTGCTGGAAGTCGCACGCCCGGGATTGCGCGATTTCAACTACACCGAGTTCGTCAGTGACAATATCACCGGTTGGGCCGTGCGCGACGAGCGCTACAAACTAATCGAATTTTCCAACGGTTCAAGAGAATTGTACGATCTGGCAGCCGATCCACGTGAAGACAACAACCTGATTGGCGACGAGAACCTCGCTACCAACGTACAGGGTTTGTCCGGTTTTGCGGCCAGTGTTCGTGCCGCCCAATAGCTCCGCGGGTTTACTGTTACGTTTTGCAGCCCTCAACCATTGCATGCAACAGTAGTTGACCTTATGCGGGCTTTCACCGGTCGCAATAGTTATTTAAAATAGCTGGTGTAGCACTTATCTCTGAAAAATAATTCCCGCAATCCTGAGTATCCCTTACAGTCGTTATCCCAAACGGGTACTAACAACGGAAAAAGTTGATGAGCAATGGCATAAAGGCGCTAACTTTTGATACAGGTGGCACCATCCTCGACTGGCACACCGGTTTTTCAACGGCACTCAAATCGCTTGGCACAGAGCTGGGGGTTACCCATGACTGGACCGCCATGGCCAACGACATGCGTCGTCGATCTCTGGGTAAAATGATTGATCTCGGAAAGGACGAACCACCCGCCTATAATTTTGACGGTTCACACCGCATGGTGCTGGATGAGCTGCTGGCCGAAAACGGAATGCAGCGCGCCACCGATGAGCAGCGAAAAAAGATCTGGTGGGACACTGTGCATAATTTACAGTGCTGGCCGGATTTTCCATCCACCTTGCCAAAACTGCGCGAGCGCTATATGTGCGCTTCTTTCACTATATTAAGCTTTAGAATAATTATCGATACCGCCCGACGAAACGGTTTGAGCTGGGATGCGGTTATTTCCTGTGAGGCAATTGGAAAATACAAGGTCTTGCCGGAGTCGTACCAGACAGCTGCGAGGTTCTTGCAATTGCCACCCGAAGAGTGCTGCATGGTAGCCTGCCACAATTTTGATCTCGACGCGGCTCGAGCCTGTGGTTTTAAAACCGCATTTGTACGCCGGCCAGATGAATGGGGTAGCGCCGGTTCACCCGACCCGGAACCAAATCCGGACTGTGATTATATTGTTGATACTTTTCCGGAACTTGTCCAAAAGCTAAGCTAGCATTTCCATCAACAATGCTCACTTTGATAGGCCAGTACCTTTTTTTGTAGTGCAGCCATCGAGTCATCCCTGAATCCCAGTTGCTCAAGATGCAGCGTTAGCTGAAATAAATAGTCGCAGTTGCGACCAAAAGGACCACTCGCAGTGGCAATGTGCTTGACCATGGTTGCCTCATCAAGCCCGCCGCAAAAGCGTTCATGATGCGGGTCCACGACAAAGGCCAGTACCTTGAGTTTTTCAGACGGGTTGTCCACAGACTGTGCCTCCACCCAGGTTGGATGGTAAATAAATGACATCATCTCCCGTCTAAACAGGATATCTATCTCGCTGGCAAGATCGTCGGTAGCAATCCGGTAGGCCAGTCCGTTACTGCTGCCACCAGGTTCAAGGCCCATCATCAAACCCGGGGTTTCCTCACAACCACGGCCGAGCACCGTCCAGAAACAGAAACTTCGGTGAAACCCGTCAACTACACATTTAGCACTTTGCGCAAAATGTATTGCCGGATTCCATATTAACGAACCATAGGCAAACACCCAGACATCTTCGCCAGGTGACAGCTGTGAAAGCGTACGTTCTATATATTCTGCACGAGTCTCATCCGACATAAAGCGGATAGAATCTGGCTTGCTTTGCGCCAGCAATTTAATGTGGCCATCAAGTATAGATTGTCGATTTAAACTTTTTTCTTCAGACACAGGTACGATATTTTCTGTTCGGCTTCAATCATTTTGATCGAAAATGCGCAATAAAACTACAGTGTTGGCGTAAGCACAAAGCGCGTTGTAGCGAATACGCTAATCAGTTGACGGTAACTCACAGGGGCGACCATACTCGATCAGCCAGCAAGACCACACCCGGATACGGCGATACTGTCTGAACCGCCCCTTGTGTCTGCAATATCCCTGACATTGTGCAACTATTCGAAAAACCCGCAATGATACCTTATACTGAAATCACTCCTGTCTTTCGCTAAATTGGTGAGTTCCATGAGATATCTGCTTGTTTTTCTTTTTCTTCTGGCCGGTTTCAACAGCTACGCAGACTGCGACTACTCCGAAGCTGATCAGAACTGGGGATATGGCTGGGACGAAGACACACAAACCAGCTGCCCGCCGCTAGAGGTTCCCGCCACCGCAGATTTCTGCGACTACACAGATGCCGCAAATAATCGCGGCTATGGCTACAACGCCGCCACTAACGAAAGCTGCCCGCCGCTGGCTACGAACCGATTTTACTCTGTGCTGAATTCATCCATGCTGAATCCATCCACTGGCATATCAACGTTGCTGCAACAAAAGAGGGCCTCCTGTAATTTCGGCGATACAGCTACCGGTGGTGGCTGCGGATTCGCCCCGCTCGGTACAGTAAGTACCAATGGTTGGTTGATCACAGGTACCACAGTCATCGCAAATCCTGAAAACTCACTGGATGATACCTGGATTTGCTCGTTTGCGTGTAGCGGCTCAATCAATGACGATGGAACACACGATGTCCAAAACTGCCCGGCAACACCGGTGTCAGCAAAAGTACTGTGTGTAAGTAACCAGTAAAACCGTGCACAGAGCGGCGAGAATAAACTTGCCGCTCCACGATTTTCCGAATTATTTATTCGTGCGGGTACGGAAGGTAACCGCGTTGCTCCACCTCCGGAAACAAATCACCCTCACGAACCCAGCGACTGGATATTTCAGCAGGCTCCGGGTGGTGCTCCCAGTTGAATTTCCTGCCCTTACCGAGCGAACTTGCAAGAAGTTGCCGAACTTTCTGGTTGTTGACCACGTCGCGTTTCAGGCTGGCAAGGTCCCAAACCGAATTCACCTGTGACAACATAGCATCAGTCTCTGCTTTCCAGTCCGGGCGAGTCGCAAGATTGTCTCGCTCATCAGGATCATCACCCAAATGATACAGCTGGGTCGGGTATTCTAGCGAATGAACCAGTTTCAAGTCACCGGAACGCAACATCACACGCGGTGCGCGGGTGCCACCATCCAGATGTTCCGCATACACAGGCTGATCCGCACCACTCAATCGCTGAAACAAACTCACACCCTCAAGCGGCGTGGCTATCTGACTTTCAGGTACACCTGCAACTTCGAGCAGAGTAGGCAGAATATCAAGCAGTGATACAGCGGTTTTCTCATACACAGGTTCTGTTTTATTCGGCCAGTGCATCATCAAAGGAACTCGTAGCGCAGGATCAAACAGGTTCTTTTTAAACCAAAGACCTCGCTCACCAATCATATCACCATGGTCTGAGGTAAAAATAACCACGGTATCATCAGTCATACCACAATCTTCGAGCGAGGCGAGTAGTTTGCCAAACTTTTGATCAATGTCGCTGATCATGGCGTAGTATCCCCGCCGCGCCCGGCGATAGATGTCGTCAGTGACATCAAACTTGTCCAGGCTATAGTGGTAGTACAACGAGAGACTGTGCGGGTCCATCTCACCCGGCGGAATGGGTGGCACACGAGGCTGATCAATTTGCTCGTCAGTATATAGATCCCAGAATTCCTTGCGCGATACATACGGGTCGTGGGGCTGGGTGAAGGATACCGTCATAAACAATGGTCGATCATCACCATGCCTGGTCCGGTCATAAAGATGCTGACAGGCACGATGAATCACCTCATCGTCGTAGTCCATTTGCATAGAGCGAACCTTGGGACCGGCATCGGTAATGGTCTCTACACTGGATACTCCCGGAGCGGGTCCATCGGTCTGCCCGGGAGCAGGTAATTCCTCATAGGTATCAGGTGGCGTCCATGAAAAATCGGCTGGATAAATCTCCGTTGTTAAGCGCTGCTCATAACCGTGATGTTGATCAGGACCAACAAAATGCATCTTCCCTGACAGACAGGTGTAATAGCCCGCATCGCGAAGGTAGTGTGCAAGTGTTGGTACCGACGCCGGGAATTCTGCAGCGTTGTCGTAGGCGGCAATTCTGGATGGAAGCCGACCGCTCATTAGTGCAAAGCGGGAAGGCGCGCACAAAGGATAATTACAGTAGGCGTTTTCAAATACTGCAGCACGTTGTGCGAACGAATCCAGGAACGGTGTTTTGGTAACAGCATTGCCGTAGGCTGACAACGCAAATGCCGTTAACTGATCAGCCATCACCAATACAATATTTGGTTTACCGGACATTTGCATTGCCTTGCTGCGAAGAGTTTACGAATCCGCGTCGTTGCTCGCAGAGAATCGCATCGCGGAAAATCAGTGTTGTAAAATCTGGCTAAGAAAAAGACGGGTGCGTGCATTGGCCGGTTGCTCAAAAAAGGCCACCGGATCATTTTGCTCAACAATTTCTCCTTCATCCATGAATATCACCCGGTCAGCCACTCGTCTTGCAAAACCCATCTCGTGGGTGACACAAATCATGGTCATGCCTTCCTCTGCCAGTGATACTATTACATCAAGTACTTCAGAAATCATCTCGGGATCAAGTGCCGAAGTCGGCTCATCAAAGAGCATAATCTCCGGGTTCATGCACAGCGATCGCGCTATCGCCACACGTTGTTGCTGCCCCCCTGATAACTCACCCGGGTATTTGGCAGCTTGCTCCGGAATTCGCACTTTCTCCAAAAAACCCATGGCTACGGATTCTGCATCCTTGCGGCTCTTCTTTCGCACCAGCATCATCGCTAACGTGCAGTTTTCAAGTACAGTCATATGCGGAAACAAATTGAACTGCTGAAATACCATGCCCACTTCACGACGAATTTCATCAATATTGGATACATCGTTGTTGAGTTCGGTACCCAACACATTGATGGTACCGTGCTGGTGATCTTCCAGCTTACAGATACATCTGATCAGGGTTGATTTACCTGACCCTGAGGGTCCGCAAATTACTATTTTTTCGCCAACACCCACCGTGAGGTCAATGTTCTTCAAGACATGAAAATCACCGAACCATTTATTCACCGCAGACATCACTACGGCTGGAACATTGTCCGAATTAATATCATCCATGCCCCACCCTCAACTTTCTCTCAAGGTAGGCGCCGTACCTTGACAATGAAAATACAAATACAAAGTAAATCAAACCTATAAATACATACACCTCAACATAATGCGGGGTCCATTGACCGGTTCCATAAGCCGCATGACCAGAGGCCAGAATTTCAAAAAATCCGACAATGGTTACGATCGAGGTTTCTTTAAAAGTGATCACAAATTGATTGACAATAGCAGGCAGAGAATTTCGAAACGCCTGTGGTAACTGTATTCGCGACACTCGTTGCCAGTAACCCAAACCGAGTGTTAAACCGGCCTCGTCCTGCCCCGCTGGTATTGCCTGTAAACCGGCACGGATGTTTTCCGCCTGATAGCAGGCAAAGAAAATAGCAAAACCAATGATCACCCGGTAGAGCTTGTCAGTCTGCAACCAGCCCGGCAGTAAGAACGGGGTTATCACCGCCGCGGTAAACAGGATAGTAAGCAGAGGCAGTGAGCGGAAAAAATCAATAAACAAGCCGGTCAATCTGGCAATCACAGGTAGTTTCGAACGCCGGCCCAGTGCAAGCACTATAGACAAGGGCATGCCGAGTAGCGATACCGCTGCAAATATAAAAATAGTCAGAGCAAGTCCACCCCAGCGCTCGGGCGTTATAACGCTAAGGCCAAACACGCCACCGTGCATAAGTGTGTAAAACGTGCCGAATCCGGCTAGCCATAGCAGGCTTAATTTAAGCCCGGTCCAGAACCACGGAAAACACGAAGCGACTATCGTTGCAACCATAACGACGCAGGCAAGCGTCGAGCGCCAGTGTTCCTCGTACGGGAACAGTCCAAAGAATATAATCCGGTGCCGGGCATCAATGACCGACCAGCATGCACCGTCGGTCTCGCGACACATAGGCTCTTCTGCTGCTGTCCAGATGCTGGATAAAAATGCCCAGTCAATAAACTGATAGAGTAAATACAAAAACACGATGCTGCAGGCAATCGTAATGAATATATCAAGTGGACTGTTAAACAGACCTTTTTTTATTCGACCACCGAGTGACACGCGTGGCGGGACAGGATAGCTGATTGCATTATCCATGCTGTCAGTCTTTAACCTCGTATCCGACAATGGCGATTTTTCGGTTAAGTGCGTTCATCACAAATGCAATACTGAGATTAATCAATAAAAACCCTCCCATTAAAATCGCGAGCAATTCCAGAGTCTGGCCACTTTGATTTATCGAGGTGGATACGATCATGAAAAAATCGGAGAATCCCACCACCAGTCCAATCGTGGTGGCTTTCATCAATTGCACATATTGATTAGTGAGAGAGGGTAATACGGCACGGAATGCCAGCGGTAGCCGAATTCTCGTAAAGATGTGGTAGTTGGACAGACCGTTAACAAAACCGGCTTCAATTTGTCCGCGCGGTACCGACATCAATCCGGCACGAACAACCTCACCTATATAGGCGCCCCCGTACAGCGCAATCGCAATGACAAGCGCCGACAATTCGGGCGGCATGCGCATACCTCCTTTGAAGTTTAATCCTTTTAGCTCGGGAATATTCAATAGAGGCGTGCCTGTGGTATGCGTGGCATATATCATCGCAACTAAAACACAGGGCAGTAGCAGCCAGGCAATCACCTTTGTCCGCTGATACCATGCAGACCATGCGCGACTGCGGCGAGCCCAAAACAACAGAATCATCCACACCACAATAAGCAGTATCATGCCGAACATTAAGGACACACCAATATTCAGCGCAGGAAAGTACAAGCCGCGCCCGGTAAGGAATACCGCATCCCCTAACGAAATAGCTGCTCGTGGCCTTGGTAAATGGGTAACAATCGAGTACCAGAAAACCGCTTGCAGTATTAGCGGAATATTGCGGAATACTTCAACATAGACAGTACCGAGGAATGCGAATAAATAATTCCGGGACGTTCTGACGAGTCCGATCACAATGCCGATCAGCGTGGCAAAGAAAATCCCCAGAAACCCCAATAACAAAGTATTGAGAATTCCTATGAGCAGAGTTCTGCTATAGGAGTCGCTGATAGAGTAGGGCAATACCGAGAAAGAAAAATCCCAGCCAGTAGACCGCTTGAGAAATCCGTAGCCTGTAGTCAGGCTCTGTGCGTCGAGTGACGCTCGGGTATTGACAACCATACCCACGATTAGCACCGCAACGGCTGATAGCACGAAAGCCTGAAATACTGCTTCGCGGAATTTGCGGTTTCGAAGAAACGAGCCCACGCCTACCCCGAACTATTCATGTGGAGTAGACTTCAATTGACAGGCACTTGTGTATTGACCTGCACTTGCAGTTTTTAGCTGCATAATCAAAAGCAGAAAGGGTAACGGTATAAGATCGTCACCGTTACCCTTTACGTATTGACCAAGGGCCGGTATCAGGCATTGGCCGGTATTCACGATTGGCCGGTAAGCGCCTAGTCCAAAATCATTGGAACAATAACGCCACCATCGCTCCAAAGAGAATTCAATCCACGCTCGAGATTATAAACAGAACCTGCGCCTATGTTGCGATCGAATATTTCTGCAGAGTTACCTACCTGCTTAATGACGTTATAGGCCCAGTCATCAGGTAAGCCAAGTCGTTCGCCAATGCCAGGGCTCACACCCAGCAACTTCTCGACAGTAGAATCTTCCGGGTTGGCTTTGTGTTCATCTACGTTGGCAGAGGTAATGCCTTTAGACTCGGCAATCCACGTAGCGGCAAACATCCAGTTCACAATATCAACCCAGTTGTCATCGCCCTGCCGCATAGCAGCAGCCTCGGGTTCGAGTGCCAGAGCCACATCCATCATTGCATGATCATCCGGATTTGGTGCACTTTGCCGAGTCACCGCTAGATTGGGACCCCAGCCCACAATGCTGTCACACCGATTGGCAAAATAGGCTTCCCTGACCTCTTCGCTTTTCTCAAAAGTGATCATTTCAATTTCGATGTTGCGACTTTTGAAAAAGTTCGCAGCGAGACGTTCGGTGGAGGTGCCGGCAGCAGCACAGAGTGATCCCCCGGCCAGTGTCTCGGGATCGGTACTACCCAGTTCTTTGGGCATCATTACATTAGTCGCACCGACAAAGTACGGTACAGAAAACTGAATGCCAAGCTCGGTATCCCGGCCCATTGTCCAGCCAGTCGCTTTGATGATTACATCAACGTCGCCTGATTGAAGTGACGGGAACCGCTGCGCCCAGCTTATAGGAACCACCTTGAGTTTGTCGTCACTTCCAAGCACCGCCACCGACAATGCACGGCAATAGTCAATATCGTAACCACTCCATTTGTTATCGTCAGTCACCTGAACAAACGGCGGGAAACTGCCATTGTGGCCCGAGCACAGCAAACTTCCACGCGCCTTAACAGCCTTTAAGGTGTCGCCGTTTTCTGCGAATACAGGTGCTGACAACGAAGATACAGCAATCGCCACAATTGAGGCGGCGTTAGCAATACGATTCATAGTTAATTTCTCCGGAAGTGTTTGAAATTCACGGGCCAGGAGTCAGCGCGACAGAATTCTGCATAGCGAGAATGTGCCGTGCGTGGGCCTTTTCACGATCATTTGAGACGTCTGGTTGTTCACCCCTGACAAAAAAATGATCGATGAAAACGCACGGCACGTTCGTGGTAAATGTTCTGCCGCTCAGACTCCCAAGATGTACGGTCACAATGATACACGCACGTGGCTACAATTCTGCTTTTTGAACGACATATCTCAAGCGTTGGAGGACGGGCGATAAAATCGAGCGATGAAGTCCGGGATTGCATCATCAGGAGACCGAATTTCTCTGGCCGATTTCTCTGGCCAATTTTTTTAGCAAAACGCTCCTGGCCAAATGCACATTAAAAACTATTCGCTAGTGTTTACCGGCCCTGCCAGCGATGGCCAGGTACTACAAAAATTTCAGGAAGCTCCGGCACCTGTTTTACGAAGCCGCTTCAGCTGACTTTCCCGATGCGCTATATAGGCACCGGCCAAAAAGATGATGCCTGCGCCGATCCACGTCCACATATCGATAGCCTCCCCAAACAACGCATACCCGAAAGAGACAGCAAACGGTAGTCGGGCAAAATCGAGGCTGGCCACCAGTGAGGCATCTGCTGCGGCAAAAGCGCGGGCAAGAAACACATGACCCAATGTTGCCACCGGGCCAAATGCGAGCAACGCTGGCCACACATGCGCCTGTGGCCATTGCCATACCAACAGTGCAGGAAAAAACATTATTGGTGTCATCAGCAATGTGGTAATGAAGACAATGCGATCAGGGTTATCGCTCGCAGTCAGACGTTTGATCAATGTACTGGATAGCCCCATAAACAGCGCCGAGAACAGCGCCAGCAACACGCCTGGAGTTATCGCCAGAAAACCGGGTCGCAACACCACCAGCGCTCCCAAAAAACCAACCAGGGTAGCAATCCAGCGTCGCGCATGAACGACTTCACCAAGCAGTAAAACGGCGAGCACAGTGGCAAATACAGGTGCCAGAAAACTAATGGCAGTGATCTTGCCGACGGGCTCCAGCGCCACTGCGAAAAACCAGGTCGTCATTGCTGTCAGGCCGGTTGCCACACGCACAAAATAGAGCGACCACCGCTTTGTGGTGACTAGTGCTCGACCATGCCATAGAAACAACGGCAGCATCGTGACCAAAGCAAACAGCAGCCTTAAAAACACGATTTGCATGGGCGGGACACCGGCCTTGGCCGCATAACGTGCCAATACCGAGATACCGGCAATGAAACAACATGAAGCCAACATCCAGAGCACACCACTGGTTGCAGAGCTGAAGCGCGGAAGTTTTGATTGGGGTGCAGACAAATAACAACTCCGGTACATGCATTGATAATGATCCACAGAAAGGCAACACCTCGGGCGCTTGCAACAGCAGACTATCGGTGCGCACAACAGGGTTTAGCTCCAACTGGTTTTCGAGGTGCACTCTGCTTCCTTTCTTGATAAACTGCCTCTCAAGACTGTCATGTTGCATCCTGACAATTCCCGATTTGTCGATTGACAGCGAAGTTTCTTATACAACTTAAAACAGAGCTCTGAAAGACCACAATCGTACTGCACTATGGCCGAACTTTTTTGCAATCTGCGTGAGGAGATGCAATTCGCACGCACCAACAATCATCAGTGGCGATGGTTTTTCATCTTTTGGGATGCAGGCAAAGCACTACTGGCAATCGCGGCGACTGCTGTCTTTGTTTTCGCCATAGGGCATATATTATACGGCTATCAATTACCTGCTTCTTTTGCTTCCACACTTACCGGTGAACCACCTCGAGTGGCAGACAGAACGGCAGGCAGCCAGCCGATCGAAATACTCCCCGAGGTAGCGCGGGTGCCCCAAAAGGAAGGCGCGGCCAGGCACTTGATTCACCCGGAAAAAGAAAATCAACACACTGGAACGCTGGTGACCGGCGAGCCGTTCAAGAGAATAGACAGTCAGGTTGCCGCTATTATCATCGAATCAAGCACGTCTGAAATTGACGCGCCTATCGCGGCAAACACGAATCTTTCGATCATGATAAGTCGACTCTCTTCCAGAATGATCGAATTCGACAACGGGTTTCTGGCAAAGCCGATGGAAGCCTCCTCATCACAACTACCTTCCCGTGAGGCACTGGTACTGTTTACAGCAGGAAACGCGTCAAAATAATTTGATGCTGGAAATATACTTTCTATAAATCGTAAGCACACACTACTTCGGCACGATCTCGCTACGCAATATCCCCCACAGGAATTGCTACTCTTGGAAGGATAGTTAGACCGGGTTTAATTCCAGTCGACTGCCGTTAACTGCGATCTGAACGCGCTTTCCTGGCTTCGGCGGCCATTTACCGTGAATAATGATTATGATCAGAATCACCACCCCGATCGGCCCAATATGATCAGGAATTGGCTCGATCACGGGCCCTTTGCCATTGTCGAAATCGATGATGGCTTTGCCGCGATCAATTGAATACTTCTGTTGTGAGCGATCAATACTAATAGAATGATCACCATCACCAGCACCCGTTTTTAGCCTGTTCAGTGTGCCTTTATCAATCTTTCCGGTATACCTAATGCCGCTGACCTCCAGCAAGAAGCCATCACCGGTATCAGGGGTAAAGATGATTTTGCCGTGCTTTCCACGATACGTTTGCACCCCTTTCGCGAGCACTCCTGACGGTGCTGCAAGCGCCAATGCACCCGCACCGGTTAATTTCAGTAGTTGCCTTCTGTTCATGAGCATCCCTTCTCTTTTAACGATGAGGGATCAATGCTACGGGTACACCTGACAATTGGCCATCACCGCTTTCAGGGATATCGGTTCAGGTTGTCATAAAACGCGTGTGCAACTGCGCCAGCCCGCCCATCAGACACGACTGATCCGACCCGACACAGACCATTTGATATCCGTAATCTGCATATCGTTCAGCTACCGCCGGATCAAACGCAAGAGTCGCTGAAGCAACCCCGATAGCGGCCAGTCGTTCCGCAGCCTCACGAATCGCTTTTTGTACATCGGCGTGCTCGATATCGCCCAGATGACCCATGGACGCAGACAGGTCGGCAGGTCCAATAAATACACCGTCAACTCCGGGCACCTGAGCGATGGCCTCAAGCTCTGCCATCGCCTCAAGGGTTTCAACCTGAACTATCAAGGTGACTGCTTCGTTGGATTCTTTAAGGTAGGTTTTATTGCGACCGAAGTTCGATGCTCGCGAACCACCAGCTACCCCGCGAACACCTTCCGGAGGATAGCGGGTTGCTGCCACTGCATCACGTGCTTCCTGCGGATTTTGCACATACGGGATTATAAAATTCTGTACACCCGCATCCATAAACTGCTTAATCAGGACCATATCGTTCCATGGGGGACGGGCCAATATACTTGAGTTGCTTCCCCGCATGGCTTGAAGTTGTTCCCGCAGGGTAGGCAAATCATTGGGCGCATGTTCACAGTCAACCAATACCCAGTCGAACCCCGCATCACCTACAATTTCGGCTACCATCGGCGAAGTCAGGCTCATCCAAATTCCGCGTTGTGCCTTACCGGCACCGAGTGCTGTTTTTAACGTGTTTTGCATATTCCGGGATCTCTGCTGGCTAATTGGCGTTGTACACCCGCATTATCACTCAAACCAGCCCGTTTGTCGGTTGCAAGTAATTTGTCGGTTGTAAATATTTAACGGATTGCCACATCTCAAGGCAGGGAGGCTCAACGTGGCACCACTATGCTTGCAAAAGTGCGCCATGCTGCGAAAGCAGACAGCACGCTGAACCCGCAATTTTTAGAAAAATGAAACACCGGTAGCCTGCGCTACAGAATCTCACTGAATATTCAGACTGGCAATTCAACCGAGCCCTTTCATAGACTTCATGATAATTGAACGGTCAATTTCACCACATACAACACCGTTATCATCCACTACAGCCACCGGATGATCAGAGTCGGCAACAAGCTCGATCAGATCGTCTATTTTTGCAGCCGTGCTAACAGTCGGCTCATGCGGTTGCAAGACAGCGCGACTGGCAGGTCGCATTACTTTTCCGGCAGACAGCACTTTATAACGCGGGACGTCCTCGGCAAACTCCGCAACGTACTGGTCGACCGGGTTAGCGACTATTTCTTCGGGTGTTCCCATTTGAGATATCGCACCATCGCGCATAATCATAATGTGATCACCCATTTTAATTGCTTCCAGAAAGTCGTGCGTAATAAACACCATTGTTTTCTTGAGCCTGCCTTGTAAATCCAGCAGCTCATCCTGCATTTCACGGCGAATCAACGGATCGAGCGCCGAAAACGGTTCGTCAAAAAGTAAAATTTCCGGTTCTACTGCCATGGCACGGGCGAGCCCTACCCGTTGCTGCATTCCACCGGACAATTCTCGCGGGTAGTGCTCCGCCCAGCCATCCAGCCCCACGAGATCGATGAACTCCATAGCCTTTTCATATCGCAGCCTGCGCCCCTCACCCCTGACTTCGAGACCATAGGCAACGTTATCGAGCACAGTCCGATGTGGAAATAGTCCGAAATGCTGAAAGACCATCGCCATTTTATTTCGCCGCAGATCTTTGAGCTCGCTTTGCGACACCCGGGTAACATCCTGGTCATCAATCAGCACCTGTCCCTCTGTTGGATCGATAAGTCTCGACAAGCATCGAACCAGCGTGGATTTTCCGGAGCCAGACAAGCCCATCACCACAAAGGTTTCGCCCTCTTCCACAGAAAACGATACATCCTTAACCGCGACCACATGGCCTGTGTTCTTCTGAATTTCGGCACGTGAGAGGGAACGATCGATAGTGCTTAATGTGCGCTCGGGACGGGAACCGAATAACTTCCAGATCGAGTTACAACGAATTTTTGGCTCTGCAGGCATCAAATTCTCTAGTGTGAACCGGCGTCTCCGGCGCTTTATGAGACAACACCGGCAACGAGGTTGCAATACCACCCTCAACAGCCGCAGCAGCGGTGAACGTGTTAGCCAGCGACCGAATCAATGAAATTTTCGTTTATTCGCGTTTCCAGTTGGCCAGATCTGTCGCGCCCGGAGTTGCCCGATTCGGCCGGCACTCGTACTATGAACTTATCCAGCAAGGGCGATTATTGCTATTAGCAGCGTAACAACAGCAGGCTCTGCCTCTCCCCTCAAACGCGGCCCGCTCTCGTTTCGCGGCCGAGATCTAACCATCCCGATCCTGACACTGTTGGGCCTGCTCGTGTCTCTTGCCGTGTATTCCGTCGCCGGAAACACCTTCACTTTCCCCCAGGCAATCATAGATGCATTTCCATTTGCCGACTGGGTTAACGATGGACGCGAATGGCTGGAAGCGAACGTCAAGGTCTATACCCGTGCCATCGCTGAGGTCGTTAAAATTCCGCTGGAGTGGCTCGAAGAAAAACTGTGGGAACTCCCGTGGTTTTTCATTCTACTGGGGCTGGTTATTCCTTCCCTCGCCTATGGCGGATTACGTCTGGGGCTTGTGACCTTTTTCGGCGTGATGTTCTGGGGCATGGTAGACATGTGGTACGAAGCTATGTCAACGCTCAGCCTGATGACAATTTCTGTGGCCTTTTCCGCGATCATCGGTGTGTTACTTGGCATTGTCGCGTCTCAAAGCGATCGCTTCGATGCAATCCTGCGTCCTGTTCTGGATACCATGCAAACCATGCCGGCATTCGTGTATTTAATTCCGGCCATTTTCTTTTTTGGCGTGGGTGCTACTCCCGCAGCAATGGCAATCATTATCTATGCACTGCCACCGGCCGTCAGACTAACTAATCTGGGTATCAGGCAAGTGCCAGCCACTTTACTGGAAGCCGCACAAAGTTTTGGATCAAGCCGCCTGCAATTGCTACTCAAGGTACAGCTGCCACAGGCTTTACCGTCCATTATGCTCGGGGTAAACCAATGCATCATGATGGGATTGGGCCTCGCGGTTCTCGCTGTATTCATCGGCGGCGGCGGGCTCGGAGAACAAGTCTGGAAAGCGCTAACCAGACTCAAAGTGGGCTGGGCTTTTGAAGGCGGGATATGCATAGTTTTTATGGCGATAATACTGGACCGCTTAAGCTATGCCATCAGCGGCGTATCTAAAGAGCACACCAGAGTCATTGCAGGTCACATAACATTCCGTTTACTGCCGCAAAAGTGGGATAGCAACCCTGTAGCCCGGGCAATAGAACAACCGATTGGCTGGATATGCAACACCGTCGCCGCTACAGCCAGAAATGTGACTAAGGCAGTGGCTACACCATTGCGGACCATCTCACCCGTATTATCCTCCCTGCTGAGTGCTAAACCGTATTTTATATTGGGCACATTGGTGCTGCTCGCCGTGTATGTTCTGGCCGGGCAGATTAAATGGATGAATAGCTATCCTGGCGCGCTGGAACTGTCAATTCGCGAACCGATTGACTACGCCATTGACTGGCTGACAGTTAACCCGACATTTATTGGTATCACACAATTTATTCGATCCACTATTTTTCTGTACTTTCTTAACCCGCTGGACTCCTTTCTGAGCGGCTTGCCCTGGTGGTATGTCATGGCGGTGATGGCACTAATCGTCTGGGCATCGACCACAGCCAAATTCGCAATTATCACAACCGCATTTTTAGTGTTTCTTGCAGCGGCAGGCTTGTGGGAAATATCGATGTTCACCCTCGCAGGAACTTCCGTTTCAGTGGGTTTGTGCATGCTATTCGGCGTCCCGCTCGGGATTCTGGCGGCCTATTCACACAAAGTTGATGCTGTAGTTCGACCCATACTCGATGCCATGCAAACGCTGCCTGCATTTGTCTATCTGATACCGGCGCTATTCTTTTTCGGCGGCAACAAAACCACAGCGGTCATCGCCACCGTTATTTACGCTATTCCTCCCGTTATCCGACTCACCACGCTCGGTCTACGCCAATTACCACCTGAAATTGACGAAGTAGCGGGCTCGTTCGGTTCCAGCACACTGCAAACCCTGTTCAAGGTGAAACTGCCAATGGCCTCACCATCGATAATGCTGGGGCTGAATCAGGCGGTTGTTTTTGCACTGGCGATGCAGGCCATCACCCCGCTGGTTGCCGGCCTCGGCCTTGGCAAAGAGGTATTTGATGCCATGAACCGCGCAAATATGGGCAAAGGCCTTACCGCTGGAATCGGCATCGTGCTAATTACCATTATGCTGGACCGGCTCACGCAAGGCTGGACGCGCAACCAGCAGCGCGCTCTTGGTCTTTAACGCGGAATTTCAAACCAGACGACAACCGGGGGAATAATCCGGCTACACCCGACCCAAACCTTCAAAACATGACCTTCTCCGGATTCGGGACGCGCATGGATATCGACAGTCCGCCCGGCAAATGTTTTACTGGCTAGTGCCCATCCATAAAGGGCGCGTAGCGAGGTTGGCTTACGCGTGTGATGTTTCGCCGACTACATGTGGGCGCTTAGTTGTTCCTAAGTAACTACATGTAGTCGGCGAAACATCGCGTGCGTAAGACGACCGCAGTAGCGTTCGTTTATGGATGGACACTAGCTATGCAGAGTCGAACCAGGCCACACCGGCTCCAAACTAATGCTCCACCTAACTTCAGACCACGGCGAGGAACCAATATGAAGCCACAGCAAATTCTCACATCCGGCGCACTGGCGCTGGCCCTGACTGCCACGATTCCTGCTAATGCAGGCGGACTACTGAAAACCGCTGTCAATGACTGGACCGGCGGCGCTGTAATGTGCGAGATCGTGCATCAGATTCTTGAAAACGAAATGGATTACAAGGTCAAACGCATCGTTATGCCATCAGGACCAGGCAGAGACGAAGGGATCCGCAGTGGCGACCTCGACTACGGTTGCGAACTTTGGCCGTCGTACTCAACTACTAAAGAACAATATGTAAAAGAATATGGTGGTGATGGATCTATTCTGAAATTCGCTGACGCCGGTGTCATTGGCGTATCAAGCTACTATGTACCGCGCTACCTGGTCGAAGGTGCGGATGCACAGGCACCTGATTTGAAAACCTGGGAAAACATGAACCAGTATGCCGACCTCTTCAAGACTCTCGAAACAGGCGACAAAGGTCGCCTGCTAGGCTGCCCTACCGCTGCGTGGGAGTGCGAAGATACCAAACGCATGGACATGCTCGGTCTTAACTATGCCGCTGTTGAGCTTGGCTCCGAAGCAGCGCACTGGGCAGAAATGCAAGCCGCCTACAAACGAAAAGAAGCATTCATAGCCTACGCCTGGGAGCCCCACTGGATTCATGCGGCACTTGATCTGGTGAAAGTTGAACTACCAGAGCATTCTGACGACAAGTGGCCTGCAACTGGTTGGCCGGAAGATGTAACCTACAATTACGGAAATCCGGACTTCGCAGAAAAACATCCGAAAGTGGTAGAACTGATTACCAACTTCAGACTCACCAATGAAATGCAGGCTCCATTGATTCTTGCGGTCGATGTAGATGGTGAGGCTATGGAAGACGTTGTCGCAGACTGGCTGGCCAGTAACGAAGAGACCTGGAAAGCCTGGATGCCCAGGTAACACCCTTCCAGATAACAAGCTGCACAGCACTGGCAAAAAGCCGCGAATTTTCGCGGCTTTTTTTTCGCCTCGCACTGTAAACCTGACACAGCTAACATCTGTGCTGTATCAAAGCGTCTTAAATCCGCGTTGACTATATTCCGATCCAGACGGTTACCTTGCGATGGATGGATAAGTTATAGATAGTATTTTAGATAAAAAGCAGCGTACCCGATATCAACTGCGGGCCGGGTGCAAGAAGGATCTTTTGTTGTCGCTGATACTATCGGAACCGGTTCTCCCCTCACAAAGGCCAGGAGCTGAATATTTTAACCACGCCAACGCCATTCCGGCAGATGTGAACAGGCCAGCCGCTCGATACATCTATCCTGTGTACATAATACCTTATCGCGATATTCGCGCGGCAATATCGCCACCGCCTAATGTCCGAAAAACGGCCTTACAGCAATACCTTCTCAACGCCACCGTGCTGTGCTCGCTCAATGAAGCCGTCAATCCAGTCCTCACCAAGAATCTGTTTTGCCACTTCAACGACGATGTAATCAGTCTCGATTCCGGTTTCGTCCTCATAGCGCGACAATCCCTGCACACATGCGGGACAAGATGTAAGCATTTTTACATTGCCGTCAGTTGCCGTGGCTTCTCCGGTTAGGGCAGTCACTCCTTTTTGCAATTCTTCAGCCTTGCGAAAGCGCACCTGATTAGCGACGTCCGGACGAGAAACTGCGAAAGTGCCGGCCTCACCACAACAGCGGTCAGACAAAATCACATTGCCACCAACCAGCGCGCGACTGACCTGCAGCGGATTGTGCGTTTTCATCGGGCTGTGACAAGGGTCATGATAGAGATACTGAACACCGCTAACACCGTCTGTGCTATAGCCTTTTTCCATTAGCAACTCATGTATATCCACCAGCCGGCACTGCGGAAATATTTGTTCAAATTCGTACTTTAATAATTGATCCATACAGGTACCACAAGACACAACCACGGTTTTAATATCGAGGTAATTTAGAGTATTGGCTACACGATGAAACAGCACTCGGTTATCGGTGGTTATCTGCTGGCCTTTTTCATGATCCCCCGATGAGGTTTGCGGATAACCACAACATAGATATCCCGGGGGTAGAACCGTTTGTACACCGGCATCGTAGAGCATCGCAAGTGTTGCCAGCCCCACCTTGCTAAACAATCGTTCCGATCCACAGCCAGGAAAATAAAATACCGATTCACTGTTCTCATCGATCACCGCAGGATTTCGCAGAATCGGTACGTAAGAAGCATCTTCCACTCCGAGTATCGCCCTCATCGGTTTGGTGGGCAGGTACTTTTTGGAAGGCAGCTTGCGATTAACAAAGTGTACAACCTGCTCCACCGCCCCGACGTTGCCGGCGTTTGTTGGAGGTGGTGCTTCACGCTGCCGAAACAGGTTCGGGATTTTTCCCAATGCAACATTAGCAGCGCGTTGTGCAGTAAATCCCCAGTCAATCATCACTTTTCGGGCAATATTAATGGTGAGCGGATCGCGTATATTCAGAAAAGCCATGGACGCGGTCGTTCCAACTTTTCGTCTGCGTTTGCCCTGCTCCGTCAAAATGCGTCGCATATGAATGCTGACATCGCCAAAGTCTATATCCACCGGACAAGGTGCCAGGCATCGGTGGCACACCGTGCAATGATCCGCTACATCATTCATTTCTTCGAAGTGTCTGATCGATATGCCGCGCCGTGTTTGCTCTTCGTATAAAAAAGCCTCAATAATCAAACCACTGGCAAGTATCTTGTTGCGCGGCGAATACAGCAAATTTGCGCGTGGTACATGGGTACTACACACCGGCTTGCACTTACCACAACGCAGACAATCCTTGATGCTGTCATTCAGCGAGCCAAGATCACTTTGCTCAAGAATAATTGACTCTTGTTTGAGCAGCCGAAAGGATGGTGTGTACGCCTGCTGTAATCCTGAGCCCGGCATCAGTTTGCCGCGATTGAAATGCCCCTGCGGGTCTATGCGCTTTTTGTATTCAGCAAAACGGGCAACGCTTGCATCATCAAGATACTGCATTTTAGTCAGCCCGATACCGTGCTCTCCGGAAATCACGCCACCGAGTGAAGTCGCCAGTTCCATGATCTCATCGACCATACCATCGGCAGTCTGCATCATGTGATAGTCATCGGAGTTAACCGGAATGTTACTATGGACATTGCCGTCACCGGCGTGAGCATGTAGTGCAATAAACAATCTGCCAGGCCGAATTTGTGCGTGAACCGCATCGATTCGTGCTCTCAGTGCCTGATAACGTCGGCCGGTAAAAATATCTTTAAGCGGCCGCTCCACTTCAGCTCTCAGCGATACAATAACGCTTCTAAGCAGAAAGGCCTGAATCAATGTTTGTTCATTGTCCGGCATCTGGCGGTCTGCAACGCTACCGTCTGCCGCAGCAATCAAATCACCACAGTCTGCCAGCGGCTGATCCAGTCGCTCAAGTATTGCCTGCCACCGGGCACGCACAGATTTTATTAGCGCCAGCGCGGCGGCTCTGTGTTGTTCGTCAATTTGCTGTTGTTCTTCGCCACCGATATCGTCATCGGCCGCGAGTTGCAGCACCAGTGGTTGCTGGAATAAATCGTCAAGCGCGGTTATATTTTCAAGCTTGTTGCGAATTGACTGCACAATATTAATGCGTTCGATTCCCTCGCTATAGTCAGCCAGTGCCGATAATGGAATCACCACATCTTCATTGATCTTAAATGCATTAGTGTGAGCAGCAATCGCTGCCGTACGTGATCGTGCCGCCCAGAAACGCTCCCTTGCCTCTTTGCTGACAGCAATAAACCCCTCGCCGTCACGCTGGTTGATTATGCGGACTATAGAAGCCGCAGCAGCTGCCACTGCGTCTTCAGAATCACTGACGATATCAGCAAGTAATAACATACGCGGTAATTGTCCGCGGGAGGCTTTCGGGGTATAGGCTACTGCTTTTATGTAGCGATCATCCAGATGCTCTAAACCCGCCAGCATCACATCAGGCAAGGTATCGATCGTATCTTTAACTTCAACGATGGCGGGCACTGCCGAATGCAAGTCTCGGGCGTAGAACTCCATGCACACGGTGCGTGTGTGTGCATGAGCGCGATGCAAAACGAATTCTGCAGACGTAATGAGTCCGTCACAGCCTTCTTTTTGAATACCTGGTAATCCACCTAGAAATTTATCAGTGACATCCTTGCCTAAACCTCCCGTGCGGAAATCGCTGCCGCAAAATTCCAGTATTTCCGGCGCTCCTGTAGCAGGTCCATCAATCGTGTCGCGGCGTGTTACTTCGAAGGTCACCTTTTTTTGGTCGTGAATTTTGCCCAGGTTGTGCGAAAGCCTTTGAACATCAAGCCACTTCCCGTCCGGTGAAACCATTCGCCAGCTAGCGAGATTATCCAGAGTAGTACCCCACAACACCGCCTTTTTTCCACCCGCGTTCATCGCAACATTGCCACCGATGGTACTGGCATCTTGCGAAGTCGGGTCGACCGCAAACACCAGATTTGCCGCTGCCGCTGCCTCTGACACCCGTCGGGTTACCAATCCCGCACCACAACGTATGGTCGATACCGGCTGTTCAACACCAGGAAGTTCACGAGGCAACACTGTGCCAATATGATCAAGCTTCTCGGTATTGATGACAGCAGTATCAGCATGCAGCGGAATCGCCCCACCGGTGTAGCCGGTACCACCTCCACGCGCAATGATGGTCAGACCGGCGGCGATGCATTGTTGAACTACCTGTTGAATCTGCAATTCATTATCAGGCGTGACTACCACCAGCGGATATTCAACCCGCCAGTCAGTAGCATCCGTCACGTGCGAGACACGCGCCAGACCGCCAAAGTCTATATTGCCGGGTGCAGTCACTTTTAGCAGACGCTGCTTTACCTGCTTGCGCAGTTGCCCGGTAGTGTCCAGCCATTTTGCAAAATCCAGCACTGCCTGGCGACTGCGAGCGAGCAATCGCAATGCCGTTGCATCGCCATCCTGTCGTGCATCAATTTGGTCAAGCCGGTGATGCAGCGCTTCCAGTAACGCTTTGCGTCGCCGACGAATGCTCAGCAGATCATCCTGGATGTAGGGGTTTCGCATAATCACCCACATATCGCCAAGCACCTCAAACAGCATCCGCGCCGACTGGCCGGTGCGCCGGCTACCGCGAAGCTGCTGAACATCATCCCATGCCGCCGGATCGAGCAATCGACAGACAATTTCGCGATCTGAAAACGAGGTGTAGTTGTAGGGAATTTCGCGCAGGCGCGCAGGCGAGGCAGATACCGTCGCTGAGGTCATTGATTTACCGGGAATATGCGTTACGGCGGCTTATTAGAACGCAAGGTCGAATGCGGTGCAACTGCACATAAGATACAACAATTCATCTCAATATTAAACTGATCATTCAACTCATCAATGTGCTTGCGATTACGCATAGAGAAAACGCGCTGGTGTTTTTCGGCTAGTTTTTCTCTGCTTCTCAAACTGCTTTGCAGATTTGACTTTCAACAAAATCTGTTTTGCTGAATTCAATCTCAGAACTGTTGCTTGTAGTACTGTGAAATGTGGATGTAGATCTCCAACGAGAACCGAATCCATCAGTGTATTCGATGATGCACCAAGCGAAATATTTGTTAGCTTCAATGCTGTAGGGTGCGCGGGTCAAAGACAAAGTATGGGATCTCTTATGCTCTGCGTTGGCACCCGGGAAGACATCAATCTTTTGAAGAGTGGCAGTAACATCGCTTGCTGAGTCTACAAAAAAATCCGCCGTGCCTCTTGTGTTCTTGGCGCCAACAATCAACGACCTGCTTACAGCGACGCCACTTCCGATATTCTTGATTGTGAACAACAACCTGTGTTCGGGCTTGCCGATTCTGTTTACCAAATCATGCTTAACATTGGTAGCAAGTATCAGCCCCCTGTTGGCATTTTTCGTTATTTCAAGTGTACTGACAGTGGATTCAGTGGTTCTAATGGCAGCTCTAGTCGCCTTGCGAGTTTCATCGAGAGTACTTCTAGTGGCAAGAAGAGTGTCATAAATAAACCAAAGTGCAAGAACGCCAAACACCACCTGTATTGCGGTTAGAACAGCAAGAAAATACGCTGCCCTCCACATACCTTCTTGGGCATTGAGGTCTCTGGCGCTCCTGATATATTCCTGAAGGTCTTTTTCGGTGCTGTCGTCACCGGAGGCAGTATTCTGCTCCTGGCTTCCTACATCGGTGGACTGGTCTTCGGCACTGATGGATATCGGTTCACGATCCTCGCTTTCACTATTGTCTCTTTGATATTCATATATACGTTCCTCAACGCTATAGAGTGGTGGCCTTGATAACCAGGAGTAGCTAGCAAGACCGGCAACAAATAAATGGACTCCGATAATTATCCACGCAAATCGGGTTAGAAACGTAACAAGACCGCGATCCCATCGCCCCCAACATCTTATAGCTTTGTCTTTTGCTTCACTCAGCCAATTCAACCTTCTCACAACCAATCACATCCAGCATATGGAAAATAAAAACCGCTGAAAAAGTCCCTCTGCCGGTTTTTTTCGGTAACGACCAGGGCGTTTCCTCTACCATGAGCTCTTCTTCCAGCATACGCACTAAGTTGAGCTGCTTAACATTACGAAAGTATGAAGCGGTGAACGAACAAACGACCTTTCGCAGGAATCTGCGATTCCTGGCCGAGACCCTGGTACCACAAACACGGTACAGAATACGGGACAAAACGACAGATTTACTAATTTTATCCTTGCATATTCTGTATTAAATACCTAAATTACAAGGATGATTGATCGCGAAGCGCTTATCCACGTAGAAAACAGGCTGGGAAAAGCGCCCGCCGTTGCTATTCTCGGGCCGAGACAAGCTGGCAAGACCACGCTGGCACTACAGCTCGCTGCGGCACAGTCATCACTGTATCTGGACCTGCAGCTTGACGCCGACCGGGCGCGGCTATCAGATCCCGCACCCTATCTTCAGGAAAACAGCGACAAGCTGATTATTCTCGATGAAATTCATCGCGTGCCGGAGCTTTTCTCCACACTTCGTTCAGTGATCGACACTAACCGGCGTGCTGGCAAACGCAACGGTCAATTTGTCATTCTCGGCTCTGCCAGCCCCACATTGCTCAGGCAGTCCGGTGAATCGCTTGCAGGGCGATTATCCTACCTGGAACTGAATGGCATCAACGCACACGAGGCACTACATCATGCAGGCTCTGGCGCGAGCAACACAGAAGTATTAAACAAACTTTGGCTCAGAGGCGGGTTCCCTGATTCCTATCTCGCAGACTCTAATACTGACAGTTTGCAATGGCGAAGAGATTTCATCACTACCTACCTGCAAAGAGATATCCCCGACCTCGGACCGCGCATTGCGGCTGAAACCCTGCGCCGTTTTTGGATCATGCTGGCGCATCTGTCCGGTGGATTACTCAATCGTTCAACCCTTGCACGTAGTCTGGATGTCAATGCGACTACCATATCGCGATACCTCGATCTAATGGTTGATCTGCTATTAGTTCAACGCCTGCAACCGTGGCATGGCAACTATGGCAAGCGACTCGTCAAGTCACCGAAAATATTCCTGCGTGATAGTGGTGTACTGCATGCTCTGCTGGCAATAGACAGTCGCGACGCACTGTTGGGCAACCCGAAACTGGGCGATAGTTATGAAGGATTTATTATCGAACAAATACTCGGCACCATTGCAAGCGACACTCAAGCCTGTTTTTATCGAACCTCTGCCGGTGCGGAGATCGATCTGGTACTGGAGTTCGGCACCCATCGATGGGCGATAGAAATTAAACACTCCAGTGCACCGACTACCAGTCGCGGTTTCTACGAAGGCAGCAAAGATATTGAAGCGACGCGCAAAATTGTGATTTACCCGGGTCTTGAGTCCTATCGAACTAAAGATGGAGTCGAAGTTATGCCAGTTACCCGGTTAGCCGGAGAGTTAAAAGAACGGTAGATCTTCAGAGGCTACAACAGTCTATTTCAGAGATTTTCATCGGATTACAGCGGTTTTTGAGAGTCACCCTATTTACATTTCCAGCACTGTTACGAAATACAACGAGTGCTTTCTCGCATTGAATTGGTAACACTGATTTCATAGTGCTTTAAATGTTTCTTTGCAGCCTGATCAGGGTCAAGAAGTTTCGTTACCAGTTCTGCCGTTGCCAATCCGACCTCTGCGGCATCGAACTTTACGGTGGTAATTGTAGGACTGGCAAAATTTGATACCTCAAAATTCCCGAACCCTGCCACACCGATATCATCCGGCACTTTAACTCCCTGTTCTTTGAGCCCGGAAATCAATCCATACGCTGGTGCGTCAGAAACGCAGAAAACGCAATCTATATCGTCATAATACTGGTTCAGGTTTGTACCGACGAAGTGACCATCTCTAATTGACATCGGTGGATTGCCGAACCTGATCATTCTGTGGGCTGACAGGCCGGCCTCTTCCATAGCCATTCTAAAACCGGCTCGACGGGTTGATCCCCGCGTCCATTCATCGTTAGTTTCACAGAGAAAAGCAATATTCTTATAACCTAACTTGATCAGATCTTCTGTCATATTGCGAGCTACTTGCTCGTTTGAAAAACCGATGGTATAGCCGATTGGCTTCGGTGGAGTTTCCCACAATTGAACGACAGGAATTTGCGCGTTTTTTAGTAACGTTACGGTTCTTTTCGTGTGACCGTCATACGGTAACGCTATCGCCTCCGGTCGGCGTTTTAGCAAGCTTTCGACCAATGATTCTTCACGCTGTGCTGAATAGTCCGTGTGGCCAAGCAAAATTTGCAAGCCGGTACTTTCTAGTTGATCCGTTAGCGCCTGCACCATTTTCCCGTAGTGCACATTGTTGATTGAAGGAACCAGAGTCGCGATAAATCCGGAGCGCTTGGTTGATAAACTACCGGCCATCTGATCAGGCACGTAGTTCATTTTTTTTACAACAGCGAGAATGCGTTTGCGGGTTTTCTCCGTAACCTGCCCGTCATCCCTTAATGCGCGCGACACGGTCATCCGGGACACACCGGCTGCCTGCGCTACTTCTTCCATCGTGACAAGTTGCTTTTTATCGTTTTGTATTGGCACTTTTGGTCGATTGCAGACTTCGGAAGTAATTTAACCATGACAAACCGGATTCTACATCGTCACCTCTCGGCTTGTACTCAGCTCCAATATAACCGTTGTAGCCAGCATTCTCCAGAATTCCGAGCATATAGGGATAGTTAATCTCACCCTGGTCCGGCTCTCCCCGATCATGTACTGCCGATATCTGGATAGGCGCAAAATAGTCTACGTACTGTCTGATCAGTGTTTCGAGGTCACCTTGCACAATCTGCGCGTGAAAAAAATCGAACATCAATTTCATGTTATCAGCATCGACAACATCAATGATTTCAATTGCCTGCTCAACGGTACTAAAGTGATAGTCAGCTACCGCACGAGGATTGAGTGGTTCAATCATTACGGTCTTTTCACAGGCCTTCGCTTTTTCACAGGCATATTTGAGGTTATCTACGTACACCGCCTGCGCTTTTCTATCACCGCCGGTAAGACCAGCCACGACATTTATGTTAGTCGCACCGATCTCGACAGCGTAGTCAATAGCCTGATCGATCAGTTCGCGGGCTTTATCTTCAGCCCCCGCAATCGCTGCAAGACCAAAGCACCCGTCTGGCCCAAGCCCGGTATTCAAACCGAGCATTGGTAAGCCGACGCTGGTTAAAGCCAGTTTAATTTCCGGGGCGGGATACTCATACGGAAAGTGACATTCCACCGCATCAAAACCAGCATCGGCTGCTGCGCCAATACGCTCAGGCAGGGGCAAATGATCCCACAGAAACCCGATATTGGCTGAATACCTGAAAGCCATCGAAACAATCCTGTAAACAGAGCTAGCCGAAAAACCGGATGTAGTTGGGTGCCGGAATGGCGAACTCGGTGCCAGTCGCCTCTATCAGGCCAGTGCTTGTATCACGACTGAAGAGACTCAACATGGAGGAGTCCTGATTGGCAACCAGTACAGCATTGCCGCAGGGAGTCAGCGCAAAATGACGCGGAAACTTGCCACCGGTAGGTACAACATCGATTCGCTCCAACTGCCCGTCATCCAACACTTTAAAAATCGCCAGGGAGTTATCACCGCGATTCGATACGTACAGAAACCTGGCATCTGCAGAGAGCTTAATCTCGGACACATAAGAGACTTGATCACGATTCTCAAGGGTCGATTCGTATTGAATCGGGATCAACCGTTCTTTACTGGCCTGAGGCTCCGATGCATCAAGTTTTGCCACACATACTGTATTGAACAATTCATTAGACACGTAACAAATATCGAGAGTCGGGTGCATAGCCATGTGTCGTGGGCCCGAACCCGTTTCAAACTTTATATGAGTATCCGGTTCAAGCCTTTTTTTAGCGGGATCATAGCGATACTGAAACACAGCGTTTTCACCAAGATCAGGTATAAATACCCAGTCATTCCAGAAGTGCGCACAATGAGCGTGCGGTCCTACCTGTCGGTTCTCCCAGTGATCTTCACGGTACTCCACCTGCCGCCACTCACCTTCTTTTCGATACAACTGCTTAAAGCTCTGCAAAACTTCGCCAAGCCGGCCATCACCATCAACAGCAACAACATCGATAATTGCATCCCAGTAATTTATCACGATGGCGACATCTTTTTGTGGTGATAAAGCTAAATAGCAAGTTGACTTACCGGACGCGGTGAATTTTCCCTGCTCTTTCATGACACTGCTACCGTCCACTGCAAGCTGGACTACATCACCATTACTTTGAATGGTTTCTACAATCGCATACATCATAGAACCATTGCTATGGGGAATTAACACCGCCGGATTGAGAATATCCGTTACACCAAGTTCGGACAATTCACCACTCTTTGAAATATTGAGGGAATAGATTCCTTTACCTGAAGTCGGGGCATAGGGTTGATGCGCAAGCGCATCAAGATCGGTGTAGGTTCCGACCAGAAAGTTGTAGTCTCGCTCTAGTTGTATTGCTTTTGTCATATTAACCCCTGCCTACAAACGGCATTTCGTTCGCCATAACATTTATATTCAGAACATTAACATCAGCCGGAAGATTTGCCATGTAGACAATCGCATCACAGACTGGCTCAACACCGATTACCGGTTCCTCCAACAGTGATCCATCTGCCTGCAATACACCCTGAGCCATCGCATCTCCCATGCTCGAGCTGATGTTGCCAAGGTCAATTTGACCACAACAGATACCATAGCGACGCCCGTCCAGCGCCAGTGATTTAGTCAGGCCGTTGATCGCGTGTTTACTGGACGTATAAGGTGCGGAAAACAACCGCGGCGTTGTGGCAGACACAGAACCATTGTTGATAATTCGTCCCGACCCTTGCTTTCGCATTTGCTTAAATGCCGCACGCGCACAGAGAAAAGAACCGGTCAGGTTGATGGCGATCAAATCCATCCAGGCTTTCACCGGGAGTTCATCAATCGGCTTCGCGGGTGCGGCGATTCCGGCATTGTTAAATAAAAGATCCAGTGATCCAAAAGCCTCAACTGTTTTATCAACAAGACTATCCACCGCTTCCTCATCGGCAACATCGCAAACCACTGCCAAGCCTTCGTTTTTTAGCTCGGCAACCGTTTCATCCAGAGACTTTTGTGTTCTACCAGCGACCACAACACGCCAACCGTCTTTACTTAGTGCTATCGCAGCTGCTCTGCCAACACCGCCACCACCGCCTGTAACAACCGCCACTCGTGTCATTTCTTTCCTTTCAAAGTTTATTAACAACTAGCCCTTAACAGCGCCAGCGGTCATACCCGTAATAATTTGTCGCGACGCGAACAATGTAAAAAGGATAGGCGGTATCGCCAACAGCATACCTGTCGCCATAATCACACCCCATTCAACATTGAACTCGGACATGTTGTTTACAATCAAAATCGGTACGGTCTTGGTATCCCGATCTGACAGAGCCGACGCCAACAAGTATTCATTCCATGCTATTCGAAACGTAAAAATTGCGGCTGCCGCGAGACCAGGTTTGATCAAAGGCAGAACCACCTTAAAAAATACCTGAAACGGACCTGCACCGTCCATACGCGCCGCCTCTTCGAGTTGCCTGGGTACCTGAACAATGAAGCTTTGCAAGATCCAGATCACAAAGGGCAAGTTCATCGCGATATAAACCAGAATTATTCCCGAGTGAGTTCCAGCGAGACAAACATCCCCTCGGCCGCCAAAAGTATCGCGGATCAGGCCGCCGACCAGACCCTCTTTATCAAGACAGAACTCATTGTTCCACAGACCAAATACCGGCACCAGAAGCACCGCTGGCGGAACCATGCGCACCATCAGTGTTGTCGCCGAAACAGTATCGCGCCCCATAAACTTAAATCGTACCAGCGCGTAGGCAGCCATACAGCCAATAATCAGCGTAAGGACAGTCGAAACGAGCGCGATGATTAATGAATTAATAAATGCACCACCAAACTTGAGAGCGCAGAAGTCCAGATGATCCAGCTCATATGGCAACACATCACACAGTGCGGTCTCATAGTTTTGAATAGTAGGCATGAACAACAAACCGCTGGTACCGGAAATGATATCAACGTCGAGCTTGAACGAATTCATCAGCATCAACGCGATCGGGCCGACTGCCATGATAATCAGCATTACAACAATGGCATAAAACCCTGGATGCTGTCTGGTGCTTATCTCAGCCATTAGGAGGTCTCCTCGGCAACGCGCATCGCTTTGTTGGCCCGATATTCCATCCAGCGGTTGTACGCCAGCATAAATACGGTAATTACGAGCAACAGCATAAGCAGATAGTTCGACATAGCAGCTGCCACTCCCAGTTCTCTAAACTCGGTTGCGGTACGCGATATGCGCAAGGCAAGTATTTCCGTAGAAAGACCCGGACCACCCTCTGTCATAACGAGAATAACTTCCAGTACTTTGAAGGCATCAATCAAACGCAGAAGTCCCGTTACAATAAGTACCGGCATCATTAGTGGCAATTTAATATGGATAATTTGTTGCCAGCCGGTGGCACCATCTATTCGTGCAGCTTCAAGCGCAGAGCGTGGTAATGACTGAAGAGCCGCGAGTGCTAATATGAATATAAAGGGGGTCCATTGCCATATGTCTGCAATGATAACTGATAGAAGTGCGTGCTGGCCAAGCCAGTCTACCGGTTCCAGTCCGGTCGCCTTCAAAGTTTTGTTAAATACTCCGAGTGTCGGGTGATACATATAGCGCCAGATCAGACCAACTACTACAGGTGCAATCATCATTGGCAATATGAACAGGGTTCGCAGCAACGACATGCCACGTAGATTTCGATCCAGCAGCAGTGCGAGCCCAACACCAATCAACATTTCAACAACTACCACTGATACAGCGAACTTAAGGGTTACCCCTACACTCTCCCTGAAGTTCGGATCACCCCACAGCGTGTAATAATTCTTTAATCCAACATAGGTAGACTCACCCAGTGCCTGACTGGGATTCCAGTCCCTTGGGCTGTGTCAGCATCACAGCGCAACGCGAATCCGTTGCCTCGCAAAAACAACTCGCCGTTACTATTTTCAATGGCGGCTTCAAGGAAATTCATTGGCGGGCTTCCCAGAAAACCTGCAACAAACTTGTTTGCCGGGCGCTTAAACAGCTCTTCCGGCGAACCCTCTTGTTGAATTACACCGCCATGCATCACCACTATCCGGTCAGCCAACGTCATCGCTTCGATTTGATCGTGCGTGACATAAATCATGTTTTTGCGAACCCGTTGACGCATCACTGCAAGCTCGGCTCGCATTTGCGTTCGCAGCTTTGCATCAAGATTAGACAGTGGCTCATCGAACAGGAATGTCGAGCTATCTCGTGTTAGCGCACGACCCATGGCCACACGCTGACGTTGCCCGCCGGATAACTCCGCAGGTTTTCGATGCAGAAATTCCGTCAAACCGAGAATTTCAGCCACTTCTTTAATCTTGCTCTCAATTTCTTTTTTCGGGCGCTTTTGCAGACGCAGCGCAAACGACATGTTCTTCGCCACGTTCATGTGCGGGTAGAGGGCGTAGTCTTGAAAAACCATCGCGAGATCGCGTTCTTTAGGCTCTAGTTGACTGACCGGGCGGCCGTCAATGTAGATTTCACCACTGGTAACCGCCTCAAGCCCCGCCACCATGCGCAGCGTGGTTGACTTTCCGCATCCGGATGGGCCAACGAGCACAGTAAATTCAGCATCCTGCATCTCCAGATTGATACCGTGCA
>CAYPCS010000002.1:0-3133 GCA_964409275.1 uncultured Granulosicoccaceae bacterium
GCCAGTTTTAGTATCAGATCAACTTTTAGCTCGGCTTTAATATCATCCCGCGACTGCCAGTCCGTGTAGCGGGTTTTGTCATCCACCAGTAGTTTTACTTCTTTGGCCAGCGGAATCAGTTTTTCATCCGGGTAGGTGAAGTCGTACTTGTTGGCCAATTGTCTCAGTATGTCGTAAAAGGCTTTTTCCTGTTCGTCGATCCCCAGCGCGTTGTATGACCCTTTTTCGTCTTTAACTTCATGAATCATGTCCACCAGCATATCGGCAAAGTCTTCCAGAACGCTGGATACCAGTACATTTTCTTCATCACGCTCGTTGTACTTGTCTACCAGTGATTGAAGCTTTTTTGAGAACTCTACCCCTTTAACTTTATTTACCTTCTGCAGATCGCCAATGGCTTTCTTCAGTAGCTGTTGCAGCAGCTTGATTTTGGTATTCGGCAGTTTGATTTTTTCTATTTTGCCCAGGTAGTCATCGTCAAAGATATCTACCTCACCCACACCTTCCTCACCCAGTTTGAAGATCGCCTCCACACCATCGGCCTCCAGTGCTTCGGCAATCATGTCGCGCACGCGGGCGTTCATCTGATCGATGTCAGGGGCATTGCCACGAGTGAGCTTGAAGATAATGCTGCGCACGGCCAGATAGAAGTGAACGGTATCTGATTCCTGCTGCGTCAGCTCACCACTACCGGTGCAAATATCGTGAGCGGCCTTCAGGCGTTTTACCAGCGCCATGAATCGCTTTTCAGTGTTGTCCGAGCTTTGCGCAAATTCGGCAGCGCGTTTCAGGCAATCAAGTTGTTGTACCGGATTGCCCTGGAAATAATCGCTGCTATCGAATTTATGGAACAGCTTGCCGAGTAAATCCAGATGATCGCGCACAACATTCAGGGATTGTTGAATATCCTCAAAGTTGTCGTCATCGCCTTTGGAATAATGCGCCAGCGCCAGATTCATCTGCTTCTTAATGCCGATGTAGTCAACCACCAGTCCCTTGTTTTTACCTTCGTACTTGCGGTTGACGCGAGAGATGGTCTGGATCAGGTTGTGGCGCTGAATCGGTTTGTCGATATAGATGGTATCCAGAAACGGTACGTCAAAGCCGGTTAGCCACATATCAACAACGATGGCTATGCGAAAGTTGCTGGCTGCCTGTTTGAACTGCCGGTCCAGTTCTTTACGGTCTTCGTCGCTGCCAAGCAGATCATAGAGATCCCTGTCATCTGTCTTGCCGCGTGTCATCACCATTTTGATGCGTTCAATTGGCAGGACTTTATCGGCATCTTTTGCCGACAGGGTTTCACCCTCGGCGCTGGTGCGAACCTCTGCCCAGGCTGGGCGCAGTTCAACAACCTGCTGGTAGAACTGCCAGGCTATCTGGCGTTTGCTGCAGACAAACATGCACTTGCCTTTGACCGATGCACCCTCGTTAATGCGTCGTTCGTAGTGTGCTACAAAGTCTGCGGCGATTGTGCGAATGCGATCCGGATCACCGAGGATTGCGTGCATACTGGCCGATGCCTTTTTACTGGCCTCGATCTGGTGTTCGTTGGCACCCTCCTCAGTAACGCTGGCATAGTAGTCTTCAATTTCGGTGAGCTTGCGATTGTCCAGAAATACGCGGGCGGCGCGGCCTTCGTAGACAATCGGCACAGTAATCTCGTCGCGGACTGATTCAGTCATGGTGTAGGCGTCAACCACCGGGCCGAATACATCCAGCGTGGCGTCTACCGGGGTGCCGGTAAAGCCTACGTAAGTGGCGTTGGGTAGCGAGTTGTGCAGGTGATGGGCAAAGCCGTAGGTCTTTTTGACTTCGGTGTCGGTAACGGTAATTTTCTGATCGAGGTTAGTCTGGCTGCGGTGCGCTTCGTCGGAGATACAGATCACGTTGTAACGATCCGTCAGTAATTGCGTGTCTTCGGTGAACTTGTGGATGGTGGTCAGAAACACACCGCCACTGCTGCGATCCTGCAACAGATCACGCAGGTGATTGCGATTCTCTACCGAGATCACATGTTTGTCGCCAATGTAGCCGGTGGCATTGCAAAATGTTCTCGATAGCTGATCATCCAGATCGGTGCGATCCGTGATCAGCACAATGGTCGGACTCTTAAGTTCAAGGCTGCGCATTAACATGCGCGCCAGAAACAGCATGGTGTAGCTTTTGCCGCAACCAGTTGCACCAAAGTAGGTGCCGCCCCTACCATCGCCTTCCGGCTTCAGGTGTTCGATGATGTGACGGTACAGCTTGCCGGTGGCATAAAACTGCGGATAGCGCGGAACGATTTTGATTTCTTCGTTGCCGGTATCCGGGAAGAATACAAAGTGTCGCAGCAGTTGCAGCAAGCGTGACGGTTCAAACAATCCCTGAATCATGGAGTGCAGTGAGTCGATGCCTTCAGCTGCCGTGCGTTCGTCTCCGGTTACTTTATTCCATGAGTAGTAAAAATCATATTTGGCGAACAGCGAGCCGACCTTGCTGTTTACTCCATCACTGATCACACACAGGGCGTTGTATTTGAACAGCTCCGGTATATCTCGGCGATAGGTTTTGGTCAGCTGTTTAAACGCCGTGTGTACCATAGCCGCTTCGCGGGTTGCACTTTTAAATTCAAACACCACCAGTGGTAAACCGTTGATGTACAGAATGCCGTCGGGGATGCGTTTATCGCGGCCTAATATTTCAAGCTGGTTGACGATTCGGCAGATGTTGTTTTCAGGTGACTGATCGTCAAACAGCCAGATATGCAGATCCTTGCGGCTGCGGTCTTCGCGTTTCAGATCAAAGCCGTTGCTGACGCGGGTGAGGATGGCTTTGTTGCTTTGGTATAGATCGGCTGCCGGGTACTGGCGCAAGTCGCGGATGATGCCGTCGATTTCGTTGACAGTGATCAGGTCTTTTTTGTAGCGCTTGTGCAGGTAGGTGTGCAGGTCATCGGTTAGCAGAACGGTGTGGGGTTCGCGCTCGATGCCGCCACCGTGCAGGTGCGGGTAGCCTTGGTCGCCGAGTAGCGAGATGATGGCTTGTTCCAGTTTGGCTTCGGTGTACTTCATTGGGTTAAGTTCCTATACAGGGGCGTCTGCGAGGAATTTTTCGGCGTCCTTTATTCGGAGTTCGCCGGAGATTAGTT
>CAYPCS010000002.1:3233-23593 GCA_964409275.1 uncultured Granulosicoccaceae bacterium
CTCCGAATCCTGAAACGAATCCGGAAACAGATCGAGGATATCAGGTGACAGCGAAAACGGCGTCGCCTTGTCACCTTCTTTATTAATGCCATCACGCTTGACTCTTACCGGGTCGAAATCGACAAACCAGCTCTTGAATAGTGCGCGCGCGATGGATTCGAGGGTTTTGTTGGTCTGGCGGTTGAGTTCGATTTTGCTGTCGAGCGTGCCAAGGATTTGGGCTAGGGCTTTTTGTTCTTTGAGAGGGGGGACTGGCAGTTCGAATGTTGGAATTTCAGCACATCGTAAGCTATCAAATGTTGCACCGACGTTTATATATTTATTTACTTGTCCCCACCATTGTCTACTTCTCATTAGCCAACGCAGAAACGGTGGGTAAATATGTGCTCCATCCGCTCGCATTAATACTAGATTCTGTCCTAACGCAAACTCAGTACCTGGTGGCACATGGGCTGTCACACCAGGGTTGCATCTTCGCGAAAGAACTACGTCATGAGGCTTTGGTCGTGCTTTCTCGGTCCAAGTTTCAAAGTCCGTTTCTGAAATACATCTCGCAGCAGGGATGTCGATAAAGCCGTCTTTCATTTGCGGTATTGTTACATAAGGATAACCACTGGGCTGTTCCTTAGGAGTTTTGTGGATGCAATCAATTAAAGTTACGCCTGCATCCTCTAACGCGCGTGTTGGCCATCTATTATTCATATGATTATTCTTCGCGGACTGTTTTTTGGGAATCAGAGCAAGCGCATCGGCTGATCATCACCTCCAACGCTCCTTCACATAATCCACAATATCCGGCCCTCCAGCATCCTCGTCGTATTACCCGCTCGCATATAAAAACACTTATCCCCTTTAGTCGTCTTCGCATAAACCGGCTTGCCGGATGGTTTAACATCAACTAAACAAACCACCTCAGATCCGGCAGATTCAATTCGCAGACTAACCTGCGCGCCAACCACACCAGCACCCATACAATTGATTAACAACGTCACCAGCCAGTTCTGATAGCCATCAATATCCTGATACTTGAAATCCAGATCCGGTTGCAGACCGAGAATATCGCCATCGTCAGTGAGCCACTAACCCAGTGTGCCGCTTTCGGTATTAAGAAAGGCCGCGACGGTTTTTACGATACCTTCATTAATGACTTTCTCCGAGTTGTTTTCCAGGTACCATTGGGCCGATTTTTTCGATCTGCACGGACTGATTGGTTGGTCAAAATTAATACCACTAAAGGTAGCATCGCATAATTCAAAGCAGATCCTGCTCTCGCCGCAGGAACGAAACGGTCCTGGGTAATTGCTGGCGTTGCAGACAAGCTAAAAATTCTTCTACCTCCATTACCGGATTTAGCAGTGCCTTGCGTTGCTTTTTGAAAGCCGCCAGACAGGTGGACGGTGCTATTTCTATTTGAAGGTGTATAAATTCATCGGGATGCAGCGCTTCGATATTGTATGGGTTCAGGGCGTGCGAAGGAAAATCTTTTAGATTACTTGTAACGATTGCCCCGGCCTTGCAATGGATGGCTGCGGCCAATACGTGTCGATCACCCGGATCGGGTAGTTCGAGGCTTTCTATTAGTGGCTCATAGCCTGTAACGACGGCATCTCCAACATGGGTGTTCATCAAATTCCTCGTCCTCTCCAGCAGATCTGGCCGAAGGTGAGGATTGTTTTTTAGCGCCGCAGAAACCCATTCGTCATGAATTTTGTCTGTCCAGTGCGCTTTGAATAAATCGGTTAGTGCGAGCCGCATCAATGAGTCGCGTAGTGGCGCCGGGTAGAGAACGCAGGCATCAAAAACAACTGTATATCTGCTCATTTACATCTACATCAAAAAGCTGGCGCTTACTCAGTAGCCCATATTTTTTTGTTGTGACACGCTGGCCAATTCATCCAGGGCGTCTGAGCGTAAGGCATGCTGGTTATTTCGATAGGTCAGTACATCGGTAAGCAATACCCGCCGATGACTGCCTACCTTTCGAAACGGAATGTCGCCGTTTTCCAGCAGTGTTACCAAATGCGGCCGACTTACATTTAGCAGGTTGGCTGCTTCCTGGGTTCCCAGCTCCTGATGGTGCGGCACCAGGCTTATGGCGTTGCCTTTACCCATTTCAGACATCACATCGAGTAGTATTTGCAATACGTGACCAGGCAGGATCAAGTCGTCTGATTCGCCGTTACTGGCACGGATAGACAGCTGGACGCGATCAGCATTGGTGTATTTGGCCAGGGTACGACTGGATTCCGCAGCCTGCCTGGAATCCTCGGGCGTTGGCAGGTGCACTGTGTTTCTGTCAGTAGACATAACTCTCTCCAGATCCGATGTGCCAGATAAGTGATACTGTGTTTGCAGTATAAACGAAACAGCCAGCAGCGAGATACGCTAAACGAGTGTTTGTATTGGCTGGTGTTTTTGAGCCTTGTTATTCAGGACGATGATCCATCCGGTAGTGCAAACCCCAGCTGCTTGAGATTACCGGCGATAGCGGCATCCAGCTTTTCAGCCTGCTGCATCTGACCTGCCAGTTCTTCCGTCAGCCGCGCCATCTTTTCATCAAACGGTTCCCCATCATCCTCAACATCCGCAGCCCCGACATAACGCCCTGGTGTCAACACATGTCCATGCGATGCAATCTCCTCCAACGCAGCACTCTTGCAATACCCCGCCACATCTTCATAACCCTCATCTTTCTGCCACTGATGGTAAGTATCAGAAATATGCTTAATATCTTCAGCCGTCAACTCACGCAATACACGATCAATCATCGCTCCCATATTACGAGCATCAATAAACAACGTCTGGCCAGAACGTGCGCCTTTCTGCTTACGTAAAAACCAAAGACAAACCGGTATCTGTGTGGTGTAAAACAACTGCCCCGGCAATGCGACCATGCAATCAACCAGATCTTTCTCCAGCAGTTGCTGGCGTATGTCGCCCTCACCCGAGGTGTTACTGCTCATGGACCCGTTGGCCAGAACAAAGCCTGCGGTGCCACCTTCTGACAGTTTCGCCACCATGTGCAGTATCCATGCGTAGTTGGCGTTGCCGGTGGGGGGTGCGGTAAAGCCAGCCCAGCGCGCATCGTCTGCCAGTTCATCGGCTTGCCGCCACTGCTTTTGATTGAATGGCGGGTTGGCCATGATGTAGTCGGCTTTGAGGTCCGGGTGCTGATCGCGAAAGAATGTGTCTGCCGGTACATCGCCCAGGTTGGCGTTGATGCCACGAATGGCCAAATTCATTTTTGCCAGCTTGTAGGTGGTGGCGGTGAACTCCTGCCCGTAGATGGAGATGTCTTTCTGATTACCGTTGTGAGATTCAACAAACTTAACCGACTGTACAAACATGCCGCCAGAGCCACAGCAGGGATCGTAGATCTTGCCCTTGTAGGGTTCGATCATGTCGGCAATCAGATTAACAATGCAGCCCGGTGTATAAAACTCGCCGCCGCGCTTGCCCTCAGCAGAAGCAAACTTGCCGAGGAAGTATTCGTAAACGCGACCAACGATATCTTTTTTATTATCTGCAACGGTTTCGATATCGTTGATGGTATCGATCAGTGCACCGAGCTTTGCCGGGTCTAGATCAGCACGGCTGAAGTAGTTGTCGGGCAAGGCGCCCGCCAGTGACTTGTTGTGTTGTTCGACGGTAAACAGCGCAGTGTCGATCTTTATCGCCAGATCGTCCTGTTTTGCATGGGTCTGGATGTGTGTCCAGCGGGCTTCTTCAGGCAGGTAGAAAACGTTTTTCATGGTGTAGAACTCCACCATGTCAACATAGTCCTGCTGGCCTTCCTCGATCAGTTGCTGCTTGCGGGCTTCAAAGCGGTCGCTGGCGAACTTGAGGAAGATCAGGCTGAGTACGATGTGCTTGTACTCGGAGGATTCTACCTTGCCACGCAGCTTGTTGGCGGTATCCCAAAGGGCCTCTTCGAAGGATTTCTTTGGCGCGGCTTTCTTTGTTGCTCGTTTCTTTTTTGCTGCCACTGGTTACTCCCGACTCATCGGACCTCTTACTAAAGCAGGGGATGGTGCCGAGGGAGAGACTCGAACTCTCACAGCTTTCACCGGCGGATTTTGAATCCGCTGCGTCTACCAATTCCGCCACCCCGGCACGGGGAAGATCTGAGGATTGCCCGTTGATCTGTACAGCCTGTCGATTGTAGGAAACAAAGCCCGGCAGGTAAAGTGCTTTCCGCTATTCGTACCTCCTCTCCGGGGGCTGGCTACGAAAGCGCGAGAGATCTGCCCTTCCCGATCACTGCTTCTACCGCCTGGGAGAGAGCCAGCAATCGAGAATCGGCGTTGGCAGGCAACATAATCTGCAAGCCACAAGGCAAAGGACAGTCGTCCGTCAACTGCTGAATCGGCAAGCTGGTCGCACAAAATCCAAACAGGTTTGCGGGTTGGGTGTTGCGGGAGGAGAGCAACGAGCGCTGAGCCTGATCCGGTTGTTCCAGGTCAGCCAGTACCATTGGCAGCATCGGACAGGTAGGTGATACCCAGGCGTCAAATCCACGGAATTTTTCCGTGGCTACTTGTATCAGCTGCTGGTGCCGACGCACGGCCGCTATATACTGTGTGCCGGATACTTCAAGTCCAACGGATGCCCTGGACTCGGAAACGGTGTCCATCTGCCCGCGCGCTGCGGCGAAACCTTCTTCGCCGAGGGTAGTGATTAATTCGGCACCAACGATCACCGGAAAAATTGTCTCGCGCTCTTTGGCTTCCGGAATGTCGACATCGACAAATTCAACACCGGCATTTTTCAGTTGTTCAACCGCGCTGTTAAATGCGGCGTGTACTTCAGGGTCCAGATCATCGCCGAACATCGGGACGGGAATTCCAAATCGCTTTCCTGCCAGTGACTCCGGGCTTACGTTTGCGCCTGTTACTGCCTGATGAATCAGAATCGCATCGTCGGCACTGCGGCAGAGTGGCCCGACTGAATCCAGCGTTGATGACAGTGAAAATACACCATCGGTTGGCCACAGGCCCCGACTGGTTTTGTGGCCAAACAAACCATTGAAGCACGCCGGTATACGCACTGATCCGCCGGTGTCTGTGCCGAGTGCAAATCCACACATTCCGCTGGCTGTGGCGACCGCAGAGCCACTCGATGATCCACCGGGCAACCGATGGGTATTTAAATCCCGGGGATTCCACGGAGTGCCGCGGGCCTCGTTAACGCCGGTTGCCCCCAGTGCAAATTCCACGGTTTTGGTTTTACCCAGAATCACACACCCAAGCTCACGTAATTGTTGTATCAGCGCGCCCTCTTCTCCGGTGAGATGTTCACTCGGATACAGCGAGCCGTTTGTCACCGGAAGGCCTTTCACGGCGATAATATCCTTGACAGCGACGGGCACTCCCATCAACGGCCCAAGGTCAGTGCCACTCGCCAATAACTCATCCATTGCACTGGCGGTGCGAACAGCGCGATCAAAATCGAGTTGCTGAAACGCCTGAAGTTTTCCATCGAACTTTTCAATGCGGGCAAAGCAACGTCTGACAGCCTGCTCCGAAGATATTTCACCGCTGCGCAAGCGGTCAGCAAAACCGGCTAGGCCGTGTTCAAAATCTTCGTTCATTGGCCGTTCCCGGTTTTAGCAATGGCGCCGCCCAGAACCGCGGCCAGATTATCGGTGAGCACGTCGGACAAATAGCCACCCTCCTGAATATAAACGGTTGGATACCCCATTGATGCAATGACTTCACCGGTTCGGTAAAACCCGTCGGTTGTCACGCTCAAACCTCTGAGTGGATCGGACTCGGAAGCATCTAGCCCGAGGGCAACCACTACAAACTCCGGTGCGAAGCGATCAATCGCCTCGACTGCCTTTTGCAGTGTTTGCAGGAAAACGCCGTCGCCGGACATCCTCGGCAGTGGCAGGTTTAGATTAAACCCGTCACCTTCACCTTCGCCCGTTTCGTTGGCATGGCCCCAGAAAAAAGGGTAGAAGTGGTGGGGGTCCGCGTGAATGGACACGGTTAATACATCGGAGCGGTGATAAAAAATGCCCTGAGTACCGTTTCCATGGTGCACATCTACATCGAGAATGGCCACCCGCTGATGAACATTTCGCGCATGCTGTGCTGCAATGGCCGAGTTGTTTAAAAAGCAAAACCCGCCGGCCATGTCTGCATACGCATGATGTCCGGGCGGTCGGCAAAGCGCATACGCATGCCGTTCTCCGTCCAGCACAAACCGGGTAGCGGTTAACGCAGTATTGGCCGACGCACAAGCGGCCTCCCAGGTATGCTCGCCCAGAGGGCAAGCGGTGTCGGCCATATGCCAACCAGCTCTGCCAATAATTCCTTCGGGATAATTGCCCTGATAGCGCAACGGGTGAATATTGGATATTACTTCGACAGAAGCGTCAGGCAACGCGCTCCACTGTGCATGGGCGGTGCGCAAAAATTCAAGATAGCGGGAGTCGTGTATCGCTTCGCGCGGTGCATTGCCAAAATCCGAGGGCAAGCTTACCTGTATATCAAGCTGCTCAAGACCTGCCAGTAATCGAAGGGCTCTTTCGGGTTGCTCGGTACTTTCGCGCGCAATGCCTTTTACGAGAAAGAAGCGCGGATCGTGCGTTGCCTGCACGGAGTCATAAACTGCCTTCACTCTAACCGGCTCTGTTCATACAGCGACCGGTAATTTTATGTTTCATTCTGCGCCCCTTCTCCATAGGGGACGATAACAGATTCAAGGCAAACATTGCACGAAGCAAGAGCGGTCTGGCTAGCCTTCCTGCAACTGCGCCATTGGCTTTGGATGTTTCACAACTCTAGGGCCGGTTCGACGCGTTTCGGCGGGCACGCTTGTTAAATTCACGTTCGATCAGGCCTTCGAGAAATTTGGTGACGGTTATCTCGTCGTCCTGTGCCATTTTCAACACAAGTATCTTGGTCTCCGGAGTAACCCTTAGCTCGATCTTTTGTGTCTTTTCCTTTACAAGCTTTGGAGCCATGTAATATTTCTCGACTAGCTATTTCGCAATAGTGTATTGTGTCATGACGAGACGATGCTGGCAACCGCAGCACGACCGCAAACAAGTGTTAAGCATCATAATATCGGCGTCCAGTACGATTTTTCGGACCAGTAATTGTAATAAACTCCCTCGAGCTCAACGGGGTTGGCACAATACGCTGCTCTATGAGTTTTTGGCCCGGATTGAAAAATCGGCAATTCATGCAAAAGAGTCTACATAGTTGGCAAAATTAACGGACACAACGCTGCCACAAGGCCGTGCAGCGAAACTTGTCTCGACAAGGGAGCTTGTTCTATTTTCGTCCGCAGCTGTCCTGCTAGGCGCCACCCCTGAACGCTTTGATTTGCTTGAGTCCGGTTTTGCAAAAGCAGGCGAGCAGGTCATCGCCACTTTAAGCCGGTTTAAGCCCAACCGAGTCGACTTTCCGGTAGCAGGCGATGTTTCAACCGAGACATTGGCGCCCGAGCCTTTGTCAGATGTGTCTTTTGAATTGTCAGCCGATATATCGATTGTGCAGTCGGAGGTAACACACACAGCTGCCGAGCAGGAAGCCGCTCTATTCGGAGGAACCGATCCCGCCAGTTCGCCAAGCGGTGATAGTGAAGTTACCCGTGAGGTACTAGCGCTCAAGCCTGTGATTAACGAGCCTGTAGCCAGCGAATAATTTCGGTGTTAAAAAAATCGCCGGTAATTATTCCGCACAGACTGTTTCAGTAACTAATCTTCTCCACTATATATATCGATCTTCCCGCAGGGGCGGTGACGGTAACTTCGTCTCCTACCGTTGATTTTAGAAGTGCTTTTGACATTACCGAATCAATACTAATCCACTGTTTCGAAGGATCAATTTCATCGGGGCCTACAATGCGAACGCGAAGAGGCTCACCGTCTTCATCCTCCAGATCAACAGTTGCACCAAAAAAGACTCTGGATTGATCGGCAGGAAGTTCGCGGACCACTTTGAGTACGGCCAGTCTTTTCTGCAGATACCTGACCCGCCGATCAATTCCGGCAAGTTCTTTCTTGCGGTAAATATATTCGGCATTTTCTGACCGGTCTCCTTCCGCAGCGGCGGCAGACAACGCCGCAGTCACCTCTCTTCGACGTATCCAGAGATCCTTCTGTTCCTGCTGCAACACATCAAATCCCGCCTCACTAATTAGTGCCGTAGAGGGTCCGGCGGGGGGACGATAACGACTCAATGTACACTCCAGTGGTGCTATAGCAAGTGACTGATATCTCGGGAATATACGTTGCAACAGGCTTTTTTCACAAACTGCAATTCAGCAATGTCAGGCCCGACGCCTGAGCCAGAACACTACTCAGGCGGCTTCTTCGACCTCGCGATCTTGCGGCCCGGTGGCAGAATTGCTCGAGTCAGTATTATTGGCTGAAACAGCCCCGACATGCGATTTCGGCGTACCCGAGGCAATGACATCTGACGGTATAACATGCCAGCTCGCTTTCGCACCTTTGGCCGCGGCCTTGCGATCTTCATGTTTCAGGTATTTATCGATGATCACGTCTCTGCAAAAACGAAGCAAGCGATGATCAAAACCGGGTAACGGGTTAAACGGATTGGTGCGGCTGTATGCCCATAGTTCCAGGCGACTGGCAGGCCCTCCAAGCGCCGCTCCCCTGCAATGAAATCCGTTTGTATTTGCAATCACCAGGGTATTGGCGGGAACATTGAACGCCATTGGCTGCGGCAAGCCCATGGCAGGTAAATCTTCCTCCCTAACTCGCAGTGAGCCGCGCGCTGCATAACTGTTGTCCAGTTCACTGCCTTTAATGCTGTTTTGATACTCCCACTTCAGCCTTTTAAGGGTAAGCCGCTGTGAACCGGCGACGTAGTTCAGCGGGCCATTTTGATCAGACACATCATCCATGAACAACCACGCCTTCATGGTCGCATGGAAGGTGTCACTATGCAGGGTTCGTTGCGGATCGGGATTGCCTGGCAGCGCGTTACTTTTAATGTTCTGCACATAGTAGACAGGGCTTGTATTACGTGAGGCCGTGTACTTCATTAACTTCGACAACCGCTCGCTGTTCAACAATTTCGCACAACCGGGTTGTTGCCTTAACACCCTTTCAGTCAGTTGCAAGCGATGGGTGAGTGTGTCTCCCTGAATACACTCGCGCACTTCGCCGCGAATCGCCCGCACTTCGCTATCCAGCGCCCTGAATTCACTCTCCGGCATAAAATTCTTTATTAGCAGATATCCGTCGCGGTGGAACGCCTGCCGCTCCTCATGGCTAACAAGCCCTCTCAGGCAAAAAAACCGAAAACGGCTGACACCTGCCGCTAGCACCACGCGCAACACGTGCAGACCCATACGATTAAGCAAGCGACTGCCGATGATCGGGTTACCGCTGAAAGATTTGGCCCCCGTAAACAACTGGGCGAATTGAAGCGGAAACTTGATCACGGAAAGCAAAAAAGTAGCGGTTTTACGGTGCGTCATGAGATTTACCTGGTGCATGCCGCAGTCAGTCAGGCAAATTGCACACCCGAAGCACAAACCGATGTCGGGGTTTCATTACAAACCAGCAGAACAGCGCAGTTGTCGGACCGGCATGACCGTGCCGGTAAACTGTTTTCAGGAAGGCCGCATATCGTCAAAAAACTTTTTCACACCATCCATCCAGCCATGATGTTTCGGCGTATGTTTGGAGCCTTTCTGACCATCCAGTGTGACCTTCAACTGCTCAAACAGGTCTTTTTGTTCGCTGGTTAAATTGACTGGTACCTCAATCTGGACACGGCAAAGCAAATCACCCGCGGAACTGTTGCGCACCGGCTTAACGCCCTTGCCTCTCATGCGAAAGGTTTTGTCGGTTTGGGTACCGGCCGGTATTTTTAAATTGACCTTGCCATCAAGCGTGGGTACTTCAAGCTCACCACCAAGGCTTGCCGTTACTACGTCGACTGGCACTGTGCAGAGCAGATCATCATCGTCGCGCTCGAATATCGCGTGCTTTCTAACCTGAACCAATACGTACAAATCACCGGCCGGGGCGTTTTTCTCGCCCGCCTCACCCTCGCCCGACAGACGAATTCGATCACCGGTGTCGACACCCGCCGGTATCTTCACTGAAAGGGTTTTTTGTTCCTGAACACGCCCGGCGCCTCGGCACTTGCCACACGGGTCTGAAATCTGCTCGCCGTTGCCGCGGCAGGTTGGACAGGTTTGCTGAACTGAAAAGAAACCCTGTTGCATGCGCACCTGCCCCATGCCCTGGCAGGTCTCGCAGCTTACCGGTTTTGTACCGGGTTTAGCGCCCGACCCCGAGCATTCGGTGCAAAGTACCTGAGTCGGGATTTTAAGTTTCTTCTCAAGGCCGGCCACTGACTCTTCAAGCGTCAGTTCCAGATTGTATTGCAGGTCACTGCCGCTTCGCGCCCGACTGCGCGACCGGCCGCCTCCACCACCGCCAAAGATGTCGCCGAATACGTCGCCGAAAATATCGCTGAAGTCTGCACCGCCACCACCGAAACCACCCGCTCCACCGGACGCAGAATTGCTAACGCCGTCATGGCCAAACCGGTCGTACGCCGCCCGCTTCTGCGAATCACCGAGAATTTCAAACGCTTCTTTGGCTTCCTTGAATTTTTCTTCGGCTACGGTGTCGCCCGGATTGCGATCCGGGTGATGCTTCATCGCCAGGCGACGATAGGCTTTTTTTAGATCGGCTTCGCTCGCATCTCGCGACACGCCCAGCAACTCGTAGTAATCCTGCCTAGACATTTTTTCCGGCCTGTACAATGCATAAATCCGGGAGCGTTGTGCACGCCCCCGGATTATCTATCGTCAACAGTGAATACCCTGAAACGGGGTCTACTGTTTGTTATCGTCTTTGACTTCTTCGAACTCGGCATCGACCACATCTTCAGAAGACGATTTCTCGTCCGTCTGATCAGCCGGGCCTTGTGCATCAGTTGCCCCTTCGCTGGCAGATGCTTGCGCATAAGCTCTTTCAGAAAGCTTGCCGGATGATTCGGTCAACAATTGCAGCTTGGCTTCAATCGCCTCCTTGTCATCTCCTTTAAGCACTTCACGCAAATCCGCTATGCGCGATTCAATCTCTTTTTTCTCATCGTCGGTTACTTGCTCGGCAAGATCAACAATCGATTTTTCCGTCGCATGAATCATGTTTTCGGCCTGATTGCGCACATCAACCAGTTCCTTCATCTTGCGATCGTCTTCGGCATGCGCCTCGGCATCTTTGACCATCGCCTCAACCTCTTCATCCGACAAACCACTGGATGCCTTGATCACAATTGACTGCTCTTTACCGGTCGCCTTGTCCTTGGCAGATACATTAAGAATACCGTTAGCGTCAATATCAAATGCAACCTCTACCTGCGGCATACCTCGCGGAGCCGGCGGAATATCGGTGAGGTCGAATTTACCCAGCGACTTGTTGCCAACTGCCATTTCTCGCTCGCCCTGAAGCACATGCACAGTTACCGCTGTCTGGTTATCTTCTGCTGTTGAAAATACCTGTTGGGCTTTGGTTGGAATGGTTGTGTTCTTGTCGATCAGCTTGGTCATTACTCCGCCCATGGTTTCAATACCCAGAGACAGCGGAGTTACATCAAGGAGCAATACGTCTTTTACATCACCGCCCAATACGCCAGCCTGAATAGACGCGCCCATTGCAACGGCTTCATCGGGGTTAACGTCTCGACGTGGCTCTTTTCCAAAGAAGGCATTGACTTCATCGAATACTTTGGGCATGCGGGTTTGCCCGCCGACCAGAATTACATCGTCAATGTCCGACGCACTGAAGCCGGCATCTTTCAATGCGATCTTGCAGGGTTCAATCGTGCGCTTGATGAGGTCTTCGACAAGGGACTCCAGCTTGGCTCGAGTGACCTTGATGTTCATGTGCTTGGGACCGGATGCGTCGGCCGTTACGTAGGGCAGATTTACGTCGGTCTGCTGACTGGAAGACAATTCTATTTTGGCTTTTTCCGCTGCTTCCTTAAGCCGCTGAAGTGCCAGCGGATCATTGTGAAGATCGACCCCGTTTTCCTTTTTGAATTCTTCCGCGAGGTACTGGATCAATCGATTGTCAAAGTCTTCACCACCAAGAAATGTATCGCCATTAGTCGATAAAACCTCAAACTGATGCTCGCCATCAATCTGGGCAATTTCAATAATAGATATATCAAACGTACCACCACCGAGATCAAACACGGCAATTTTTGAATCGCCAAGTTTTTTGTCCATACCGTAGGCAAGCGCCGCCGCGGTAGGCTCGTTAATAATACGCTTGACGTCCAGGCCGGCGATCTTGCCCGCATCTTTGGTCGCCTGGCGTTGTGAATCGTTAAAGTACGCAGGTACTGTAATTACCGCTTCGGTGACTTCTTCACCAAGATACTCTTCAGCGGTAGATTTCATTTTCATCAGAACACGGGCAGATACTTCGGGAGGTGCCATCTTTTTGCCATTGGCCTCAACCCAGGCATCACCATTGTCAGCCTTCACTATGGTGTATGGCACAAGTTTGATGTCTTTCTGGACCGCGTCTTCTTCGAAACGACGGCCGATCAGTCGTTTAACCGCATAGAGCGTGTTAGCGGGATTAGTGACCGCCTGTCGCTTCGCAGGTTGCCCGACCAGTACTTCATCGTCGTCTGCAAATGCCACGATCGAAGGTGTTGTTCGGTCGCCTTCTGAATTTTCTATGACTCTGGGTGTCCCACCTTCCATCACTGCGACGCAGGAGTTGGTGGTTCCCAGATCAATGCCAATTATTTTACCCATGATTGTGTCTCCGAGACTGCACTTCAGCAGACTAATGTTTTGATTTGTTGGTTAAAGTAGGGCTGGGTTTTGCTAATTCAACACAAAAGCTAAGGTTATTTTGCAATCACCACCATTGCCGGGCGCAATAGTCTGTCATTTAGCGTGTAGCCCTTTTGCATTACCACCAATACTGTGTTTGCCGGCTTGTCAGTACCTTCCTGAACACTGATCGCCTGGTGCAAATCCGGGTCGAATTTTTCATCGATCGGGTCGACCTCAACCACGTTAAACTTCTCCATAGCCTGGGTGAGCATTTTCAGTGTTAGCTCGGTTCCCTCAACAATCCTGGACATCTCTGCTTCATCCGCGTGAGCTGCCGCTACCCCCATTTCCAGCGTGTCCCGAACCGGCAACAACTCCATGGATATTTTGTCCAGCGCGTACTTGTGCGCATTTTCCAGTTCACGCGACTGCCGTTTTCGCAAATTTTCCATCTCCGCGCGAGTGCGCAGCGCCAGATCCCGGCTCTGCGCGGCTTCATCCGTGGCTTCCTGCAGCCGGGCACGCAGTTCATCGGCCTCGCTCTGCTCTACAAGCGCTTCTTCGACTTCAGATGCGCCCTGCTCTTCCAGTTGCTCATCAACATCCGTTTCGACATTGTTGTTCGGTTCAGCGTTGTCTGCTTCCTGCGCCGGCTTAGACAGATTTTCGTCTGTGGCGGGCTCTGCTGAAGCCTTGTGTTGCGGCATACAAAATTCTCCAAATACATTCGGGTGTTGTTAAATAAATACGGGTATGAAGCGACGACTCGACGGCTATATAGTCACCGACTCACGAATTCAAGGCAGCGCTTAATAATCTTGAAGTTACATCAACGGCGGGTACAACGCGGTCATAGGCCATTCTGGTGGGACCAACCACTCCGAGAATGCCTACCGTTTCACCGTCAACCTGATAGGTCGACGTCACCAGACTACACATATCCAGCACATCATAGCCGGATTCCTGGCCGATAAAAATCTGCACACCGTCTGCAGAAATACAGCGTTCGAGCAGATGGTACATATCGCGTTTTTGCGCAAATGCCTCAAACAGGTCGCGCAGACTCGCAACGTCTGACAGCTCGCTGAAATTCATCAAATTAGTTTGTCCGGCAACGATGACATCTTCCTCGGTTGAGTTTTCATCGTTGTTGAATACCCGGCCGGCCATGGCGATCATCTGTTGCATATGATCGTTCATGTTGGCCCTGGTTTTTTCAAGCTCCGCACGCACCAGATCACGCACCGACTCCAGATTCTTGCCGGCGTATTGTTGATTTAGAAAGTTAGCTATTTCATGCAGCTCGTCGGCGTTGTAGTCGCGATCGAGTGTCAGTATCCGGTTTTGCACGTTTTTTTCGTTAACCACCAGAATTACCAGCACACGCTGTTCGGAAAGCGGAAGGAACTCGATTTGCCGGAAGATGGTGGCGCCTCGCCTGGGCAACGTCACCACTCCAGCCATGTTGGTAAACCGGGATAAATAATCAGACGCATGCTTGATCAGCGATTTGTCGTCCTGATCGGGCGTAAGTTTGCTTTTCAATCCATCGAATTCGTCTTCTTCGAGCGGCCGAACCTGCAACATCGTGTCGACGAAAAGCCGGAAACCATCTGCGGTTGGCACCCGGCCAGCCGACGTATGCGGAGCAGCCAGCAAGCCCAGTTCTTCGAGATCGCCCATCACATTGCGCACCGAAGCGGCGCTGACAGTAATGCCTGGCATCTTGGACAGGGTGCGCGACCCTACCGGGTTGCCATCGTGTATGTACTGCTCGACCAACAACCGAAATATCTGTTGCTCGCGCTCTCCTATTTCCCGAATTGGTGTAAAGTTGCCCATTTAGGTGTACACGTTACCCGTTTCAATTGGTATATCGACAGTTCATACCGGTTACAAGCTGAAAGCACTAATCATTCGCATGTTTAACATCTTCTGCCCGTTTTCCCCGTTATCACGGACTAAATTATTCCAGACCCGGATTATTCCAGACTTATGATAGTACGCAAGCCTTCTCAGGGGGTAAGAATCGGAGATTTGGTGGTCGGTAGCAAAAATCCCGTTGTCGTTCAGTCAATGACGAACACTGACACGGCAGACACCATCAGAACAAGCATCCAGGTGGCAGAACTGGCCCGCGCCGGATCAGAACTGGTGCGAATTACGGTCAACAACGACGATGCCGCGCGCGCTGTGCCGGAAATTCAGGAGCGCCTGGCGAAGCTCGACTGCGATGTACCGCTGGTAGGGGATTTCCATTTTAACGGGCACAAGCTGTTGGCAAATCACCCGGATTGCGCGAAGGCACTGGCAAAATTTCGCATCAACCCGGGGAATGTCGGTCGCGGCAACAAGCGCGATGACCAGTTTGCCTCGATGATCGAGATTGCCGCAAAACTCGACAAACCGGTGCGTATTGGCGCCAACTGGGGCAGCCTCGACCAGGAACTGCTGGCCCGCATGCTCGATGAAAACGCCGCCGCCAGTCAACCGCTGCCGCTTTCCCGAATTTATCAGGACGCTGTTATTCGCTCGGCGCTGGAAAGCGCTCGCATGGCAGAAAAGATTGGTTTGCCGAAAGATAAAATTGTCGTCAGTTGCAAAATGAGCCGGGTGCAGGATCTGGTCACGGTCTACCAAAAGCTCGCAGACAGCTGCGACTACCCGCTACACCTCGGCCTGACGGAAGCCGGAATGGGCAGCAAGGGAATAGTGGCATCCACCGCTGCACTTGCTGTGCTGTTGCAACAGGGCATTGGCGACACCATTCGAATTTCACTAACGCCCGAACCCGGCGGTGATCGCACCCGCGAAGTGGTAGTAGCACAGGAAATACTGCAAACCATGGGACTGCGCTCATTTACGCCGATGGTCACCGCCTGCCCCGGTTGCGGCCGAACCACCAGCACCGTGTTTCAGCAGCTGGCGGAGGATATACAGTCCTACTTGCGTGACTCGATGCCAGACTGGAAAAAGAAATACAGCGGTGTTGAAGAGATGACTGTCGCCGTAATGGGATGTGTTGTAAACGGACCAGGCGAAAGCAAACACGCTAACATCGGTATCAGTTTGCCGGGCACCGGTGAGCGCCCGGTCGCACCTGTCTATGTAGATGGCGAAAAAACCGTCACCTTAAAAGGCGACGCCATCGCAACGGAATTTCAGGAAATTGTGGAACGCTATATTGTCGATACCTATGCGGCCAGTTAATAAATCAGCTGCCTGGTGACGCGATTTACACCAGGGTTTGAACCACCGGAACCGAGCCTGACCAATTACGACACAGCATTAATTATAGGCGCCGGAATAGCCGGTTGTGCCATTGCCAGCAGCCTTTCCCGAAAAGGCTTTCGCTGCAAACTGTTTGACAAGCTCCCGCACCTGGCGAGCGCCACCTCTTCCGTACCCGTAGCAATAAACCAGCCTTACATCAGCCGCACTGAACAGATTACTTCGCGCTATTTTCGACGAGCATTTGCACATTCACAAAAGAATCTGCGTTCACTGCAACCACCATCACACACTGCAAACTCCGTCATCCACGGGCAAACCGGCGTGCTGCGCCTGGTCGACAATCCAGCTGACTGGAGTAACAACAGTCAGTACGACAAACTCTCCCGCAAGCAGGTCTCCGATGTTGCTCGTGTCGATCCGGGCTGCGCGGCCTTGCACGTAAAAAAAGCGGGCTGGGTAAATCTGCAGGCCTGGTGCAAACACACCGTTGCGAGCATGCCAACGATCGAGTTTAACGCCAGTATAGAGATAAAAAATTTGCGTAAGACCGCTTATGGCTGGCAGTTACTAACCGCTGACGGAAAAATCGCCGATGAATCAAGGCTGGTGATTATTGCCAACAGTTTTAGTTTGTCCGGGTTTAAACAGTGCAGTCATCTACCCTTGCAACGAGTAGGCGGTCAGATCAGTTTTTTTCCCGCGCAGAACGGTACACCACAAACGTCAGTACCTGTTTCAGGTAAATGCTACGTCATACCGGCAGAAACAGGTTACTGGGTTGGCGCTACCCACCAACGCAATGTCACTCGATCAAAGGTTGATAGCGAAGACGATCGGCACAACTACCACTCGGCGGTGGCGCTATTGCCAAATCTGGATCTAAAAAAGCAGGCTAGCCGGTCATGGACAGGAACCCGCTGCGCAACTCCAGACAGGCTGCCTGTGGTCGGACCGCTTCCTGACCGCAATTTTTATCGCTCCGAATACGCTGACCTGCATCATGGCCGACCGCGACAACAATTCCCTCGCGCAGTCTATGAACCAGGTCTTTTTGTAATGGCAGGTTTTGGATCACGGGCAGCAACGCAGGTAACGTACGCAGCAGAGCACCTTGCCAGTGTCATTACGCAGCCGGAAATGATTGACACCGACACTTTTACATTGCTGCATCCAGCCAGATTTTTAATAAAAGATCTACGGCGTCGCCAACCACACACAACAGATGTTTAAGAGATAGTTGTACAGACAGAAGTCTGTGACGAGCGTTTTTCGATACGCCACCAAATTTGCCGGACTTATCGATCTGGTGAATCTGGTGAATCCGGCAGGTAGTTTTGGTTCACATTGCCAATGTATTTAACCAGCAGTTCTTCGTCGACTTCCGAGCCGTCATACAAACCCAGTAACACGCCGCGTCGTCGCGATTTCCCACGCATGTTTTTTAGATCGTTTTCAGATTTAGTCACACGCTGGGACATTCTTCTTGCCCAGCGACCAAGGCGCTCATACATCATTGCTATAACTTCCTGGTGATCACTGTCCCGGGCCAGATCGATGAGCTCTTGCGGATCATTTTCCAGATCGAACAGCATCGGTCGAAGACCGCCTTCGGCATGCATCATTTTCCAGCGCTTGTCGGCTACCATAAACAGTCGGCAGTCACGTGGCTCCAGTCCGAGCTTAACGCCTGCCGGAGTCACGGAATAATCGTATTCACTTATCGCAAATTCTCGCCAGTCGATGTCTGTTTCATCGTGGATTAATGGCAACAGGGATTTTCCTTCGACGATATGATCCGGTACCTCGCCACCGGCTGTTTCTATAAACGTGGGTACACAATCAATTGACTCAACGAGTTCATCGCACACCGTACCTCTTGTATTGTCCGCCGCTTCGCAAGGGTCATAAACAATCATCGGGATTCTTGCGGATACATCGTGAAAAAGATCTTTTTCTCCCATCCAGTGATCTCCGAGATAGTCTCCGTGATCCGACGTTAAAACAATCATGGTGTCTTTCATACGATCAGTGTGTTCGAGGAAATCAAGCAGGCGGCCAAACTGATCATCGCATTGGCGTATCAACCCCATATAGGCCGGAATTACTGTATCCCTTACCTCTGAGCGCTGAAACGCCTTGCCGATGCCGTTACTTGCAAAAGCCTCATGTACAGGATGCGGATCCTGCATTTCATCGTCGGAGCGGATTAATGGCTGTATATCATCAACGTTGTACATATTGTGATAAGGCGCCGGCACAATGTAGGGCCAGTGTGGCTTGATGTAGGACACATGGGCAAGCCACGGTTGCTCAGAGCTCTGTTCTTCTATGAATTCAATCGCACGGTCAGTCAACCACGGGGTTTCAGAATCCTTTTCAAGCACATTGGCAGGCTTGTCTGCATTCTGCATTAAAAAACCGGAAGCTATATTTCCATTGTCTTTTATTGTGGAATTGGCGTAATCGTGCCACGCATTGTCAGCATCGTAGCCTCGCTGATGCAAATACTCATTGTAGGGCGAACGCCGAACATCATAGTAGCCGTCGGGGCCTTCCGGAATCATACCGTCTTCACGAATGTAGCTATCAAAACCACACTCCGATTGACGCAAGCCAATGTCCGACGTCTCTGACATCCCCAGACGCTCCATGCCCTCTTTGTCAGCACGCATATGGGTTTTTCCGATCAAATGGCAACTCATTCCCGCGCTGCGCAAATGATCACCCATCGTATGTTCACCCACTCTTAGAGGGTAACCATTCCATTGCGCGCCGTGGCTATGGCAATAGCGACCGGTATAGAAACTCATGCGCGATGCACCGCACACCGGTGACTGCACATAGCACCGTGAAAAACGCACCCCCATGGCGGCAAGGCGATCAAAGTTAGGAGTCTTTAAGGTCTTGTGGCCAGCACAGCTCATGTAGTCAAAGCGCAGCTGATCGTACATGACAAACAATATGTTTTTTGCCTTGCGGCTCATGCCGGTGAATCCGTAGTTAGAGGCCAGGCATCTGTTGTTTATCAAACAGGAACTGGCGGTAAAAGCCTGCGTGTGTTGCTCATTGCACGAACATTAGAGACGCATAGCTATTCTTATGCAACCCTGATGATTTTAAAAACACGCTGCCGCCGGTACTCGAAGAAGTACCAGCGACCTGATTACCGCACCGGGGCGCTACTGAGGCATCGACAGATAGACGTCCGCTAAACGTTGCCCGAGCACTCGCAGCGACTCCGCAGAGAAACTGTTGCCGAATGGATCGGCAGGCCGGGTGGCCAGATCAGCTGCGGCCGCACAGCCGGTTCTATCGTCTGCGTCCGCATTCAGCGCCAGCAAATGCGGATTCAATGGTGCTTTTTTTGTCTCTGCACAGATAAAACGTCCGCTTGCACCGAACCAGCTCTCGCTTCGCAGATTGCTGATAAGTTGCGAGAGTTTTGTTGGATAGTAGTTTTGAAAAAACTCCGTGTCAGTAGACGCAAACCCGGTTGCACCGGTATCCGCTGTACCCTCAAACAACCAGTCAGATTCACCCTGCATCCAGACCATCGCATCGAACCCTGACTTGTGAGGTATGGCACTCAGTGCAGCATTGGCCCGTTGACGTATTTCCAGATAGAACTCGCTGTTAAAATCCCAGTGACTTATACCCTCACCTGGCGCTGTCACCAGCACAACACCTACCACCCGATCATCCTTTTGTGCCAGCGATTTGCCGATCTGGAAAACTACATTGTTATAGGGGTTACCTGCCGGGTTCCCGGGAATTGCGTCATCCCAGACTTGCTCCAGACTGGCGACTTCCCAGCCACTGGCGGTGAAGGCAAAAACCTGATCATCCGGCGCATCCTTCAAGGCATCAACTGCAGTCTCAAGGCCGGCCGCATTAGATTGGCCGGTCAACAAAATCAGATCGGTGATATCAGAAAGTCCCGGTGCGGTGTTGACGACCGCCCCGGCGGGGGCATCCACAACCGGCGCCGGATCAGGCGCCTGAACAACCGGGGTTGGCTCTGGTGCGGGTGCCGGGGTTGGAGTTGGCTCAGGGACTGGAGCAGGTTCCGGCGTTGGTGCTGGCGCTGGTTCGACAGTTGGCCCGGGTTCCTGCACTGACGCCGCAGGTTGCCCGGACGCATTTTCCGTGATCAGGCAGGTTTCCCCCGACTGCCAGCCATAACCGTCACCGTCATCGTCATCCACCTGCCCGACGCAGGGCGGAAAGAGATCTTCCGGCGTCAGTAACTTCTCACCCGATTCTTCACCAACTGGTTCAGCAATGGCGGGGGTTGCAGGGACAGGCGTGGTTACCGTTGGCGTGGTTACCGG
>CAYPCS010000002.1:23693-282157 GCA_964409275.1 uncultured Granulosicoccaceae bacterium
GTGGTTACCGGGACCGGCACGGCCACTGTGTTTTCCGGTGGCGTCGCATTTTCACGAATCAGACAGGTCATATTGTCTTCCCAGCCGTAGCCATCGCCATTGTCGTCAGTCACTTCGCCAACACATAGCGGAAACAGGTCTTCCGGGGTCGGACCATTGTCTATCACGGCGGGATCAGTGACCGCAGGTGTGCCGTCAATTAAACAGGTTCTACCGTCTTCCCAACCGTAGCCATCGCCATCGTCATCCTCCACAACACCCACGCAAAATGGAAACAAATCTTCCGGGGTCAGTAAATTGCCAGGGTCCGGGTTGGCAGCACCGACCTGAGGCTCCAGAGCTCCGGATTCTGCATACGCGATCGCGTCCGATTCCGCCGCAAAAAGTCGCAGTGATCGGCCTGAATCTGCACAATCGTCCACATCGAGCGGCCGTTGCGACAGGCATGCCGACACCTGATTGCCAGCTTCACTTTTCAGCGAGAGAAACAGCTTTTTACCATTTCCTGTCAAACGGTAAACGCCATTGTTAACCTGCAGCATGCCGTTCTCGACGACACCGGGCAAGTTGGTTTGATAGTCGGCATCACCAATAAAAACAAACGTACTCTGATACTCAACACCCGCCTCTACCGCGAAATAACGTTGCCCGGAATTCAGCAACGACTCGTCGCTGCCGGTGTCCTGGCTCAACGTACTGATAAAATGCTCCGTGGCACTTTCAGCGTCGACAATCGGCCTGTCATCAAAAAAGGTTTGCTCCACCACGGTGGTCAACACTGAGTCAATGGTCGAGAGATCAGAGACGATGTCCAGAACGGGCGTTTCAACGTTATTTTGTGCAGAAGCCGGTATAACAATTCCGTTTGAGGGATCGGAGTCAGCATCAAGCGACTGCAGCAAGCGCAACACATTCGAAACGCCAGGATGATCAATATCATCGGTTTGAACTACTTCCAGCGGTGTAATTGTGTGTTGCGCCGGTATTGCCGGAAACAGCAAGCCGCCAATATTAAATTCAATGGTCTCTCCGCGCCTGAACGTGTAGACGCCATCAGCATTAGTGACCCCGCTCTGCGTCGCTGTTTTGTAGGCCAGCCCCTGCACCGGGCTATCCAGAAAAACACCGTTTTGAATACCTCCGTCCCCGCCTCCACATCCTGCAAGCAACGTAAACCCGGTTGCAAACAACGCGATACGCCAATTGAATCTGATCATGAATTTTCGGATACTTGTTATTCGTATTTATCACAAGTAACGGTAAAGCCGACGTTTGTTAAAGCGCGCAACTGAGCATTATTTCAATAAAGGACGTTACAGATTGAAAAGAAGTTGCAAGGCGCTGATCGACGTTATATTAATTTAATCAGTAAGTTGAGCGCATAAACTCCAAATCTGGTACTCCCGGGGCAGCTGTTGATGCCTCATTCAACGCTATGGCGCTCTAATGACCTGGTTCATCGCTTCTGTATTTCTGCTGTTGATTACTCCTGGCCCTGGCGTGTTATCCACGGCCGGTATTGGAGCCGCATTCGGCAGAGATTCAGGGTTGCGATACCTTGTTGGGCTGTTTATCGGCACCAATCTGGTGGCTCTTGCGGTGGTTTCGGGACTAGCGGCAATCGTACTATCGGTGCCATGGCTAAGGCTGGTGCTTTTGATTGCTTCAGCCGTTTACCTGTTGTGGCTGGCATTTCGAATCGCTACCGCCGGTGCGCGAGTCGCTTTCATCGAAGCAACGCGAGATCCCGGTGCAATTGACGGTGTGTTGTTGCAGATTATCAATCCAAAAGCCTATGCGGTGAACACCACGCTCTTTTCCGGCTTTGCATTCGCCACAAACAGTCTGGTTTTGGAAACCGTCATCAAGTTCGCTATTATCAATGCCATCTGGATTCCGATTCATTTGCTGTGGCTCTGGGCCGGGATCCATCTAAAGCGCATGGCGCTTAACCCCGGCACACAGCGACGTGTAAACATCGCGATGGCGCTGTCAATGCTTGCAGTCGTGGTTCTGGCATTGCTTTCCGCCGCGAAGCAATAGCATACCCCGCACCTCATTCACCCGGGTACCATCTGACCGTACCACCCAGCCAGGAGTTGTAATCATATGAATCGGGTTTGTGTTTTTTGTGGGTCCAGCTCAGGATCACAGCCACACTACCGTGAGGCTGCCGCTCAACTGGGTGAAGCGATGGTGTCACGCAACATCGATCTGGTGTACGGCGGGGCCAGCATAGGCCTGATGGGGGCCATTGCCGACTCGGTCCTTAACCTTGGTGGCAAAGCCTTCGGTGTCATCCCGACCCACCTGGAACGCCACGAAATCAGCCATCAGAATCTGACAGAGCTCATCATTGTCGACAGCATGCACGAACGAAAAGCGGCAATGGCAGATATGTCTGACGGTTTTATCGCTATGCCCGGCGGTATTGGCACTCTGGAAGAACTCATTGAAATCTGCACATGGCAACAACTTGGTCTGCATACAAAACCAACCGGATTGCTCGACGTTGAGCACTACTACAAGAGTCTGCTCGAATTCCTCGACCACTCGGTTGGCGAAAACTTCCTGCGTCCCAACCATCGTAAAAACCTGTTGAGCAGCGACAACCCGGAAACACTACTCAATACTATGCTGGAGTTTGCCAGCAACCCGGACGAATACCTTAGTGCCAAACTTGAAATTCCACGCTAGTGCAGGCATGGATTACGCTACCCGACCTCGACCGCGGCGGATTAATTTGTGTTCATTCGATCTGCGTCGCAAAACCTGGCAACCAGCTACAATACGGCCAGGAGAGATAACTAATGCAAAAGCACTGGTATGAAGAAACCCCTTTCTTAGCTACAGACGCAGAAGCCAGCGAACAGCAATGGTTATCGCTGGTTGAAAAAACGCTGAAAGGTTCGAGCTTTGAAGAAGAGCTGGTCACCCCTACCCTTGATGGCATTCGCGTCGAGCCACTGTATCGACAAAGTAGCCAATCGCCGTCGCTTCCTGCCGCGCAACCGCAATGGTACATCCGGCAAAGTTTTGCCACAGGCAATCCCGTCGACGTCAACACGCAAATTCTGGCGGAGCTTGAAGGTGGTGTCAGCGCTATAGAGTTGTGTCTCGACACAGGCAGTCCGGACACCGGCATTTCTTCCGGAGCCGTGAACCAGACGTCAGTTGATCAAACCACGAGCCGGATACCCTGTCAGTCCCTTGAGGAACTGGAGTTACTGCTAACAGGTGTCTTCCCGGAAATGCTTCATGTATCTCTTCAACCGGGTAGCCAAAACCAGGTAGCCGCGGCACTGCTCGACAGTGTTTGGCGAAAACAGAATATAGATCGTGCAAAAACCCGTGTTTCGTTTAACGCAGATCCGCTAGGCACAGCGGCCAGGACAGGCCACTTCAATGCCACCGACATTGACGCAGCTACAAACTTAAGCCTTCACACCCGAACTCACTATCCCGATGGCAGCAGCCTGTGTGTTGATACGTCTGTCTATCACAACGCCGGCGCTTCGGAAGCGCAGGAACTCGGTTTTGCTATGGCCACCGGTGTGCAGTATCTGAAAGCACTAACTGACGCCGGCTTTGCGCCTGCTGATGCTTGCAGACAGCTGAGTTTTAGATATTCGCTCGACAGTGATTTCTTCCTTTCTATCGCCAAACTACGCGCCGCAGCACTCTTGTGGTCACAAATCCTCAAGCACTGTGGCATTACAGAAGAGGCTCAACACATTGAACTGGAGGCACAGTCCGGCAACCGCTGCCTGACCCGACACGATCCCTGGGTAAACATCTTGCGGGTAACCACGCAGGCGTTTGCAGCGCTGATTGGCGGTGCCGGTTCATTCAACAGTGCATCTTACGATGCAATGCAAAAAGACCAGTCGTCACTCGGCAGACGCATTGCACGCAACACCCAGCTCATTCTTCTTGAAGAATCAAAGCTGCAACAAGTGCAGGACCCGCTTGCAGGGTCAGGATTTATTGACGCAATGACTACCGGGCTCTCGTCAAAGGCCTGGGATATATTTCAGGGTATCGAATCTCGTGGCGGTATGTGGCAAACCCTGAAAAGCAACCACATCCAGGAGCTGTGTGAGGATAAGCGCGCGCAGCGCCGTCAACACATCGCAACAGGTCGCGCTACTATTGTGGGTGTTTCCGCCTACCCTGATCTACAAGCGCTCGCGAATCCGGTGTCCGCAAAGGAAAGCCGGGTCCGTCAACCTTTGGCTGAGCCGAAAACAAATGCTGAACCGGCGTATGCAGTCAACAAGTCTCTCGAAGAAATGTGTGCCGCTATCGATGATGGTGCTCCTGCCGCACAATTCTATTCAACAACGAAAGAGGCGTCACAAACAATAGAACCCCTGCAACCTGAACGCGATGCCAGCGTCTTTGAGCACATGCTCGCTCGAAGTGATTACTACCACAGCGCGCATAAAAAACGCCCGACCGTTATATGTCTTACCTTAGGCAAAGCTTCAGATTACGCGGCGCGCACTAACTTTTGCAGAAATTTCTTTGCCATAGCCGGCATCGAAACCACCCTGATTGATATTGAAGAACTCGACCAGTACCCGGCCAGCTCGTTGAAACTTGTTGTTCTTTGTTCATCCGGTCAGGGTTACAAAGAACACGCGTTAGATGCGATGGATTCATTGACTGCTGCAGGCGCTGCAACCATCTGGATAGCCGGTAAAGCAGGCGCACTCGAAGCGTTGCTACGTGACAACGGCCTAGCCCGCGAACTGCATATACACAGCAACCGGGTATCACTGCTTTCCGAATCCTTATCACTGCTGGAGGTCCAGTGAAATGACTGCTATTCCTGATTTCAGCACTATCGCATTTGAACCACCAATAAATGCGGGCAACGACGAGAGGCCGGAGCCGCAACGATTTGCCACACCGGAGCAGATCGATATTCTCTCCCGCTACCACCGGAAACAAGGCAGCGCGCAGACGTTCACAGATACGTGGCCAGGCCTGCCGCCGTACACGCGCGGTCCCTATCCGACCATGTACGTGAACCGCCCGTGGACTGTGCGACAGTACGCCGGGTTTTCCACTGCACGGGAGAGTAACGCCTTCTACCGTCGCAATCTTGCCGCCGGACAAAAAGGTTTATCTGTGGCGTTTGATCTGGCCACTCATCGCGGCTACGACTCGGACCACCCGAGAGTAAAAAGCGATGTCGGTATGGCTGGTGTCGCTATCGATTCAATCATCGATATGCGTGCGTTGTTTGACGGGATACCGCTGGATCAAATGAGTGTATCGATGACGATGAATGGTGCAGTACTCCCGGTCATGGCGTTGTACATTACTGCCGCCGAAGAACAGGGAGTATCGGCAGAGTCTCTATCAGGCACAATCCAGAATGATATTCTGAAAGAGTTTATGGTTCGCAACACCTACATTTATCCGCCAGCACCGTCAATGCGAATCATCTCCGATATATTTGCCTACACGTCGGAGCATATGCCACGCTTTAACAGCATAAGCATCTCCGGCTACCACATGCAGGAAGCCGGAGCTACTGCTGATCTGGAACTCGCCTATACCCTCGCAGATGGCGTTGAGTATCTGCGTTCAGGTATAGAAGCGGGACTGGACATCGATTCATTCGCACCTCGGCTGTCGTTCTTCTGGGCAATAGGGATGAACTTTTACATGGAAGTCGCCAAATTACGGGCGGCCCGTATGTTGTGGTCCCACCTCGTAGCCCCTTTTAAACCACAAAATGACAAATCGCTGTGCCTGCGCACCCATTGCCAAACCTCTGGCTGGAGCCTGACCGCCCAGGACGTTCATAACAACGTGGTGCGAACCTGCATTGAAGCAATGGCCGCCACCCAGGGACATACCCAGTCCCTGCACACCAATGCACTCGATGAGGCACTGGCATTGCCAACTGATTTTTCCGCACGCATCGCCCGCAATACACAGTTGTTTCTGCAGGCTGAAAGCGGTACCACCCGAACCATAGATCCGTGGGGTGGCAGCTATTTTATAGAAGCGCTAACGCACCAGCTGGCAGACCGTGCCTGGCAACATATCAAGGAAATTGAAGACTCCGGTGGCATGGCGCGCGCTATCGAGGCAGGCATTCCCAAAATGCGTATCGAAGAAGCTGCAGCTCGAACCCAGGCCCGCATAGACTCCGGATTGCAAACCGTGGTGGGTGTGAATAAATACCAACCCGCTCGCGAAGACGACATAGATGTACTGAAGGTCGATAACTCGGCAGTTAGAGAACAGCAACTCGCGCAACTTGAACAACTGCGTCGCGAGCGTGACTCTGCCCAAACAACTCGTGCGCTCGCATCGCTGGAAGAGGCGGCACGCAGTGGCAACGGCAACTTGCTGCAGCAATGCGTGGAAGCAGCACGGGCACACGCCACGGTCGGTGAAATGACCGACGCCATGGAGCGCGTTTTTGGCCGCCATCAGGCGCAGGTAACAGCGATACGCGGTGTCTACAACGAAGAGCTTGGACGTGGTGGAGTATCGATGGATAAGCTGAAAAAATCACTGGAATCCTTCACAGAGAGAGAAGGCAGACGACCGCGAATTCTGGTCGCTAAAATGGGCCAGGACGGACATGATCGCGGCCAAAAAGTCATCGCCAGTGCGTTCGCTGATCTGGGTTTCGACGTTGATATCGGCCCGCTGTTTCAAACACCCGACGAAGTTGCAAACCAGGCTGTAGAAAACGATGTCCATATCATTGGTGCGAGTTCACTCGCGGCAGGCCACCTGACATTATTACCCGATCTGCGCAACGCCTTGCGTCAACTGGGTCGGGAAGACATTCTGATTGCCATTGGCGGGGTCATACCGCCAGGCGACTTCGACGCTCTGTATGAAGCGGGCGCCGCTGCCATATTCCCGCCGGGCACGGTTATTAGTGAAGCTGCGGAGTCGCTGCTGCACAAATTGTCCGAATCCCTGGGCTATCTTGATAATGATGGTTGACAGCAAACGCTTCCACTCACTGTCCCCTGACTAATGCGTAAACCGGTGAAACGCGCTGTACTCACTAGCGGGCAGTTGTTCGACGGCTTGCGGCGCGGTGATCGTGCTGTACTCGGCAGAGCAGTGACACTGATCGAATCCACCAATTCCGCTCACCGCGCGCAGGCACAGGAAGTTCTGCAGCAGGTTCTACCGTATACCGGAGACTCGATTCGAATCGGGATTTCGGGGGTCCCGGGGGTTGGCAAAAGTACTTTTATCGAAGCGCTGGGCCAGTACCTGATTGCAGAGGGCAAAAAGGTAGCGGTGCTGGCGGTCGACCCGACGAGTGCGCGCACTGGCGGCAGCATACTCGGTGACAAAACGCGCATGCAGAATCTGAGTACAAGCCCCGGCGCTTTTATTCGGCCGTCGCCAACCTCCGGCACGCTTGGTGGCGTCAACCGGGTGACCAGAGAGACCATATTGCTCTGTGAGGCAGCAAACTTCGATGTCGTGATTGTCGAAACCGTTGGCGTCGGCCAGTCGGAAACAATGGTTGCGACCATGGTCGATTTTTTTCTGGTGCTCATGTTACCAGGTGCCGGAGACGATTTGCAGGGCATCAAACGCGGGGTAATGGAGGTGGCAGACATGATCGTGGTCAACAAATCTGACGGTGATAATATTCGTCAGGCTGCATCTGCCGTCAATGACTACACCCACGCGATCCGCACACTATCCTCAGCCGACAGTGCCTGGCTTCCACCCGTACTTCACAGCAGTGCGCTACACAACACAGGCATCGACGAGGTCTGGAAAGAAGTACTGCGTCACCGGGATATCGTCAAGGGGAATGGAGAGCATGGCGAAAAACGAAACCGGCAACTACTCCACTGGCTGGATAGCACCCTGCAGTACCGCTTGCTGGAGGATTTTCGTGCATGCAAGGTTACGGCTGCTCTGTTTGAAGAACTCCGCAACAGTGTGCTACAGCGGGAATTGACGCCGGCCGCCGCCAGCGAACGGCTGATAAGCAGCTATCTTTCCAATCCGAACGAAAGGTGACTTGTCTATTCGCGCACAATAAACCGGTTGTGCATTTTCGCCGTATTTATTACAAGTGTTACCAGTTTCATAAATTTGCGCGCCAACCGGACGACACAGTATTAGGATGCGATATTCAGGAAAGCGGCTTGCAAAGTCCTGAGGAATGTCGTTTCAGGGGAGAGAGAAATAAAATGAACAAGATCAGAGCACTGCTACTGGCTACCATTATTGCTTCACCGTCACTCCTGCTGGCGGACCAGAAAAACGACGGATTACCGGAACTGTTTGGCCAACTGCAAAAAGCAGACAGCCCGCAGGCTGCGATCATCATCGAGACGGAAATCTGGAAAAAATGGTACGAGCGAGATACCAACGATGGTGGTGACAGCATGACGGCTGCCGTCGAAGCCATGACCGCTGGTCGTTACACAGTTGCCCTGAACCTGCTAAACAACCTCGTGGCAGACCAGCCGGATTTCGCCGAGGCGTGGAATCGCCGTGCTACCGTTCACTACTTGCTGGGAGATTTTGAGCAATCTCTGGCAGACATTGAAAAAACACTCGCGCTTGAACCCAGACACTTCGGTGCAATTTCCGGCATTGGATTAATCATGTTGCAAGCCGGTGAAAACGAAAAAGCCATGCACGCTTTCGAGAGAGTGCTGGAAATTTCGCCGCAAAACATGGGCGCTGCAAAAAGCATCAAGGATCTGGAAAAAAAGCTCGGCGTCACTATCTAGCCAGCTACAAACTAGCCAGCTACAAAGCCGGGACCAGCGCGTACGCAGCCGGCGCGCCTGGCAAATTAGTGAGAATGTCCACCAGGTCCATGGGCGTGGCGGTGAGAGACTTCTTCTACCGTCGCCTCTCTAACGGATACCACCTCCACCTCAAACTCGAGGTTTTTCCCTGCCAGTGGATGGTTGGTATCGATGTCTACACTGTGGCGTCCCAGCTTGATAATAGTTGCCTTAACCGGCCCTTTTGCAGTATTTACAGATACTATCTTCCCTACCACTGGTTGCTTTTCGTCGAGCAGATGTTTTTTCGGCACTCGCTGAATCGCCTCGTCATTGCGCGGCCCGTAGGCCTGCTCCGGGCTTAACGTAACGGAAAAACGGTCACCCGCTTCACGACCGGTCATCGAGTCTTCGAGACCTGGCAAAATACCGCGATGCCCGTGCAGATAGAGCATTGGATCTCCACCCTTCGATTCTTCTGCGTAGTCGCCGCCGACTTCTGTCAGGCGATAGTGAAACGCGACAACCGCATTATTCTCTATTTGCATAGTTTCCTGTCTGTAAAACCTTTCATCTAGCGGACAATTCTTGCCTGCACGACGCTAACCCGAACGTTGCGAGCGAATTGTGCCGCCACTCTAATTGGCAGATCCAGCACCTGGCTTTTACCTGCGGCCAATACACCGGGTACACCACGATTTAGCTGTTGCATCTGGCCATTGGCATTCGGGTAGCGGATATTCAATCCGATATTACCTATCTGACGCGGTGTGCGATTTTGGATCTGCACCCGCACAGTGCCATTGTCGGCAACCTGGTAGCGGGCGACAACATACTTACCCGGATTGTCTGGAAAATCGAGGTTGAGCAATGAGGCATAAGCCTGTTTACCGGCCGGACTGTTGTGGGTATATGCTTTGCTGTACTGTGCCACAGCCTCTTCCCGCCGACCGGTTGCCTGAGCGATATTGCCAAGCGAGTTATACGCATTGGCAGTCGGTAGCAATTGTACGCTGCGGTTCAACGCTCTCTGCGCCACTGCATAATCACGCGTTTTCTCACTGACCAGTCCGTATTGCTGGTGATAATAGAAAAAATCATCATTCAGATTTATCGCATCGAGATAGTGTTTCTGCGCGGCACGAAAGTTATTGGCCTGAGCCTCGATGTCGCCAAGAAAAGAATGAAAATGACCTTCTGCCGGCTCCCTGGAAATAGCTCTGCGAGCCAGACGCCTGGCTTCGACAGCATTTTTTTCAGTTAGCGCTTTTTTGGCCTTTTCATAGTCCTCGTAGGCGGGTTTCGCGCGGATCAACCGGGCAATGCTCTGGCGATACTTTTCAGCACCAACTTCGCCCCCCTCCGGCATGGAAGCCGCCAGTGCCTTGTTTGTCGCCAGCCGCTCTGCCGAGGGTGGATGGCTCGCAAACAAACCGCTGATAAAGTCCTGGCGGCGATTAGCGCCACTGGATAAATCCAGAAAAGTCTGCTGCAGATCAACAGCACCCTGCGGATCGTAGCCGGCCTTTGCCATGTATTCGATACCAAAGCGATCGGATTCCCTCTCGGCATCACGACCGTAACGAGTATTTATCAACTGCGCGCCGATGCCGGCACCCATTTGCGCAATATTGGAATAATCGGTACCCGCCGTGGCTACCGTCGCGGCGAGAATCCCGGTTTGCAGAACAGCACCTCTGGTGAAACTCCGGGCGCCATGTCTGGCGGCGGCGTGGACGATTTCGTGGCCGAGCACTGCAGCGAGTTCAGCCTCGCTTTTCATTTCGGTCAGCAGGCCGCGGTTAATCGCGATTTTCCCGCCGGGCAACGCCCACGCATTAGGTACGCCGGAATTGATCACCCTGAACTCATAGGGCAACTTCCGGTCACTGACCGCTGCAAGCCGCTGACCAATTTTATTCACGTAAGCCTGCACTGCCGGATCAGCCACATAGTCACCCCCCTGGGATTGCCGACCGGGCGAATACTGCGTAGCACCGGTTTCCAGTTCCCAGTCTTCACCGACAATGCTCAGCTCCTTTTTGCCGGTGACAGGATTGGTTGAACAGCCTCCAAGCCACATCAATGCGGATACAACAATAGCCAGCACTTTTCTCATTTTTAGCCACCTCCACCGGTTTCACTTTCGACAATATTACATAACTTACTGACTTTTAGCTGTATTCAAAGACCCGAAGATCGAAGGCTAACCGGCGGGAGTACTGTCAGCAGGTGGCGAGTCTGCACTTGCCAACCCGTCACCACGCCTGTCACAGCGTTTTGCTATTTTGCTGCTTGCCTTAACTGGCCGGGCTCTGTCCGCGCCGGCGACCGCATTAGTGCTTGTTTCTGGACGGGCGTTAGCTAGCTAGTGTCCATCCATAAATGAAGGCTACTGCGGTTGCTTCATGCACACAATCTTTCGACGACTACATGTGGTTACTTATGAATGACTAAGCGCCCACATGTAGTAGCACGAAATATCGTGCACCTGAATCAACCTCGCTACGCGCCATTTATGGATGGACACTAGCTACCCGTATCGAAGCGAATTTCCGGTCTTTAACACCTCTCACGCACGTCTGGCTTTAAATATGCTGTTAGAGCCAGATTGTCTCGCGAAGCGAGCGAAGCCCCACTAACGCCCCGAGGTAACTCCGCGTGCTTTTCCACACAAGTACATTCTTCATCTTTTTCGCAATATTCATTGCGCTGTACTTTGGTTTACACAAATTTCTAACCGCGCAAAATCTGCTGGTGCTTGTCGGTAGTTACGTCTTTTACGCGGCGTGGGATGAGCGGTTTCTGGTGCTGATCATGGCCTCGACAGCCACAGACTATGTCGCCGGCCTGGGCGCTGCCGGACGGCTGATCACGCGCAAGGCGGCACTGACAACCGCGGCGTTTCTAATACTCGGTAGTACGGTAGCGCTGGGTGCAACCTTTGTCGACTCGTGGCACTTCTTTATCGCCGTGTTACTGCTGGTCGGCTGTGGTGCATTTGCCATAAACTACTCGGCAAAGCTCGAAGAAAAAGCACGACGAAAATTCTGGATGGCCATCAGTCTGATAGTCAATCTGGGCCTGCTCGGAGTTTTTAAATACTTCAATTTCTTCGCAGATTCACTGGCAACACTGGCCAGTGGTGCCGGCATCAACCTCACCTGGACCACACTCCATATAGCGCTGCCGGTCGGCATCAGCTTCTACACTTTTCAAACACTAAGCTACACCATCGATATTTATCGAGACCGCATGCAGCCAACCGAACGTTTGCTGGAGCTTGCCGCCTACATCGCTTTTTTCCCGCAGCTGGTCGCCGGCCCCATTGAACGTGCGAAAAACCTGTTGCCGCAGTTTTTCAAAAAACGCGAAATTACTTTTGAGCGAATTACCAGCGGCGCCATTTTGTTTGCCTGGGGCGCCTATAAGAAAGCAGTCATCGCCGACAACCTCGCACTGGTCGCCAACGATGCATTTGCCAATCCCGACATAATGAGCTCAACGGGTTTGTGGCTCGGCCTGCTGGCGTTTACGTTTCAGATTTACTGCGACTTCTCCGGCTATAGCGATATGGCTCGCGGCATTGCCCGAATCATGGGGTTCGACTTAATGGTCAATTTCCGTTTGCCCTATTTCTCACGCACACCGTCCGAGTTCTGGCGCGGCTGGCATATCAGCCTGTCCACCTGGTTGCGCGACTACCTCTACATTGGCCTCGGTGGTAATCGTGGCAGCGGGCTGCTGACTTACCGCAATCTGTTCCTCACCATGCTACTGGGTGGTCTGTGGCACGGCGCAGCATGGACGTTCGTACTCTGGGGGGCCTACCAGGGTCTGGTGCTGGTCATTTACCGGATTTTATTTATCGACCAGTGGCTTGCCAAACCATTGGCACCAGCGCTGGAGTTCAGCCGTTCGGCAATAAGCATGGCGTTTTTCTTTTTTCTTACGATGATAGGCTGGCTTATTTTTCGCGCCAACGGTCTGGAAAATTTGAGCGTATACCTCGACGGACTGTTTGCCCTGCGCAGCATAGGCGAGAGTGGCTCGATAAGCAGCGTGCTAAAGTTTATCGCTCCGCTTATCGTTGTACAGATACTCCAGGCTCACTACAGGAAACTGGAATTCCATTTCGATGTAATGCCATTCCTGCGGTATAACATGTACCTTTTCGTACTGCTTTCCATTCTCGCCCTGAGGTTCAAGGGCGAAGTCGAATTCATTTACTTTGATTTCTGATCGTGGATATATTTAAAGACCATAAAAGCGGGCGATGGCTATCCCCCGGTAAAATCGCGCTCATCGTTCTTTGCACACCGGTGTATGTGATCATCTTCGGGGAATTTTTTCTGCGACTGTTTGCAGGGGTTGCACTAATGCCTCGCTACGTCACTGGCGGTGATGACGGGATAAGACGCAACATTCCGAACTCGGTTTACGGTCAAACCTCTCGAGAAGTTGATGTTGAAATTCGTGTTAACAGCCAGGGCATGCGCGCAGATAAAGACTACAGCCAGGAAAAACCGAATGACCAGTGTCGGATCGCGGTGCTGGGTGACAGCTTCTTCATGGGTTACGAAGTTGCCCTTGAGCACAGCTTCTCATACTTGCTGCAAAACAATCTGGCCACTGCCGGACTGGACTGCGAGGTACTAAATTTTTCGGTTAGCGGTTTCGGCACCGCCGAGTATATTGTTGCAATGGAATCGAGAGTTTTGCCGTTTGATCCGGACCTGGTAATATTTGAGCTACACCTCACTGATCTGCGCGAGAATGTAATCTCCAATCTGTTCAAAATTGACAACGGCAAGCTCGTCAGGACCGGCAATAACTACTTGCCAGCAATTGAGGTACGAGACAAACTCATGCAGTACGCGGTATATCGATGGATGATAGAGCACAGCCAGCTCTATAGCGTGGTGCGGGAACAGGCAGGTGCAGCAGTTAAAGCATTATTGCTGGTGAAGAACACCGTGAAACAATTTTTTACCAGCCAGCCCGCCGAGACTCCGGCCGCTGATGAGCCCGGCAACAGCCCCGCCGACCTGTTCTACGAACTGCTAAAACGTGGCAAACAACTAAGCAACGAGAACGGCGCCAGGTTCATGCTGGTTGATATACCGAACGGATTCGATCCGCCCAACTACTACTCGGTGCTCGATATCGAAATGGAGCCGTATGATTTACCTTCGCATTTCAATGTCGTGTCCCCAATGCCGGTTTTTATGGATCCGGCTAACAAGAGAACAAAATATTTCTACCGGACCGCGCACCTGCATCTCAGTATCGAGGGAAACCGGGTAGTCGCTGACCTTGCCAGCGCGTCGATCGTGGAAAAATCACTTCTGAGTGGCAGCAGCCTGGACGCTCTGCCGACCACTTCTGAACAGACCAAAGCTGCAGTCACGGAAGAATAAACAGGCGGCCGCACACTTCGGCAATCGCATACAAGGGCATTCAGGAAGCGGCGTATCCCAACGCAGCGTTCGATCCTTCAGTAACGCTCCAGCATCCATGCTGGCACTTCCATATCCCGGACATCCTGTCCATTCCCGTCCTTGAGAATATTACCTCCCTGCATCAGAGATATCGGTCACAAACCCGTCAGGTTTAATCGTTTTGTTGTCACATTTGCCAGGTGAGTTCAGACCACTTCACACACACGGGCCTCCACTGGCAACGGCAGCGCTGCTGCAAGCGTATTTAACGAACCAAAAAGCAAGCTTCCAGTCACTAAATGCGACCGATGCGGTACAGTAGAAAACAACGCGTTTTTCTTCGACAACTTCATTTGACCTTTTATCGTATGATCAACTCACAGCACGCAAGCAGGTTGCGTCCTTCAACATACCTTTGACCGGTAAGCGCCATGACACACACCCGAATCCGAAAATTCAATACCCGTGATACCTACCCGGAACAAAATCTGGACAATGATTTATGCCAGGCGGTCGTCGCAAGAGGCAGTACAATATTTCTGCGTGGCCAGTGCCCGCAGAATCTCGACGACGCGGCAAACATTGATAGCCATGATCCCGTGCAACAGACTCACAAAGTGATGCAGAATATCCAGCAGCTGATTGAAGAGTGTGGTGGCGAAATGAAACACCTCGTGAAGGTTGTTGTATACATCACCGATGTGCGTCATCGCGAATCGATCTACCGCACTATGGGTCAGTATATAAAGGATGTTTACCCGGTATCTACCGGCCTGGTGGTACAAGCGCTGGCCAGACCGGAATGGCTGGTTGAAATTGATGCCACTGCTGTTATACCTGACTGAACCTGCGTTGTATCTTCGCATCGATTTCGCTTCGCTATGTCTGCGCAATCAACTCCGATTCCAGGCTAGTATTCTGCTGAACTCGCAATTATTAGCACAACCACACTAGATTACTCCTGAGGAAAATTACATGACGTTTTCTCTCGTCGCACGCTGCCAGGAGACAGGCATGTTTGGTATGGCGATCTCATCCTCGTCACCAGCGGTGGCCGCGCGTTGCGCTTATGCCCGAGCAGGAACCGGCGCAGTTGCCAGTCAGAACATCACCGACCCGCAGCTAGGCAATCGCGCTCTCGACCTGATGGAAAGAGGCGCCAGTGCCAGCCAGACTATAACCATTCTGCAAGGCTCTGCTGCACACATGGACTACCGTCAGGTACTGGCGGTAGACAACCAGGGTGAAACCGCTATCCATTCGGGCGGAAACTCCCTCGGGATATTCGCCGAAGCGCAGGCAGCGAACGTCGCCGCTGGTGGCAACCTTCTAGCCAACAATTCAATACCCGCAGTACTCGTCGATTCTTTTTGCAGTGCAGGCGGCCACCTTGGCGATCGACTGATGGTTGCGATGAAAAGTGCAGTGGATGCCGGAGGTGAAGCAGGCCCGGTACACTCTGCGGGGCTTTTACTGGTTGATCAGGTGGCGTGGCCAGTCGCCGAGTTGCGTTGTGACTGGAGTGAGGAGGATTGCCCTGTCGAAAACGTAGCTAACGCCTGGGCGGTTTACAAACCGCAAATGGCAGCATACGTTCAACGCGCTCTAAACCCTGTAGAAGCGCCGAACTATGGTGTACCCGGTGAAGATCAGAAAAACGAATAAAACCACAGCGGGATTCGAAGATTCAATATCGCTGCAAACTCCACAGCCGAAAAACATTCAGGGCGATTGACTTCAACGAATTTATACACGAAATACAAAAACTGCTATCCCGAGCTTATATTCGCTGAAGCCAACGAAATTCGCTGAAGTCAACGGCGGAGCCGACTGTTTTTTACAGAAAATGAATAATGAGATAGATCACAGCAGTTAGCGCAAAACTCATGTGAACAACGCCTCTCACAGTTGCCAATTGCCGGAGTTGCCCCAGTATCGCATTCGCTTCAAGCGCAAGAACAATCAGTACCGCAATAATAAAACCGAAATCGGTAAAAGAGATCTGGTCAAACCCGCCCGGGGCCGAGCCGAATGCACCGTGTTTGGAGGCCAGCATGCCGAACAACATTGGTCCTGAGAAAAGTGTATTGGTGCGAGAGGCAAGCAGGGCTTTGGCACCTGACACTGCAACGTCTCCTTCCTTCAGGCCACATACAACCTTTTGATGTGGCCAGATAATGCCCCATACATTTAGAAACATGATAGTACCCATCAATGCCGCGATGGCGATGTACTGATTCACTCCTGCGCCGAGCGATACAAACAAATACACACCAGTGATAAATGTCATCACTGATCCCCATCGAAACCACCACAACGCTCTCGGCGCCAGCTTCTTCAATGCGTCTGCTTTGGCACCAGCCTCTGCTTCCTTGAAATATTCACCCTGTATAAAATTAAAATAGTAGAGCAGCCCTACCCAGGTGAGTCCCGCCAATACGTGAACCCAACGAAACAGAAATTCAATAAAATAAACCATGGTCGAATATTCTCCAGACGTTAAAACCAACAGTGGTACATTTACACTCTACTGCAAATAAACAGCTAACGTGAACATGTTAGGCAAGAGGGCTGTTTATAGATTGTGCCGTTAACCTGGAAGATCGACGCTACCCGGTAATCATTAACCGTCTCTCTTACAGCACATTCTGTCTATGCCAGGCTTGCTTTCACACTCACTTCGTTGAGGCAGATAGCAAGATCACAATCATGACGCCAGAGCCTGTAGATCCGGTACTGGACGTCGTGTAAGTTCATTCCCCGCCAAAACTTTCTCAATGCTCGCTGCAATATTTAACACACGCGAATCGGATCCGTTGGGACCGATCACCTGTATACCAAACGGCATATTGTTATCATCAAGCCCGCAAGGCAGAACACAACTGCAACAAAGCGCACTGGTTGGTGCGTATGAAAGAGCCAGCCAGCGCATATAGGTTGGCATCTGCTCGCCATTGATTTCTGACACTGTTAACTGGCTGTGTGGAAACGGTGAAACCGATGCAGCTGGACAGATAAGCACATCGACATCATTAAAAAAGCTGAGCGAATCCCGGTACAGCTTCGATTGCTGCACAAACGCTTCAGCAATTTCAGTCACTGTAAGTGCCAGCCCGCGTTCCGTGTTGTCAATAACATTGGGGCCCAGAATGTCCCGGTGTTCCTGTAGCCGTTGCTGATGTCCGGCGACAAAATTCAACCCCCTAAGCACTTCAAAGATGTTGTGCACATTGTCCATCTCAGGTGTGCGTTCGACACACTCTTTGAACTGGTGGCTAAACAGGGACAGACGAGAATTAAATATCTGTCGAATGTTATTGTCCACGGGGCAACAACCCAGATCGGTTGACCAGGCTGCACGCACTCCATCAAGATCACATGGCGATAGCACATCCGACACCCGTACTGTCGCGTTGCTGTAAGGATCGCGACGATCCACACCGGACTGCGTTCGCAGCAACAAGTGCGTATCTGCGACAGTTCTGCCCATCGGACCCAAAACGGAAAACGGATGTAGCGCAACACCACCGTGCACATTGGGCACTACCCCCGGGGACGGCCTGAAGCCTGTGATACCACAAAATGCAGCAGGTGTGCGCAAACTACCGCCGTAGTCAGAACCGGTGGCCACAGGCATCATACCGGCGGCTAGCGCGACTGCTGTACCCCCTGACGAACCGGCACAGGTTTTCTGCGGATCGAACGGGTTGCCGGTAGCGCCGTACACCAGGTTCACGGTGTTGCCCCCGGCGCCAAATTCCGGCGTATTGGTTTTGCAAAAAACGTTGCCGCCAGCCGCCTTGATATCGGCCACCATTTTATCGTCTTCCAGTGGTACATGGTGTTCGTGTATTTTTGAACCCCAGGTCGTGCGCAAGCCCGCTGTTGCCTCCAGATCCTTGATGCCGGCGGGTAAACCGGCAAGAGGACCAGTAACTTCACCGCTCAGAATTTTTTTCTCGGCCGCTTTGGCATTGGCCAAACCTGCCTTTTCATCGATTGCAACCACAGCATTTAATACGTTGTTTACCGCATCAATTCTGCTTAAACAACTGTTGTACAACTCAACAGGGGATAGATCCTTGCTGGCAATTCCGGCTGCCGCATCCACAGCAGAAAGGTCACATAGTTCAGTCATATACGATAAGGCCTGTATTTACGGTTGGGTATTCGCTACACATAGCGGATTGAAGTAACGGAGCTTGCACGATCCGGTTTATAGTCTGGTTATAGCTATAGCTAGTGTCCATCCATAAATGCACCAATGAATGGTTGTTAATCGTAGGGTGGATAAGCTTGCGCATCCACCGGTACTATATATGGTGGATGCGCAGGCTTATCCACCCTACCTGCTCTTCCATTCAGCATGCAAAAATCAGTTTCTGGATGGGCACTAGCTAACGGCTCTGCCCGACCGGGGCCATTGCATTCGGGCGGGCCGGAACTATCGCGGCCGGCAATGTGAAGGCCGCCAAAAATATAAATGCAGCTGTCACTACCAGTACTTTGAACAGCAGAGAAAATCCATAGTTGGCATGTACCCAGGCAATCATCGGCACCGAACACGCCATAACGAGAATCGTTATGGTATATCGAACCGCCAGTATTCGCCCTCGTATCGAGGATCGCGCAATACGACCTATTAGCACATCATTAATAGGTATCTGACCGAAGGCAGCCAGCATATAGCCAACAGCCGCCACGACAGCCAGCATATTCTGCGCACTGACAGCAACCGCAAAAAATACCACCTGCATAGTGGCAACCAGCATAAAAATACGTCGCGGTGAAAACCGGTCGAGCAGGTAACCGACAACAAGCTGACCGATGGACCCTGCGGCAAACGCAGCAAAAGCGAGTTGTCCCACCAGTGTTGCATTCGAGGCTAAATCGGAGGCTCTTTCGGCCAGAATTTTGGGCAGCGCAAAAGTTGTACTCTGGAATACCACGCCGCCAAGCGCTGTGGTTAAAAAGATCACCACAAGTACTCGAAGAAATATGGTGTTGGCTGCTGCAGGTGTAGAAGCCGCGGCGGATTTTGCAGCAGATTTCCCGCTGACTGGTATGGCCCAGCGCCAGTACGCTATTCCAAGAGCCGCTGATATAAGGCCCGGCCAGATAAACGCAGACCTCCAGCCAGTTGAATCAATAAACCAGGCAGTCACCAGGGCTGCACAAGCCACCCCCATGTTACCCCAGACGCCATTAAACGCCACTCTCATACCGGTGCGTTCCTGCCCCTCCAGCACCAGCGCAATGCCAACCGGGTGATAGATCGCTGCAAATACACCAATAAAAAACAGGCCAATACCCATCTGTAGCGGTGTGTCGGCAATGGCAGTGGCGACAGCCGACAATCCAATACCAATAAAAAACACTACCATCAATGCGTGTCGGTTCCAGCGATCCGCGAGCCAGCCCGCTGGCACTGCAAACAAACCGAATGCGATAAAGCCCGGAGTGGCGTAGGGGATTAATTCTGCGTACCCAAGGTTCCACTCAACGGACAAAGACAACGCCGCTACAGTGGCAAAAACCAGCATAAAAAAATGATCGAGAAAGTGCCCAACGTTAAGCAATAAATACTGTGCGTGTTTTTGCATAGGTTATCCGCAAGCGTTAAACATCCGGTTTCCTCCGGGGACTTTGAGCAGCAGAACCCCACCCGGGCGAACACTCGCCTCAACAAAGGCGCTTTTAAGATCATTAATGACGCATAGTTGCTCTATGTAACAACTACGTTCAATTGTCAGCGCTCGTTGCAGGGTGTTTGCACTGGCAGAAGTTCTATTGCACAACAACTACTCTGTTATAACACAACAGCGCCATTAGTTGGACGGACCACTATTGGTCCTTCCAACTTATAACTGCGGGTTCAGAGCTAACGAGCTGTTTCACAATAATGCGCAGCACGCAGATAATGGCTCCTGGCTTTGTTGTTGGAGCGCCCTCTTCAAAAGCTGCAACGCGGTTGCAGGACCGCTCTCATCGGGCGAGGCTGTCTGCCCGCCGACTGCGTTACACATTCTCGTCGTGAAAAGTGCCCTGGGCGGGCACAGCGTATAGAACTGGAAATGCAACCTGGCCGTGAGCTCTCAGCCACAAGCCATTGGTCCCGCGGAGCAACAGGCGCCGCAGCAAAGTGCTAACGCGGACCGTTCATATCGCTACGCTATCGCAGCAGTTTGCGCCGAGGCAATTTGCGATCGGCCGGTTAGCTGTCTCAAATCGATGGTTTTATTAAGCGTATAAATATGAAAACGCGAACATCCCCGAACGATCAGCTCATCAATGAAACGCTCAACCTCCTGCCTGGCAATTTGCTCTTCCTGCAGTGTATCTCCGTTGGCTTTTGCAAAAAGATCAATTAATCGCTGCGGAATTGTTGCCCCGCATTGTGCGGCAATTGATGTTACCTTGCCGAAGTCGCGTATTGGCAACACGCCAGCGACCAGCGGCTGATCAATACCCGCTGCAACCGCGCGATCACGAAAACGTTCAAACATATCCGCGTCGAAAAAGAACTGGCTTATGGCACGATTTGCACCGGCGTCAAATTTGGCTTTTAGCGCTTGCAGATCACTTTGTTCGCACTCCGCTTTCGGGTGTACTTCCGGGTAACATGCAACGCTGATATCAAACGGATATATTTCCAGCAGGCCCGCAATAAATTCTGCGACATCTCGATAGCAAGGGCCTCGCTGCAGGGCACTGGCGGCATTCTCGCGATCATCACCGCGCAAGGCTACAATTCGCTCTATGCCAATAGATGCAAGGTGCCGTGCAACATCATCGATCTCTTGCCGTGTCGATCCTTCAAAAGTCAGGTGAGCAGCTATCGGTACATCACTTTCCGCAATGACATTTTCGATGGTTGTGATACTGCGTTGCTGTCCACTACCCATAGCACCATAGGTAATCGAAAAGAAGCCCGGATCCATCATTTCAAAATGACCAAGGCTACGCCAAAAACGGCGCTCCCCGAGAGCGTTGCCCGGCGGGAAAAATTCATATGAAAATTGTGCTTCCTTCATTGATCGCTTCCAGTGTTTCCTGTACTTGATTTTAATTTGAATTAATGAGTCGTCGGGCTTGCGCGTTCACCGTGCCAGATCTTCACGGTAAGCGGTTCTCCATGCAGCTCTCTCGCCTGCAGCGCCACCAGGTCGTACTGGTTAAACCAGGATTCGATTTCCCCGTCATCGAACCCCAGTCGGTGATGTTTATGCTCAGTGCGCAAACGCTCTTCTGTGTGCGTTTCGAAGTCGACTATCACTAGCCGTCCTCCGGGCTTCAACACACGTACCGCTTCTTCGATAACCAGACCGGGAACATCGCTGTAGTGCAACACCAGGTGAAGAGTTGCAAGGTCGATGGAGTGATCGGCCACCGGCATGTTGTACATATCGGCTTGCCTGACATGAACATTGCGCAAAGACGCCCTTTCGAGGTTCGCGCGTGCCACTGTCAGCATCTCCTGAGACAAATCGATGCCCATGCCCCGATCAATGCGATCGGCAAGCAGTTCCAGCAATCGACCGGTACCGGTGCCAATATCCAGAAAATCAGTAATTGGCTGGCGACCCACAACTTCCAGCAGTTCTTTTTCCAGCAATGCTTCCGGCACGTGCAGTGCCCTGATCTCGTCCCACCGCGCGGCGTTATCGCGAAAGTAGTTGCGAGCCACATCAGCGCGTTTTTGCTTGACCTGATCCAGTCGTTGTAAATCCCGATTGAGTTCAGAATCCTCGGCGGGCAACAGGTCGACGACGGTACGCGCCAGGTGGGCTTCTTCAGTTCGATCAGCAATTCGATAGAAAACCTGCGCTCCTTCGCGAAACCGCTCAAGCAACCCTGCTTCAACGAGTAACTTCAGATGCCGTGATACGCGGGGCTGGCTTTGACCAAGAATCTGGGTCAGCTCACCGACGCTTAGCTCGCCATGCGCGCACAAAGCCAGCAATCTGAGCCGGGTGGGCTCACCTGCTGCTCTCAAGCCATTGAGCAATTGTTCCATGCCAGTCCAGGTTACTTTTCGGTGATACTGTTGATTATTTTAATATAAAGATATATTTATATGTACATTTATATCGCAATAATGACAATAAAACGGGAGTGATGCAATTTCTTCTCCAGACCGGTAAAACAAAAAACCTATCCTTCTGTTTTTATTGATTTTTTAAAGTTGCCAGATTTATTTAAGAGAGGATGAAATCGTACAGATGTTCGAATCAAAGCGACTGGTCAGTTCTCAACTATGCTTCCCGATAGATATCGAGCACGATGAACCGGTGAGTTGACTTACTTCCGGCAAACCTTGCCAATTTACCAGAAAACTCATCTCTAACAATAAGTTACCTTGTAGTTGCCATGACTGGTCAATAATTAGCGTGTTCGCATACAACAACTAGAAAAAAGCATTTATCAACACGACGGAGTACACCCCATGAACGATTCCAACGGTTTTCTCAGCAGCCTGCCCTTCGGTTCTGCCCTCGGCCCGATTCTGATTGCGCTCGCTATACTTGTTATTGGCCTGATCATCGCCAAATTTGTCAGACGATTTGCGCAAAGTGCACTGGAGAAAGTAAGCGCTCTACGCAGGGAAAATTCGGACGGCAGCATCACCGATCTGGCAACGCCCGTTGCCACGCTTATCTATTACGTCATTGTGTTGTTTGTGCTGATAGCGGTGCTCGGGAAAATGGGGCTAACCGACGTACTCGACCCGCTAAAAAATATGGCAAACCAGTTTATTGGTTATGTGCCAAACATTATCGGTGCCGGCATAGTCGGCTATGTGGGCTGGATACTCGCGAAGATAATTTCCGAGTTCGTCGGCATGGCACTGTCAAAGGCCGATGAGCAACTGGCGCTTAAAACCGGAAACGACGACATCAAGGTATCCAAACTGGGCAGTTCTTTTGTGTTTGCCGCCATCCTGCTGCCCATCGTCGTGGCCGCCCTCGGTATCCTCGATATTGAAGCCATTTCCGGCCCGGCCACCGCAATGATCAACAAACTCATGTCTGCGATTCCGAACATTATCGGCGCCGCTATTATTCTCACGGTTACCTATTTCGTCGCCAAATTTGTAGTACAGATTCTGGGGGGAATTCTCGAAGGCCTGAATATAGATGCCATGCCCGAAAAACTCGGCATGCAGGGCATGTTTACCGACACCTTCACACCGACCAAACTGATTGGTGGATCGATCATGTTCTTCGCGATGTTAACCGGTTTTACTGCAGCGGTTGATCGGCTCGACATCGACGTAATTACCCAGATCATGGCAAAGGTACTCGAGTTTGGCGGCGGCATTCTTGTTGGCGGAGTAATTCTGGTGATTGGTAACTTCCTCGGCACCCTGGCACACCAGGCCATCAGCAAAACTAATCCGGCCCTCGCGAATATCGCCCGCTTCGCCATTCTCGGACTGGTGCTCGCCATGGGCCTTCGCGCCATGGGTCTCGCTGACAACATTGTCAACATGGCGTTTGCCTTCACTATCGGCTCTGTTGCGGTTGCCGCGGCACTGGCGTTCGGTTTCGGCGGTCGCGATGCTGCAAAGAAAATAGCAGACAGCGTCGCCAGTAAAATCAGCTAGTAACCCACAACGGACCTGGCCCGCCTGAAACAACCGGCGGGCCACCGACCGACACGCATCCGCCCCGTTAGATAGCGCGGATCCTCATGGTGCGCAAAAGCTGGTAACTCCGATGAAAAAAAGTTTACTCCCTTTTAAAAACGACGAAGAACGCGAAATGTTCTTCGTGGCGATTCCGGTGATATTGTTGTTTGGTTTGCTGGGCTACTGGTATGTGTTCGGCAACTCTACACCATCCGTATCGCCACCCGCGGTAATCGCAGGCTCATCCGACCTCGATCAGGATGGCATAGACAACAATCTGGATCTTTGTGTAAACCGTGCGGGCACTGCGGCAAACTCGGGTTGTCCGGCAGAAACAGATCCGGCTCTTATGGACACGGATGGCGATGGCCTCGTTAATAAAATCGATGAGTGCCCGGGGGTACCCGGAGAACCCGAATCGCGCGGTTGCCCGGCAGATCGTCAAGCCAAAGCGCCTTTGCAGCCGGTCGTGGCAGCCGTTGTCAAAGACCGTGATGGTGACTCTGTTTCCGATGCCGACGACGCCTGCCCGGCTATCGCTGCAGACACACAGGATGGATGCCCCAACGATACTGATTCCGACGGTATTGCCGATCCCGATGATCGCTGCGTACAACTCGCCGGAACCGCCGAAAATGAAGGTTGTCCGGAAGATACCGATGGTGACGGTGTACTCGGTGCAGCAGACTCATGCCCCGAGCAAGCGGGTTCCGCCATTGACAATGGTTGTCCCGCGGACAGCGACAATGATGGAATTGCTGACCAGGATGATGCCTGCCCGGCCGTTGCCGGTAGCGGGGACGGCTGCCCGCAGGATGCAGACAACGATGGACTGCTCGATGCAGATGATGCCTGTCCCGAACAGGCCGGATCCAGCATCAACAATGGCTGCCCCACAGACGTCGACGGTGACGGCGTTAACGATGCAGATGATCGTTGCCCGCAAACAGCCGGTCTTGCCGAAAACGACGGCTGCGTAGCCGAAGATGCCGGTAGTGTCGACAGTGATTCGGACGGCGTTGCAGATACAGATGATCTCTGCCCTGATGACGCCGGCCCTGCCGAAACAAACGGTTGCCCGCAACTGGCACCGGGCACGGCAACAAGCGAATACGGCTCTGCCGACAATGATAACGACGGCATCGTGAACTCGCTGGATCAGTGTCCGGATACAGCTGGCCAGGCCAGCCGAAACGGTTGTCCAATTGATGACAGCGATAGTGATGGCGACGGTATCGCCGATAGTGCCGACAACTGTCCGACCATCCCCGGCGATCCGTCTTCAAACGGATGTCCTGCCGATTCGGATGGTGACGGTATTGCTGACTCCAGTGATCGTTGTCCGGAACTCGAAGGTTCGGTAAGCACACTTGGTTGCCCCGCAACCGAGGCCGAACCGGCGGCCCGATTAAGCCAGCAAGATCAGGAGATTCTCGACAAAGCTCTGTCGCAGGTGGCTTTTAATTCGAACAGCGCAACACTGACGACGCAATCGCAATCCGTGCTGCAAGAGGTCGCCGGTCTGATGCGCAAATTCCCGCAAGCGGTCCTGGAAATTCGCGGGCATACGGATTCTTCAGGCCCGGCCACTCGCAATATGCAACTCTCCATGCAACGAGCACAGGCATGCGCCGCCTATATCGCAGACCAGGATATAGAAGTCGAACGTCTTATCGCCTACGGCTATGGAGAGTCAGCGCCTGTGGCAGACAACTCTACTCCGGTTGGCCGCCGTAGCAACCGACGGGTTGAATTCGAGTTGAAGTTCAGTCGTTAAAAGCGGGCTCGAATGACTGTCAATCAGTTATAGTGAGCCCGCTAAGCTCTTGAGAGCGCTACCCACATTTCAGTGGGTAGTTTTTTATCAAACACCACTCTTTCGACTGACCCGTCGGAGTCATCTATCGCAACCGATCTGCAGGTTCACTCCTGTGTTAACAGCGCTCACAATCCAGTGTCACCACATTCCTGAAAGCTTTCCAGTTGTGATGGCCGACCAACATTTGCTGCACGCCGCTTCGTATGCACAAAATTTTCGTTCCGGTACACTGAATCTATGCGGCAACTGATCGGCAATAGTAACGTTGGCCCCGGCGTGCTGGTTTTTATTGCTGCAGGATTATGGGGGCTATACTGGCTTCCGCTACGCAACATAGAGTCGACCGGCATCAGTCCTGGCTGGGCGGTAATCGCCGTCTATCTGGTTCCGTTTTTATTCCTTATACCTTTTGCTGCACTTCGGTTTAGCTCTATACGCACACACTGGTTTGCAATGACCGTTATCGCATTGCCTGTCGGGGCCGGACTGGCGTGCTACGCAACCGCATTCCTCTACACCACTGTGATGCGTACAACACTGCTATTTTATCTAACGCCGGTGTGGTCGACGCTGCTGGCCATCATTTTTCTGAACGAAAAAACAGGACTTCGTCGCTGGCTGGCTATAGGAATCGGGTTTTCGGGATTGGCCATTATGGTTGTCGATACTGGAAACAACAGCACTGTAAGTGACTTTAACCGCGGTGACCTTGCAGCGATTCTCGCCGGTATGCTGTGGGGGTTTGGCACTGTTATGTTGCGAAAAACACCACATTTGCCGGCTTTCGACCTGGTTCCGCTTCAGTATTTCTTTGCGCTGTTAGTCAGTGGCGTATTCTTGTGGGTATATCCGGGAATCGAAACAGCCAGTGTTCCAACCACACAGCAATGGCTCGCAGCGATGCCGTCCTTGTTTATTTTTTATGTATTGATCATGTTGCCGAGTCTGTATATCTGCATCCGTTGCGCGCAGATACTGTCACCAGGCCGCGTCGGTATTCTTATGATGTCCGAAGTGCTGGTAGCCGGTATCAGCGCTACCTGGCTTGCCGGGGAGTCGCTAACTGCACGTGAAGTACTGGCGACCGCACTTATACTGTGCGCCGGTGTTATGGAGGTGACAACCCCTGAGTAGTGTTGTGAGCATTATCGCCCTGAACACCCGGCAGCCCTAGACCGGAGAGTTGGCTAGTTACCGGCGCCAGCCAGCTTGCTACGGGTAAAAATGTCGATGGTTTTACCGGTTTTATCATCGATAAAAAACACCGCAGATTTATCATCATCGTTATATTGAATGACAAACAAATGCCATATATCACTTATATCTTTTTTTAGACTTACCCGGGTCTGGTAGAGCACCCGATCCCAATAACTCGCGTCCAGACGAACTTCCATTTCTGTGTTCGACAAGCGTTTGAGATCACGAAACATCGAACTTCCTATGCGCTGATTGAGGTGTGAGATTGCCGTATTGATTTCAGTCCACACGTCTTCCTTGCTCTTTACTTCCTCATCCTCGCTCGCAGAAAATTTCTGTTCCTGCAGAGATTCGTCAATTTTGGGCAGAACACCTTCAGCCAGATTCTGCTCAACAACCGCGGCATCCAGGTCCAGTGGCTCTGCCTCCGGGGTGGCCGTTTCGCTCTCGCCGGCATTTTTATCGTCGCTCGCCGCATGGATGTTGCACACCGTGGTGCCAATCCAAAGCACGAAGAAAAATCGCTGCCACTTACCCACAAGGTTACTCCCGAAATCCAGGCTAAAATGTAACAGCGTTGCTGAAGGATTTGTAGCAATACCATTACATGAGGGGCAATATTGTAATGATTCGGTGCCAGCAATCAGAATATCGGGAAGGCAAAAGCGCGCCAATTTTCTACGACCTGGCGATCTGCGGGTATTAACATCCAGCCCGCACTCATCCGGAATGCGCATAATTCGATTGATAGATATTCATCTTATGTCGCAGCTCTGGCCCGAGTGAATTGCGTTTCACTTCCTCGCAAAAGACCACTCGGACACATCAGACGACACAACTGTATACTTGCAAACTATGACTACCCGCCCCCCGAATTCTTCAATCCGACCCGCCAGTTCGTTGCAAAACCTGCAGCTGGAATCAGCTTTCACCGATACATTGCCAGGTGACAAGTCTCCTGCTTTCAGCCAAAGGCAGGTCGGGAATATTATGTGGTCTTCGGTACAACCCGCGAAAACAAGCGGGCCGAAACTGATTGCCTGGTCCCGCGAGATGGCCGCGGCCCTGCAGCTGGACCTCGAATCTTCGCCACAGGACGCCGCCGAATTATTCACCGGTAACACCATGGCACCCGGGAGCGTTCCGTATGCGATGCGATACGGCGGCCACCAGTTTGGCAACTGGGCTGGCCAACTGGGCGATGGTCGCGCTATTGCTCTTGGGGAACTGGCGGACACACAGGGACAACACTGGACTCTGCAACTTAAAGGGGCAGGCAGCACGCCCTACTCCCGCCAGGGCGACGGTTTTGCGGTATTGCGATCTTCCGTCCGGGAATACCTGTGTTCCGAGGCTATGCACCATCTCGGAATTCCGACCACACGCTCACTGACACTCTGCCTCACCGGCGACGAGGTCGATCGCGATGTGTTTTACAACGGCAACGTGCAGCCAGAACCCGGTGCTATCCTCTGCCGTGCCGCACATTCGTTTGTAAGATTTGGAAGTTTTGAAATACACGCAGCTCATGGCGAGCTCGAACAGCTCAAGGCACTCGCCAATCATGTCATCACCCGCGACTACCCGCACCTTGGGAAACCGACAATCGATGTTTACCAGCAGTGGTTTAAAGAAGTTCTCGAGCGCACTGCACGGCTGATGGCACATTGGCAGCGCGTGGGCTTTGTACACGCTGTGATGAACACCGATAACATGTCGATCCTTGGACACACCATCGACTACGGGCCATATGGCTGGCTGGAAGAATACGATCCCGACTGGACACCAAATTTCGTCGATCTGCAAAGCCGTCGCTACTGCTACGGTAACCAGCCACAAATCGGTTTGTGGAATTTATATCGATTGGCCAACGCCGTACTACCGCTGTTCGACAATGAAACTGCGCCGCTCGTTGAAGTACTGGAACACTACAACCTCTGGTATGACGAGCATTGGACACAGGTGACTGCGGCTAAACTCGGTATCACGGACCTTGAAAAAGGCGACGATGAATTATTCACCAGTCTATGGGACACACTTGGCCAGACACCAACCGACTTCACCATATTATTCCGCAGTCTCGCTGCAATCCCCGAGCAACGCGACGCCACTCCCGAGAGCATGCTGGAAATCATCTCACCGGCATTTTATAAAAAAGATTCACTCTCCGATGATGCCAAAGCCGCTTTCACCAGCTGGTTACAGCAATGGTCGCAAAGAGTTTCATCTATCGACCCGCAAAAACGCCGCTCGCTTATGGACGCTACAAATCCCTGTTATGTACTGCGAAACTATATAGCGCTACTCGCCATAGACGCCGCTGAAGCAGGCGACTATAGCGTTATAGACGAAGTACTTGAAGTGCTCCGCAACCCCTATACTGAACAGCCGGAATTCGAAAAATACGCCGCACCACGGCCTGACTGGGCAACGACCCGTCCCGGCTGTACCATGCTAACCTGCTCCAGTTAGTGTAGTACCGGGCAGATCGAACCATTGACCACCTGGCTTTATTTACCCTTCCAGACCGGCTCGCGTTTCTCGGCAAACGCGAGTGCGCCCTCAAGCTGATCTTCAGAACCATATAATCGATCAACAGATGCCAGTTGCCGTTTTGACACGCGGTTGAGCGCGTCCTGAAATTTCATGTCCTCTGCTTCACGTACCACTTCCTTGATCGCTGCATAAACCAGTGGCGGACCTGACTCGAGCAATCGGGCGAGTTCACGGGTTTTATCCAGTAGCTCGTCAGGTTTGCAAATTTCTTTTACCAACCCCCATTGCTTTGCTTCGTGCACATCAAACCAGCGACCCGTAAGCAGCAGATCCATGGCAACATGATAGGGAATGCGTTTTGGCAATTTTATAGAGGCCGCATCGGCTACAGTACCAGAGCGAATTTCCGGTAGTGCAAAGGTGGCCGTGTCAGACGCCATGATCAAATCACACGATAGCGCCACTTCAAGACCGCCGCCGCAGCAAATACCATTTACCGCGCAAATTACCGGCTTGTTCAGACAGCCGAGTTCCTGCAAACCACCAAAACCTCCTATGCCGTAGTCACCATCTACCGCATCACCGTCAGCAGCGGCTTTTAAATCCCATCCCGGGCAAAAAAACCTGTCTCCCTCAGCACGCAGAATAGCAACACGCATGTCTGGATCATCGCGAAAATCCATGAAGATCTGCCCCATGATTCGACTGGTCTGCAAATCAATTGCATTGGCTTTCGGTCGATCGAGAGTGACTTCCAGAACATGGCCATCACAAACGGTTTTCACCGGACCGTCTTTTATTTCCTGCATTTTTATACTCTCATTCTGATTAAGGCGTCTACGACAACAGCGCGATCAGCCAGACAAAGAAGCGGATTAATCTCTACCTCATCAAGCGTCGAGGCCTGGCTTTCCACCCATTGACACAACCGTTGAATTTCTTCAACAACCGAATTAATACTGGCGCCCGGTTGTCCGCGATATCCGTGCAATAGCGGCGCTATACGCAACTGATCCAACGCGTCGTGCAATTGCTCATCGCTTACCGGCAACAATAAACTGATCGCATCCTGCATCAGCTCAGTCATTACACCGCCTGCACCTATGGTCAATAGAAACGTATTCGAAGGCTCGCGTACCACTCCCACCAGTAACTCGGCAATAGCGTCAGTGATACAGGACTCAATCAGTGCAGTGTCAGATGATGACATCACCTGGCGAAAAGCCGCACAAACCGCTTCATCCGAATCAAGGTTAAGATGTACTCCGGCTACTTCAGTTTTGTGTGCTACTCCGGATACTTTTATCACTACCGGGTAGCCAATGTCACTCGCCGCAGCCAGTGCTTGCGCTTCATCGTTGACCACCCTTGACACAGGAACTGACAGCCCTGCCTCAACTAACAAAGTTTTTGATTGCGATTCCGAAAGCAGCTCTACTTTGCCTTCCTGCGCCGCACGCACAAGCATCAGCGTGGACGAGCCTCTGTGAACCGACTGACCAATCCGGTTCACTGCAAGCAACGCGTCGAGCGCGTCGTCGAACGATGTAAATGCGGGCAGACCTTTGTCACTCAATTCTACAGCGATGTGTTCCGGCATGTTCTCCGGCATAGACGCCAGCAACGCCGCCCTTGCACCGGTAGCCTGTTGCGCCTCAACCAGTGCATCAACGGCAACCGTCCAGCTTTCAGATCTACATCGATCCGCTCGTGGAAAATCGATCACCAGGAAAGACAAATCCGCACCATCCTTTAACATAGCGCTAAAAGTTGCCTTCATTTTCTCCGCATCGTTCCAGATATAGGTGTGGTAGTCGAGCGGATTGGCAAGCGCCACCATCGGACCCAGCGCCACACGCAACTCACTGCGCTGTGTTGCACCTAGATCTTTGCAGACCAGATTGCGACGGTAAACAGCATCGGCCATCATACTGGCCTCGCCACCAGAGCAACTCATCGACGCTACCGAATTACCGGCAAACGGGCCATACACATGCAACAGTTTTAAGGTATCGAGCAGCACAGGAATAGAATCCACACGCGCTATCCCGCACCGTGCAAGCAATGCATCGGACGCAGCATCACTACCCGCCAGAGAGTTAGTATGAGAAACCATCGCCGTCCGGGCTTTTACAGAGCGTCCCACTTTAATGGCAACTATTCCCTTTCCCAGTTCACGAGCCTTGAGCGCCAGCGCTTCAAAGCGCGACACATCGCCAAATCCCTCGATGTGCAGACCCAGCGCGGTAACACGCTCATCGTCAAGCAATGCCATACCCATGTCAGCCAGGCTAACCTGGGCCTGATTACCGGCGGTCATTATGTAGGCAATTGGCAGTGCACGGCACTGCATGGTCATGTTGATCGCAATATTCGACGACTGGGTAATAATCGCCACGCCGTTGTTAACACGCTGACCACCATGCTGGTCCGGCCACAACAGAGCCCCGTCCAGGTAATTGATCAAACCATAACAATTAGGACCAATAATCGGTAAATTAGCTGCCGCATCCAGCAATTCCTGCTGCAACGAATGTCCATCAATGTCTTCGTTGGCAGCCTCGCTAAAGCCGGAGGCAAAGCACACTGCACCGCCACCGCCACACGCGGCCAGTTGTCTTACCAACGCAATAGTCTGATGACGGTTCACACCAATAAAACAGGCATCCGGTGCGGCGGGGAGCTTGTCTATCGAAGAATACACTCGCAGACCCGCAATTTCCTGATGCGTCGGGTGCACGGGCCAGATTTCGCCGGCGTATCCCATCAGCTGGCATTGCTCTATAACACTTCGGGCCCAGGAACCCCCTGCAACTGCAATACTATCGGGTCGCAGTAGCCGGTTTAAATCACGCACCTAGAGGCCTGAGCAGATCGCGGCTGATAATATGCCGTTGGATCTCCGATGTCCCATCCCATATGCGCTCGACTCGTGCGTCTCGCCAGAAGCGTTCTATAGGCAGGTCACTCATCAGCCCCATGCCTCCAAATACTTGTAGAGCTTCATCTGTGACCCGCGCCAGCATTTCCGATGCATAGACTTTTGCACTGGCGATTTCACGATTGGCCGGCAGGCTTTGGTCAAGCCGCCAGGCACCGGCAAGAGTTAACCAGTCCGCCGCGTCAATTTCGGTAATCATATCTGCGAGCTTAAAAGAAACCCCCTGAAACTTGCCAATTTGTTGGCCAAACTGCTTGCGTTCTGCGGCGTGATGCAACGCCAGATCAAACACGCGACGAGCCCTTCCGACACACATCGAGGCGACCGTTATACGTGTGGCGTATAACCACTCGTTCATTATTTTAAATCCGCCGTGCAGCTCCCCGAGAATCTGTTCCGCCGGCAGGCGACAATTATCAAAGTCGAGAATACAGTTCTGATAACCCCGATGAGAAACAGACTCGTAACCTGCACGTATATCGAAACCGGGAGTGCCGCGATCGACCAGAAAACAGGTGATCTTTTTCTTTAATCCTCGCGGGGTTTGCTCTTCACCTGTGGCAATAAAAACGATTATAAAATCGGCAACGTTGGCGTGGGAGATGAAATGTTTACTGCCGTTTACCAGCCAGTCCCCGCCGTCAGGTTTTGCCGAACATTTCATTCCGCGAACATCAGACCCGGCGTCGGGTTCGGTCATGGCCAGTGCGTCCATTTTTTCACCGGTAACAGCGGGCAGTAGATATTTTTCGCGCTGCGCCCCTTCACACGCCATCAGAATATTCGACGGCCGACCAAAAAAATGGTTAAGCGCCATCGACGCCCGGCCAAGCTCTCGTTCAAGCAGCGCAAAATCTACATGTCCAAGCCCGCCGCCCCCGACTTCCGCGGGCATGTTGGCGGCATAAAAACCTATATCAATACACTTTTGACGTATTTCCTGTTGCAGATCTCGTGGCACTTCGCCACTACGCTCTACCGCATTTTCGTGCGGATACAGCTCTTTTTCACAAAACTCGCGAACCGTCTTTACGATCAGTTCCTGCTCTTCAGTAAGTGCGAAGTTCAATTCCGTGGACCTTTAACGGAGGGCGGGGTTCGGATTACAGAGGACAGAGGACGGATTACAGAGGACAGGCTGAGCGCAGTGAACATGCTGAAGGCAGAGGGCTGAGTACAGTGGGTACGTAAAGACTCTAAGTTTGTACGAGACTTCATTATGCGGGACTCCCTTTTCCTGCCGAATTTTTCAGGCGCTCATCGTGCTGGTTTAGCAACTCACCGGCTCCCCAGTTTGTCTCTTTCAAGCCACGCATCATTGCAACCAGATTATCATCGCGAATTCTCTCAAGCTCGCGAATAGAGTGAGCGCCGGATTGTGCATCTGATTGGGTCGCTATAGTGTTCACCAGTTCATCAGTGAGTTCTGGCACATCCATCAATTTTGTCCACGGCCATTGCAGGCATGGCCCAAACTGCGCTATGAAATGCGCCATGCCCGCCTCACCACCAGCTACACGATAGGTTTCGAACAAACCCATCTGTCCCCAACGCAGTCCAAAACCATAGCGAATTGCATCGTCTATTTCTTCAGTGGTGGCGATTCCGTCTTTGATCATCCACAGCCCCTCACGCCAGACTGCCTCCAGAAATCGATCGGCGATATGTGCATCAATTTCTTTGCGAACACGCAACGGCTTCATGCCCAAATCGCTTAACAGTGTACAAGCCCGATCCACCATCAGGGAATCTGTAGCTTCACCGGCAACCACTTCTACAAGTGGCAGCAGATACACCGGATTAAACGGATGAGTCACCATGATCTGTTCTGGACGGGTGGCGCCGTATTGTAGATCTGTTGGTTTGTAACCCGAGGTGGAAGAACCTAGCACTGCATCTACCGGTGCATATTCCTGTATGTCGCGATACACCTGGTGTTTTATCTCAAGCCGCTCGGGCACGCTCTCCTGTATCCAGGTAACATCGCTAGCCGCCTCTTTAATAGATTCAACAAAACGCAACTCACCTTCCGCCGGCACCGGTGCATCCGCCAGACGCGGCAGCGATCGACGTGCATTATCCAGTACCTCATCAAGCATGCGTGGCGCACTGTTGGAGGGATCAAAAACACGCACATCCCAGCCATTCAATACAAAGCGCGCAGCCCAGCCTGCGCCGATGACGCCGCCGCCAATGATCGCCGCGGTTCCGGTCGCTCCTGACCGGGTACTACTCATGCCGAAGCTCCGGGTGCGCGTTTCTTCAACCCCAGTAACTCGCGTACCTGCTGTGGCCCCATCACCGATGATCCCAGATTACTGATTATTGTCGCAGCACGCTCAACGAGCTGGGCATTACTGGCAAGCACCCCTTTTTTGAGCCACAGGTTATCCTCAAGTCCAACCCGCACATGACCACCGGCAAGTACCGATGCCGCAACGTATGGCATTTGATTTCTGCTAATGGCAAAAGCAGAGAACGTCCAGTCTTGCGGAACGTTGTTTACCATCGCCATAAAAGTATTGAGATCATCCGGTGCGCCCCAGGGTATTCCCATGCATAGCTGCACTAGTGCCGGACTATCAAGCACACCTTCTTCAACCAGCTGTTTGGCAAACCAGAGGTGGCCCGTATCAAAGGCTTCAATCTCCGGTCGCACACCCAGGTCGGTCATCATACGGCCCATGCTGCGCAACATACCGGGCGTGTTGGTGGCAACGTAGTCGGCTTCGGCAAAGTTCATCGTGCCGCAATCGAGTGTGCAAATCTCCGGCAAGCACTCGGCCACATGGGCCACGCGTTCCGACGGGCCCACAAGGTCGGTGCCATCGCTATTAGGGGGTAACGGCGATTCACCTGGACCAAAAACGAGATCTCCGCCCATGCCGGCAGTGAGATTAAGCACTACATCAACGTCGCTGTCGCGGATGCGATCAGTTACCTCACGATAGTATTCGAGCTTTCTGGCAGGTACACCAGTCTCCGGGTCTCGCACATGGCAATGCACCACGGCTGCTCCGGCGCGTGCAGCATCAATAGCGCTTTCCGCTATCTGTTGAGGGCTGCGTGGCACATGCGGCGACCTGTCCTGCGAACTGCCAGAGCCGGTTACCGCGCAGGTGATAAAAACATTTTTGTTGGGGCGAAGGCTCATGAAAACTCCTGTCTCGGTTTCAGGCAGTATAGTCCGCTGCCGTTCCAGCCCAGGTTCCGGTTAGCGCCGCCGTTTGCCCAGCCAGCGCCGCGTAACGGGCACATCATCGGTTTAAGTATTGACAATAGCCGACAGTGCATCGGCTGTGTGTCTACGCAGGGGTATCGTCACTTGAAAGGCGCCGCTTGCCATTTGCAAATCCGCTACTCACAACAAGCAACCGGCCAACTCCCAGAATCGCCGATAGTGTTATCCCGGTAAAAAGAGCAATCCAGACAGCGGTGACTCCCCCCGGGCCTCCAATCCAGCTGGTTTTACTTAGCAGCAATGCCAGCGGAAAGCCGACGCACCAGTAAGATATCACCTGAAACAGCGCTGGCACCAGCGTGTCCTGAAATCCCTTGAGCGCAATGTTACTACCGATTTGCAAGCCATCGACAATCAACTGAACAGACACAATGATCAGTAAGGCCGCACCGAGGGTGACAACGTCGATGTCACGGCTAAACAGGGACATCAGCACTTCGCGTCCAAAGTATGTGAGCACAGAAAAAAACACCATTGCTACAAGCACCGTAAGCAAAAAGGCGTGTGCCTGCTCGAGTGCGGCGATGAAATTTCTTTCACCTGTCGAGCGACCTATAACTATCGCACCTGCCTGTCCGATGGCAATCGGAAAAATTAAAGACACCATCGCAACAATCAGAACAATTTGATGGGTAGCCAGCGAAGTCGTGCCCATTGGTGCCACCAGAATGGTGGTACTGGCAAAAAAGCTCTCTTCAAGTGTCACAGCAATGGCGGCGGGCAGACCAAGCCAAAGCAGAGTCTTGATAGTCAACCAATTCGGTTTAACAATATTCTGGAATACACGGTAGGGACGCAACAGCGGATGGGCACGGCAAATTAGCCACGGTGTCAACGTCTGCAACAGCACGACAAAAAAAGTGGCGATTGCACAGCCCGCTGCCCCCATTGCCGGCAAACCGAACTTGCCGAACACCAGGCCATAGTCAAGCACCAGATTTAGCGTGAACGCCACCAGACTCACCCACATATTCAAGTGCGGATGGCCAAGCCCGTCAAACATATTTCTTAACGCCAGATTGACACCGAGGAGTGGCAAGGTCAGCAATACAATACCAAGATAGAGGCTGGCAACCTCCAATACCCCGTCTTCAAGCCCGAGAACCGGCATATGCGGAATAAACGCGAACAGCACTATCGCCACCAGTGTTCCACTGATTAAACCAAGCCACATTGACTGCCAGCAGTCAGTACGAATGGCTTCCGACCGACCGGAACCAAGCCGCCAGGCTATTCGTGGAGCGACAACAGACTGCAATCCGATGAGCGCCATCACGGCAATAAAATAGAGATTTGACCCGATAGACAATGCCGCGACATCGCTGGTACTCGCCCTTGCTGCCATCAGTGTATCGGTGACGCCCAGTCCGATTAGAGCGGCCATACTGACCATGATTGGCAAGCCAAGACGCAATATTTCCTGCGCGTGCGCCAGCAGCGCAATCGGTTTGCGAACAACGGAGTTTTCCGATGTGTTCAAGGCATCTCTATGGGTATTAGATAATCAGGGGTATCAATTGATCAGGATGTGAGGCAGGCCCGCTGGAGTTAATCGACAGGGCCAGTTCTTACAAGCTCAATTTAGCTTGCTATTGTGCACACAGCTTGCCCTTGCAGACAAGCTGTAGCACCAGAATAAGGACGCGTTATTTACTTGAAAGTGTAGTGGATACCCCAGCCAAGCGCCAGAAACAAACCATCCTCTTCATCATCAAAAAAGAAATCGTCGTCATCTGTATCCTGGTCCCGATAGCCCAGACCGAACTCAAAGCTCCACGACAGCGGCGGATGGTTTGGATTTTTTGCCTGCCATGACCACTCTACTCCCAGGCCTGCAGTTGCTGCTATGCCTTCATCATCATCGGAGAAAAATACCTCGGACTCACCATCTGCATAGCCCGCAAATAAATAGCTGCTCCAGTACCTTGCCTGGCTGGTACGACGAAGAACTCTGAACAACACCCCGGCATCTCCTCCCTCGGGAGTAACTACACCCTGCACAGACCAGTCAGGTGTGATCGCATAGATAAGACTTAAGCCAAAGGTCAGGGGTGCTGCCTGCAGGCCAAACGACCACTCGCCGGCTTTTTTTCCGGTTCGCACTACTGATTCACTGTTTTCATCTGCCGCCAGTAAATTACCCGGAAAGCAAAGAATACAGGCAAGCGACAGGCATGCAGCGATACAGAATCTTTTCATGGTTTTCCACCAGGGTTAGGCTAAATCAAATCTGGTGAACTAATGCAGTTGCCAACAGATTTCAAGGTCCGGAGAAGTGTTTTACTGCAGCCACCGATTCTTTCCAGCACCTGTAAATACTTTTCCTGGCTGCACACGTGTAAAGCGCAGTACAGCATCTGTGACTAGAGAAAACATCGTGCCAACCAGGCAAGCTCAAGCAGTAGTGTGTCTAAAAAGAAGTTTTTCGGACATGCGCACCGGGAACCCGGCAAAATAGTGCCCCAATACCGATTAAGCCTTTCGTGCCATCTGCAAAGATGCATTCACCAAGAATAAGCGAGAGTTTGTGAATGAAACATTACATTGACCCCGTTAAAGAGATTTTCGCCGCCTTTCGTGCCAATGACCGCGCAGGTCCGGTGCAGATGCTTAACCTGGTTCGCTTTCGCGAAGCAGCCGATTATGAAGATGGCAGAGAATCGAGCGGCGCCGATGCCTACGCGGCATACGGGCACGCAAGTTATCCCGTGTTTTCACGCCTTGGCGGTGAAATTATTTGGCGCGGCCAGTTTGAACTGACACTTATTGGCCCGCAAACCGAAGCCTGGGACGAGTGCTTCATCGCACAGTACCCGACCGTTTCCGCATTCGTCGAAATGGTACGCGATCCGGTTTATCGAGAAGCAGTAAAACACCGCCAGGCTGCTGTCGCAGACTCACGGCTAATTCGTCTGAAGTCGGCAGCATCCGGCAGCGGATTTGGTACAACGTAATAGCGACGGCGATTGCTGGTTGTTGCGACTAGTGAGTGCTCGCCATCGCAGCACCCTCTGCCAATGATGCTAATTTAGCATAGGCAATGTCGGGATCTACGGCACCGAATCCTGCAAACGTGCCGAATCCACAATCTGATCCTGCAATAACTCGCTCACTACCAACAATGTCGGTAAAACGCTTTATTCGTTGCGCTACCAGCTTCGGATGTTCAACAAAGTTACTGGTAGTATCAACCAGTCCTGGCACCAGTACGACATCCTCCGGTAGATCAGTTTTTCGCTCTTCAAAAACTGTCCACTCATGAGCATGGCGAGGATTTGCAGTTTCAAATAGCAGGTAACGTGCTTTGGTTTGCAGCAACACGGGCAGTACCTTTTCCATACCGATATCGCAGGTATGCGGCCCCTCATAGTTACCCCAGCAAATGTGTACGCGAACACGATCCTTTGGCACATTGGACAATGCGTGGTTAAGGGCTTCTACGTGACTGTGCGCAATCTTGACGAACTCATTATCCGACAGCTCGGGAAAAAGCATATGCCTGGACAACGCAAGGTCCGGGCAGTCCAGTTGCAAATCGAGACCTGCGGCTACAATGGTCTCGTATTCCTCTTTCATCACATCTGCCAGCGCCGCAAGATACGCTTCCCTTGATGCGTAATAATCGTTTTGCAGGAAAAGCGAAATAACGCCGGGCGATGCAGCGTTCATAAATCCGCGATCTACCCCGTGTTTAGTCATCGCAGCTCGAAGGTTATTAATATCCTTTTGTAGCTCACCCTGTCCCTTCGAACGAACTTCGTCGGTACACATCGGCCTTGCGTATGCAGGAGTGCCGCCTGAATTCGCTATACGCTTTAAATAACCCGGGTATTGCTTTAAATCCGCCGGTGCGTTGCGCGGACTGTCACCGGAGAATCCGGTGTAGCGATCCTTTACATAGGTAGCGTATGAAATTTTGGATGTCTCGCCGTCAGAGACAATAGTCACCCCGCTGTCTTTTTGCCGCTTTACAGTTTGATCAACCGCATGGGACATTGCCGCGTCAAACCGAGTCGCGTCGTACGCTTCTGCGTTTTCGCGCTTAAAAATAAAATCGACAACCTCTTGCGATCGCGGCAAGGAACCGACATGAGTAGTGTGTATTCTTGTCATAATTTAAAAATTACAGCCTCGTGGCAAAAATCCCGGCACTTTCGGTATCGTTGTTACGGCAATATTTGGTGTGTAAGCCAATTGCAATGAACAGAACTAACGGGAGTCGCGGATTACAAATCAACACAACGCTCATCCGTTGTGCATAAGTATTTGTTTCCACACAGCAGTCTCGTCCAGCAAAGCGAATTCCCGACGCAGACCGCCTGGCCCGAACTCGGCATGGCACATGCCCAGTATGTAAACGTCTGCACCGCCAGGCGAGCCAAACGATCCCCAACCACTGTGCTTGCCATGCAATGACCAGCGCAACGCAGCACGAGGCGAAAGCAGCTTGTCCTCCCTGCCAATACAGTGATCAATGGTAAATATTGCATCGGGAAACGATGCACGCAACCCCATCCAGAAATTATCTGCTGCCTGCCAGCCGTGTGCAGTAATACCACCAGGATATTCAAGCGTGCAGGCACGATCGTACTCTTTGGTGATGACCGACATTTCTGCATTCATCACACGCGTTAGCGTATCCGCGTAGCGCTGCCCCCACGCATTGTCGTTGCCGCGACCGTCATAGCTTCCCTGAATATCTGTTGCCGGAGTCAGCGGTGTGGTGCAGCGGCTAAAACCGCCTTCGCTATCTATTAAATTGCGGGCGTATTGTAACGGCTCTATGCCCAACTGGCGCACGATAGCGCTCTGGTCTCTTATCAACCATTCATCGTAAATCCGGTTATTCTTTGCCGCACAATCCGCAATTACCCGATAACATAATGTCTTTCCGCTAGCCTTGCCGTAGACACCATCATTTGAGTGGGTAGCTTTGGTGAGTATTCGATGCGATGACAAGTAGCCTTTATCGTTGTTACCACTCCAGATGACATCTTCCCCCAGCAATTCACGATCCGGGAATTCTGCAAGTGTAGACATAGTGGCAGCGATCACGCTCTTGTTGCCAGTCACCACAGATGCCGGAGACCGCACCACGATATCATCTGCATAGTAGTGATGCAGCGTATGGATTTGACGCTGCTCCCAGATCTCGCGGGTAATACCAATAATGTAGTCTGGAAAATCCGACCACTTTTTATCAAAGCCGTCCAGAGTTGTCATCCTGCTGTCCATCCGCCATCAACTTTTAAAGCTGTGCCTGTCACCAGTGCCGAAGCATCCGTCGCCAGATAAAGCACGCTTCCCATTATGTCTTCGATTTCACCAATGCGATCAAGCTTGATTTTCGATTTTATCCAGCTTACTCGTTCCGGATTGTTAAACGTTACCTCGGTCAACGGTGTTTTAATAAAGGTGGGGCACACAGTATTAACACGAATATTATGAGGGCCCCATTCTATCGCCATCGCTTTCACCATTCCCTCCACGGCATGCTTCGACGCACAGTAGACCGTGCGATCAACACCTCCAACATGCCCCATCTGTGAAGAGATATGAATAATAGAACCACCGGTGCCAGAATCGATCATCCCGTGCGCAGCACCAACCGAGACAAAGTAGGCACCGCGTACGTTGGTATCCATAACGCGTTGAAAATCTTCCGGTGTGGTTGTCAGTGCAGGTCCGGGAGTCGCCATGCCGGCGGAATTTACAACTACGTCAAAAGCCGCTTGCGATCTCATAGCGGTGGTCAATGACGGGGTGTCACTGACATCCATAACCAATGCCTCGGCACTAAGTTCTTGCGCAAGTATCGCATTTACTGCCTGCAGCAGCGGTGCCAGGGTACGAGCCGCCATCACTACATGAGCCCCCGCTTCAGCCAGAGCAACCGAGCAACCAAGACCTATGCCGCTCGAAGCGCCGGTTACCAGGGCCCGCTTGCCGTCAAGCCGTAACGATGGTGTTTTTGGCAGTTTCATCAATCATCCACAACGGGTAACGCAGGCTCACCGTAGGGTATATTTCGCCCGCCGTATCGTCGTACCCGCAAATTGGCCTGCTCCGCATGACCAACAAATCCTTCTAACATACACAGGCGCGAGCAGTATTCACCCATCATCGCAGACGCTTCATCTGTTACTACCTTCTGATACGTGTGCGTTTTGATAAACTTGCCAACCCACAGACCACCTGAATATCGACCCGCCTTTTTTGTCGGCAGCGTGTGGTTAGTACCAATTACCTTGTCACCATAGGAAACATTGGTTCTGGGTCCCAAAAACAACGCACCGTAGTTCGTCATGTGTTCAAGAAACCAGTCATCGCGCCCGGTCATCACCTGAACATGCTCTGAGGCCAGAAAATTCGCCTGATCAAGCATTTCATCGTAGCTATCACACACGATAACCTCACCGTAATCTCGCCATGCAATACTGGCAATCTCCGCCGTAGGCAAGATCCCCAATATACGCTCCACTTCGGCGATAGTATCTTCTGCAAGCTTGACGGAATTGGTGATAAGCACCGCGGGGGATGTTGGTCCGTGCTCTGCCTGCCCCAGTAGATCAGTGGCACACATTTCTGCATCGACAGTGTCATCTGCAATAACCAGAGTCTCGGTCGGGCCTGCAAAAAGATCAATACCTACTCTGCCATACAACTGTCGCTTGGCTTCTGCCACATAGGCGTTACCCGGGCCCACCAGGAGATCGACAGGCGCTATGGACGCCGTACCAAGCGCCATTGCTCCCACGGCCTGCACTCCACCGATGCAATAAATCTCGTTAGCGCCACCCGTGTGCATAGCGGCCACAATAGCGGGGTGAGGCGCACCGTTCTGTGGCGGGGCCGATGCGATGATTCTGCCAACGCCCGCCACACTGGCCGTCACCACACTCATGTGCGCTGACGCCACCATTGGATATTTGCCACCTGGTACATAACACCCGACTGAATTCACCGGAATGTTTTTATGGCCGAGAATGACACCTGGCATCGTTTCAACTTCCACGTCCTTCAGGGCAGCTTTTTGATGTTCGGCAAAATTTCTGACTTGTTGCTGGGCAAAAGCAATGTCAGTCAAATCCTGTTTAGACACTTTTGACATCGCCTGATCTATATCGTTGTCGCTCAGCAAGAACTGATCGGGCGAATAGTTATCGAATTTCTCTGACATCTCCCGCACAGCCGCATCTCCGCGTTTTCCGATGTCTTCAAGAAAGTCTTCCACGACAGCCCTTACCTTCGCGTCGTCTTCCGCTCTCTGTTCACTGCTGCGTGCGGTTTTTAAGTACTTTGCCATGAATGCGTTGCTTCCTCGTATCAGTTGAAAATTGCTCTGGCGGCTGAAAACGGAATAGCGGGAGTAAATACCGCAGTGTGTATATTGGCAACCAGCCGTTGATCACTTTGTACCGGTTTCATTTCAATCCCCTTCGAAACAGTGGCCAGAGTTTACGCGACAAAGCTCTGCCAGTAAGCTGTTTGGAAAGTTTGTGCACGAACTTTCCGCACAGCGCCGTTAGCGCAAGCCTGTTAAAAACCCGGACAGGCTGTATATATCGTCCTTTTTTGAAACTGTATTTCACGCCGGAGAGAATGCAATTCTAACCGTGACTCCCGGGTCGGTCTCCAGTATATCCAGTTCTGCTCCCAGCCTTTCTGCGCGCCGGCGCATATGCATAAGTCCACGGCCGGTAGCATTTTCCCGAAGATGCATCCCGACACCGTCGTCCGCTATCTCAATCAGTACTTTTTGCTGCCATTGACGGGTAGAGACATAAATATTATCAGCACTCGCGTACTTGATGGCATTGGTACAGGCCTCCTGCAGAATGCGCAACACTTGCAGCATATTGTGCGCGCCAGGATCCGGAATAGCGGGCACATCATTTATCTGCCAATGCAGTTGTGTACCGCTGCCAGCGAGAGTCCTTTGCAGACGCTGGCGGAAATTCCCGAGTGCCAGCGTTAAATCCCCTTCCAGTGCGTCGGATGCATCGACCATCAATCGCAAATCATCAAGTGCCTCTTGTACAGATAGCTTGACGTCTCTGAGATTTGCTGTTTTTGAATCAAGCATTGCCATCGTTGCAACCAGCTGCCCGCCGATACCGTCGTGCATGTCCATAATCACACGCTCCCGCTCATCCTGCAGGATTTGTTTTTTCTGCATTTTTTGTATTTTGGAAAAATTCTCCCGCAATTCGAGTGTGCGCTGATCAACTCTTCGCTCGAGATCCTCATTCAGGCTATCCAGCCTTGTGGATATTCTTTGCTGCCTGTTTACTGCAACCTGTAATACAGCAGCTATCGCAAAAATCGAGAGCGAGAAGATAATTAATATCGCCAGCATAAACCCGGGTGCCGCGAATGCAGGTTTATCGCGAAGAAAAGGAAAATCGAGGAAGTGAACCTGATAGGCGAAGGCTGAAAGAATGAGCCCCCTCGCAGCGATAGACATTTCACTAAACCTGTCGCTATTGTACACCTGCAGGAGAACCCAGAATATTGGCAGCGATCCGCACAAGATGAACGGAAGAGTAACCATCGTGAACGAATAACCCAGAATAGCCAGACAAAGCGACAGTGCAACGCTCGCTATATATATGATGGTGAACTTAAGCCAGGGTAGCCTGGCCACCAGCAGTTCAGAACTCTCGATGATCAGCGCCGCCAGCGCCAGCGTTATAAAATATCCGGGCATCATGCCCACCGCCTGACCAATCACACCAAACGATTGAAAAACTCCCTGGAAAATAAATGTAAGTAGTGTGGCCAGCCACACTGCAAGTAAACACTGATGCAAATGGTCCCGGTTTTTGTACCACAGCATTGCCGCAACCAGCGTGTTGATCGCAACAGCACCGGCATAGGTAAACAACAACAGTGGCAACGCTTCGGTCAATTTCCGATCCAGTCTTGATAACAGCCTGCCTTCATGCAGGCATACCGTCTTCCCTCAATCTATTCCGCTACGGCTCAATTCGCTACCGACAATGTGGCACCGGGGGTCAATCCATCACAATAACATTGCGCCGCGCCAGACCCTTTTTGGTATCCGCCATGGCATCATTAATTTCTTCAAACGACCAACGGTGTGTGATCAATTCATCGAGTTTAAGGCGGCCCTGTTTGTAGAGATCGATGAGCCAGGGTATGTCACGCGCAACATTAGCCTGGCCCATACTCGATCCAAGATAGCGAGTTGATCGGTCTGCCATATCCATCGGCTCATAATTCAAAACGGTGCCGACTGGAGGCATGCCGACGATAACCATAGCCCCTCCTTTGACCAATAGATCCGGAGCACTCTTGAAAGCAGACGGTGCACCCACGGTAACCAATACATAGTCAACGCCGCGACCGTCGGTTAACGCCCGAACCTTGCCAGCGACGTCTGCATCGTCAGCCGCAACACCGTGGGTGGCGCCAAACTCTTTGGCAGCATCGAGTTTTTCAGCCAGCAGATCGATTGCAATGATGGTCGAGGCCCCCGCGATGTTTGCCCCCTGAATCGCATTCAATCCAACACCGCCGGCACCGATTACAGCAACTTTATCTCCAGGGCGGACGTCAGCAGTATTGATCACAGCACCGACACCGGTTATTACGCCGCAAGAAATCAGGCTGGCTACATCAAAACCGACATCTTCCGGAATGACAGCACACTGACTTGGATCGACAACAACTTTTTCGGCGAACGAACCACAGTTCATAGCCCGCACTATTCGGCTACCTTCACTGTCAGTCAGCGGTGAGAGACTCTTGTCCCATCCCTGATCACATTCGGAAGTGTGGCTTTTATTGCAGGCAGCGCAGGCTCCACAGGATCTTATAAGCGTGACGCAAACATGGTCCCCAATCGAGATACCGCTCACGCCGGCACCGACTTTAGATACTACCCCGGCCGCCTCATGACCATAGACCGCTGGCAACTCACCCCCCCAGGCTCCATCCGCAAAAAAGATGTCTGAATGGCAGATGGCGACGGCTTTAACAGTGACTTCAATCTGGCTGGAATCGGGCTCGGCAAGCTCGACTGTTTCGAGACTCAGTGGAGCACCGAACTCACGGCATACGGCTGCACGCATAGCGACTTATCCTGTTCGTTAGAGAGTATGAATGTACTGTATCAAATAAAGCACGGTTGTGAATCATTTGATCAATACAGACTCGCACAGGCAAACCAGTGCAGAGTTTTTTACCTTGAATATCTGCATGAGGTTCCTGTGTTTGCTTTGGAGTCTTCTCCCGCTAACCCACCTGACTGCAGCGCATCCAGTAAATGATTCCGATCGCTAATGCAGCCGCAACAATGCCATGTTGAACTTCTGCAGATACCGTTGTAAGCAACAGGCCAGTCAATAATGGCCCGCATGATGCCCCCGTATCGCGCCAGGTTTGCATACGCGCAAGAGGACCAAGGGCACCTTCGTCAGCGCCAGGCGATTGTGCGACAACCGCGGGTCCCAAAGACGCAAGCGCTCCGCGAAACAGCAGCATAACCATTGCACCCGCCACGGTAAGACCAATAGCAACCCCGACGAAACCGGACATTGTCATTACCGCGGCCATTAAAAACACCGGACGCGCGCCAAAACGATCAGCAAACCAGCCGAACAATGGCGCCGCAATGGCCTCGCCAAAATGCCGCATCGCGAGCAGTGCACCACCGCTCATCACCGCCTCCGACAAAGATGAATCACGAGCAAAAATTAGCGCAATAGAAACTGCAAACACTCCGTCTACGCCATAACCTTGCAAAAAAAAAACACATCAATCGGTTTGGGCCGCGCCAGTGACACTTTTTCACGACGTCCTTTTTTTGATTGTACGTCAGCTGCAGGCAATGCCAGTGCGATTGGAATTGCAAGTGCCGTCGGGATAGCAAGAATTAGAAATACGGCATTCGGACCCACCTGACCAGTAAGCCAGGCACCAAAGAGCAGCGCGAAAACCGGCCCTGTCCGTTGTATTGCCTGGCTAACACCCACACGCGTACCGGCACTTTCACGAGTGCTAGGCAGCCCTTATCCGGTTTCTTCCCGATGTTTTTGCATCGTACAACGATGCATCCGCCCGATTTATCACTTGAATTAGTTCAGTATCCCCGGGATTCAACTGGGCAACACCAATGCTCACTGTAACCCGCAAGGATTCTCCACCAGCATCAATTACAAGATCCTCAACGACCCTGCGAATTCTGTCTGCCAAAATTTCTGCAAGCGGAGCTGTAGTTCTAAGCACCACGACCACAAACTCTTCGCCACCAAAACGGCCAATCTTGTCAGTGTCTTGACGAAGTGTTCTGTCCACCGCCTGACAAACCGACTTGATAACAAGGTCACCAATCGAATGACCATACTGATCATTGATTAATTTGAAATGATCAATGTCCATCATAAGAATCGACAGGTGGCCGCCGTCATCTTTACAACGCTCGAACTCCTGCTGTGCATGTTCCAGAATTGCACGTCTGTTAGCGATACCGGTTAACTCGTCAGAATATGCCAGATCGAGAATCTTCGTTTCAAGCTTTTTTCGACGTTCAACCTCTTCAATCAGGGAGTGCTCGCGGTCCTTTAGTTCATTAATATCGATTGCAAATCCGGCAACGGCACCACTTGGTGTACGGTACTTTGAGACTCGAAACCAGCCTTTGGAAGGATAGTTGCGATCAATGGCTTCACCAGTGGATTCACGCTGTGCCACCAATCGACCCTGGATGTAGCTCTCACGCTCCTGATCGTTTAACTCTTGCGGAACATTGCTGCTAATCAAGTCTAAATAATAAACCGGTTTGTTTTTTTGCCGGTATTCCAGACTTGAAAAGGCATTTTCATAGAGCGATTCGTAAGCATCATTCCATACCATTAAGCGATCGTCCACATCGTAAATGGCCAGCGGCATGGGATACTGGCGAACTGTTTCAACCATCAACTGATGTTCGTGTTCTATTTGATCAGGTCGGACGTTACGGTGGGTTGCTACCATAGCCATTAGAAGCACAAGTATCAAAAATAACAAGACACAGTTGACGACACCAGGAAAACCCGAACCGGCAATCACTGCTGCCAGCGCAAACACAGACAGCCCGGCTATATAGACAGGTATCGATCGCACCTTTGCCGGAGTCAACAGTGCTAGTACGGGCATGCTGGAAGACTATCGAGCAAACCACGCAACGGCCCGATGAGCGTACTCAGTGGAATTTTAACTACGGACGCAACTCTCGTGACTTGCATCGTGGCGACTCGCATCTATCCACCCGGTGCAGACGATATGACGGGTTTACTGCAACTTCCTGTGTATTCTGAATTTTGTTCTCGAATTATCATTTGGCAAATTCCTTTTCCATGGTGCCGTTGTTCCGGACCTTCCCGGCCCTACCCTGGCGCACCTGCAATTAACTGGCCGACCCATAACAAAAAGCGGCATGCCAGCAAGGCACTACTGCCAGCCACTTTCATTTAACCTGCAAAAAACAAGTACATACTGAGTCTTTGCTTTGAATTGCAGTAAAAAATCACTCACTGATGCAATGTCCGCTGCAGAACCGAACTGATAAATACTGCTTTAACCCGATCTTTCCCGCCTGGTCCGATAAGGAGTTCATCAGCAAAATTCTGCCCGTCCATGCTTTCTATGGCAAAATTGCAGCCGCAACATCACAAGCAAAACCTGCCTGCGCTAACGCAGGCTTTGCATATACAGAAAATTATGAGTCGAGGTGAAATGATGAGTGCATTTCTTATCTGCGATGTCGAGGTCAAAAACAGGGAAAAGTTGCAGGAATACCTCACGCTTTCAGAACACACGCTAGAACCCTATGGCGGGAAATTTCACGCTCAGGCAGGGCGTACAGAAACTCTGGAAGGCGACTGGAATCCGAAGGTAATCATCGTCGCCGAGTTTCCGTCCATGGATAAAGCCAGAGAATGGTACGGTTCCCCAGAGTACGCTGAGGCACTCAAGGTGAAACCTCAGGCTATTGATCGGAACATGATAGTAACGGAAGGTTTGCCGGGCAAATAGCGGTTTATCCGATTGTCACTGAACTCGCCATTTTTTAACCGGGTAGACTACACGCAATTTTTTTCAGAAAACGATTAGCTTGCAAAAAAATCCCGGGTGGTTAAGGGAGACGAACTACGCTGCCATCTACCAGACCCTCTACTATCTCGATACGAACACCGTCAGACAAGCCGGTGACAACTTCCCGACGAGCGAACTCCTGGCCACCGGTTTGTTCGAGCACGAATACACTTTCGTCAGTAAACAACAGCGCACTTTCATCAAGCGTAAGCACCTCATCTCGCCGATCAAGAACAATATCGGCATTTGCGCTATAGCCTGCCCTGACAGTAGAGCTACTGCCGTCTTTTAGTGCCGCACGTATCTCAAACTGGACTGAACCGTCCTGCTTGCTCCCCTTCGGCGAAATAAACTCAAGCACGCCTGCAAAGATCTCGTCTTCTATAGCACCGATACTAATTTGCAGATTCATCCCTTCCTGAATGCGACCAACCTCGGATTCATCTACAGTACCGATAAACACCATGTCCGTCATATCGGCGATAGTGGCGATGGTGGTGCCTTCATTAAAATTATTGGTTTCAGTGACCGATTCACCTTCCTTAACCGGTATGTTCAGAATTGTGCCGGACACGGTTGAGCGGATTTCATTGGAGACACTTCCACTTTCACCACTTCCCCCGTCCCGAATCAATGCAAGGTTACTGCGCGAGCGTTCTACCTCTTGCGTTTTTATGTCGTACTCATAGCGGTACTTTTCATATTCATCTTTGGAAATAAGATTTTCCCTGAACAACTTGCTACGCCTGTTCAGTTCCAGGTCTGCGTTGTTCGCACCAATGCGCGCAGTTTCATAGCGGGCCTCGGCCGTATTGAGCGCTACCGCATCCGGAACCACTCTAATCTTCGCTATCAGCGCCCCCTGTTCAACCAGTTGCCCGGGATCCAGGTGCAGTTTTTCAACCACACCGGACACACGTGATTTAATCGTTACCTCGCGCCGCGGCACAATAGATCCAGTGGCCACCGCTTTCTTTATAACCGTTCCTGTCGAGACTGTTTCGGTCGCGTATTGAACCGGCGGTTTTTGATTGCGTTGCACCAGAAAATACAAACCACCGGCAAACAGCGCAAGCACCACCAGCGCCACAACCGTTTTCATCAGAGTCTTAAACATATTATTCCGCCCTGAGGGCCTCAACAGGATTTATTCGCATAGCATGGCGTGCAGGCACTAGCGCCGCCAGCAACGAGGCAACAGCAAGTGCGGCAATTGCCCCCAGAGCAATTTTCATATCGATGACGGGCGTGCTGAATAAAACATCTGCATTGCCGGATCGGGTAATTGAACGGGTAAAGATATCGACCAGATAAAGCGCAAACAAACCCGCAGCAAAACCGAGTATCCCCGCACCGCACACCAGGGTGCCGGTTTCGTAAAGCACCATTTTCAACACCGCAGCCGGAGTCGCTCCGATTGATTTACGAATACCAAATTCGCGGCGTCGCTCTCTGATGGCTACCAGCATTATATTGCTGACCCCCAAAACACCCGCCAGCAAAGTGGCCACACCTACTGTCCAGATAAATGCCCTGATGCCGGTAAAGAGATTTCGGATACGCAGAAACTCGGTTTCAGAATTCCAGTCGCCAATAGCTCGTCGATCGGTGGGTGCAATTCTATGCCGCTGTGCCAGCAAATTGCGGATCGCATCACCTGCCTCATGGCTGCTAAAACCCGAAGCCGGGACCAGTGCGTAAAAACCGATCCGGTGACCAAAATTAAACACTTGCTGAAACGTACTTAACGGCGTGAACACCAGACTTTCCATTCTCTCGCGGTCGGCACCATAGCGCCGGGGTTTGAAAATACCAATCACGGTAAAACTGATATTGCGTATTTTTATGGATTTGCCTATCGGATTGATGTCCTGCCCGAACAATTCACGATGAATCCTTTCACCAATCACCACTACCTTGCGCTTTTCGGCAATATCAAGCGGGTTAATAAACCGGCCAACCTCGATGGCCATAGGCAGAATGCGCTCAAACACCGGAAGATCGCCGGAGATTTCAGCGTCGGTCACCTTGTCACCAAAGACCACATCGCGACGACCTCTAAACCGACCCAGCCTGACACGTGGCGCCAGGTGCCCTACCTCGGGAATTGCCGCAAGAATAGCGTCAGTATCGTCGTTGGTTAAGGTGATTCGCCGGCCGGGTGATAATCCCTGCCAGGGGACCGAAGTTTCACTTCCCCATATATAGATGGCATTAGTTGCATAACCACCCATACTTTTTTTCACACCGCCTTCTATACCGTTGCCAAAGCCCAGCATCACAATGAGAATAAATATACCCCAGAATATTCCCGACGCTGTCAGCAGGGTACGCAGGCGATTACTTTTTAGTGACTGAAAAACTTCCTGCCATGCATCCCGATCCAATAGCCGGCCTGCCAATGTAGCAATCATGTTGGCTGTAACGCCTCAACCGGATGAATTAGTGATGCCCTGCGGGCTGGCAGATAACCGGCCAGAGTTCCTGCGACCACCACCAGCAGAGTTACCGAAACCACTACCAGTGTATTCACATCGGGCTGATACATGTATTCGTTCTCTGCAATCGTCGCCTTAAGCAGTTCAAGTAATCCCAGGCTCGCGAGCAAGCCAAGATAGCCTGCTACTGTAGTGATGATCATTGACTCAAACACCACCAGTCGGGTTATTGATCCCGGTGTGGCTCCCAGTGCCTTGCGAATTCCAATCTCCCGGCGTCGCTCAGACACCGAAATCAGCATAATATTGCTCACAGCCAGTATGCCGGTCAGAACAGTCCCGGCACCCACGACCGCTACAAATACTCGCACCCAGTAAAATAAATCTGTGATTTTTTTGTATTCATCAAGGTTGTTATAGATTCTAACGGCACGATCGTCCTCTTGCGAAAACTGATAGCGTTCGGCAAGCAATTTGCGCGTTTGCACTTCGCTTAGTTTGCTCTGTTCATAGCTCGAATCACCCAGTGTATACCGCAGCTGATGAATACGTTCACCGGCACCATAGACCAGCTGAGCTGTGCTTACCGGCAGGTATATTGTCTCTTCCTCGCCACGCCCGCCGGCATCGGTGAACACGCCGATAACCCGATAGGCAATATCGTTTATTTGCAGGTATTCACCCACGGCAGAATTTTCACCAAACAAAACGTCCTGCACCCGCTTTCCGATGACTGATACTTTTCGCTTGTCTGCCATATCGAGATCGTTGATGAACCTGCCATCGCTAACCAGCGTTTTCTCAAGATAGACATGGTCCGGGTGAACCGCTCTTACATCAAACGAGGCATGCTCATTGCCGGCACTCACTGTCATATCGCCACCTGGAAAAAAACGCGCAGTGATGCGATCAACGAACCCGTTGTCTGACTTGATGCGGGCATAGTCTTCATTGTCAAATCTTATTCGCTTTCCGCGCGGATGCCCCTTGTAGGCCAGGCTGGTTCGCCCGGTATAGACGCTAATGCTGTTTATAGCGTCATCTTTGAATTGCAGTTCCACTCCGTTCTGCAAGCCACGACCGGCACCAAGCAATAGCACCAGCATAAACACCCCCCACGCCACGGTAAGCACTGCAAGCGCCGTTCGGGTTTTATGCGTTTTTAGTGTTTGCGCTATTTCCAGTAGCGGATCCAGTAACATCAGACCAGCCGCTCATCGCTGAGCACGTCGCCGTCGCGCAACTGGATCAGCCTTTCGGTATGCGAGGCTATTTCCTCTTCATGGGTCACGATGACCACCGTCATTCCCTCAGCGTTTACCTCTTTAAAAAGCTGCATAATCTGCGCTGACGTTTGCGTGTCCAGCGCGCCGGTTGGCTCATCAGCAAGCAATAGTGCGGGTTGAGTTATCAGTGCGCGGGCTATCGCCACTCGCTGCGACTGACCACCGGATAATTCTGACGGACGATGCTCCGATCGTTCGCGAAGGCCTACCTGGTCAAGGTAGTCGAGCGCCAGCGCGTTGCGCTTGCGACGTGAGACCCCCTGGTAGTACAGGGGCAACGCCACGTTTTCCAACGCACTCTTGTGATGTATGAGATTGAACGATTGAAATACGAACCCGATAAAGCGATTGCGGTACTGTGCCGCCTCACGCTCGCTGAGCCCCGCTATTGCCGTGTCCGCCAGAGTGTAGCTTCCGCTGTCGCTTGAATCGAGAATTCCCAAAATATTGAGCAGAGTCGATTTACCCGAACCGGAAGATCCTTGCACCGCCACAAACTCGCCCGTCTCTATTTCAAGAGTTACTCCATTAAGCGCATTAACCGTGGTGTCACCCATCGAATAAGTTTTACGCACGTCCTGCAAACTAATCACGAACCTGTTCTCTCATCACCGAAAATCAATGCGTCCATTCACCATCACGGCTGCCCTGTGTCGGTTCAGGGACAGCTCAATCAGGGTAACGTTTCACCGGGATAAACCCCCATCGGTTTGTTTAACCATAAAGCATAGCCAGAATACCAATTCGTGCGATCTTTTCTCGCTCTGGTTCGCGATCGCAGACATAAACCCGGGAATGCCAGCCGCTTGCAACCAAAGATGCCAGCACATAGTGCCCGCTGGTTGACTAACACAACCTGCCCCACCCTGTGTTTTTTGCCGGTAAGCCATCGGAATATTGCTCAGCGCTATGATCGCCCCATGAATTAACGCTACTATACTTGACCACCCAGCCTTTCCACCCAAACGGAGATCCCATGGCCACGGCACCCGATGTCGGCGATCACGCCAATACCCCGGAAACCGCCAGAGCGAAACCGGCCCGGTTAAACTGGGAAGATCCCTTCCTGATCGAGCAGCAGCTCGGCGAAGAAGAAAGAATGATTCGGGACTCCGCCCATACGTATTGCCAGGAGAGGTTGCTACCGCGCGTACTTGAAGCGAACCGGCACGAAACGTTCGATCGCGAAATCTTCAACGAGATGGGAGAACTCGGCCTGCTGGGCTCGACCTTGCCGGAATCGCTCGGTGGCATAAACGCAAGCTACACGAGTTACGGGCTTATTGCCCGCGAAGTCGAGCGCGTAGACTCGGGTTATCGCTCGGCAATGAGCGTGCAGTCGTCGCTGGTCATGCACCCGATTTTCGCCTACGGCACCGATGAGATTCGGCAAAAATTCCTGCCGAAACTCGCCACCGGCGAGTTCGTTGGCTGCTTTGGACTCACCGAACCCGATCACGGTTCAGACCCTTCTTCAATGATCACCAAAGCCAAAAAAACGGACGGCGGGTACTCGCTCTCGGGCTCAAAAAACTGGATTACCAACTCGCCCATCGCCGATGTTTTTGTGGTGTGGGCCAAATCCGAAGCGCACGACAACAAAATCAAGGGATTCGTACTGGAAAAAGGTATGAAAGGACTAACCGCGCCCAGGATTGAGGGCAAATTTTCCCTGCGCGCCTCGGTGACCGGCATGATCATGATGGACGAGGTAGAGATTCCGGAGGCCAACCTGTTACCCAACGTCACCGGACTGGCCGGTCCTTTCGGTTGCCTCAACCGGGCCCGTTATGGAATCGCCTGGGGCTCGATGGGTGCCGCCGAATTTTGCTGGCACGCCGCAAGGCAGTACACCATGGATCGAAAGCAATTCGGCAAACCACTCGCTGCGAATCAACTGATCCAGAAAAAACTCGCCGACATGCAAACCGAGATCTCTCTGGGTTTACAGGGGTGCTTGCGCATGGGTCAAATGATGGACCATCACGCGGCTCCTGCAGAATTGATCTCACTGATGAAACGCAACAATTGCGGCAAAGCGCTGGACATTGCGAGAGTGTCCCGCGATATGCACGGAGGCAACGGTGTTTCAGATGAATATGGTGTCATTCGCCACGTGATGAACCTTGAAGCGGTGAATACCTATGAGGGCACCCACGACGTGCACGCTCTTATACTGGGCCGCGCCCAAACAGGCATACAGGCGTTTCAGTAGTATCCGCCGCCGCTGGCAGCCATCTACTAATTTGACAGACTCGCCGACCCGGCAGCTGTAGTTTAAGTTCACCGGGTTGCAGCCAACGCGAATCCATTTCGTAGCGTGCTCTCCATGAGCACCATTGACCGCAACCCGGTAAAAACGGAAATCCTTTCCGTCTTCACACTCCATTCTCTGCAATCGCAAATCCATTTGTGCAAAAAATGGTGATTAGAACATTGCTGTCTCACCAATCGGGTGCACCTCCAGCAATAACCACGAGGGAGAAGTTACCACGGCTATGATGGATTGATATCCCCCATACGGGTGACTTTGTTGGAAAAAGCCACCTAATCACCCCTGTTTTTGCTTTTTATGTTGCTTCTTTCACGAAAGCATTAGTCCTCCATCCACATCCATAGTCGTGCCGGTGACAAAATCGTTTTGCACCATAAAAACAATTCCCTGCGCCACTTCATCCGAGGTACCAACACGCGGTATCAGGTGTTTCTCGGTCATTTTGGTGTATAGCTCATCCCGAGCAGCACCCTCAAGCTTCACCATTCCGGTATCGATGGCACCAGGTGAAACCACATTGATGCGACGAGGGGCGATCTCCGGAGCAATTGCACGGGCCAGTGCCTCAACAGCACCACCCACAGATGACAATGAAACCTGGCCGGGTTTGCATTTGCGTGCGGGGGTACCGCTCACCAGCACAATAGAACCATCTTCAGTCATGTGTTTGGTGCCGAAACGAACCACGTTGGCGTAGCCCCACAACTTGTCAAAGGAGCCCTGGTAACCATCCATATCCATTTCCAGAAACGGACCAATGGTTCGATCACCACCGGTGGCTGCACTAATCAAAATTTCAAAAGGTGCATGCTCCTCAAACAGTTTTTGTATAGCATCGCGGTCACGGACATCACACTTGGCCAGAGTGATACCTGCTGGCACGTCGCCCGCCTTGTCCGGCTCGCGACTGATCGCAATCACCTTTGCACCCAACGCCGCTAATTGCCTGGCCGCTGCCAGTCCAATACCTGACGTTCCTCCGAACACGATCGCTTTTTTACCTGCAATTTCCATCGTTCACTTTGCCTTTCTAATGTTAGAAGTACGAGAGTAGCCGCCCCAGGGTATTTTGTGCTTGCAGGGCCGGATACCCGCCCATCATTACGCCGTATGCTGCACGTTGCAAGCGCTGCGTGTCGGCATCATTCGTCCGCTTGTTCGCAACCCGGGCTCGTTGAATACAGCAGGCCCGAAAAAATAAATATTAACGCAGCACCACTTGCTGCCCTTACAATTACCCGCTCATGCACAAATACACAGCGAATACCCGCGACAGTAATCCCTGTAACAAGGGTGTTTTAACAAGTATTCATAGCAACTGTCTGTGAACGGTTCATTTCGTACGCGCTGGCTCTTGTCTGCTGACAAACAAACGTCTGGAGTGCCCCATTGACTCAACACTACGACGCCATTGTCGTTGGGGGAGGAGCGGCGGGTCTGATGGTTGCCTGGCAAGCTGGCAAGCGAGGTCGCCACGTGCGGGTACTGGAGCGCAGTAACAAGGCGGGTCGCAAAATTCTTATGTCCGGTGGCGGTCGGTGCAACTTTACCAACCTGCATGTCACCGCCGATAATTTCCTTTGCAGCAACCCGCACTTCGTCAAGTCTGCGCTCAATCAGTACACGGCCTACGACTTCATCGCCAGTGTGTACGAACATCAGATTCCCTGCCACGAACGCAAACACGGGCAACTTTTTTGCGACAACAAAGCCCGCGACATTCTCAATCTATTGCTCGATGAGTGCGCTGCAGCAGGCGCCGAGGTGTCCACTCGCTGTGAAGTGGAGAGTATCCGCTACCAGAATAATCAGTATGAATTGAGCACCAGCGAGGGACCACTATCTGCCCCGTCACTGGTCATTGCGACCGGTGGCCTGTCCATACCGAGCATGGGGACCACACCCTTCGGATATGAAATAGCCAAACAGTTTGGCTTGCCGGTGTTGCCGCTGCGCGCAAGTCTGGTTCCCTATACGTTTTCAGGAGATCTTAAAGACATGTTTGCAAGACTTTCGGGCAATGCCATCGAGGCGAGCATTCACTTTGGACACACCCGTTTTGACGAAGCATTGCTTTTCACCCACCGCGGCTTGAGCGGACCTGTGGTGTTACAGATCTCGAACTACTGGGAGCCTGGTCAGCCTGTCAAAGTTGATTTGCTACCGGATGCATCAGTGTCTGATCTACTCATCGTCGCCAAAACAGAGCAACCCAAAACCCTGATACGCAATCTGCTGGCAACGCATTTGCCACGCAATCTGGTCCTCGAACTGGAGAACCTTTGGTGGACAGATATAAAAAACAGACCCGTCGGTGATTGCAACAATAAGCGATTATGCGAAATTGGCAATCACTTGAATCATTGGGAAATAGTACCCGCTGGCACCGAAGGCTACAAAACTGCCGAGGTCACGCTTGGCGGTGTGCATACCGACAGCCTGTCCTCTAAAACCATGGAATCAAAGAATCAGCCTGGCCTTTACTTTGTAGGCGAAGTAGTCGATGTAACCGGCCATCTTGGCGGGTTCAACTTCCAGTGGGCCTGGTCGTCCGGCTACGCCTGCGGCCAGGCGCTTTGATCGACTGCAAAATTGCTGCACCGTTTTTGTTGCGCCACAGTCACCGCATAACATCGCGATGATACAATCGACTGCTTGTCCCGCAACCGTTTGAAGCCTGCACGTGAGCCAAATTGTTTTAATCAATGTTTCCGGCCCCGACAGACCCGGAATCACCTCCGGACTTGCCTCGATACTGGCAAACTATGATGTTACGGTCCTCGATATCGACCAGGCCGTAATCCACAACAATCTGTCGTGGGGAATGCTGGTAGACGTCAGTCCCGACACCAGCGGCAAGCAAAATTCCTCGGATGCCATGTTCAAGGATCTGCTTTTCAAAGCACACGACCTTAACCTCGACATTCGCTTTACCCCGATCAGCGATGAGGAGTACAACGACTGGGTCGCCGCAAGCGGACATGACAGACATATCATCACGCTCCTGGGCCGCCGCCTGGGCGCCGATCTGATCGCACGGGTGACCGCCGTCGTAAGTGCTTCCAACTGGAACATCGAAAGCATGCAACGTATGTCGCCACGCTATGCTATTTCCAGCAGCGATTCAAAACCTTTGATCGCGGTTGAAATTCGAATCAATCGCCAGAGTGGCGGGATAGATGATCTGCGTACTGCCTGTCTATCACTATCGCACGAGATCGACGCCGACATCGCCATTCAGGATGACAATATCTGGAGACGAAACCGCCGGCTGGTCTGTTTTGATATGGACTCTACTCTCATACAGGCCGAGGTCATCGATCTAATGGCGAATGCTGCGGGTGTTGGAGAGCAGGTCTCTGCTATCACCGCGCGCGCGATGAACGGCGAGATCAATTTTGACGACAGTTTCAGGCAACGTATGAAATTGTTACAAGGACTTCCACTATCAACGCTCGAAAAAATAGATGATCAGATTCAAATAAGCAATGGTGCCGAAAGCCTTATGAAAAATCTCAATCGTCTAGGGTATAAAACCGCCATTCTGTCGGGCGGATTTACCTGGTTTGCAAACCGACTGGCACAAAAGCTCGGAATAGATCATGTCTATGCCAACGAGCTCGACATTGTCGATGGAAAACTGACTGGCGAGGTGATCGGCGAGATTGTCAACGAGTCGCGCAAGGCAGAGCTGTTGCAATCAATAGCTGACCGGGAAGGTATCAAGCTGGAGCAGGTTATCGCTGTGGGTGACGGCGCTAATGATGTACCGATGCTCGCCATGGCCGGTCTCGGCATTGCTTTTCATGCGAAACCCGTAGTTCGGGAAAAGGCCAAAAACGCATTTGGCACTGTCGGGCTCGACGGCATTCTCTATTTAATCGGTATGCGCGAGGCAGAGATCAACTAGACAACAGGGTTGGCAACCGGCAGTCCGGCTAATAATTTCGGGGGTAGAGCGCAGAAGTGGTTTCGCAGCAAGCCACGTATTCAGGGGATGAGTTTTTCGAACCACCAGGTGTCTCCTGTTACACATGGTGTAAACTTTCATCCAGACGATCAATCAGGAGGTTTGCATGGCGCACGCGGTCGAAATTATCGAAGTCTCCCCCCGGGACGGCATACAAAACGAGAAAACCATACTATCCACCCGGGCAAAGCTCGATTTAATAGATCGCGCGATAGAAGCAGGTGCCTCGCGAATCGAGGTCACCAGCTTCGTCAATCCAAAACGAGTTCCACAAATGGCTGACGCTGACGACGTTGCCGCCGCGTTGCCGAAAAATTCAAAGACCCGTTTCATCGGGCTGGCTCTAAACAAGCGCGGTTTTGAACGTGCCAGCAACGCCGGCCTGGATGAGGCCAATTTTGTAGTCGTCGCCAGTGACACGTTTAGTCAGCGCAACCAGGGCACAACCACCGCCGAGGGAATCAATATACTTGCAGATATCAGCCATGAAAACACATCTCCAACCGCTATTGGCGTCAGCATCGCTGCGGCTTTCGGCTGTCCTTTTGAAGGTGAGATGCCGTTGGCCAGATTGCTCGATGTGGTCAAGCGTTGCATGCAATACGAGCCATTTGAGATAGCCCTTGCGGATACTATCGGTGTCGCCACACCCAGTGACGTAAAAATCCGAATTGACGCGGTTCGCCAGTTGTTTCCCGACATTCCGTTGAGACTGCATTTTCACGATACGCGCAACACCGGAATCGCCAACGCCTGGGCAGGCGTGGAAGCGGGCGTCACGGCACTCGACTCAAGCTTCGGCGGGGTGGGCGGCTGCCCGTTCGCTCCGCGCGCAACGGGCAATATTGCCACCGAAGACCTGGTCTATATGCTTGAGCGCTCCGGCGTGAACACCGGCGTGTCTTTGCCGCAGGCCATCGACGCTGCCGAGTGGCTTGAAGCGCAGCTTGGCAAAACCGTACCCGGACTGGTGATGAAGGCAGGTGCCTGGCCACAACACGAAAGCGCCGCAGCGAACTGAGCAGAAAAAAACCGGATAACACCCCGGGCGTGGACAGAGGGATACACAAAATACCGTACCTGGCAAAATGCACAACAATACAATCAAGCGTTACAGGTTTGACAAACCAGCTATGTTTGCCACAATTATTTGGTAGCTTCTCGTCCCCTTTCTTCCTTCTTTCGGATAACCCGTCCATGATCAAAGCCTTGCAGGATTCTTCCCCCGGCGTACTGCTTTTGCGCGTGCTGGTAGCAGCCATCATCGTTTTAGCAACGTACAACCCCACTGGAAAATCCGTTTACCATTGGGTATCCAGCAATCCCAACCCGTTTGATGCATGGGTAATACTGGTTGCCATCATTGCGATTCTGCTCAACATCGCCCTTCTGATTGCCGCCTGGAATGCACTGGGGATGATTGGCACCGTTATCATTCTAATTCTGTTTGCCGCGCTTGCGTATCTGTCTCTGCAGGAAGGCTGGGTTTCGGCCGGTAACGCAAAGTCACTGCAGTGGCTGGGGCTGATTCTATACAGCATATTCCTAGGCATCGGTTTGTCCGGTGCCATTCTCTGGCGACGAGCCACCGGGCAAGTCGTCGTTGAGGACAGTGACGACAACTAGAATTCCTGCCGCACTGAACCTGAAAACCTGTAAAGGCATGGTGGCGGCTAGCCCCGGTTAAGCCCACACACCCGACTCACCGCCCGACCAGAATCCACAAGCGCCACTGCCAACGCTAGAGTCGGCAGTGGCGCTGTAGAAAAGCCTGTAGCAAAAACACGCTACCCGATACACGAATCTGGTAGAGTGCCGCTCTTTGTCTACTCTCCACATGAAACCTTCCAGCGCGTTTAACAACGCCTACTTTGTGCTAGTCCTCGCGCCCCTGTTATGGGGCGGCAATGCGGTGGCCGGCAAGCTCGCCTCCCTCGACTGGCAACCCTTCACCATAACCTGTATCCGCTGGTTTCTAACCACACTGGTTCTGATTCCGTTTGCCGCCAGACCCATCTACCGGGACCGGGCAATCGTCAGGGAGAAATGGCTGACGCTTTTCCTGCTCGGCGGTGTCGGCATGTCGATGTTCAATCTGTTGATGTACACCGCCCTGCACCACACATCCGCGATTAACGTCAGCATTGAGCAGGCGTCAATGCCAGCCATGATCATGCTGGCCAATTTTTTTATCATGTCGCAACGTGTCACCTGGCTGCAGATTGTCGGGCTGGCGCTATCTATTCTTGGCGTGCTGATCACCACCACCAAAGGCGCACCGATGCTTTTCTTCGAACAGGGGCTGAACCGTGGTGATGCCATTATGTTGCTGGCGTGTGTTTTTTATGCGGCGTATACGTTCGGGCTGCGCTGGCGCCCCGACATACACTGGCTGAGCTTTATGCTTGCGGTAGCGGTTAGTGCCACGATAATGACATCGCCCTTCGCATTATGGGAATGGAGCAACAATCCTGTAGCACTGCCGGGAGCGCGCGGATGGACGGTAATGCTCTACATTATTATTTTCCCGACCATTGTTAGCCAGATTGCCTATGCACGTGGCGTTGAACTCATCGGTAGCAATCGAGCCGGGCTGTTTATCAATCTTGTGCCAATATTCGGATCCCTGCTGGCCGTGATAATTTTGCGCGAACACTTCAAAAGCTACCACGCACTGGGGCTGGTGCTGGTGGTTGGCGGAATAATGCTTGCGGAGAAATTCGCGTCGAAAAATAAATAGCGAGCTAACTTTTCGGCGCTACCGTCGAATGATCAACCAGAATCAGGTCGCTCAGATCGAAGCCGGCCGCTTTGGCCTGCTGCATAAACAGATCAAGTACGGCAGGTTTCACTGTCGGTGACCTGGACAACAGCCACAGGAATTTCTTATTGAATCCGGTGATAAACGCGTATTGGTAGTCAGGGTCAAGTGTAAAAACCACATACGATCCATAAAAAGGTCCAAAAAAGGATACCTTCAGGTGACCGCTGGTTTCCGAACCTGTGAAGAGTGCTTTACCGGTTGCCGATTTCCATTTCCCTTTTTGCTTATCGAAACCGCCATTTATCACGGTCACACCCCCATCGTCGCGCAAAGAATATTGCGCAGTAACATTTGATAAGCCTCGTTCAAACGAGTGATCGAGTCGTGCTATCTCGTACCATGTCCCGAGGTACCGATTCAGATCAAAATCCGCCACCGGCTTGATGTTCCCGGGTAAGCCGGTACAGGCTGTCAGCAGCAAAACCGCAAGCAGGCCAGTTAATAGACGCATGTATGCTTCTCAATAATGATTGACAGGTGTTAGATCGATTAACGCCACGTGCACCAGGCAACAAGGTGCCCGACTGTCTTTAACCCGTAAACTACTTCGGGCTTTCGTAGTCGCGCTGCTTATAGTGATTGACGGCGGTATATAAAACATCGCGTTGGCACACTACTGGAAACGTCTACCGGTGTAAAACCTGAACCAGTGCTCAAGACGTGCTGTTCACCGCCGATGATTTGTGCAGTTACCACATACACTTCAAGATCAGCTTCTCGTAAAAGGACTTACGAATGCAGTATCACCAATTCCTGTTTCTCTACCCGGTCGTTGTTTGCCTGGCCGCCAGTGTTGCGGCGCTGGCAGCGCATGCGTTTCTGCTATCGACCATTCGCAAACTGTCTGGCGTGCAGCCACTGCCCAATCACCCGGCGCGCAACCATCTACTGCCAGACTACGCGATACCTCTTCAGCAAGTAGCATCAGTGCCAAAACAGATTCACCAGAAGGTGATCCTGCCCTACAAGCCCGATGCCGTTTGTGCCATTAAGCCGGTAGTTCGAACGCAAGGCAAGCCCGGTCAGGACGCAATAACGGCGATGTGACCAGTGGCCACAAAGATCAACGCTCTACCTGCTTTTACCCTCACCTCAAAAATCAAGTAATCACAACCGCCCGGTATTGACCCAAAGAGTTATATTACAGATGGCAAAAAAATCAATGTTAGCAAGCCTGGTTGCATTGCTTGCGCTCGCCTCTTCACCTGCCCTTGCTGCCGGTAGTGCAGTACATATGGTCGACTTCACCACTGCCTGGCCAGGCTTGTTATGCCTGGGTTTGTTCGCCGTGGCCTACCTGCTAGTCACCGGTGAGGAACCGCTAAGTCTTAAAAAATCCAAACCAATGCTGGTTGCTGCCGGACTCATCTGGGTGGTGGTGGCTATTGCCTACAACCTCGGTGGTGACTCTCACACCGCAGAAGTTCTATTTCGAAACAACATTGAACACTTTACTGAACTGTTTCTTTTTCTCCTCGCTGCAATGACCTATGTCAACGCGCTTAACGAGCGTGGTGTGTTTGCAAGCTTCCGACAAGGACTGGTGGAAAGGGGTTTCTCTCTCAGGTCAATTTACTGGGTTACCGGACTACTGACGTTCGCGATATCTGCATTCATGGCCAATATCGCTGTGGCACTCGTGATGGTCACCGTAATTATGGCGGTTGCTCCGGAGAACCGGCGCTTTATCGTAGCGGGGTCAATTAATATTGTGGTGGCAGCCAATGCCGGTGGTGTGTTCTCACCGTTTGGCGATGTAACCACGTTGATGGTCTGGCAGCGCGGCATCATAGATTTTCAGGAATTTTTCGTTCTGTTTCTACCTGCAGTATGCAGTTGGATAATACCCGCCATTGCGCTGTCTTTTACGGTTGGCTCTGACAAACCGGTAAACCACAGCACTGATTCAGAACTGCTGGAGGGTGCCTGGAAAATCATCGGGCTGTTTGCGTTCACGCTAATTTCGGCAGTGGCTATCGAGTCTTATCTAAATTTGCCGGCAGCAGTTGGCATGATGACCGGACTTGGCCTTCTGAAGATCTATGGCTACCAGCTTAAGCGTCAGGGTTTTAAACACACATCTAAAACGGAAGAACCGGGAAAGCAAAGCCAGTTCGATATTTTCCGGTCCCTTGAGAGATCTGAGTGGGACACGCTGATGTTTATTCTCGGCATCGTGTTGGCTGTCGGTGGTCTCGCTGCCATGGGATATCTGATGGTCACTTCAGAGTTTCTCTACGGCCAGCTCGGCCCCACAGGCGCCAACATCCTGATTGGTATTGCTTCAGCGTTTGTTGAAAACGTGCCAATCATGTACAGCGTACTCGCGATGAACCCCGCCATGAACGAGACCCAGTGGTTACTAATAACACTGACTGCGGGACTGGGTGGTTCTCTGCTTTCTATCGGATCAGCTGCCGGTGTAGCAGTAATGGGTCAAGCTCAGGGTATATATACATTCATGTCGCATCTGCGCTGGACATGGGTTATCGCCATTGGTTACGCCGTCAGTATCTGGCTTCATCTGTATTTAAATTCTGCAGTAGCCAACTAACTCTCCCTCCACTCCACACTACAAAAATCTAAACAACTATCTGGCGGAATATCAATGTTTTATCATTCAGTTGAAAGACGCGGAAACGGTTTGCAAACCCCCTGGCGATTTCTGTTGCCGCTGCTTGTTCTATTTACTCCTTCTTCGGTGTTCGCTGCAGGAGACACTGCCTCAATGACTACTCATTGGGTAGGCTATCTTTGCATCCTGATCTTTGTTGTTGCCTACGGACTGGTGATCGCTGAAGAGAACCTGCATCTGAAAAAATCAAAACCCATGATGATCGCCGCTGGATTGATCTGGGTTCTGGTGGCAATGGCAGTATCGAATCACGCAAACCCGGATCTGGCAAGAAATGCAGTTACCCATAACTTACTGGAGTTTGGCGAGCTGTTTCTTTTTCTTCTGGCCGCCATGACCTATATCAATGCAATGGATGAACGCGGTGTGTTTGATGCGTTGCGTTCGTGGCTTGTGACGCAGAGCTTTTCGCTTAGACAAATTTTCTGGATCACCGGTGTGCTGGCGTTTGTTATCTCACCCATCGCCGACAACCTCACCACTGCGCTGTTAATGGCAACCGTCGCTATGGCAGTTGGTGGAAGCAACACCCGCTTCGTTTCTATTGCCTGTATTAACATTGTGGTGGCAGCCAATGCGGGCGGCGCTTTCAGTCCTTTTGGCGATATCACCACACTAATGGTTTGGCAAAAAGGTATTTTGCCATTCCAGCAGTTCTTTGTGTTGTTTGTACCTTCCGTGGTCAACTGGATTATACCGGCGGTCATTATGTTTACCGTGGTACCCAAAGGCAAACCGGAAGTGAGTGACGATAAAGCGGTACTCCTGCCTGGTGCCTGGATCATTACAGGATTGTTCCTGCTCACTATTGCAATGGCGGTATCTTCGCACAACTTCCTGCACATGCCACCGGTACTCGGCATGATACTGGGTTTGTCTTTTCTCAAGGTATATGCTTACTTCCTGCAGAAACGGGAAGGCAAATTTCCTGATCCGTCGCACACCGATCTCGCTGAGCATGCACTGGACTTCGAAACTGCCGAATCAACAGCAACGGTAAAACCCACCCCGTTTAATATATTTAAATCTCTGGAACGCGCCGAGTGGGACACGCTGATGTTCTTCTACGGCATCATTCTTTGTGTGGGTGGATTGGGCACACTGGGCTATCTGCAACTGGTCTCGGGCATTATGTACGGTGACATGGGAGCGACAGCGGCAAACATTCTGGTCGGATTTTTATCCGCACTGATCGATAATATCCCGGTGATGTTTGCCGTCCTTTCGATGATGCCTGAAATGGATGACGGCCAATGGTTACTGGTGACGCTAACCGCGGGGGTTGGCGGCTCCATGCTCTCTATTGGTTCCGCTGCAGGTGTTGCCGTTATGGGACAGGCCCGGGGTGCGTATACATTCTTTGCACACCTTAAGTGGTCATGGGCTATTTTTCTGGGCTACGCCGCCAGTATCGTTACACATTTCTGGGTAAACGCCGGCGCATTTACCACCCCCTGATTGTGACAAGTCGTTGCGGGCAATCCGCAACGACACCCTCCCCCTTCTGCACCTCACTTTCAAAAGCACTTCACTTCGCGAGGCGCCCCAAAGCTCAGGCTTGCTGTCCGTTCGCTTGCCCTTTCACAGCCAGCTTGTTCGTTGAAAAATCGAAGGTCGCCTCAGCCTCTGCGGCAAAACCTGAAGCCTGCAAAAAATGTCCTGCCGTAGTTACTATCAATCACTTCCCCGTGTCTTGTAATAACAATGAGGTTCTACCGAGCACGCAATTTCTAGACACCCGCTCGATCCAGGATTGACATGTCGGCTGGAAGTCGGCAAAAATGGCGTACTACGCAGATCTGCACAGCACACTGGCTTGTGCCGCCAGCCAGGACCGAATCGCCATGAACAACAATACGCTTGAACTCACTGGCGTTACCAAGCGATTTGGCAAAAATACTATTGCAGTTGACAACTTCAGCGAACGTTTCGATTCAGGTACTTACGTGTGCCTGCTCGGCCCTTCCGGCTGCGGAAAAACCACTACCCTGCGCATGATTGCCGGACACGAATCCACCTCAAGTGGCGACATTCGCCTTGGTGGTAACAGCATTGTGAAGCTGCCTCCGGCCCGGCGTGGCACTGCCATGATGTTTCAAAACTACGCTTTGTTTCCGCATCTGAACGTCAGAGACAATGTGGCATTTAGTCTGAAAATGCGACGAATAGACAAACACACAAGACACCAAAAAGCGGACACCCTGCTTCAAATGGTGCACATGGAGGGGTTTGCAGATCGACTTCCGGACCAGTTGTCCGGCGGGCAGCAACAACGCGTGGCATTGGCACGCGCACTAATCACCGAGCCTTCAGTGTTATTGCTTGATGAACCATTGTCTGCACTTGATCCCTTCTTGCGAATTAAAATGCGTAGTGAACTGGCGCGCCTGCAGCGCGAGCTTGGCATTACGTTTATCCATGTTACACATAGCCAGGACGAAGCTCTGGCCTTGTCCGACCGGATTGTCCTGATGAATAACGCTGCTATCGAACAGGCAGGTACACCGGATGAAATTTTCAACAAGCCAAAAACAGAATTTGTCGCCCGTTTCATGGGCGGTCACAATGTTGTGAACCTGCGGAACAAACACTATGCGCTACGCACCGACAAAACGCGTATAGTATCTCAATCAACCGAATGGCCGGGTGTTGTCAGCCACGCAGAATTTCTCGGGCGCTCGGTTGAGGTGACGATTCAACGTAACGGACACAATGATGTTACCGCCGCCATGACTGACGATGAATTTCGTCAACACGGCTGGCAACCGGGAGATTCTGTGGGAGTCGACTGGAGTCAGGCAGATTTGCACGCCTTGTCCGAACCTGAACCACATTCCGCAACCGAAGGAGCACAACCCGCATGACCACACCAGATAACACCGGCAATTCACTCACCGAAAAAGGCAAACAGCGCAGAACACTAATCAAGGGGGCCGCTGCCACTGTCGCCGCCGGCACAATAACAGGCGCGCCCATGATCTGGGCCCAGAACATCAAGGACGTCACCTTGCGCCAGTTCGGCACCGGGGTTTCCAACCTGAATGACGTCGCCAACAAGGTAAAAGAAGACCTCGGCTTCACCCTTGAAATGACCGCACTGGACTCCGATACGGTCGCCCAGCGTGCTGCCACCCAGCCGAAATCTTTTGACATCGCAGACATCGAATACTGGATTTGCAAAAAAGTCTGGCCTGCAGGCAATTTGCAGCCGATGGACACGGCCAAAATTAAAAACTACGACAATATTGTCGGTATTTTCCGCAACGGAAAATTAAACCCCGACAGTGTCATCGCCCAGGGCACAGCACCTCACTCCGTCGGTTTCGTCGATGGTCCTGACGGCAAAGATTTTGTCGACAATGAGTCTGGCTGGATGACATTAATTCCCACCATATACAACGCCGACACACTCGGTATTCGCCCCGATTTAATCGGTCGCGAAATTTCAACGTGGGCTGAGTTGTTAAATCCGGAATTTAAAGGCAAGGCATCGATACTCGATATCTCGTCGATTGGCATCATGGACGCCGCAATGGTGTGCGAAGCGATGGGTGAAATCACCTATGGCGATAAAGGCAACATGACCAAAGAAGAGATCGACAAAACCATGGCGATCTTCACCGAGGCCAAAAAGAACGGTCAGTTCCGTGCGTTCTGGAAATCATTTGATGAAAGCGTCAACCTGATGGCTTCAGGAGAGGTTGTTATCCAGTCGATGTGGTCACCAGCTATAACCGCGGTTCGATCAAAAGGCATCCCTTGCGTTTATCAACCGTTAAAAGAAGGCTATCGCTCATGGGGTGGTGGTTTGGGGCTGTCCAAGAATTTGTCAGGGCTCGAACTCGATGCTGCCTATGAGTATATCAACTGGTACCTGTCCGGCTGGGTAGGTGGCTATTTAATGCGTCAGGGCTACTATTCTGCGGTACCAACAACCAGCAAAGACCACATGTCAGAAGATGAGTGGGGATTCTGGTTTGAGGGAAAACCGGCTCAGGGTGAAATTGTAAATCCGCAGGGCGTGGTCATGGAAAAAGCCGGTGCTGTTCGCGACGGTGGTTCGTTTGAAGAACGAATGGGACGCGTCGCTTGCTGGAACGCAGTAATGGACGAGAACCAGCACATGGTTCGCAAGTGGAACGAATTTATCGCCGCATAGATTCATACACCATTGCTTCAGTGATAACCTCCGGCATCGTTTCAGTACTACAATTTTCTGAACGATGCCGGAATCAGTTCGTATCCAGACCAATAAAAATTCTGGCAGTTTTTTCTTATAACAGTGATAAATGAATAGCATCAAAGGCTGGCTTCTGGTGTCGCCGCTGGTTACTTTACTGGCTTGTTTTCTGGTACTGCCTGTCATTGCCATTGTTGCTGTCAGTTTTTGGGAAGCCACCGCGTATAGTTACAACCCGGCCTTTCAGTTTGACAACTACCAGTATCTGCTCACTTCAAGTGTTACCTATTCGGTCTACCTGAAAACCCTGATGTTCACCGCAATCACCTGGGCCATTTGTCTGATCATTGGCTTCACGGTGGCCTACTTCCTCGCGTTCCATGTGCACTCGCTGCCTATGCAGATTAGCCTGTTCCTGCTGTGTACCATTCCGTTCTGGACCTCCAACATCATCCGCATGATTTCCTGGATCCCTTTCCTGGGCCGCAACGGAATAGCTAATACAACACTACAGGATCTGGGATTGATCGATCAGCCAGTGGAGTGGCTGTTGTTCTCCGAGTTTGCCGTCATTCTCGCGTTCGTGCACCTGTTTACTCTGTTTATGATTGTGCCTGTTTTTAACACCATGATGAGACTTGACCGATCACTCATTGAGGCCGCCAGGGACGCCGGCGCAAGTAGCTGGCAAATACTGACCAATGTGATTATACCGTTGACCAAACCGGGCATTATGATCGGATCTATTTTCGTGGTAACGCTGGTTATGGGCGACTTCATCACAGTTCGCTTTATGAGCGGCGGACAAAGCGCATCAGTTGGACGCATGATTTCAAACGAAATTGGCTTGTTGCAGTACCCCGCCGCTTCCGCCAATGCAGTCGTTCTATTGCTTACCGTCTTAATCATGATTTCCATCATGTTGCGATTTGTCGATATCCGCAAGGAGTTGTAAGCATGAATGATCGACGTGGACTGAGCTTCTACTTACTGGCGCTGTTTTTTGCGCTGTTTGTGCTTTTTCTCTACGGGCCGACAATAACCATTGCCATACTGTCCTTTCAGGGGCCGACAGGTGGTCTTACATTCCCGATGAACGGCGCATCACTGCACTGGTTTCGCAATTTATTCGAACAGCAAGCCGTCGGTGATATCTGGGGGTCGTTTCGTCGTTCCTTCGTTCTGGGAATGATGGTAATGGTGGTAACCGTTGTTGTATCAGTAATGGCCGGGCTGGCTTTCCGCAGACACTTTAGGGGATCAGCATTTGTATTTTATCTGGTTATTGCGAGCTTGATCATCCCGTCCATACTAATTTCCCTCGGTGTTGGCATACTGTTCAATCGTCTCGATTGGGATGTACACTGGTCAACCTCGGGGCTCGGTTCCCAACTGACATGGACATTGCCTTTTGGACTGCTAATTATGTTTGCGGTATTCAACCGTTTTAATCCGGCCTATGAAGAAGCAGCACGAGACCTTGGCGCCTCACCGTTGCAAACTATTCGGCACGTGGTGCTACCAATCATTGCTCCCAGTCTGATCGGTGTTGCACTGTTCGGCTTTACGCTATCCTACGACGAATTTGCCCGAACGCTGCTCACGGCAGGAAGCTATAATACCCTGCCTCTCGAAATATACGGAATGACCACCAGCGTCACTACGCCGGTTTTGTACGCACTCGGCACTTTGACCACCGCGTTTTCATTTGTCGTTATAGGGCTTTTTATGTTGTTATTCTGGTATAGCCGCAGGCGACGAAAGGGATAAATCCGAACGCCGTAAGCGTGCTCCAGGGATATACCTGGCTGCCGGCACACGCGACAGATTACCGCAATAACCTGCGAGAGTGCCGTCTACCCGGACACCTCAAAACAGGCACCGTCCGTTGCAAAGACCTCAATACTTGATCCGGACTCAAGCTGTGGTTTTTCGAGTGTGAGTTTTGCGTAGCTCTGATCGTGTAACCACTCTTTGATTGAATCGAGCATACGCGCGTAGGCAGACCCCTCAATCATTGTGTTATTGACAAACACAAACAGGCGTATATCGTAGGCGTCGATTGTATTGCGGAACTTTGTGAAATCGTATGCCGATGTGGTGTAGATACTGGTCAGTGTAATCGTCGGTACACCAGTTGTCAGATGTAACAGTGAACCCTCATTGCTCCACAGAGAACCGACGGTCCGTGAATCGGCTTCTCCAACACAGGATGCCACTATATTGGCAATGGTTAGCGCGTCACTGACTGGCAAGTTTACTATTTGCTCTGCATCAATCCCGCGACTTGAAAAATCCCTGAATGCCGAAACCATGTTTATTTGTGCGATGACGTAGAGCACTGCCAATGCGCCAGTCAGCGTATGCAAAAAGTATTGACCAATGCGAATGTTGCGTCTGAACATCTCTTGACGGGCGTTTGCAACAAGCAGGCAAAACAGCACAAACAAGCCTGGATAAACCTGGTAGAGATACCGGGTCATGATGTCCAAAGGCACTGTTGTTATTCGGCAATACGCCAGATAGCCACAAAAAACCAGCGCATGCACTACGAACACAAACGAAATTGTCGTGGTAAATTTTCCAGAATCAGGGCGTTTTTGTTTTTTACTCAAGGCCAGAATCAACACTGCCAGTACAATTCCCGAAGCAAGAATCACGAACAGAAAAAACAACCATTTATCGACATCATTCGCAAACAGTATCCCGTCACGAAAGCCAAGCAGCACAGAGCCTTCTTCGGCAAACTTGCTCACGACGGAGAGTAAACTGTGCGCCTCGCCAACCCCGGTATTCCGATTGACATCCCCGATCAATAAGTGAGTTCTTAAAAGCCAGGCGGCAAAGCCTGCTACCGGGAAAAAGGTGAATAGTGCGATACCCCCCAGGCTCAAGCGTGATGCACGCGAGCTCGCTTGCCGGGTTTGGTACAGAAACAGACAAAACAGCGCCAGACCAAACGATAAGGCCGTAAATACACCAGACAATCGCACCCAAATGCATAGCGCAATTAGCAACCCGCTGAATGCCAACCGGGTGAATTGTTTGTCTTCACGGCCCGGCAAACACAGTGCTGCACCAAGAACCAGGCAGGTAAAAAACGGCTCGGTAAGTATAGAGGCCGCATAGTACCAACCCATGGTGGTAACATAAAACAGACAGGCACAGACAGTACGGAATGTGAATCCGGTCTGGCAGCGCCGTAGAATGAAATACACCAGTACTGCCGACAGCGTATGACTGATAAGGTTGAACAGCAATGCGGCCGACTGCAAGTCCAGACCGACTGTAGAAACCAACGCTATGAAAAAAGGCAACGCGACAGGCCAGACGGTCTGATAGGCCGGTAGTCGTCCCTGAAAATGCGGATCATAAATCAGAGCGCTGGTCGAAAAGCCTTCACCATCCAGCCAGTTTGCAGCCGTAGACAGATATTGCAAACCATCATTGCTTATCAGCACAGGCTCCCAAAGCAACCAGGCAACCAGCCAGCTGGCGACAACAGCGATGGTGACGCACAACAGCAGGATGCCGGGCCACAATCCAGGTTTTTCGGAACCTGCTATCACAAGTCTGCTCGTCTAAACATATAAACCTCGATCATCGATGCACAAGCGCCAAAAACCTGCAGTTAGCCACTGCTAACTCCCGGCAAGCAAACGTCCGCAGGATCCACTGCTGGGCCGCCGGTATTTAACATTTCACAGACAGCCTGAGCCAGAGAAAACGTTCCTGCACCTGTTTATAGCGGGCAATCTGCGCCAAATTGAAGCGCCGAGTCACTACGAACACACAGGTTTGCCGAAACACTGCAATCGCCATCCATCCATGAACGCATTGCGATTGCAGTCACGTTTTTTACCCCTCGCGGGTATCTGGCAAAATTGAGAAAAAACCGGGGTTCGAATCACATTCAACTTTCTACTGGCAGCCCACCTGGCATGGATAGTAGCTACGCCATGTACCGCCATACTCAGGTATGGATCATATCGGCCGCCACACTGACCGGCAGCATCAGTGCCCGATACATTGCTTGCTGCCGCCATTTTTACGAAACGCCCGAAATCGGAAAATTTCGCTAGCAGTCCAGCACCCACACCACTCTGCAACTTGAGCAATGCAAACCGGAACAAGAGACAGGCTATGCACACCAGTGTACTGAAGCCATGAAGCAATTCTTCATATATGCCGGCGTTGCAGTGAGTGTGCTCTTTCTATGGCTGGCACTAAAGGATACGAACTGGCCCGATATCATGCTCGCGTTTGAGAGCGCAGACCTCTGGCCCATCATTCCGATGTACCTTTGCATGACAGGCTTTTACTGGCTGAAAGCTTGCCGCTGGAAAGTGCTCCTTTCTCCCTCGCGAAACATTGAGACCCGTAAACTTGTGCCATCGATGATGGCAGGGGCCGCTGGCAACAACCTGTTACCTGCCCATTTAGGGGAAGTGGTGCGTGTGTATTACGCCGGGAACAGCCTGAACATACCAAAAACAACGGTTCTCGCAACCCTCGTACTCGAGCGAGTGCTGGACATAGTCACAGTCCTGGCGTTGTTGTCTATCGCATTTTTCTTTGGTGAATTTTCAGACGCTCTCTACAAAGCGGGGGCGCTACTGCTATTTATTGCAGTGGCAGTCATCGTCGCTTGCATCATACTTACACTATACAACGAGCAGTGCATTTCGTTTTTGCACACGCGCATGGCATTTCTTGCACCGAGTTTCAGAGAGGCTGTAGCTCTACAGCTCGAAAACCTTGGCACCGGACTTTCGTCACTCAAAGAGGCGAGACTCTACTCCACGGTTATCACCAACTCGCTATTTCAGTGGGGGCTAATGGCCGCACACATTTATTTTGCCCTGATAGCGTTCAACCTCGATGTCTCTTTTCTGGTTGCCATTGTGATTCTTGGATTTACCGTGGCAGGCCTCGCCCTTCCCACCAGCCCCGGGTTCTTCGGCACCATTGAGTATTGTTTTGTCCTGGGGCTGGCAACAGTGGGAGTCGATCCCAACGTTGCAATAAGCGCCGCCATTTATTACCACATCCCTGCGTGGCTGGCAGTCACCCTCAGTGGTCTGCTTATTGTTCATTTAAACCGGACTTCTTTCAGTGAACTCAAAGCCAATGCTGTCTGATGTCTACAGTGCCAATGGTTTAAACGCACACCCCGCATCAAGGGTTACTCATCTACGGTACTCGTCTACAACAACTAGTCCTCATCTGTGACAACTCATCTATAACAACTGGCGCTGCATATATTGCACTCCGTCTGCAATAACCGCCTCAAGCGACTGTGCGATGTCAATCGTGATACCTGCTTCGTCTATTTGCAGAGACTCCAGTGTGGAATACTGACTGTCCAACAGGCTTGTCGGCATAAAGTGATCGCGGCGTTTTGCCATGCGCTCTGCGACCACAGACTGTTCTGCAGCAAGATGGACAAACGCTACCGGCGACTGCGCAAACCGGCCTATGTGGTCACGGTATGAGCGTTTAAGCGCCGAGCAGCTTATAACCAGCGGATCACCGTCACTGGCCAGACGCTCGCCTATACGTTGTAACCACGGCCATCGGTCATCGTCTGTCAACGCTTCACCCCGGGACATTTTCGCGACACTCGACTGATCGTGTAGCGTATCTCCTTCAACGTAGGCAAGACTAAAATGTCTTGCCAGAATCTCACCGACCGTACTTTTGCCGCAGCCAGCAACTCCCATCACCACAAATCCGTTCACAGTGACGCCGTGATACCGCCATCGACATAAAGAGTATGACCATTGACAAAACTGGACGCAGGTGAAGACAGAAAAATCGCCGCACCAACCAGTTCTTTAACTTCTCCCCAGCGCCCGGCGGGTGTGCGTTTCTCAAGCCAGGCAGAAAATTCCGGATCCGCCACCAGTGCCGCGTTTAGCGGCGTGTCGAAATAACCTGGTGCGATGGCATTGCACTGCAGCCCGTGTTTAGCCCAATCCGTTGCCATGCCCTTGGTCAGATTGCCTACCGCACCTTTAGTGGCGGTATACGGTGCAATTCCTGGACGTGCAAGCGCGGTTTGTACACTGGCAATATTGATTATTTTTCCCGCGTTGCGCTTGATCATATGACGTGCCACCGCCTGTGACACATGAAATACACTCGCCACGTTGGTCTGTAGCAGTTTTTCGAAAGCTGCCGGATCGAACTCCTCGAGCGGTGAGCGGTGCTGCATACCCGCGTTGTTAAACAGAATGTCAACGCCGACACCACCATTTTCAATTTCATCAACAGCCGCGCGCACCGCTGTATGATCAGTGACGTCAAATACGGAAGTTGCCACCGTATAACCGGCACCGCGCAATTTCTGCGCGGCCCTATCAAGTTTTGCGGTGTCGCGACCATTGAGAATAATACTCGCACCGGCAGCAGCGAGGCCTTCGGCAAGGGCATAACCGATCCCCTGAGATGAGCCGGTAATTAATGCCGTACGGCCACCAAGTTTAAACAGATCCATATCGATCCAATACGATTGACAAGGCCTATAGAATAACGAATTTTCCGGCTTCGCGCTGAACAATGTTACCGGTAACACCAAAAAACAGATATAATGATCATCAACCTGTAAAACCCGTCACCGTTCCAAAAGAGGCATATCAATGCGCACGATTGTCGCCCATGCAGCAAAAGATCTCCGCATAGAGGAGCGCGATACGCGCGCGCCTGCTGCCGGAGAAGTACTGGTAAAACTGCAACGCGGCGGAATCTGTGGTTCCGACCTGCACTATTACCAACATGGTGGCTTTGGTACGGTCAAGCTTCGCGAACCGATGATTTTGGGGCACGAAGTTGCCGGTCAGATTATCGAAACCGGCCCGGCGGTCGAAAATTTACAGACGGGACAACAAGTGGCTGTATCACCATCCCGGCCCTGTGGCTCTTGCCGCTATTGTCTCGAAGGTCGTCCCAATCACTGCCTGAACATGCGATTCTACGGCTCGGCAATGCCGTTCCCGCACATACAGGGCGCATTCCGGGAAGTACTAACAGTGGATGCTGCGCAGTGTGCTGTTGCCGACGAACTCACCATCGGTGAAGCTGCCATGGCCGAACCACTGGCGGTCGCCGTGCATGCCTCAAAGCAAGCCGGCAATCTTGTCGGTAAACGGGTTCTGATCACCGGCTGTGGTCCGATTGGCCTGTTATGTGTTCTGGTGGCACGCAGTGCTGGCGCTATAGCAGTGGTAGCAACCGACATCGCAGACTACCCTTTGCAAACGGCAGCAGCCATTGGAGCTGATGAAACCATTAACAGTGCCGATACCTCCGCCACTGCTTCGTTTTCTTCATGGGCAAAAGACAAGGGACACTTCGACGTACTATTCGAATGCACGGGTGTTGCCGCAGCGCTTGCCGGTGCCATACCGGCAATCAGGCCGGGCGGTACCATAGTGCAACTTGGCCTCGGTGGCGACATGTCACTACCGGTACAGCAGTTAACCGCAAAAGAATTGCAATTGCGCGGCTCGTTCCGTTTTCATGAAGAGTTTTTCACTGGCATAGACTGGATGCGCAACAAACAGATTAACGTCAAACCACTCATAACCCACAGCATGCCCATGGACGAAGCCGGTGATGCCTTTGAGCTGGCTTCAGACAGAACCCGGGCTCTCAAGGTTCAGTTGGCGTTCAACCAGAATTAGGCAAGCAAGGGGTAGCAGATATCTGTGCAGGGTCCAGCTCTGCACTGCTACACGTCATTGGCCTTTTCCAGCAATGACCAGTCAAATTCGACACCGGTTCCAGCCACATCCGGCGCTACCGCCAAACAGTTTTCCACCACCAGGGGCCGGGTCGTGTAATTATCGATCGGGAAAGAATGCACTTCGAGCCAGCCTGCATTTGACTGCCCGGCCATCAAACTGACATGCAACTCCTGCATGCCGTGACTACATACCGGAATGCCGTATTTACGTGAAAGCTCTGCCACTCTAAGCCAACCGGTTATCCCCCCGCAGTTCGATGCATCCGGTTGTATGAAAGAAAGATCCGATTGCTCAAACGCGTACTCGAACTCATGTATGGTATGCAGGTTTTCACCCATTGCCAGAGGCATCCCGGTGCGTTTTGCAATCTCTGCATAACCCTGGTAATTATCGGGAATCACAGGTTCTTCGAACCACAGAATGTCATATTGCCCAAACGCCTCGGCCGCGCTAATTGCCTGGGCTACACTCATTGAATAATTGGCATCAACCATAAATTTTATATCTGGCCCGACAAGCTCGCGGACAGCTCTTACTCTTGCAACGTCTTCAGCCAGTGCAGGTTGACCAACCTTGATCTTTACGGCATTAAAACCACGCGCCAGATATCCCTCGATACTGTTCAACAGTTTTTCAAGGTTAAAATTAAGGTCAATGCCCCCGCAATAGGCTTTACTAGTGGTGCCTGCGCCACCCGCCATTTTCCATAGTGGCTGGCCGCTGCGTTTTCCGGCAGCGTCCCACAACGCGATATCACAGGCAGAGATGGCAAAACTCGCTACGCCCCCTCTGCCAACATAGTGAATGTGCCATTGCATTTCATCGTATAGCGCATCGATACTATCTATAGAGCGCCCCTGCAATAGCGGTGCGAGGTCGTGCTCTATCATCGCCAGAATCGCTGCGCCGCCACGCCCTCCGGTGTATGTGTACCCAGTGCCCTGAACTCCGTCGTCGGTTCGAACCGTGACAGTAATTAGTTCAAAGTGAGAATGCGCTCCATGTTTCGCATCGTGAAGTATCTCTGCCAGGGGGATTTTGTAGAGACGCGCATCTATCTGATCAATCACTGCCATGGCACCAGGTATCCTGAATTTGGCCAAACGGAAAAATAGTGCATTATCGTTTTACACCGTATCCATCGAACTTAACGATAACGTCGGCGTCACCGCTTCAGCGTCGACAACAATATGAATTAGCGCCGGCCCGCCACTTTTGCGTGCTGCCTCGAACGCAGCCGGAAACTGATCGCCCTCGGTGACAGTCGCCGCATATACACCATAAGCTCTTGCCAGTGCGGCAAAATCAGGATTTACCAGTTCCGTCGCAGACACACGGCCGGGAAAGTGCATTTCCTGATGCATGCGAATGGTGCCGTACATGCCATTGTCAATCAACAACACTATAATCCCTGCTCGCGCCTGCACCGCCGTACCGAATTCCTGACCGGTCATTTGAAAACATCCGTCTCCGGCGAACGCAACAACGGTTCTTTCGGCATCGGCAAGTTTAGCGGCAATCGCTGCCGGCACACCATAGCCCATCGAACCACTGGTCGGCGCGAGCTGTGACCCGAAGGATTTATAGGGCCAGTATCGATGTATCCATCCGGTGTAGTTTCCCGCGCCGTTGCAAATGACAGCGTCGTTTGGCAACTCGTCTTTTAGATAAGTCATGATACTTCGCATGGTAGTCGCCACCGGCAGAGTTTGATCGAGTGAGGACCACTGTAAATACTCTTGATGCGCCTCTTGTGCCTGACCTTTCCATGCAATTCCGGAGGGTGGTTCCAAATTATCCAGCGCAGCGCAGAACGTAGTCGGGTCAGCGTGAATTGCGAGCGCAGGTTTATATAACTTGCCAAGTTCTTCAGCCTGCGGGTATACATGCACCAATGACTGCTGTGGCTGCGGTACCGACAGTAATGAGTAGTCCTGCGAAGGTACTTCCGATAAACGCCCGCCGAGCAATACCAGTAAATCGGACTCCTCTATACGTTTGCGTAACCGCGGGTTTAACCCAAGACCAATATCGCCGGCGTATCGCTCATCCGTATGATCAAACAGCATTTGTCGTCTGAACGAACACGCTACAGGCAGATCGAAGCGCTCCGCAAACCGGTTCAATTGTTGTACCGCCAGCGATGACCAGCGGCTTCCACCTGCGATAAGCAATGGGTTTCGGGCCTGCGAAAGCATAGATAAAAACTGCTTTACGCTTGCCTCTCCAGGACTGGTTTGTGTCTGCTCCCAGTGACCAAGTGCAACAGATTCTGCACTGCCGGTCAGCGTATCTTCCGGTAATACCAATACCACCGGACCGGGTCTGCCGCTGGTTGCAACGTGCCAGGCCCGCGAAACCATTTCAGTCACACGATCGGCGCTGTCTATTTCAGCGACCCACTTCGCCATGCCACCAAAAAACTGTTGATAGTCCAGCTCCTGAAATGCCTCACGGTGACGGCGAGTACTCGCAATCTGGCCGACAAACAGGATCATCGGTGTGGAATCCTGGGCCGCAATATGCACGCCGGCGGATGCATTGGTGGCACCGGGACCGCGGGTCACCAGACACACCCCGGGCAGACCGGTCGTCTTGCCCCAGGCCTCTGCCATCATTGCCGCACCACCTTCCTGACGGCACACCGTAGACTCGATAGTGCTATCGTACAGCGCATCAAGCACCGGTAGATAGCTCTCTCCAGGCACACAAAACACTCGACGCACTCCGAAGTGCTCAAGCGCCTTTACTACCAGTTCACCTCCACTATTCATGCATTCCCCTCACTGTAAGATGTGGTCGTCGCAAACACCGTCACTCCGGCGGACGCTTTTTTGTTTTGCTGTTTTTACCACTGGCTGCTTTCTTTTTAACGCGGGCTTTCTTTTTCCCGGTAAATTTTTTCGCACTGCGATATTTTCTGTTCGCACCCTTGTTTTTCGATGCTCCGCCGGCCACCACTGCTGTAATGCCCTGCATGGCATTGACCGCACCATTGGCACTCTCTGCTACCAGCACTTGTAACTGGCTTTGCAGTGGTAGCATGAAATCGTGATAGCTTGCTTCTTTTTGACTGATCGCGTTAAGAGTCGATTCCCAATGCGCGGTCATATCCGGTTGTGTAGCAACATCCGGCAGTGAATGAATCAGACCACGACCCGCATCTGTAGCATGTATCTGCTTACCCTGCCTGACCAGAAACCCTCGGCGGAAGAGCAGCTCAATGATACCGGCCCGGGTCGCCTCGGTACCAAGTCCATCCGTATCCTTGAGAATCTTTTTTGTATCAGCGGACTTAACGAACCGCGCTATGCCAGTCATCGCCGCAAGCAGTGTAGCATCGGTAAAATACGGCGGTGGCGTGGTGTTTTTCTCCACCAGCTCACCACGCTGACACCGGATAATCTGTCCAACTGCAAGCGGCGGCAATGTAGAAGGCTCTGCAGCGGCTTCAGCTTCAGCTAATTCCGTATTGCCTGACTTTGCATCCGGTTTTTTAGCCACCTTTTTATCAGGCACCTTAAACAATGCTCTCCAGCCCTCCAGCAATACCGTTTTTGCGCTAGCGACAAAAAGACCGCCTTCAATAATCAACTCCGCTCTGGTATCCGCATATTCATGTGGCGGATAAAACTGTGCGACGTACTGGCGTGCAACCAGTCCGTAGATCTGGCGTTCCTGTACCGATAACCTTGTGGTATCCAGTCGGCGGTTCGTTGGAATGATGGCGTGGTGTGCGGTCACCTTTTTATCATTCCACGCTGCTGACCTTAGCTTCCGGTTAGCGCTCGATACTGCTTTTTGCAGTTCGCTATGGTTAGCGGCAATCGCTTCAAGAATGACGGGTGCCTGGGTGTAGTGTTCCTCTGGCAGGAACCGGCAATCAGATCTGGGGTAAGTGATAAGCTTGTGTTTTTCATACAATGACTGGCAACACGACAACACCACCTGCGCGTTCAGGCCATAGCGTCTGGCTGCATCAATTTGCAGAATCGACAAACTGTAAGGCAATGGTGGAGACTGCTTTTTCTTTTTCTTTTCACATTTTTGTACGGTGGCCGGCTTGTCGGTTATGCGACTAACTACATTTTCCGCAAGCTTCTTAAGCAGTACATGTCCCGACTCGTCCATGTAAGGCTGGCATGCCTCACTGGGCTGCCAGCGCGCTGTAAACGCTTCGCACTTGTCAGTCAGAAGGTGCGCCAGCACTTCAAAATAAGGCTTTGAAACAAACGCCTCTATGTCTTCACATCGGCGCACGACGAGCCCCAGTACCGGGGTTTGCACCCGGCCAACAGACAACACACCGTCGTATCCCGCTTTACGCCCCTGAATAGTGTAGGCCCGAGTCATATTAATACCATACAACCAGTCCGCCCTCGATCGCGCCAGTGCCGACGCCGACAACGGTGCAAATTCAGAATTTTTTTCCAGCCGTGACAACGCCCGCTGCACGGCGGCAGGGTTGAGATCGTTTATAAGCAACCTTTGAATGTCAGCACGGCGTTTAGTACTTACCTTGAAATACGCAATGACCTGATCGACGAGCAATTGCCCTTCCCGGTCAGGGTCGCCAGCGTGAACCAGCTGGTCGGCTTTGGCCACCAGCTTGCGTAAAACCGCTAACTGACTTTTGGTATCACGCTTGGGTTGAAGCTTCCAGGTTTGCGGAACGATTGGCAGGTGTTGCATCTTCCATGATTTGTATTGCGGGTCATAGATATGGGGTTCAGCCTGTTCCAGCAAATGCCCGACGCACCAGCTTATACAGTCACCGTTAGCCGCTGTGATGTATCCTTCCCCACGTTGTAGAGGCCGCGGCAGCACCTCCGCAATCGCACGACCCAGGCTTGGTTTTTCGGCAATATACAACTTCATGAAATGGCTGATTACATCGCGGCCTGCAGTTTCGACATGATAAGGGAAACAGCGTTTTCAGACAGCCGGATTTACGGTTATTCACTCACAGGTTTGGTTTACAGACTGGTTTGGTTTTACACACTTGTTCACGCGGTCGTCGGTGGCAGACGAGCGCTGCTGCGAATTGTCAACGCGGCAGGCAAAATTACCGCCTTTTTATTCACCGATTGATTGTTGATCTGCTCTGTCAATGTAGAGACAGTCGCCTCGATCATACCCGGCAATGATTGCGAGACCGTGGTCAGATCGTATCCTTTCCAGGCGGCTCCAGGCACATCGTCATAACCCACGACAGAGACATCCTCCGGAACCCTGAGCTTTAACTCATGCCGCAACACATCCATCACCGCGAAGGCCATATGATCATTGGCGACGAAAATCGCATCAGGTGTTTGCGTACCTGCAAATAAATCCCGGGCTGCCTGCGCTGCGCCCTCGAACTGATAGCCACCAACCGCGCGATCCCACAGTGTCACATCGTGAGCAGCAAGCCCCTTATAAAACCCGGCTTGCCGGTCCCGATTGGTGGACGAGTCTTCGTCACCGGCCACAAAAGCGATTCTCTTATGGCCACCCCTGACCAGAAAATCAGCGACCAGACGTCCACCGTTTATGTTGTCGGTGGTCACACTGCTGGCAGGCGATGAGGACACATAGCGGCTAAACAGCACCACTGGTATTCCGGTTTCGGCGCATTCCCTGGTCAACGTGGAAGACAGCGACGCTGACACCATCACAATGCCTTCCACCTGATACTGCATCATTTGCTGTACAACTTTGTCCTGCTTACCTGTCTCGCCCACAAACAGCAGCGTGTTAAAACCCTTTACCTCTAGCTTCCTTGATAATTGTTCCAGTACCCACGGGTAATACTGGTTTTCCAGATAGGCGGCGACAATTGCTATTAAACCGGAGCGACCACTGATCATCGCACGCGCCAGCGCATTAGGCCGATAGCCCAACTCGCCCGCAGCTTTCATTATTCGCTGACGAGTATCAGGGGCGACACTTGCACCGGGGGTGAAGGCACGACTGACTGCGGATTGCGAAACCTTCGCCCTGAGAGCGACATCGCCGGAAGTTATGACATTTTTGCTCACAATCCAGGGTCACACTGTTTTTTACGCCAGGTTATGAACCGCCTGATTAATACGATGGCAGGGCCGGACTATTATGGCCACCGTAACACTATTGGCAAAGTATTTTCAAAGCGGGAGTCGCCGAATGCTGGCGCTACAACAAATGCCACGCACAAATAAAAACACCGCAACTACGCCTCTGGAATACGCTGTTGCGGTGTTTTAGTGATTCCGGTGGAGGAACCATTACTGCTACTACTGCTTAACTATCTTTCATCTACTTTACATCTAAAAAACGTACTACATGCCTCGCCTGCCAACAACGGTAAGCGTTACGGCAGAAATAAATAAACAAGCGATTACAGCTGACATCAGTGTTGCTCTTGTGTGGGTTGGTGAAGCTATTATCAGCCTGTTATCGTTTCATTTCTGTGCAACAAGTAACATATTTGATACATAATGTTAAACCGAACAGTCCCGGCATAAGTTAAACCACGCAAGCCTGCGCTCGCACGGCCGGCCTTATTCAGCAGCGAATCGAAATACCGTACTGTGATGGAACTCCTGCCCCGGCCTCAGTACCGTTGTAGGAAACGAGGGCTCATTGGGCGAATTGGCAAAATGCTGGGTTTCAAGGCAAAACGCCCCTCGCCGGCCGTATCGCTGTCCCCCTTTGCCCGTCAGCGGCACAAGGTTATTGGCGGTATAGAACTGAACCCCAGGCTGAGTGGTGCTCACAGCCATTGAGCGACCACTCACGGGGTCACGCACCAATGCGGTTTGCCGCAACGTCGCCAACGAGCCGTCGATAACCCACGTGTGATCGAAACCACCACCGGCGGCTAGCTGCGCGTGTGGTGCGATAATTTGCTTGCCGATACATTTGGCTATTTGAAAATCAAACGGCGTGTTCGCAACTTCCGCCTCATATCCCAGTGGTATTCCTTCATTGTCGGTCGGAATAAAACGCGATGCATGTAACTGGATTTCGTGATTCAAAATCGCGTCTGTGTGTGCATACTGGTGACCTGCAAGATTGAAGTAAGAATGGTTGGTCAGATTCACGATCGTGGGTTTATCGGTAGTGGCCGCGTAGTCAATTCGAAGCTCACTTTGATCGTTGAGGCGATAGCTTACCTCAACCGACAGAGCCCCCGGATAACCACCGTGTCCATCTGCACTAAGATACTTCAGTGACAGCAACGCTTCCGTTTCATTAACCGCAGTGAACGCATCCCAAACCTCGGAGTTAAAACCGGCAGAGGCGCTGTGCAGATGGTGCTCACCGAAGTTATTTTCCAGTAAATACCCGACCCCGTCCAGACGAAAGCCTGACCCGGCAATTCGATTGGCATAGCGACCTGTAATACACCCAAGGTAAGCCGTACATTGTTCGTACTCCGCGAGTGAATCATAACCGAGTACCACATCTTCAAAGTGCCCGTCCCGGTCTGCGACCCGCAGCGATTGAATAACTCCACCGTAGTCACTAATCGCCACCTCAACTCCGTGGGTGTTTCGCAGGGTATGCAACAGCACTTCCCGACCGGCAGCGGTAACACCAAAGCTGGAACTGCCTAGTGTGATCGACAAATTCAAAAGCCTCCGATTGTAAAAGTACGAGTACCGGTTATGACCCGGCGCGCAGGCGATACCGCGTAATCAGTGCAACCACTACCTGTGGCCCCAAGCTGTCACAGCGTTTGCTTCGCTGCATTGTCAACTATCCACTCAAAGAGTTGGGCAACGGGCATTATCGCATGCTGGCCGGCACCGCAGAACCGGTTTATTGCACCTACCATCAGCTTTGGCATCCAGACTATACTGTCTGCCTTCACAGCTGCCACAGCATCAAAAAGATACAGGGGAAAACATGGGTCTTCGCGACGTTAAACTGGACGATAAATATACCCTGCTCAATGGCCGGATATTTGTCACCGGTATCCAGGCGCTCGTACGTTTGCCGATGCTGCAGAAATTGCGCGATGAAAAAAACGGGCTCAACACTGCAGGCTACATTTCCGGTTATCGTGGTTCTCCACTTGGCACACTTGATCAACAACTGGTGCGAGCCAGTGATTTTCTAAAACAACACAACATCGTGTTTCAGCCTGGTGTGAATGAAGAGCTTGCAGCAACGGCCTGCAGTGGAACACAGCAAATCAATCTGCAGGATGCGGGTGCATATGACGGCGTGTTCTGCATGTGGTACGGCAAGGGACCCGGTGTTGATCGATCCGGTGATGCATTTCGCCACGCCAATAACTTTGGCACGTCTGTACACGGCGGCATGCTGGCGCTACTCGGAGATGATCACGCATGCGAGTCTTCAACCACCGCACACCAAAGCGAGTTCGCTATGGTCGATGCAATGATCCCGATCCTTAACCCGGCAGGTGTGCAGGACATTCTCGACTACGGCTTATACGGCTTTGCTATGTCTCGCTACACCGGCGCGGTAGTGGGCTTTAAATGTGTACACGATACCGTCGAAGCAACGGCCTCCATCGAAATCAATGAGGAACGCACACGCATCGTTATTCCGAATGACTTCGAAATGCCTGATGGCGGACTAAACATTAGACGACCAGACACTTTTATGGACCAGGAATACCGGGTTCACAATCACAAAATCGAGGCTGCAAAAGCTTTCGTGCGTGCCAACAAGCTTGACAAGCTGGTCATTGATTCTGCCGATGCGTGGCTGGGCATTGCCACCACCGGCAAGTCCTATCTTGATGTTCGACAAGCTCTTACCGAACTCGATATCGATGACGCAATGGCAGCCAGGCTCGGTATCCGCTTGTACAAACTGGCGATGCCATGGCCACTTGAACCAGAGGGCGTCGAGACATTTGCAAGCGGTCTGCAATCGATTATCGTTGTCGAGGAAAAACGCGGCCTGATCGAAGAACAACTAAAGTCCATGCTGTACGGCAGAGCCGACGCCGCAACCATCGAAGGCAAGAAAAATCTGCAAGGCAAGATTCTGTTTCCCTCCACCGCTCGGCTCAATGCCACCGATATCGCTATAGAACTGGCGCAACGCATACTTGGAAAAACTGCCAACAACGGTGTTGCTAACCGCCTTGCGAAATTATCCGAAATGATTGAGCGGAACAAACAGCGCGATGCCCCTGCCATGACTCGCATCCCGTACTTTTGCGCTGGCTGCCCGCACAACACCGGGACCCGGGTTCCGGATGGCAGCAGTGCGCTTTCAGGTATCGGTTGTCACTTTATGGCGCAATGGATGGATCGCAGTACTGCCGGATATACGCAAATGGGCGGTGAAGGTGCAAGCTGGGTGGGGGAAGCGCCTTTTAGCAAGCACAAGCATATGTTTCAGAACATTGGTGATGGCACATACTACCACTCCGGAATTCTCGCATTGCGTGCAAGCGTTGCCAGTGGAGTCAACGTTACCTATAAAATTTTGTTTAACGATGCGGTAGCGATGACCGGCGGACAACCGATGGACGGCCCGTTAACCCCTGTCGCCATTTCACAGCAAGCCTATGCTGAAGGCGCAAAAAAGATTGCCGTGGTGACAGACGAACCAGACAAGTATCCGGCAAATACCGAATGGGCATCGGGCACAACAATCCACCACCGGGATGACTTCGATCAGGTACAACGCGAATTTCGCGAAATCGAGGGCACCAGCGTCATTATCTATGATCAAACCTGCGCCGCCGAAAAACGCCGAAGACGCAAACGAGGAGAATTTCCGGACCCGCCAAAACGCTTATACATTAACGATAAGGTCTGCGAAGGATGCGGAGATTGCGGGCTGGCATCTAATTGCGTGGCGATATTGCCGGAGGAAACACCACTCGGTCGAAAACGAAGAATAGACCAGTCCTCCTGCAACAAGGACTATTCCTGCGTGAAGGGTTTTTGCCCCAGTTTTGTCAGTGTTCACGGAGGTAGCGTTCGCAAGGGAAATACAAAAAAACCAGACAACAACACCGCGTTAAAAACGTGGAAAGCCGATTTACCCGAACCGGCCTTACCCGGTCTGGAGAGTAGAAACTATGGCATTGTGCTAACCGGCGTTGGTGGTACCGGTGTCGTTACTGTGGGTGCGATCATCGGCATGGCTGCACACCTCGCAAAACTGGGCTGCTCGGTACTGGACATGATGGGTCTGGCCCAAAAGGGCGGCTCGGTCACGAGCCACATACTGATTGCAAAAAATCCCGAAGACATTGCCACCACTCACATCGCCGCAGGTGGCGCGCAGTTATTACTGGGCTGCGATATCGTTACCGCCGCCGCGGCAACTTCTCTCGACCGGATTAACAAAACTCAAACCACAGCAGTGATCAATACACATGCGATGATGGCAGGTGATTTCGCACGTGATCGCTCGATGCAATTCCCGCAGCAACAATTGCAAACCGCCATTAGCGATAGCGCAGGCGAGCAGCACAGTCACTTTGTCAATGCGACCAGACTCGCCGAGCAGCTGTTGGGCAACACTATAGGTGCAAACATGTTTATGCTTGGCTATGCATGGCAAACGGGTGCCGTACCAATGCCTCGCGAAGCCATTGAAAAAGCCATAGAGTTAAATGGCCAGGCTGTTTCAATGAACCTTGAGGCATTTGTATGGGGCAGACGTGCAGCATTCGATCAGGCCGCGGTCGAAACCATTGCCACCCCCGTCGTCATCATCAACACACCGGAGAAATTCAGTTTTAGCAAAAAGCCGTCACTGACCGAGCTTGTTAGCCATCGATCGGCACAACTGACGGATTACCAGAACGGGCGCTATGCAAGACGCTATGAAAAACTGGTTAGCCGCGTTGCTGATGCAGAAAAAACCCTCGCACCAGGCCGATCCGGCATTGCGCTGTCGGCAGCTTTAAACCTGTACAAACTCATGGCCTACAAAGATGAATACGAAGTAGCCCGGTTATTCGCAAGCGATGAATTCAGGCAATCGCTTGAATCACAGTTTGAAGGTGACTACACACTGCGATTTCATTTGGCTCCGCCACTGCTCGCTCGAAAGGATCCTGTTACCGGCCATGCGCGTAAACGCGAGTTTGGGCCGTGGATGTTAGCTGTATTCAAAGTACTGGCAAAATTAAAGATACTAAGACGCACCCCGCTGGACGTCTTCGGTTATACCAGCGAGCGACGCAGCGAACGCAGACTGCTGAAAGACTACGAGAAAATGCTCGCCGTATTTTGTACCAACCTGAACCAGGGTAATCACGAAGCGGCACTGCGGCTGGCCGATCTGCCAGACAATATCCGCGGCTTTGGCCACGTAAAGCAAGCCAGTGTTGTTGAATACGATGCCGCGCGACAATCCTTGCTTGACGAACTTGACAACATCCCTGTTGAAGCCACAGCAGCATGAAGACCATTGGATTGCTCGGAGGAATGAGCTGGGAGAGCACCGAGCTATATTATCGCCTTATCAACGAAGGCGTGAAATCACGCCTCGGTGGTTTGCACTCTGCAAAGATCGCCATGGTCAGCGTCGATTTTCATGAAATAGAAGCGTTGCAAAATGCCGGAAGATGGGAGGAAGCCGGCAGGCAGCTTTCACAAAGCGCGCTACAGGTCCAATCAGCGGGTGCCGACTTCCTTTTAATATGCACAAATACCATGCACAAGGTCGCCACGCAGATTCAAGGCGCTATTGACATTCCGCTTCTGCATCTGGCAGATGCTACTGCCAAAGATATCAATGCGCAGAACATTCGAAAGGTCGGTCTACTTGGTACTGCGTTCACCATGGAACAGGACTTCTACAAAAACAGACTGCTAGAACACGGACTGGAAGTTATGGTTCCCGACGAACCCGATCGCAAGGTGGTTCACCAGATTATCTATGAAGAACTTTGTCTTGGGACAGTGAAAGACAACTCTCGTCAAAAGTACCTTCAGGTAATAGCGAAAATGCAAAGTGCAGGAGCAGAGGCAGTCATAGAGGGTTGCACCGAAATAACGCTGCTGGTCCAGCAATGCCACACCGACATTCCATTGTTCGACACCACTGCAATTCATGCGGGGGCAGCGGTTGAGATGGCGCTAGGCTAAACCGCTGGTGCGGCAGGCTTGATTGACCCGTCTATACAGCGAAGCCGGGTGGCGATGTACTATCACCGAACCTGGCTTTTCTATAAAAATCCAGCTAGAGGTCGTCTCACGAGCGTGAGACGACCTCCCCTGTTTATGGATGGGCACTAGCTAACGCGGCCCTTCTGCACAATACCCAGGACAAACAACAGAACACATGCGCCGACAACAGCAGTGATCACCGAGACAATCGACAGGCCACCGGTTTCACCCATCAGGCCCATTACTCTCGCCAGAAATCCGCCTAAAAACGCACCGACAATACCGACGATTACATTAGTAACAATACTCCCGCTACCGGTCTTCATGATAATACCGGCGATCCAGCCCGCCACCGCTCCAAGCACAAGCCAAATAACAATATTAGTAATATCCATTGGTGTTCCCCTTTTATTAAGAGTTAGTTGATCTGCAACAGCACTGACAGTGAGACGTCAGCCAATTGCACTAAACCATTTTACCAAAAAACTTGTATCATATTGATTTTGTTGACATTATTTTACCATCTCCCGGCAGACTCAACTTGCAACGCCATTCACAACAGAATCACGTGCTGGAGCAGGTCAGGAAAGCAAGGTGAGCAATTCGGGATTCTAAACACACCGGAAGCGGTTTCTGCTGAGCGGCTGAAGCGTTTTTCATGTGTAATCCGAATCAAGTGTGAGCTTCGCAGAACAACAGTTTTCGCGTCCATCAACGCAACATCATTCGAACATTGCCATCGAATTTCAATAAGACTGCTTAATCAGGTAGACTTTTGATTGTCTATTGCATTCTGCAACTACAACGAACACAACTTATTCGATTTAACGGGAGTCACTATGTCCGTATTCAGTCGCCGTCCGGGTATCATTGCACTACTCATTTCCGCTCTCACATTCACCACGGCGCAAGCCTCTGATTTACCAGACCTGCAAGGTCGCGAAGTGGTTGTTGTCACTGAAAACGCCTATCCGCCGTTGCAGTTTGTAGACCCCGCTACCGGTTCAGCAATTGGTTGGGAATACGATGCCATGCAAGAACTGGCAACCCGGCTGAATTTTAAACCGGTTATTCAAAATGCCAGTTGGGACGCTATGATTCCCGCTGTCAGTGAAGGCCAGTTTGACGTTGGCATGACCGGGATCACCATTAAAGAAGAGCGCAAGGAGAAAGTTGATTTCTCCGATGCGTACATGCGCTCGGAAATGTTTATGCTGGTGCGTTCCGATGAAGATCGCTTTTCTGACGGTAAATCATTTGCAGATTTTCCGGACGGACTGGTTGGCGCCCAGGCGGGTACCACACCGTTTTACGTCGCCGTCTACGATATGCTTGATGGCAATGAGCAAAACCCGAGAATCAAACTGTTCGAAACATTCGGCGCCTCGGTGCAGGCGTTACGGGTTGGTGACGTTGATGTGGTACTCACGGATGGTACAGCTGGTCAGGGCTACGTGGACGCTAACCCCGATACGTTCAAACTCACCGGTGATTCAATGGGAACAGAAGATTTTGGCTTTATTTTTCCGAAGGGATCAGATTTGGTGGCACCGGTTAACGCAGGAATCGCTGCGATGAAATCCGATGGAACCATCGACGCGCTGAACAAGAAATGGTTTCTGGAATACAAACTGGGACAGTAGCGACAGCTATATGAATACGGCCAACAGTGGTGTAATCGCGATGCACCAATAATAACAATGATCAAACGCCAACTACTAAACATCGGCCAGTACAAACCGGATTGAATACCGGCAACCATCGCGACACCCCCTGGTGGCTCTACACCATTATTGTTGTAGCGCTTTATCTGGCGCTTCGGATCTACCAGGACGACCTCTACCAGCAAGTATTTCGTATTGTCTCCAAAGGTGTCGGGGTTACCGCATTTGTCACGCTGGTGACATTTGCAATGGCTGCCGTAGCGGGTTTGCTACTCGCTATAGGCAGCCTGTCCCGATTTATATTCTTACGGCAACTCTCCCGCCTGTACATTGAAGTGGTGCGCGGTGTTCCGATTTTGGTAATCCTGTTCTACATTGCCTTCGTCGGAGCACCAGCCGCCGTCGGTCTGATCAATACAATACTGGAACCCCTGAATATAAGCCCGCTCAAAATCCGGGATGTGTCACTGTTGTGGCGGGCCATCATCGCACTGACAATTGGCTACAGCGCTTTCATTGCCGAAGTTTTCAGAGCCGGTATACAGTCGATTGATACCGGGCAAATAGAGGCGGCAAAATCTCTGGGCCTGGGAAACTGGCACCGCTTTAGATTTATTGTTTTTCCACAAGCCGTTAAAACTATCTTGCCGCCGCTTGGTAACGACTTCATCGCCCTGATTAAAGATTCATCACTGGTATCCGTGCTGGGGGTGGCCGATATCACCCAACTCGGCAAGGTCTACGCAGCCGGTTCATTCAGGTTTTTCGAAACCTATAACATAGTGGCTTATGTGTATTTACTGATGACAATTTCGTTGTCGCTTGCCCTGCGAGCACTGGAGCGGCATTTAACACGAACAGACAAAACACAATCCCTTTAATTTGCCGCAATTTGTCGATGCGCCTCTGCCAGTTCAACCATCGAGTTAAATCTGAAATCAACCTCAGGCAGTGCACCCGGATCCATGGTCGCGCCAAACCCCTGCTTGTCATGCCGACGGTATATCCAGCATGTTGCGAGGCCGTGACGGCTGGCCGGCACGTGATCATGGAACATACTTTCCGCCGTGTGCAGAATGTCTGTTTTTTCCAATCCATGCTGTTTAAGTTTATCGAGCATGTACTCGAAATTGCGATCGGATGGTTTGTAGGAGCCTACATCTTCGGCGGTATATATCGCATCAAATAAAACGTCAAGACGATCATTGCTACCACCGAAGCTGCGATTGTCGACGTTTGATAGAATCGCCAGTTTATAGTGTTTCTTAAGATACCGAAGTGCCTCAACCGAATCAGGAAACGCCGGCCACTGGCCAACGGATTGACCGTAGGCTTCGCAATCGTCCGGATGAACTGACAGCTCCCACTCTTCGGCCAGCCGCTTGTAAACAATGGACAATAAATCGCGATAGCGCATTGCCGGTGTCCAGCGCTGCTGTGAAGACTCATGTCGGGCATGTGCCTCGAGAATCCGGTCGCGTGACAGCCCGGTATCTAACCTTGCGGTTAACGGCGCCAAACCCTCTATCATCCCGGATTCCCAATCAATCAGGGTGCCGTAACAATCGAAGGTCAACACTTTGAAATCTGTCAGTTTCATTTTTCACCCTGGTATACAACTTCACAGTCTACATCCGGTTATGGTCCGGTTTCAAACCAGCATTCGTTTGTTCTCGGGACAATTGTAACTGTACATTAATACAGTAATAGACGAGACTCTCCCGCCCAACCAACAGGCGACACGAAATGGACGAGCAAAGACAGGCGTTCCTGCTTCAATTATCCCGGCAACTGGAAACAGTGCTTGCAGCCTGCGAGCAAAATGGCAGCGCAGAAGTGTTACTGGGCAGCAACAGGCGTGGCGACAATCTGATCCAGGTCAGACTTGTTGCGGAGAAAAATTCGATACCGGCAGGTAAAACAAAAAGGTAGACTGCCCTGGCTGCAAGTTGAACTTTGGGGGCAAGACAAAGCCGGGTTTATCTGCGGCAAATAGAAAAATGCCACTCTCGTGCAGTGCCTGGCTATCCGAACCATTTGATCCACACCACCACGCAAACACACGTGGTGCACAGAGTGTAATCAGCGTATTGTAGAGACTGCGCCTCGTTAGTCTTATTTGCACAACCCAGTCAACCAAACAAAGAAAGGCGTTTCCCGGGCAATCTTCAATTGACACCGACTAATACCAAATCCCTGCCGCTATTGTCCGATGACTACTACCTCAGAAATTTTAATACGCTGATCAATTTCGTCCATCATCACTACGAGAATTTGCTTAACAGCGACGAACAACGATTATTTAGCCAATACCACAATCTGCCTGAAAACTGCCAGCGACTGTATATTCGCCTGGTTTCTCGCAATTCAGCTTACATTCGCTGCAGCAAGCTGAACTACCCCGAAATCGGAAATATGGCCGTTGCTTTGGACACCCTCTGTGATCAGGGCTTTCTTTCACAGACCGATGAATCCACACTGGCGGAATGGCTGCCACTTTTCTCAAAGCCCGAGGTGAGCGCGGTATTGCCAGTTGCCGGAGTTGCCAAACCACCGGTAAGCAATATTGAGGCTGCCCTTTTTAGCCATGCCGACTTGTTTGGCTCGCGTCCGATTGATCTGTTACTCGAAAATAATTACATCGTGCAAGTTCAACACAAGGCGCTGGTGCAGACCTACCGCCTGCTGTTTTTTGGCAATCTGCATCAGGACTTTACATCGTTTGTATTGCGCGATTTGGGGTTGCGGAAATTTGAAAGCGATGTGATTGACAGCACTTTGCTACCTTTTAAATCTCGTGCACAAATAGATGCCTGTCTTGTCTACTACCAGTGTGCAGATCTTTACGACACTGTCGAGAGCGAAGGCCATCTTGCGCTTACAGATTTGTATCAACAATTACCCGAAACAACCTGCGGTGACCCGACCCTGATCAGGCGAGTCGAAAAGCTCGCCGCAAAAATCGCAAGGCAACTGGAACGACTCGGCGCTTTGACTGATGCCGCATCAATATACCGGCAGATTGCCAGCCCTCCGGCCCGTGAGCGACTAGCCAGAATCATGGACAAACTCGGTAACAGCACCGAGGCATTTTCCTTGTGCCAGACGATCAAAGCGGATCCGGCGAGCGCAGAAGAGGAGGAATTCGCACAACAATTTTCAGTCAGACTGGCAAAGAAACTAAAAATAGACTATCCGGTAACAACCCCTCTTGAGCCTCCTGAAATACATCTGTCACTGCCCCGCACATCGCTTCCTGTCGAATTTACTGCAGCACTGCATTTCGCAAAAAACGGTAAATGCTTCTATGTGGAAAACTCGCTGATAACCGGGATACTTGGCCTTGCAATCTGGGATATTATTTTTAAACCCCTGCCGGGCGCCTTTTATCATCCGTTTCAAACTGCACCATCAGATTTTTTTGAACCAGCTTTTTATACCCGCCGAAAAGCGCTGTTAGACCGCAGGCTACAACAAATTAAAGACGGTAAACTGGCGACCCTGGTGCTCACCCACTACCACCAAAAAAAGGGTGTGGGAAATCCGCTGGTGCACTGGCATAACATTGATCGCTACCTTCTGACGCTTGCATTAAAGCGGGTGCCAGTCAATCACTGGCTGATGCTAATGGAGCACCTGCTGCGCGATATACGCAACCACCGCAGCGGCTTGCCGGATTTACTCTATTTTCCGGATGCCGGCGGATACCAGCTACTGGAAGTTAAAGGCCCGGGAGATCGCCTGCAGAAAAACCAGCTGCGCTGGATGAGACAGTTTGACAAATGCGGCATGGATTACGCCGTGGTACACGTTGACTACCCGCCAGATGGCAATATGGACTGACTCCAAATGGCCCGGAAAAAAGTCAGCTTTAAAGCTTCGGTGAAGAAATTCACAAGCTTTGCCTGTCGAACAGGTGATCTGGTACATGAAGGTCCTGCCGGACCAACCGCCGCAGAAGGACAAAAAGCGCACCGCAAGCTGCAGAGTTTGCGCAGTGCAAATGAAAAGGCTGAAGCAAAAGTTAGCGCCAGCATTACTGTCGACGATGCAGTACTACTTTTGTCAGGCAGGGTTGATCTGCTGGACGACAATCCGACTGCTCCAGCCATTAGCGAGATTAAGAGCTGTTATGCGCCACCCGATAAAATTCCGCAATCAACCACCCGGTTGCACTGGGCACAATTAAAAATATACGGCTACTGCTTTCTGCAACAATTATCCGGCGACGATAAAGACACAGCAGCCAGAACAATCACCCTTAAACTGGTCTGGTTTAACATTGTCACCGATAAAGTAACCGTCGATACCCGACAATTCAGCACTGATGAACTTGGTGATTTTGCAACCAACGCCGCGACACGCTACCTGCACTGGATGAAAAAGATACACGAACATCGATTGCAGGTAGAGCAGTCCTCACTGGCATTGAGCTTCCCGTTTGACGACTTTCGCGCAGGCCAGCGACAAATGGCAGCAGGCGTCTATGTTACCGCTCGCGACAAGGGCGCCCTGCTTTGCGAAGCTCCCACCGGTATAGGAAAAACCATCAGCGCTTTGTTTCCGGCAGTCAAAGCAGTTGGTGAAAAACACATTGAAAGCGTAGTCTACCTGACTGCAAAAAATTCGGGACGTACAGCGGCAAACGACAGCCTGCTAAAACTTCAGTCGGCCGGACTGATTGTTTCCGCAATTACAATCACTTCAAAAAAAACCTCGTGCCACTGCAGCAATGGCACATGCGAGCGAAATTCGGATGGTCGCTGCCCTCTCACCGTCGGCTTCTTCGACCGCTTGCCTGAAGCCAGACAACAATTGATGACGCAAGGTGTGATCACACCGGCAGCCATTGACCAGGCAGCACATAGCTACCAGTTGTGTCCATTTGAATTAACCTTGCAAATGCTTCCCTGGGTGACCCTTGTTATCTGTGACTACAACTATGTGTTTGATCCACTGGTGAAGCTTACCCACTTTAGCGAAAAAGCCAGTCGCCAGTTGTTGCTGATTGACGAAGCGCACAACCTGATTGATCGGGCGCGCTCAATGTATTCAGCCAGGCTCGACCAGCAACTGATTAAAAAAGCCATTGATGACAACAATGATCAAACCGGACTGCTGGTGGCTCAACTTAAGCGGGTTAACAACGCAATAAAACGCCGGGCAGCCAATACCGATGAAACCGAAAGCCAGGATACCGGCACGCCGGCAACGATAACCAAAGCAGTGAACAAATGCACCGAGGCACTAACTGCACTTGTCGAAAACAATACAGCAATGACAGAACCAGTCGCTGATCTGGCGAAAGAGCTTTACCGATATCTGGTGATCGAAGATCTGTTTGGTGATCAGCACAGAACCATCACATTAAAAACGAAAGACAAGCGCACCACGCAGATAAAGGTGAAACTGCAGTGCCTTAACGCTACCACCTGGCTGCAACATAGCTTTAAGCAATTCAGAGGCTGCGTTGCATTCTCGGCAACCTTGCGTCCGCAGCATTTCTTCAGACAATCACTCGGGTTACCCGACCACACCGCGTGTCTGGTTTTGCCGTCACCGTTTAATCCTCACTTGCAGGGGAGCTTTCTGTGTGACTGGGTTGACACGCGGTATCAGGCACGCGAGCGAGCGCTTGTACCAATTGCCGATATCGCCTACCAGATATACAGTGCACGACGCGGTAACTATCAGATCTTTTTTCCGTCATACGTCTTCATGGAAAAAGTCTATGCATGCTTTGCACGTAAATACCCGGACGTACCTACAATCATCCAGCAACGTGCAAGCACAGAAGCAGAACGAAAAGAATTTCTGGCAACGTTCGACGCTGACGATGCAACACTTGCTTTCGCAATACTGGGAGGTGTGTTTGGTGAGGGTGTTGACTACATTGGTGAAAAACTGATCGGATCAATAATTGTAGGCACCGGTCTCGCATCTATCGGTCTGGAGCAAAAGCTGATTGAGCAGGATTACGCCACTCAAAATCTGAACGGGTTCGACTATGCCAGTCGCTATCCGGGTTTCACGCGTGTGCTGCAAACTGCCGGCAGAGTTATCCGCTCGGAGACCGACAAAGGAGTGGTTATACTTATCGACCAACGCTTTAGCGATTCATTCTATACAGACTTGTTTCCGCAACACTGGTCCCTGATCACTTGCCGCAATACGGCTGAACTCAGCCGTGAACTTGAAGGATTCTGGTCTGGCCAACAGCAAATTTTTTAAGGCCGCCCTGGCACACCCGGGACCGGCCAGACCACACCTGTCCATTCAGCATAGATCCAGTCATCCCGCGAACGCTACAATCAATGCCCTTTGGTAATTACTCTTTTGCATACTGTAGAAGGCGCGGTGAACCACTATGACTACCGCGAATAAGCTGGAAAAACCGGAGGCTGTGCGCGGAGCGGCGGCAGTCTATGTGGTTTGCCACCACACGATCCCAAGGGATATAGAGTGGCTGGGGCTAAAGGTCGGATTCCTGTTGAGTTTTGGTCAGGAAGCAGTGATCACGTTTTTTTTACTCTCGGGCTTTGTCATTGCGTACTCATTCGAGCGTACACCGGATAAAAGTTTCGGCAGCTACTTTGCCAATCGGTTTTGTCGAATCTATATACCACTATTAGCTATATTTCTGATCACCTGGCTATTCGAAAGTTATCGCGCCGGTGGTCCGGTCAACCCCGAGCCTGGAAATCTGCTGGGAAATTTTCTTATGCTACAGGATCTCGGATCGCAGTATCCCGGCACTCTGTTTCTACCGTATCTGGACAACGGGCCACTGTGGTCATTATCTTATGAGTGGTGGTTTTACCTGTTATTCTTTCCGTTGGTGACCAGAGTACATAACCGGAATCTTCACTACGTCGCCTACGGAATCGCCTGCATTGCAGCTGTAGCCTACCTTTTTTTTCCGGTATTCCCGCTGCGGGTGCTAATACATTTTGCCATCTGGTGGACCGGTGCCTACCTCGCTTACTTGTTCATAAGTGGTAATCACTTCAAACCGGTGGCGCTACTGTTACCGGTTATTGCACTAGCCTTTATCACGATGCTTCAGGCCTTCAGTGTTTGGCGATACTTTGAATTGCACGGGCAACTTCCGGGTTTCCTGCCTCACCCTGTCAATGAGCTCAGACACTTTTCCTTCACCCTGTTTATTGTCGTGTCAGGGTTGGTGTGGCTAAGGCTTGGCTCACCACTATATCAGTGGTTATTGCGACCCTTTGTCTACTTCGCGCCAATATCCTATGGAATCTACATATGCCATGATCCGGTGATGAGGGATGCAACATACCTCTCATTCATCGGACAGCCGGTAGTAGAGTGGTCTCTGTATTTTCTAATTGTGCTGGGATTATCTGCACTGGTTGAGCGCGTACTTTACCCGAAAGCAAGAGTGAGGCTGAAACCAGCGGTAGAAAACCTTTTCTACAAAAAAGAACTCGCTCGCATCAAGTAAACACTGAAACCGGTAGCAACATCAACATTGGTAGTGACAATACCACCACAGGCAGCGGTTTTTCGACGGCGTAAGGAGTGGTTCGGTCAAAGCGGAACCCCCAAAGGTCCCGCTTGTCAGCAAATGGCCGAGCTCACAAACCCTTATCGGTTTCAAGCCGGGTAACCGCTTTACTTGCAAGGATTGCGTTGCGAAGGCTTTCCAGCGCAGTCTCGGACAGTTCGCTTGTTGCACTTCCGGTTTTTCGCTTGCCAACAGGCCCTGCAATCTCCGGTAGCCAGGTTGAAACGGCTGCGAGCTGCCCCGCGTAAGCCGTTACACAATCGCGTCCGCCATCACTAAAACTCTGGGTAATAGTGGAAAGAGCCTCTGCCAGAAACGGATCACCACCAATCGCCCAGCAGAACAGATCTCCCGCGCGATCCGCCCCGCCAGCATGCTCATCCACGAAAGACCCCTGTCCATCCAGGTCAAACAGCAGAGCACCGGCCACCGCATAAAAGCTAAATCCCTGCTCCACTGCCAATACAGTAGCAATCGCATCTGCAGCAGACTCTGTATTGCCAAAAATCGGTAGATCAAGCTGGTCATCCAGCGCGTGGCCAAATTCGTGGTACATGACGTAAGTTATCGCGCCAAGACTAAAAGCAGCCGCCGCTTCGGGATCTTCAGGGAATAGTTCATCGAAAACACCAACCGCAAAGAAGAAAAACTCCCAGCAAAGGAAGACAGCCGGTCCACTGGGTTCTTCGATGCGCTCGGGCAGATAAAACGCGTTTGCCACACCACAGTTCTGCAGTGATACCGGTATATCTTTTGGCAATGCGACCAATCGATTGACGTAATCAACGCCCTGACCGAGAAATTCGTCCAGCGCATCGACCAGAGAGCTGTCCACGCCATCTATGACGGTGAGTTCGAAATCGCCGTTCAGGGGAGCCGGTTCCACTACGGGTCCTGCGGGACCAATTGGCATAACTGTGCCATTGTCTTCGTCGTCACCTCCTCCGCAAGCAGCCAGCAACGACACTGACAACACCAGCGGTCCCAATACTCCGGTCAGACGCACCATTATTAGCTCCCTGTATATTCAAAAAAAACCACTGGCAAACGGGCATGGCCCGGTTGTTGCAGCGCCACGTACCCGAATTATTATACACAGTGACGGATGTCCTTTCTGCCACGGTCTTCCCAATCAGGCTACACTGCTGCAAGCCACCTGATCTGCTATGTGACGGGCTGCATGACGGGTATTTGTTGTTTTTCCATTCTACTATTGTGCATTCTCGGCAGCCGGTCACCCTGGCAAGCTGCGAACGCCGACAACGGGCAGCAACGTTCAACGCGTTTAATTGTTCGATCCACTCCACCGTATACACCGCGCGATGTGTTAGCAGAATACGGGCTACGCTTTAGCCATGTTCGACAAATGTCTGGCGGGGCCGCTGTCGGTTATCTAGAGCTTGCTGATTCCAGCACGGTGCCTGAAAGCACTCTGTCAAAGATCCGTTCAGATCACCGTATCGATTATGTGTCAACGGATTCGCCAACCATTCCGACATCTGCAGGACCTGCCGCAGAGGGCGTAACCGTACCGGATGATCCGCTATCATCGGAGCAATGGCATCTCGGCTCAAGTAATACCTACCCTTCAGCCATTAACCTGTATGAAGCACGGAGTATCACAGAAGGTACATCCCGATCGGTCGTCGCGTTAATCGATACCGGTGTTCGCTATGAACACCCGGACATGACAGGTAGATTGTTGCCAGGCTACGACTTCATACAATCACCGGACCGGGCCAATGACGGGGACGGCAGAGACAGTGATGCAAGCGATCCTGGTAACGGGGTTGATGACGCCTTCAACCAGGAAATGCAGCGCATTAAAGTAAATTGCCCCGTACAGAATAGCACCTGGCACGGCACGGCCATGGCGTCACTAATTGCCGCAAACAGCAACGACGGCTATGGCATCGCCGGCCTTGACGGCCAGGCCTACGTGCTGCCTGTGCGGGCTGTCGGCCGCTGTGGCGGACTGAGATCCGATCTACTGGACTCGATTCGATGGGCAGCCGGTGTGGTTGACCCGTCACTACCTCACAACCCGACACCAGCTCGCATAATTAACATCAGTCTTGCTATTCAGGACGCTTGCAGCGAAGCAGATCAAAGCGCAATCGACGATGCAGTTAACGCAGGCGCGATAGTTGTTGCCGGTGCCGGCAATGGCAATACCAGTCTGAACGAGCACCCTGTCTCTCCGGCTACATGTCACAATGTGGTGACAGTCGCCGCGCTAAAAGCAGACGGTGAACTCGCCGACTACAGCAACTATGGCAGAACTGTCGATCTGTCAGCGCCAGGTGGTGACGATCTCAATCATAGAAATTTCCCGATAATAACCGCCTCTAATCAGGGAAAGATCGCCGTCGACCCTGTCAGTTTGCATCGTGTTTATAGTGGAACCAGTGTAGCCACACCTCTGGTGTCGGGCGTACTGTCGTTAATGCTGTCTATCAATTCAGAGCTCTCCAGTCACGAGCTACATAATCTGCTAATCCGGTCCACACGACAATTTCCCGCGAATGTCGAATGCAATACCACCCTGTGCGGTTCAGGAATGCTGGACGCGAACCTGGCGGTAAGAAACACCCTTGCCTACGGTGACGGCAGCTTTCCTGCAGAACAGGCTGCCGCTATCGCAAGTCCGCCCGCGGTGTTATTTCAGGACCCGACAAATGGCACTGGCTCAATCGGTATCCTTCCGGTTATTACAATAATTGTATTATTTCTGCGGAAACGCGAGAGACGCAACGTTAACGGGCGCAGAAAGAACATGCGTCCTTAATGTGAATCAATACACCAGGGCAAATTTCCCGGATCGGACGTTTGATGCTGGTGCGGGCCCTGTACAACTCAACCGAAAATCATCAAATAGCGGTTGCCTGGTATTACGATATTGTACCGATGGTCGAGCATTGCCCGTCATCGGTGGCTTAAAATTTCTGCATCATTGCCAGTGTTACCCTGGTGGAGATATACATTGCGCCTGATACGTCTGCTAAAAAAGGATTTAACCCGCGAAATAAGTGGCTGGGTTAACAAAGACCTGCTCACCGCAGAGCAGGCGCGAGCTATATGCCACGAATACGATATAGATTTTGATGCCGCCAAAGACGACTCGGGCAGTTATCAGCTATTGGTCTATCTGTCCTATCTCTTCATCGGCCTTGCCGTAATCACTCTGCTAGGCGCAAATTGGGACCAGATACCCCGCGGTGTGCGCATGGGAGGCTTGATTGCAGTTACGGCATTGTGCCATACCATCGGAATCATTCGGTTCCGAACTGATCGTTCCAGCTCTGCGGCCGGTTTTTTTCTGCTGGGCAATTTAATGTTTGGCGCCTCGATTATTCTGATTGCGCAGATTTATCATCTGGGAGAGCACATGCCGGACGGCGTCTTCTGGTGGGCACTCGGCAGTCTGCCTTTCGGGGTTCTAACTCGCAGTTCCATGCTGACACTTTTTAGTTGCCTGTTGGCACTGATCTGGTTCTGGCTCGAGTACGCTGCAGGCTACTTTCCAGTATGGTTCCCGCTATTTGTGCTCGCGGGTATCTATGTTCTCTACTATTCCAAAACGACCTATACCCTGTTTCTGACCGTCGTCGTCAGTTTCGCCATGGCAATCGAATCGCTGGTTTTGCGGGGTTCAGAGTACCGCGGCTATGGCTGGGACCTGAGCATAGAACATTTTGTGGTTGCCGCAGCACTTGCCATTCTAGGCTACGCTTTTGCCGAGTGGCTATACCGGCGCAATAGTTCGCGCGCCATGGACTACGCCACTATTTTATCGCTTTGGTCATTGCGACTGGGTTTGTTTTTAATGTTCGTAATGAGTTTTGCAGGTCCGTGGCGCGAGTTGATGCGCGGAAACTGGTTACATCTTGATTCCATGTTGCTTATCATTGTGCCATTGACGGCTGCATCATTGTGGTGTGCATGGGCGGCCGGTCGCTTGCGAATAGTATTGCCGGTAGTACTGATTAGCAGCGCGGCACTGGCAGCGGTAGTAATGCTCGGCAAGCACGAACACGCGGTGTATTTGCAAATACTGACTAATATCTGTTTAATCGTCGCCGGTATTTTACTGATCATGCGCGGCACCCGATCGGACACCTCTCACTATTTTTATCTCGGTGTCGCCACCATTCTAATTACCGCTGTACTGCGTTATATCGATCTGATTGGCGATTTTATAGGTGGAGCCATATTGTTTGCGGTGATGGCCGGTGTGTTGTTTATCGCAGCACGGTTCTGGCGTTCCAGAAGTCAAAACAGGGCAATATTATGAACAAGCATCAGATAATAGCCGGACTGACAGTGATGGTGTTCGTTCAGGTTATCATTCTGCTCGGTATGCTGGGTATGGCAGCAAAGCCCCTGTGGACCGGACAGGAAATACGGGTTGAAACTATTCCGGTAGATCCAAGATCGCTGTTTCGCGGCAACTATGCTCGCTTGCGCTATCCGTTTTCCACCCTGCCCGCCGACTCACTACCCGCCGACCGGAAACTGCGCGCAAACGAGCCTGTGTTTGTTTCACTGGAGAAAGCTGATGACGGGCTATATCATTACGCTGGCGTATCATTACTAGTACCCGAGAGCGGTATCTATATCAAAGGGCGTTTGCAAAACCACAGGGCCAGACGGGTGTTATACGGACTCGAAGCCTGGTTTGCACCTAAAGAGGAAGCGTTGCGGCTGGAGCGCGAACTACGTGAAGGAGCGGTTGCAGTATTGATGGTTGATAGCAATGGTAAGGCCGCCCTGAAAGACATTGTCACCAAAGGTTCCAGTGGCTAATAGATCGCCCCGAATACTCAAAGTCTCGGGTCAGGAGTCTGTGCGGGAGAACCCCTGCTTTAGCGAACACCACCACGGCCCGCTTTAATCGATGATTTAGGAACGTATGCTTTTTTTGTCACCGGCAAGGCTAAACGCTTCAATTTAACGTTGCTTTTTGTGCAAGAGCAGCCTTCTCGCCGTTGAACGCTCTCGCTGCGCACCATCTACCGCGCTGACTATTGCCGTCGAATTTTTCCCGTGCCGCGAGTGGTGACAGATGTGAATAGGGGGAACTTGTCGACAGCTATCTTGACAGCTGCCAGTGATCAAAACTCCGGTTCTTCCGACCAGTACATTCGCTGCATTAATTCGATCTCTACTTCCAGAGCCTTTTCAGTTCCTGTGACAAGTTCCACCGTGCTGTCTTTGTCAGGGAACAAGGCAGAAATTGGAGGGCTAATACCCTGAGTAGCAAGTTCTGACTTGCGATGTGACCTGGTTTGATGTTCCTCGTCCAGCGCCGGCGTTGCATAAAGAATATCAAGAACATACAGGTTGCTACTCCCCAAACCGCCGGAACAATGCATCGCATCGCCTGGGACATAGCTTGTAAAAACCACCTTGTTGTCAATGGTCGTTGACGCATTCAAAATCTTCTCGCCGGATCCTTCCATATTTATATACCAGCCACTTTTTTCCGCCAGCTCCTGCTTAAGGTCACTAATTTCTTTCAAAGTGCCTTCAACAATCTTGTTATCAGTCAGGTCGACCAAATCGTCTTCGCTTATTGACCGATAATCACCAGACTCTTTTTTTATGCCATAGCCTTTCGGCACCGTGTAGATATCGTCCTGCATTATCACGTAAAAGGCGTTTTTCTGAGACCGATCCATTGGCTCCGGTCTGGATCCACTACCAATGGCCAGCGCAAGTTTCACATCTCCGTTTTCAGCCCTCACAATCGAGATATCCGGTGACGAGTAGAATACCTTTTCACCAGTCGTTTGCACTGAAAGCGCAGCCAGTACCCCGCCCCCTATCGTGCCATTATCCAGTGCATCAAATCTCCAGACTTGTCCCCCAAGGTCTCCGACATACATTTGATCCATAAGACCATCACCGTCGAGATCAAGAACCACCGGGGTTGCGGGAATACTATAATTCATATCACTCAGCACAAGGTCGGCATCAGTGCTTTGTCCGGCCTGCCAGATTAGATCGCCCTTTTCGGCATCAACAATGTAGATGGCACGTCCCACAGTGTCATTTGCGCCAACCAATACTCCGTCGCGGCTGTCATCATAACCACCTCCAAATACAAGGACGTCAGTTTCGTCACCGGTGTCAGGATGCTTTATTCTGGTTCGTACCATTTTCGACCACGTCTGGCCGAGTTCATCAAACCCCGGTGTTACACCGCCGGTAATTTCCCACATAAATTCAGGCGCGGATTTGGAACTTAAATCGAGTGCAACGTAGCCTTTGCCACCACGCCGCATACCGCTGTACAGATAATAGTGATCTGCATCGCTGTCAACGTAGCCATTACGATCTGCATCATGAAACCATTTGGAGATAATCCCGTCCATTCCGTACAGTTTCGGCGCAAATGGTCGATTCCGGTAACTGTGTTTCAGGTTCTCTCGCAAACCCCAGGGAATAAAGGAGAAAAGGTCTTCGCCATTGGCAGTGTCGATGGCATGCAGAAAACCTTCATTGGTACCAAATACAACAACGGAGTCAAACTCGCCATTCTCTCCTCTGCCATAGGTGATTGTGGTCGGATTTGAATGCAACGGATCTGCGTATTGTCTGCGCTCTTCGGCGACATCCCCGTTGTCGTTAAAATCCAGAACATCTTCGCCTCTAACCCAGTCAACCAGCGAATTAAAATCATCGCCTGTCAGGCCCAGATTGGCATCGGGCAAACCCAGATCACCTGCGTTCAGATTAAACACATTTACTTCATTGGCAGGATCAAGCAAAAGTGCCGACCCGCCAGGCTGATTGGTGACAACGTGGCGTCTGTAGCCAGGGGCAATCTTTGACGCCGCACCTCCCAGATCCACCTGAGCGCCATCTGCTGTCGCAGACCAGCGGCTTTTAGCACCGGTTTCAATCATACCGGTTGCGGGGTCAATAGCAGCTTTTCTGGGGTCAGAATAGTCTTTAAGCGCTCCGTCATACCAATAACCCTTAAGATTTCCCTGCCAAACGGGCTTTAGCGATGGCTTGAACAAAGTCAGGTAGATGTCTTTTCTGTGCTCAAACAGGCTTGTCGGATCAATAGCAATTGCAGGTTGCGAAAGAGTAGCAGCAGTGGCATTGGCGCCACCTATTATTTCAGACATTGCCTCAACCAGATCGCTCACGGAGTTACTTTGGTAATAATCCCCCTCGCCCGCCATTGCAAAATCAATCAAGGTTGCTGTGTTGGTATTGAAGCCGACCGTGTGAGTGATCACAGGATTGAATTCATTGTCTTCCCCGGCACCGGCCACGGCCTGATCATTGTTGGCCAGGAATTCGGCAATTTTCACCCCGCATGAACCGCCATTCGCGGAACAGGTTGCACCGGTCAGATTTTCAACGGCCTCTACGTCTGCGCCGCCAGAGGTTGCGCCATCAGAGAGGACCACTATATAGTTCTGCTGACATTCACTGACAATAGGAGAAACATACACGGGATCATCGTCAATACTCTCGGTAATGCAGCTTGCGTGGTCAAGATTATCCGGGCTGCATTCAGGTTCCCTGACAATAGAGCCACCGGTATAACTGTCCGGGTGGGATAGCCGCACCAGGTGCTCACGTTTATGTCTGAAGTCGCCCACATGAGTAGTACGGGTTCTACCATAATAAACCGGATCCCCCCGGTAATAGAAAGCAGCCTCCAGCATTGCTCCAATAGTCGGTGTATGCCAATCAATAGGCATAGTATTGATCAGGTGAATGGCCTCTTCGCGGGCGTATTCGATAGGAGACATGGGGTACAGAACTCTGCCACCGCTTTGCTTGTGGCTGTACCGCATTAACCCGATATTTACCCCTTCGGCTTGTGTTAGTACAGTTTGCATCGCCAGTCTCAAGCGCTCTAGCCGAGAGCCTGTTTGACCAGGATCGTGGCGCTTCATCGATTCTGACGCGTCGAGAACAAACAGTATGTTGGGGTAATTTGGGTTGGGTGGAACAACCATCCCGGTGGTCAGATCCGGAGCGTAAGCCATGAAGCTACCAGACCTGTATATATCAATATCATCGGCCTTCGCAAAAAACGAAAGCGTAGCTGCAAGGATAAAAAAAAGAGTGTGACTCTTAAAACGAAAATTTACATTTTTCATTCAGTCGTTCGCGGTGCTCTGTGGCATTTCTTTAGCTGGAATTGCTAACCCGGTTTTTGCTGTTTATCCGGGTCGATATTACCTACACATTACACGGGCGCTGCAAATGTCAGACCAGCGATGTATCCACCTGGAGTGAACCGCAAGCTACTTGACGTCGATCACATCATTTCAGTAAAGTATTGCACCTGAAATCAAAAGAAAACGTGTGTGAAACATCCAGGCAGCGTCTTTTCAAGCCAGCACTCTGTAGACCTGATGCGACAACTTATTGCGACGTTATTCAAACAGACGGGCAAAGGGTAATTGCTCGCAGTTTGTCCTCTGAACCACAGACGCAGAAGGATAAGCGTCGAGAATTCAGCGATGCATTCGGTGAAGATGAGCATCAAAAGCCGCAAGACCTTCATCCAGCCCTGCCCTTCCGAAGCCAAGCCGGAATCGATCAACAGGTGTTTGACCAAGCTCCGACCGATAGACAGTAGCTGGCAACAGTAGAACACCACTTTGTTCAACCAGCGCTTGCGCAAACTGTGCGACACCGTCCGCGCCCTTGTAGCGAGGGAACGCCATGCACGACCCCTGAGGTCGATACCACTCAAAGAGGCTCGGGTGGCGTGCAAAAAAAGCATCCCACTTAGGTAGATTCTCATCGACGATTGCACAATTGCGTGCCAGAATTTTCCACCGGTTTAGCAACGCAATTTTAGCAAGCCTTTCAGCTGGTGCCGAATTGCAAATGGATAGATAGTGTTTCATGCGCTCCATTTTCGACAGCAAGTCATGGTCCTCGCAGGCAATCCAGCCGATACGAAGCCCGGGCATCCCGTATGCTTTCGACATAACATTCAACGACAACCCCTTTTCATAGACATCTGTGATAAAAGGCAGATGTTGCGCATCAGCGGGACCCAGGCCGTTGAAAATCTCGTCGTGAAGGATATAGATTCCGTGCTTGCGGCAAATCTCGATTAACGCATAATAGCGATCAATCGAAAGAATAGCGCCGGTGGGATTGTGCGGAAAATTAATTGTGACAAGCCTGGTATTCGGCTTTATTGCAGCCGCTACTTCATCGATATCCAGTGACCAGTTGTCATCCGGGTTAAGCGCTACACCGGTTGCGCTGCAAATAGCCTGCGGCAGAGATTCATGTGACTGGTAATTAGGAGTGACTACAATAGCGTGGCTGTCCCGATCAAGGATCACCGAATTAGCCGCAAAAATTCCTTCGCTCGCACCCGCAAAACACAGTACATCACTTGCATGGCGATGCTGGTATATATCAGCGATTACCTCGCGAAGATCCGGCGCACCGAAAGTTTCGGTATAGCCAAGCCACAAACCTTCAAACTCCTCGCGTTGCTCCTCTGTAGCCATAGAGAGCAATTCACGCAAGGTCATACTTTCTGCGTCAGATGCCGTCAAGTGATACTGCGCCCGAAACTCCCATTTCGAAAAACGGGTTTCGAGCCTGAAATCCGGCAGTTTTTTCACAATATTGTTGCGCCCCGTTGCCGGGCTCCGGTCTTTACCGGGCCTGGAACATCATGCGCCAAGCATTGGCAGGTGTTTGATGCGATGGTAATTCAATGACATCGCAATGCAGTGTTTGACTATCTGATCGGGAATTTTATCACCGCGGTCAAAAACGATGGCGCGTTTGCCATCGAATTTAAGCTGGTCGCTATACAGTTCCCTGAACGTCTCAACCAGACTGGTCTGGCAATTAAAGTAGACGCCATACCGATCAGCCACTTTAGAGTGTACCGCCAGGCGAACGGTACTGCCCTTCTTTGCCAGATAACCGGGCTCTCCCCATTTGAGCGTTTCCTCGACAACGCCAATTTCACTGGATTCACGTGCTGCGTCAAACACCAGTTTTCGCAACCTGAGTAACTTTTTACGCATATCGGCTGGCAGCGCCTCAAAGGCTGACGACACCTCCGAATTTTCGATTTTCTCCATGCGTTCACTCCTGTCAGTTGCATACTTGTTTACGCCCGAGGAGACCATATTCTACGTAATAGCAGCCTGCCGATGGTCCGCGCTCAAACATCTGCGCTCCCGGACCTCAGCATTCCATAGCTATGTGCACAATTCAGCAGCGCTTTTAGCTCCTCCGGCGAATTTGCACCACCCAGGTAATAGCGATCGGGCCGGATCAACACTGCGCTTGTATTAAGCTGGTTTAAAGTAACGGAAACTTCAGGGCATGAATCCGTGGTGAGAGTATAAAGGTTATACCCGGGGTCAACCGCATCGGCCAGTTCAGACTTAAGCAACAACGCAGCGCTGTAACCACATCGATCATCATGCTTCGCACCATCAGGAAAAATAAACTGAGGCGCAAGTGCACCGCTGAATTCGGTATTGTCGATGCTAATCCCGCCACCCAGCCTCGGCGCGATTGTTTTCATCGTCGCGCCATCGCCACCCTGCCTGAAGGCGAGCCGCAACGCTTCTTCCGTACCGCAGGCGTTTATTAACCCGCCGAGCCGCATTGAAGTCTCGGTAAATTCTTTTACATGCGGATAGCGTTCTGATTGATAGGTATCCAGCAAAGAATCATCGGTCTCGCCGTTGATACAGGCAGCGAGCTTCCAGCCAAGATTAGACGCATCACGTATTCCGGCGCACATCCCCTGCCCCATGAATGGCGGCATTTGATGAGCAGCGTCACCGGCAATCAGAATTCCCCCCTGACGCCAACACTCTGCAAGCAGTGAATGGTGCGTGTATACCGCGGCACGTTCAATTGTCGCCTCATGTGGTGCTATCCAGTCTGCCAGCAGTTTCCACACAGTTTCGGGTTGAACGACGTGCCCGGCGTTTTCATACTCATGCAAAGTGATTTCCCAACGACGCCTGTTACCCGGACCACGCACATAAGTGGCTGGCCGCGACGGATTGCAATATTGAATGGTAAAATCACCAAGTTCGGGTTTTGCAACCTTGAGTAAGGTATCAATTACCAGCCAGCGCTCGCGAAAACCAAGATCGATCATTTCCGCGTTAATCAACTTGCGAATGCCGGATCGTCCGCCGTCACAACCAACTACATACGTGGCAGCCAGAGAATGTTGATCACCACTGGACAGATCAGTGTAGTTGACGATAGTGTCATGCGAATTTACATCAACGCTTTGCACCTCGGCGCCAGCTATTACCTTAACGCACGCATAGCGACATACTCCGGCATGGAGAATTTTTTCAAGATCAGGCTGGTGAAAGCGATAACTGGTGTGCCAGCCATTGCGACCTTTGCCAGCCGGGCGTGGCCAGTCGAGCAACAACTTGCCAGTGTGATCAACAAACCGCATTCCAGGGTTATAACGCGATTTGCTCTCAATTTGGTCAGCTAGCCCAATAGCTTGAAACACACGCATCACTTCATCATCAAAGTGTACGGCCCGCGGAAGCTGACACGCGCTGAATTCACGTTCTAACACCACCACCGAAACACCACACTGGCCCAGCAGATTGGCAAGCGTTGCGCCGACGGGTCCAAAACCGGTTATTGCTACATCACACCGGGCTATCACTGACGTGTAAAACGTTCAAACATCCACGGGCAATCAGGCAACGATGGCGCGCGCAGCCCCTGAGCGGCAGCATCGAGACGCATTTGTCTAAGCGTTGCACGCTTTTCCTCTGGCAGATACAAGCGCTCGTGACCCCAGAAGCTTGGTCCGACCGTTGTCTCGTGTGGTTGCCAGACGGGCGGATCGATTATCCTGCCACCAAAACCACTTTCGACAAAAAAGTCAGAAGGACTGAACGCATAGAATGATGTCATGTAGTCGTTAGTATGGCGTCCCAGCGTGTAGGCAATTCGATTTTCCTCCAGCTGGGCAAGATCGTAACCCTGCCCGACGTCATCAAGATTCTGAAACTCAACCATGAAGTGATGCAAGCCTGTGGTGCCGCTGCCAATCATTGCAAAGCTGTGGTGGCGGCCATTGACATGAAAGAAATACAGCGGGTAAGGCGCCAGACCATAGTCACTGACGTTGAATTCGAGCAGATCTCTATAAAACGGCAACATCGCACTGACATCCGTCACATGTAATACCGCATGACCCATCCCGTATGGACCAGTATTGAACCCGGACACCGGTCGACCAGGCAGGAAAGGTTCATCAGTTGTCATGGGCTTCCAGACCAGTTCATTACGGTTGCCATCATTGTCCTGGCAATACAGCATCTTCGATACAAAGCGCTGATCACATAGCGAGGCAGGTGCCATGGTCACTTCTATACCAGCAGAATCCAGTCGGGCGGCGAAGTACTCAAGATCATCGGGGTGATCGACCTCCCACCCCATGAACGCCAGCGAGCTTCCGCTCTCGTGCTCTACCAGCAAACGTTGTTGATGACTGTCCATTCGAAATGCAAGCGCTGCACTGCCGCGATCTATTTGCTGCATACCCAGCAAACGACTGGCAAACTCGGACCACTGTTGAAGCTTCTTTGTACGAACTCCCAGATAGGCGAGCGATGTTATCGCCATAGCGTAATTACCTTTGCCACCCGACTAACAATGATGCCGGAAGAATTTTGTCAGTAGATCATTTACCGCATCGGGCTGCTCCTGTTGAACCCAGTGCCCGGCGCCATCAATCAAACAGACTGAAGTCATATTCGTACAGGCGGTGTTTTGCATGCTTTCAAACTCCCCCGGTTTTTGATAGATGCCCCAGTCACTGGCACCGGCGATAAACATCGACGGAACATCTATGGTCAGCCCGCTAAAAGTTTGCAACTCGGCGATGTGTTCACCACTGGTCACACAACGATACCAGTTTAGCCCACCCTGAAAACCGGTTCTGCCAAATTCGTGTGCATACACTGCCAGTTCGCTATCCGGTAGCCATTGATTTTTTTCTATCTCTTCACGAGCCGGCATTTCAAGCGCTGCCGTCTCGGCCATACCAAGTGATTCCCGCATTACATAGTACCCTGGCAGTTGCGCCAAAGCCTCGGCACCCCATGAGTTCAGAACGAATGGTTTGTTATCTGGCCAGTCAGCGCTTTTGCAATGGTAATAGGCTCGCAGAAAATCGGCAACGCCTTGCGGACAGTCGCACATATTCTGATTTGCGACCGGCGTTGAGTAGTACCATTGATAGTGTTTGCGCGGTGGATCGAGCGCTGCAAGTGCTGCGTGATCAATGGATGCAACACTTTTGTGCGTAGTGGAATGATCTGGCGCCGGTAGTACAGGCGTTCCCGCGAACGGTGCACTCATCATGACCACTGATCTAAAAATATCTGCTCTGATAACAGAGCACCATGCAGCAACCGACGATCCAAAATCGTGTCCGACTACGCACTCAACCGAATCATGTCCAAAGGCGGCGACCACACCCATGGCATCCCGTACCAGATTAAATAAACGGAACGATGCTACATCTCCGTCAAAGCGATTGTCTGACCCCGTTGTATGACCGTAGCCACGCTGATCGGGAGCCAACACATGGAAACCTGCGTTCGCCAACGGCACCATTACTTTGCGCCAGCTGTAGGCAAGTTCGGGAAAGCCGTGCAATAGCAACACACACGGGCTTCCCGGATTGCCCGCTTCCAGCACATGGCACCGCAACCCGTTCGTGTTATCTACGTAGTGCGACCTGATTCGGGTATCAAGTGTGTCAGTGGCATAGGGAGTTTCAACCTGCATTACGCATCCTGTCGCGGAATCGCACCCGCCTGTGATATCACGTAAAGCGCAAGATCATGACCGGCGCTCACCGCTTGTTGCACTGATTCGTTACCAAGGCGACTACGCAAATAGCCTGCGTTAAAACTATCACCGGCACCAGTGGTGTCTGTTATTCGCTGCGCCGATGGCAGTGGTGGTATCGAATGCTCTATTCCGTTTTCAAAAACTCGTGGTCCATCATTGCCGCGTTTCAATACCAACTCACTCATGCCGGCATTTAACAAGCGCTCAATCACGGACGCCTCGTTGCCGCCAAAGAGCTCTATTTCATCCTCGATACCAGGCAACGCGATCGTACACATTTCCCACATGCGGCTCAGGGATTCAGCGGCATGCTGTTTACTGCGCCACAAGCGTTCACGGTAGTTGGAATCGAACGCCAGTACACCACCCTTTTTGGTGTATGACTGTAAAAAAGTAAACAAACGTTCTCGCGCTTCGTCGCTGATAATGGCAATGCTAATACCGCTCAGATACAGCCAGTCAAATTGCTCCAATGCAGCAAACAGTGATTCCGAATTATCATCGAACAGAGTTCTCGCCGCCGATTCGTTACGCCAGTAATGAAACCGCCGTTCGCCTGACGAATCATTTTCAATCAGATATAAACCAGGCAACTTGTCAGATCGTCTTTGCACCAGACCGGTATCGAGGTTTTCTCTGTTCCAGGCCTTCAGCATTCGATCAGAGATGCTGTCATCACCCAGTACGGTAACAAAGCTAACCGCTAGATTATCACCAGCAAGTCGCGCCAAATGGGTTGCAGTATTCAGCGTATCTCCGGCATAGGCTGTGTTTAGCTGATCTGCAGTAGACTCTCTGAGTTCCACCATGCATTCTCCGATGCAGGCAATGGATTTTTTTTTCACTTTTCGCTTTTACCATTTTTGTTGTCAACTGACGAGGAGCGTCGCGCGAGGCGTAAAAATACGGGCGATGTACGCAATAGTGAGACGAACCTTTGTCGCGCCTCAAGCGGCACGGCTGCCCTGGCACGCATGCGCCATAGCGTATACACCAGTAAAAATAAATGTACTGCACTCGTGTAGGTAAAGAGTGCCTGTGGACCTGCAACGCGAATCAGCACCGAAGACACCGCCGGTCCGATCATCGCCCCAAGAGAAAAGAAAAACGTTAGCCCCGCTGCAACCATCACAAACTCCCCGTCGTTTGCATGATCATTGGCGTGCGCCGCTGACAGTGAATACAAAGGCAGTGCACAGGCACCAAAGCAGAATATCCCTATATAATTGAGAGTGGCTGATGTGCCCGCGAAAGTCGAGAGATACAAACCTGCCATTGCCGCACCGGTCGTGGCAAGTATGAGCGCAATTCGTCGATCCACCCGATCAGACAACATACCAAGCGGATACTGCAGTACTGCTCCGCCAACAATGCCTGCACTCATAAAGGTGGCTACACTCGACAGCGATAAACCCATGCTTTGCGCGTACAACGGGCCCACCAATCGAAACGAACTGTTAGTCAAGCCAATTGAAACACAGCCTACACAGGCTGCAGGGGATAATTTCCACAACGGTTTTAGATCAAATTTGAAGGTTGCCGGCGGTTTGGGATTTGATCGGTCGGCCAGTGACACCGGCACCAGCGACATGGCAGTCATTATTGCCATCAACCCGAACAGGGTAAAACCGAGCGCGCCAAACAACGGCAACAAAAACTGCGCGCCGGTTACAGCTGCCAGATCGATGAGGCGATAGAGCGATAAAACACGAGCCCTGTCGCGATTGGCAACCCCTGAATTAATCCAGCTTTCGACGGTAGTAAACAAACCCGAAAAACAAAAGCCGAGCACAAGACGCAGACCAATCCAGACCCAGCCATCGACCACCATCACAAGAAGCAGGGTAGCGCTTGCAGCAATCGCCGCAAGGGCAGAAAAAGTACGAATATGACCAACGGCACGCAGCAACCGCGGCACCATGATGCAGCCGATCATAAAGCCCAGGTAATAGCTGGTACCCATGAATCCAATCATGCCATTGGACATCCCTTCCGCAGCTCCGCGTACCGCGATCAGGGTGCCCTGCAATCCATTGCCAGCCAACAAGATACCAGCCGCCAGCAACAGTGGCACCAGCATTCGCAATGACATTCGGGCATGCGGCTGCCTGTTGCTATCGGCAGCATTCATGTGAGAAAAAACATCGTCATGGCGAGCTTATTCCGGTTGCCAACGGCAACGGCTCACAGCATCGCCTCAGCCAGCAATTCGTAAGAGCGCGTTCGGACTCGAGCATCATAGGCCCAGGTGACGATGACTAATTCGTCCAGCGCCAGACTCTGCGCCAGCTTCTTCAATTTTCCGGCGACCTGCTCTGCAGTACCCGCGAATGCCATATCTTTTATCTGCGATAGACGTTCCTGTTCCTGCACGGTGTAGGAAATTTCATCGATCTCTTCGGGAGCACGCAATGGTGCGATTAACCCGCGTTCAAAGCCAAGTTTCCAGTGAGCGCGAGAACTGAAAGCGCGCCATGCTTCTTCTTCGGTGTCGGCAGCTAATGCCCAGACACAGATAGTTGCCCGGGGCTCGGGGTGACGTTCACTGGGCTGATAGTTACTGCGATAGAGATTCAGTACCGGCTCCGCACCACGGCCATCGGTAAAGAACCAGGCAAACGCATAAGGCAAACCAAAGTGTGCGCCGAGTTGCGCACCATAATCGGAGCTACCAAGCATCCATATTTCCGGGCTGGTATCACCCCGTGGGTGAGCCTTGATTTTGGCAAATGGATGATTATCCTCAAGCGGTTCGCCGGATACCCAGTTTTGCAAATCCAGCACCTGGCGGGGAAACGCTTCATGCGCTCGTGCCGCATCAGGGTTTAAAGCCAGCGCCGTCAGCCGATCTGATCCCGGCGCTCTGCCAAGCCCGAGATCTATACGTCCGGGAGCAATACTCTCCAGTACACGAAATTGCTCGGCGACCTTAAGTGACGAATAGTGCGGCAGCATCACCCCTGCACTGCCAACTCGAATTCGGCTGGTTGTCGCTGCTATTGCTGCCATCAACACTTCCGGTGCAGAGCCCACAATAGCATCGCTATTATGATGTTCTGAACACCAATAGCGATGATAGCCCAGCCTGTCGCAGAGCCTGGCAAGTTCCAGGGATTCCTGTATAGATGCAGACTGCGGGCGATCTTTGCTCGCGGAAGATTGGTCGAGAACCGAAAGTTGCATGCGTCAGGATAGGCCTTCGCGGATCAGATACCCCTAATCATGCCACAGCATCTGTGCGGTGTTTGCCAATCTAACGCTACACCATATGACAATCTCTCAAATGCCCGCTTTATCCACCCCGTTGCACAAGAACTCCAGGCGATCTCGTTGCTCTTTCGCTTAACCCCCGGTGGTGCTTGATTCACTCTTTATCATGCGAGGGCGTATCCTGTCGCATGTGTCACTACTGCCTCAACAACGGTACCGTGCGGACCAGTCTGCTGGACGAGTGCATGCACATTAGTGCCCGAGCAGCCTGTCATCCCTCGCACTTTACTTTTATTACCAGCGATCGGGATGCTCGCAAACTAGCGGCGCGAAAGTCCACCGCGTGGCTTGCGCGTGGATTCTCCCGGCAAGCTATTTAACAACACTAACGATCAGACGGGCTTCGATCGTTCAGTGGTTGCTCAACCTTGCTTCCATTAGCGGGGACTACAACAATCCCGTCTCCATTGACTGAGGGCTTACCAGGCTTTGACAGTGGCACGGCTTTGGCAGCGGCGGCAGCTGGCACCGGCACCACTGTCTCACCGGCGGGCACTGTATCAGCAGCACTCAGCGATTGTTTTGCGAAGTCGTCAAACTCACGCAAATAGCCATTGCGCTGTGACGCCAGCACAGCATCATCAAGCCCGGTAGAATGTGTTACCCGGTAATCCCAGCCGATAGCACCTGCGTATCCATTGGAGTACCAGCTTTGCAGCATCGTTGGGTGATCGACTCCGGCCAACCCTTCAACCGGGTACTCTCCCATGATCAGTGGCTTGTCACCAAGACCGTACTCCTGCGGAGATTTGGAATAGGGCCAGTGGTCGTTTACCCAGTCGTAAATGTGTGTCTGATAGAAATCGACGTCCAGTTCCTTCCACGCATTAATCCATTTGAGTGCCGCCGCACCGATTGACAACGGGATATCTGGAGTTTCGGCGCGCAGAACTTTTATAGTATCTGCCAGAAAAACTTCCATCTGGTCGTGAGTGACATGCTCCAGTTCTTCGTCTGGATCAAACTGGTCACCACCTAAGGTACCGCCGTATTTGTTTGCACCGGTAACCGCCCACTCCGGCTCGTTGATGACATCCCACGAATGCAGATGATCAAGGTGTGGACTGCCCTGCAGTGCTTTTGCAAATGGCCTGACCACGTTCTCCATCAATGCGCTTCGCTTGTTATTGTCGATCACAATATCGTGGTAACCCGTCATCTTAATCCCGTAGAGCTCCCGGGTCGGCCTGAAGCCGTCAAAAGAAAACAAACAAAACATAATTCTGACTCCGGCATCATCCGCCAGTTCCAGCGCCTTTAGCGCATCATCAATTGCACTCTGAGCCAGCGGATTGGGAGTTCCGTCATCTGCAAAGGTAATCGCATCCGTCCAGAATTCCGGCCACACCCACCAGCGCACTACCTTGATACCGTGGGAGGCCATATCGCGAAGTTCCGCCGCATACTCATCCGGTGCAGAAGCCACACCCTGCTTCGCCCAGGCAGAAATACCACCAAAGTCACCTGAATAATTTTTCCAGGCATAGTTTAATCCGTAGCTGAACTGCTCCTTCAAGGCCGCCGCCTGAGCGACGCTGCACAGGTTCACCACCACGAATATCATGGCTATAGTGAGCTTTCGCATTCTTTATTTACTCCGGTTTCAGTTCTCTCGGGGCCATGCGCGTTAACTGGCAGAGGCCATCGGCACGGCTAACTAACGCGCGATGGCACTTTATCGGCACAAGGAACGCCCTTCTTCAGAACCAATACCAGAGCAAAAAGAGTGCAAAGTCCGGCAAGCATCAGCAGCGTGAACCTTTTTAAACACAGATCCATGGCACCGGGTGGAATAAACCGTGAACCAGTCGTGATTGCTTCGCCCGTCCGGTTCAGGCGAGTTCGGTGATCCGGTCGACCTTTTCCCTCACCTCGTGAGCGTGCGTGGTTTTCCGGCCGGGATAGTTTTCAGGCGGTTGAAATGACAAAGAACCCATACCGAACTGGCTGGATGTTTGTTGCAGTTTTGGTGATGCATCCAATAGATGCCCGGTCCGCTCACGTTGCATGAGAAGCCGGAAAATAAACTGTTAGCAGATACGAACGGTGGGATTACCCCAGGCCAAATAGACTACGACAACCTGGCGGTTGCCCTGTTTTCCGCACAGATCGCTAGATAAAAAACAACGCCGAAATTAAACCAATAAGTCCACCGAACACAGCACCCCACACCACCAGCCATCCTAGATGCTTGCGAATCATAGACTGGATGATTTCCTTGACCATCTGCGGAGTCAGTTCATCGAGCCGGTTTTTTACAATGAGACCAATGCGGTCAATAAAATCGTCACTTTGAGTCACGCTTTGCAATTGCTTCTGAAGATTCTTTTGAAACGACGGGGATCGAACTGTTTTCAACAGGAACTCATGCATACGGGACTTGAATGGCTCACGCATGGCATCCAGGGCTTTTTCGCCACCCACCATGCCTAACATCGGGCCCATTGAGGAATCCATAACCACCGACACCAGTTGGTCAAACGCATCGTCCATATCAAGGTTTTTAACGACTGGTTCAATATCGAGAACTTTCTGCTCGCCCTCATTCTTGCCAAAGAAGCGTTCAACGTTTTCACGATTAAACAGCTCACGGGTTACCAGATTATTTATTCCGGCCTTGAATTCCTCAAAGTGCACCGGAATAACGCCTGAACCATACAACCCCGGTACCTTTTCGAACAACATATGAATTGCGAGCCAGTTGGTCACCGCACCGGAAAGTGCAAACAAGCCAGTATAAAAAATCACCCGCCCGACTGGCTCGGGCAAAAGAATACCGACAATAACAAGAGCGATCGCCACCAGGTTTGGCAGCAGATTTTTATTTAACAAAGACATTTAACATTCCGCGAGAATTAAATCGGTGACCGGTGGTTACCACATCAGGTCATCGGGAATTTGATAGTCGGCGTATTCATCATTAACTTCCTGCTCGCCGGAATCGTCATTGCACAATACAACCCGCGTCTCATCACGTTCGGCAATTTTCTCGGCAACTTTCCTCGGCACAAGGTCGTACTTCTCGCTGTATTTTACAATGGCCAGTGCACCACTGATCAGCGCAGCACGTTGGTGGTCAGACACGAGCAGCGTCTTTACAAGATTGCCTTCCGGGTAGCGATATTCCGTATCACCGCGCTCGGCAATTCGGTTCATTTCTATCAGCTGCCGAATTTGAGCCTGAACCGCAGCCTGCTCTGCCTCTGCGATCTTTTGCCGATTGAGCTCTCTGTCTTTGGCAAGCTTTTCCTGCTCGGCCTGTTGCACGCGATCTGCGGTTTCATCTGCAACATCAACACCGGCCCGCTTCAATTTTTCTTTGCTGTTTTTGGCTTTCTTTGCGCGCACTGCCTGCTTTTTATTGGCCAGGCCTGCCTTTAACAATTGATCCTGAAGAGATTTTCCCATCGCAGTTCCTGAATTTTCTATAACAACCGTTGTATCGAAGAATTGATTGTATCGCCCTGAAGGCATATGCGGAAAACAGCTTAACATTTTTCACCGCTACGGCCGCCACGGCAGCGTGGCACCTTCGACGCAGACCCCGTCAACGGAAAGAAGCATGCCCGCTTTTTGAGCTTTGCCCTGACGACTATAGTGTAAAAGTCTGTCAACGCGATTCCCGCACAACCCGCTGACTTATACCCCTAAACAACTGTAGAGGTCACCGGGTTGTCGTCAAGTTCGCCTTGCGCCGAACCAGAAATCGCGACAGTACTCCTTGCCGGGGTGCAAAACAAAAAACCAGTATAAAGATGATCATCATCACCAACACAATTGTCGGGGCCGGTGCACTGTCCAGGTAGAAGCTGCCAAGCACACCGGTCACTGCTGAAAATACACCCGTGGCCACGGCTATCAATAACATGGTATCGAACCGGTCAGAGAGCAGATAGGCAATAGCGCCAGGTGCAATAAGCAAGGCAATCACCAATATGATACCCACCGCTTTTAATCCTGCAACAATAACTATCGACAGTATCACCAACAGTCCGTAGTGTAGCCAACCGGTACTAAGACCGATGGTTTTGGCATGTTGCGGATCAAAGGCAAATACCACCAGATCTTTGCGCCACAAAAGCACAACACCGGTTGCAAGCGCTACTATGAGACCGGTTTGTGCCACATCTCCCCAACTAACCCCGAGAATGTCACCGAATAGTATCTCATGCAGATGTACGTCAATCTTCAATGCAGAAAACAACACAATCCCCAGGCCGAACATGCCGGAGAATACTATTCCCATCACGGTATCTTCCTTGAGCCTGGAATTTTCACTAAGAAAGCCGGTCGCTACCGAGCAAAACAAACCGGCAGCAAACGCACCTGCCACCACTGGCACACCAACCGCATAGGCGATAACAATTCCTGGAAGCACCGCGTGTGAAATAGCATCTCCCATCAAAGCCCAACCGCGCAGCACCAGAAAACACGACAATACCGATGCTGCGACCGACAACAATACGGCCACTGCGATCGCCTGTTGCACAAAATCAATCGTCAAGGGTAGAAGCAAAGATTCGATCATGGCTATAGCAACCCGGCTTTGCTTCGACGCCGTGCCGATAACAGGCCATGCACCGGGGCAAATACAAAAGCGAGTAATAGAATCAGGGTCTGCAACACGACAATCACACCGCCGGTTGAGCCATCAAGAAAATAGCTGATATAGGCGCCAGCAGCACTGGTGGTTGCGCCTATCGAAACACTTAGAACGATTAAACGCTGGAATTTATCCGTCAAAAGGTATGCCGTGGCCCCGGGTGTCACCACCATGGCTATCACCAAAAACGCACCGACTGCTTGCAACGCAGCAACGGTACAGGCACTCAGCAGCGTGAAAAAAACAACTTTCAGGATCTCCGGACTCAATCCGATGGAGCGCGCGTGGGTCTCGTCAAAAAACACCACCATCAGATCTTTCCAGATACTACACAAAACGAAAAGCGATACCGTGCAAATAAGCACTATTTGCCATTTGTCTTGCGGTGCTATAGCCAGCAGGTTGCCAAATATAATGGTATCAATCTGCACCGATGCAGGCCGGAGCGAAATCATAAAAAGCCCAAGAGCAAAGAAGCCGCTGAATATTAACCCGATTACCGCATCAACCTTGAGCCTTGAGCGGGTACTTATAAACAACATTGCCACCGCCGCAAGCCCTCCCGACAAAAACGCACCGACGGAATACGGCAGACCGAGCATATAGGCACCCGCAACACCAGGTACAACCGAGTGCGAAAGCGCATCACCTATCAGTGACCAGCCTTTCAACATTAAATAGGCAGACAAAAACGCACACACACCGCCAACCAGCGCACTTACCCAGATGGCATCGACCATGTATTGATAAGCGAATGGCTCCAGCATATTAGTCGCCGACACCCTCTTGTCTGGAATTGTCTCGCACGCGCGGGTCCCTGCTGTCGCCGGTTGCTTCTGCGTACCCGGATTCACCGCCGCTTCGCTGCTCGTTTTCTCCATAGAGAACAAATGGCCGCTCATCATCCGTTACAACGGTTACCTCTCGCGCATCATCATCATCGTGCAGATCATGACCTCCCAGCACGTGAAACCTGAGCACACCACCGAACGCCTCTTCAAGATTGGCAAGTGTAAATACCTTACTTGCCGGGCCACTCGCCAACACGGTGCGATTGATCAAAACCACATGATCACAAAACCGGGGAACACTGCCAAGGTTATGAGTAGATACCAGCATTACCCGTCCCTCGTCGCGCAGGCTACGCATTAGTTCGATAATCGACTCTTCGGTTTTTACATCGACACCCGTAAATGGCTCATCGAGCAATATAACACGGCCTTCCTGCGCCAGTGCGCGCGCCAGAAATACCCGCTTTTTCTGCCCTCCGGAAAGCGCACCAATCTGGCGGTGACGAAAATCCTGCATGCCAACTCTTGAAAGCGCTGCTGCTACATGATCGTGATCAGTACTCGATGGCCGACGCAAAAAGCCCATGTGTCCGTATCGCCCCATCATCACTACGTCTTCTACCAGCACCGGAAAATCCCAGTCGACATCTTCGTTCTGTGGCACATAGGCCACTGTATTACGTTGCAAAGCTCTACCCGCTGGTGCACCAAGGATCTCTACTGATCCGGTTGCCAGAGGTACAAAACCCATGATGGCCTTAAACAGTGTGGACTTACCCGATCCGTTAATTCCGACCAGCGCACAAATAGTTGAGTCAGGAATAGAAAAGTCGGCGTTGCGCAATGCCGTATGGCCGTTGCGGTAGGTAACGGTAATATTGCGAGCTGTAATACCCGGTGCCACTTCGGTCATTGAGTCAAACCACTCACTATTGTCTCGGCGGTGAGGCGCAATAGATCCAGGTAGGTGGGCACCGGGCCACCTGCCTCGCTTAATGAATCAACATAAAGCACGCCGCCATAACGTGCGCCGGTTTCTCGGGCTATCTGCTTCGCAGGTTTGTCAGACACAGTGCTTTCACTAAACACAGCAGCAATGTTGTTCTCACGAATCGAGTCAATCATTCTGCGCACTTGCTGCGGAGTTCCCTGCGAATCTGCATTGATAGGCCATAAATAAACTTCCTGCAGATTGAAGTCCCGCGCAAGATAACTAAACGCACCTTCACTGGTAGCAAGCCAGCGCTGACTGTCGGGAATACTGTCAAGCCGCTGTTTCAATGGCTCAACCAGCCCGCTGATCTGCTCTTTGTAAGCTTGCGCATTGGCCACGTAAACCGCTTCATTGGCAGGATCTGCCATGCTCATCGCGTCGCGAATGTTGTCAATATAGACCAGCACAGCGGAAGGCGACATCCATGCATGAGGGTTGGGTTTGCTGCTGTACGGCCCACGTACAATTGGCATTTCCTCGACCCCTGCCGAGACGACCACATCAGTCGAGTTTTTGAGGCGGCGCATAAACTTTTCAAACCAGCGCTCCAGCCCCAAACCATTCCAGAGCACCAGATCGGCATCCCTGACTCGTAACAGATCTTTGGGGGTCGGTTGATAGTTGTGAATCTCGGCGCCGGGCCTGGTGATAGACACCACTTCAGCGGCTTCCCCCGCGACATTGCGCGCCAGATCTGCAATCACAGTAAATGTGGTGGCAACCTTCAACTTGTCAGCAGCACTGACAGGAACACTCAGTGCAAAAAGTAAAAGCCCCGTCGCCAGCCAGCGAAAACTGTGTATAGTCATATCAAACCCGAGAATTTAGCCTAAGCTTAGTTTATACTCATTGTCGTATATTTCAAGCCTGTGGCATACTTGGCTGCAGCAAAGTGATGGAGAGCTCCTCATTTCAGACAATAAAGCGCCAAAACCTGATGACATACCCGGCGATCTGTTTGTTTTGCCCGACGCAAATGAACAGGCTCAACGATTCATACGCGTTCGCGAAGCACATAAGTATGAGGCGATAGAAGACTATGTTGAGTTAATCGATGATCTAATCAGCGCGAGCGGGGAAGCCAGACTGGTAGACGTAGCCACCCGAATGGGTATCTCACAGCCAACCGCAAGCAAGACACTCGCGAGACTGCAACGCGACGGCTACATCACCTCCGAGCCCTACCGATCAATTTTTCTCACAGAAAAGGGTAAAAAACTTGCGGATGAGAGTCGTGAACGCCACGACGTAGTCTATCGATTTCTACTTGCTATCGGGGTTGGCAAGGAGACAGCCAAGCGCGACTCGGAAGGTATTGAACATCACGTTTCCGAGGAGACGCTGGAAGTATTTCGACGGTTGGCTGATGAAGATGGAGTTTGACGGTTTTATTGATCACTGCTTATGAAAGCTGTTTCCAGTTCACCCGTACTTTCCAGTTAGACGACATCATCCTCATCGATAAAAATATAATTCCTGATTAAAGCCGGTGTCATTGTTAATCGGATTTATCGCAGAACTTCGTAAAGTTGAATACTGCTCATTGCCTGCAAATTCCGGACTGGTTTTTCTACAGCACTGCCAGAATTCTAAAATGAAAGAAAGTATGCAGTACATGATCGTTGAGAATTTTGAAATACAAGATCGAGGAACGGTCGTGGTTTTAGACACTTGTTTCTTTAACCAACCCGAAAGCGATATTGGTGGGGGTGCTGGTTTTTCCGCTTTATATCAATAGCCAATCTGCTTTTGCGCCACAAGCGGTGGCAATTGGGCTGACTGCAATGCTAATTTCTTTCCTCGTTTACTCAAACTATGTCATCTGCGCACTTTCACTTGCAAGTAAACTAAAAACAAACAAATCCTCAAACCGGGTGGTTGGCTCTATTTATGTTGGCGCCGGATTTGCCCTTGCCTCTGTTCACAGATAATAGAGGCAGGGAATATTGTTCTTAACACTGATTTAACACGGCGGTGAATTAGTCGCCGAAATCTGTTTTCTGTCCCCTGCCATCCGCCCACTTGTCACCTGGCAGGCAAAGTTTCCATGTATTGTGCACAAATCTTAATCCAGCGTTGCAACTGTCTTTTAGACTTTAATCTGGAAGCCGGCACACGAAGCCACCCGTTCATCTTCTTACCACGCATGACTGCCACTTCCACTCCGTCTTCCTCTGACAGTTTGGCGTATCTTTCCGAACCACATCGAACCAGTATTCCGCCCTTACCGCTCGCGGCAATCATCATATGACCATTTAGCAGAAACGCGAGTCCGCCAAACATTTTCTTCTCGGCACTACAAACGTCCGAAGATAAAATCTCCCGAATGCGATGCGCCAGTTGTTCATCATAGGGCATGATAATCCAGTCTTCGCTGAGTCCCGGTTTTAAATTTCCATTAACAATAATCTATCGAACCGGCGCCTTTAAATTCGCCCGGCACTTTCGGACTGTTGACACGCACGCACAATCTCTTCAGTTATAACAAGATTTCGATAACCGTCCTCAACGGTAACAAGCGGTGATTCCTCAGAACGAATCACTCTGCAAAAGTGCGCTAACTGGCTCGCCAGTGGATCGGTGACATCAACCGCCTGCTGCTCGACCAGTACTGCGTTGTACCAGGACGGTTCGTCATTTGCCTCAAACCGATGAAGCGTCATAGTGGGTACTGACAAGCTACCGCGGGTACCGGCAATGTGATAGCAGTTCTCGGCGGGATCGTGATGATAGTCGTGGTTCTCTTTGGCAGTTTGCTCCCAGCTCTTGCAACTGGCCGCTGTATCGGACAATAAAAAAGTACCGACCGCACCGTTTTCAAAACCCAGGGTAATGGCAACGGTATCCTCCACCTCATAGTTTCGACGCGCACTTGACGGCATCGCCTGTACGCGAATGATTTCCCCGCAAAGATAGCGCAGATTGCCAATCTCGTGAATCATGTTTATCAGTACAGGGCCGCCGCCCTCTTTTGTGCGCCAGGGTCCTGCAGCAAAGTAGGCATCCGGTTTATAGAAAAGCGCTGCACCCTGAACCGCTACAATATCGCCAATTGCACCGGAATCTATAACCCGCCGCGCCTGTTGCATAATGGTACTGTGCATGCGGTGATGCCCTACCATTGCGCGTGCACCACTGCTTGCGACTCCATTAACCAGTTGTGCTGCCTGCTTCGTAGTCTGTGTTACCGGTTTTTCGATAAGCACAGGTATATCGGCGTTGACGCAGGCCATTGCCTGATCGTAGTGCAGCGTATTCGGCGTGGCCAATATGACACCGTCCACCAAACCCTGCTGCACTACAGCATCAAATTCCCCGTAGTGCGCCACTTCAAACTGCTGCGCCAGTTCAACGCTTGCCGGCGATGGATCTACTATTGCTGCCAGCGAACACTCAGAGGACTGATTGATGAGCTGAATATGCTTTTGACCGATTAATCCCGCACCGACCACGGCTATTTTCAATGTCATTACTTTTTTCCGGCCCCGTGGGACGGCATGAAGATCGTTGTCGACAAGGGTAAGGGATTGGTCGCCAATGGACAGAAGCCGCTACTTCGTATCGCTTTCAAGCTCCACCGGATGCCCGTGCGGGGTTCGAAGGTAGGCACTGCGCCACGCTTCGGTCCTTTCGTTTAGCAAATTGCCCGGCAGACTTTCCTGCGTGCTCAGCAATCCTTCCAGCGCACTCAATACCGCCTGATAGTAGGTCGACGTGTCATCGGCATCGCCACGCTCGTTCGCTTTGACAAGTTCTGCACCAAGTGCCTCAGACCACTCCACACTCGTAAACTGGCCACGATCGACAAGGTTAAATGCCAGGGCAAGCACTTGCGCCTGCCAGCCTTCTTCAAATACAGGATCCTGATCATTGCGCACCAGCGGGCCCAGTGCTTCAGACGCGTTCAAGATAACTTTCCCACAAATCCAGCGTCACTGTATCACTCGACTCTTTTGCCTCAGGCCAAAGTTCACTCATGTCAAATTCAATTGTATATAGATGTTCATAGCGCTTTTCGTTTACTGCCATTCCATCGGGATAAATATGCGCACCGTGATGGTCAATCACGCGACCGACACGGTCACGCGCATATAGGGGTAGCCGGGTATGGCCCCTGGTAACATCCGATATTGTGCGCACTTCATCAGTGACTTTCCAGATCGGCTTGTCTTTGACTTCTGCATCAAAGCGTACTGCTTTTAGTACCTTTGCACGCGCCTGCTCTGCAGTAAACGGCGGTGGCAATCCGGTGACCGGTTTGTCGGCCTTGCCGCTGGCGCACTCTTCCAGTGTTGCCCAGCCCGAATTGATCATCATGGCGCAGTACGTCTGTGCCCATTGATCAAAGTAGGGGCGGCTTAAATAATCGGTGGGTGGAATTAGCTCTCGACAATGGCGGAACCAGTCCAGGCTCCAGTCGGGTGCACGTGACATCGCATGCACGATACTTCGCACCCGGCCTTCATAGGGTTCGTGAAACTGTACCTCGTGTTCGTCGACATCAATTTTACCGAAGCCGTGGCGGCCGCCCAGATCGTGAATACCATCCATCAGCTAACTCCCGCCATGCGCGGAGCAAGGTCACGTTCAGTGCCGATCATTGAATTGCGACTGACCAGTTGAGCAAGCTTTTCTTCATTCCAGTCTTCAGTGCCTGACGGTCGCTGGGGGACGACCAGATACCTCAGTTCGGCAGTGCTGTCCCAGACTCGCACTCGCGTATCCGCCGATACATCTACGCTGAATTCTTCGAGTACCCCGCGAGGATCACGCACTGCACGCGAACGGTACGCCGCCATTTTGTACCAGGTAGGCGCCATTCCAAGCAGCCCCATCGGGTAACACGAACACAGAGTACAAACGATCAGATTATGCACCTCATCGGTATTCTCTACAGCAACCAAATGTCCTTGCTCAAGGCCAAGTTCCGGTATCGCCGCACTGGCATCATCCAGCAACCGCGCTTTAAAATCAGGATCGATCCAGCTGCGGGCAACAATACGGCCGCCATTCTTCGGACCGATATCTTCGGAATACGCGTCTACCCACGCATCGACGGCCGCCGAATCTACCATGCCTTTCTCAACCAGCAAGCTTTCCAGTGCTTTGGCTCGTAGTGCCGGCTCTGACGGCAAGTGGCTGTGTAGTTCGTCGTGGATGTGGGCGATGTGATCTGAGTCGTGTCTGGTCATGGGCTAGCCTGCTGTTAGTCGCATATCGATACAGTTGCCAGTCATCGTACCAGTGTATCTGAAGAAGAGCACCCTCACCGTCGCGCACCGCATCCCTGTATCGTGTGTAGTTATTCACCTGCCCGGCGCTGTCTGGTTAATCCAGGGCAATGCTCTGCCAGTATTGGCAATCAGTCTAGCGACCGTGTCGCCACACGTATCGCCTCAATCTGCGTTTCCAGTGCCATCGACGACAAATCCGAGCGCTGGTGCAATTCAAGCGTCCCGCCTTTTTTAGTAGTTGTCAGAATATTGCAAACCTGAGACGGCATGTAGGGAAGATGAATAAACCCGCAACGCGTTTGCGGGTATCTTGCAGCACAATAATCCAGCGAGTGATACATCACTGCATTGCACAAATACGTGCCTGCGGTTTGTGAAATCCGCGCCGGTATTCCACACTCGTGTAAGGCACCGAGCATGTTATTCAAATTCAGGGTGGTGGCATATCCTTCAGGGCCGCCATCCACTATCTCACCGGAGTACTTCTCGCCAGAGTTATCTGCAATTTCAAATTGCGAATAATTGGCTGCCATCCGTTCGAGGCGAATCATATTCTCACCCGGAGCCAGTCCCAGACACAGCACAATGTCAGGATTCAACTCGTCAATAAGCGAGGTAATGTTTTTTCTCAAGTTATGGTTGGTGACCGGCAAAACCTTTGCGGTCACCAAACGCCCTCCAATTGTTTTACCATCAAGCGCCTGTACAATAGAGGCAGAGGGATTGTCTGACCGACCCCCGTAGCCTTCAAAACCGGTTAACAGCACCCGACGCCTCCTGTTTGTGTCTGCAACAACAGTATACCGTTTAATTCCGCTTACTGCGTTTGAGCGTATCCGTACACACCTGTATTTCAAGCGCCTACACGGGTTAATTTTTCCGAAAGTTCGCAATCACGCAGTGCAACCACAACCACCGGCGCCAAATTAGTAATTGTCTTGCAGCGGCTATCGACGTAGTCTGTTCATACGCTGCGGAGGAAACACGTGCGTACCACACTTCTATTTATTAACTAATGTAGGAAGGTTAATCCCATGAAAAGATCCTGTATATCTGCCTTGATTGTCGCGGCTGGCGTGACATTCGGCTCAGCTGCCCACGCCGACGGGCATGGCCTCAAATCGCCCTATGGCGAAGGTGACATGGCCGGTGCGTCCAATTTGATGACGCCTGAAAAGGCGCTTGAAGCAATGAAACTGATGACTTCAGGCACCGTGGTATCGATTGGCCGGGTGTACCAGAGCGAAATGCCGCTTTTCGGTTCGCGTGTATTTGCGGTTCGCGGAACTGCAGGCCTTGCTGGCGGCCCGCTCGGTGAAAACAATGTGATCTGGATGGACGACTTTCTCTCCACCGAGATCGGCCAGGTAGGTACACAATTTGATGGCCTGGCGCACATCGGAATTGGCGGCGACAAACAGATGTTCTACGGCGGTATCCCTGCTGAAGAAGTTATCGGCGGTTACGGTGTAAAAAAACTGGGTCTTGAACATATCAAACCGTTTTTCACTCGTGGTGTACTGTTCGACATGGTGGCGTTAAAAGGCCGGGCGATGGAAGCCGGTGAGGAAATTACCGCTGACGACCTTAAAGCTGCGCTGGAAAAACAGGGTACCGCACCTCCGGGTAAAGGCGATGTTGTACTGGTCCACACAGGCTGGGGACAGCACTGGATCAAGGACAACGCCAAATTCAATGGCGGCGCCCCGGGCCTGGGTCTTAACGCGGCAGCCTATTTAATAGAAGCAGGTATTGCAGTTGCCGGATCCGACACCTGGCCGGTTGAAGTAGTACCCAACCCGAATCCTGCCCTGGCCTTTCCGGTACACCAGGAATTTATTACTAAAAACGGAATATTCATTCACGAGAACGTCGCCACTGAAAAACTGGCCGATGAAGGCGTGTATGAATTTGCCTATATCTTTAATCCCATGTCGATTAAAGGCGCTACCGGTTCTGCAGGAGCGCCACTGGCGGTCTACTAGGTTCGGTTAACCAGCGGATTCCAATCACAATAACAAGACGCACCAGCCTGGGAGTTGGTGCGTCACTCGCCAGACTGGCCACACATTTCTGTCATGACTCGCTGGTAGTCGTGCATCAGGCCCGGCGCCAGATACGTATCGACCCTCGGAACCTGTGGAAGCGGTTGCGCCAATAAACTCTGCAACTTTTGACACAATTTGTCCGCTTCATCGTCAACGGGCTGCTCGCCCTCACCTACGTCATACAACAGCGCTTGTGGCACGTACTCCGGGTATGCCACGCGATCAGGAACCACCGGAAGACAACCACAGTGAATTGCCTCAAGCACACTTAGCCCCTGGAAGTCATGCAGGGCTGTCGAAACCACAATATGCGCTTTTTGCAAAATCTGGTGATAACGCTCAGCGGGCTGATAGCCCCACGTGTCAATCTGATCGGCAAGAGATATGCGCGCCTGTGAAAAGCATTCAGGTATCTCACGAAAGGACTGCCCCATCACGTGTAAGCGAAAATCTACACTACACTGCCGGAGTTTTTCCATCGCTTTAAAAAAAACCTGAGGCTGCTTGTCGTACTCCCAACGATGATTCCAGACGATATGAACCGGGTTGCCAGTATCGTGCAGTATTGCCGGTCTTTTCAGCGATGGATTTACCCTCGTCGGCCTTATGGGCACTGGTAATATGAGGGAACGTTGCCTGGCAGTATTCAATACATTGCGCTCGACACAATCAGGCATCATTTTTAGCAATGCCTCTGCACCGCAAAAAAAGGTGTCGCGGTTAAAAACCGAGTTGAATAACAGGCAATCCGCCACCAGCGCGGTGTAGACGCTGGTTAGCTGTGCATTGATCAGTTTTGTATTCGAAGTTCGCGTCGGATAGGCAAACTGGTTTTCATGAAAATACACCAACGCTGGCACCTGCCCGAGAGATGGTATAAATCCGCGTACGCTACAAAGATCGACCATAGAGGTCGCTACAACAAGATCGTAACGGCCAGACAAATCAGCGGCGTGAGAGAACGCGAAACTTAAACCGTTGCCCCGTGATCGCCAATAAAAATGCCGATCCGGTAACGCCACAACGGTCCAGTCGAAGCCGGTGATAAATTCCACCAACAGCTCTCGCCAATGCTGATGGCTGGCTGCGTCATAGCCTGAAAGCAAAAGTACTTTCAATGAGACACACTAACTCAATAGTGCATCCAGTTCGTGTTCCTCGGGGAAACGATTTAGCGATTTTTTAGAGAATACTATCTCGCCGTCGCGCACTATTTCAAAAGCCCCGCCGGAACCTTCAATAAGAGTCACTTCCGCAGAACCTGTTGCCATAAGCCTGTCTCTCGCACGGAGAGCCGTTGGTTTATAGTTTCACTGCATGCAATATTCAATGGAAATTTTCATTTTTACTCCTTACTCGATAACAAAACATTTAAACCGCATACTTCACCATCTATATTAAGTGGTAGCGACAATCAACCATTTCAACCGCCATTATCACGGAAACGCATATTTATAAGACGGTGCCACCTGTAACCTGACCAGGGCACTTCAGGTTGGCAGGTCCTGGCTGCTACTGACCAGACTGGTTCGGGGTAAAAGTACCACCGGACTGGACCTCAATACCTTCATCGGTGAAATCGACGCTGTAGTCCAGCACTCCACGCGGGTAGGCCTTAAGCATCGATAGCAGATCTTTGGCATCGTCAACATCTCTTCCAAGCGCTTCAAAGACACTTTCAACCTTTTCAAAAATCGATGCAGTGTCGACAGCGCTGTGCAGAAACCCCTCGACATCTTCACCGCCCAGCCGGTTGGTGAACTCGGTGCCCATCTCACCGCTGTAAAAAACAATATTCTTGCCTTTAACAGCAGCTTTCAACTCGATACCGTCCGGGACTGGCAAAGGTAGAATTGAATTCAGCGATATCTCGGTACCATCGAGCGGAAGATCTGCCAGTTTGCCGAGCTGCGGCATCATTTTCAGTGTCTGCAGCAGCTGTGCGGGATCTTCAACAGATACCGCAACTGCCGAATCAACACTTCGAAGTGGTCCGTTTTCGCCAGCGGCGTCTACGTCCACATCAAACATATTAAATGATAGACCACGCACACCTCTGGCCAGCCCCCCGAACATCACCACCCCCATAGACGCACTGCTTAAGTCCGTGCCAGCCAATCGATTGAATGGTACCAACACGCTGCATCGATAGCTGACCGATGACAATAGCTGACTGATCTGACCCACCGCCTGAGCCAGATGATCCACGGTTAACCCAAGCCCGATAGAAATCATTGGCCGATTTCCGGATTGAGACACCGGCACCACACCGCGAAACAGCTTCAATGTATCGCGCAGCAGTTCGTGCCTGATCACTGCGGCAGCATGTCCATCAAACTCGACTTCTTCATCAGTAATCGCAAACGTGCGGTAACCCGAAACCAGCATCGGCCACGACGCTGCCATCTGATCAATCTCCGACTTACAGGTTTCTCCACGAATTTCACGCAGCATGGATTCTGCTCTCGAAGTTGTGGTGGCAAGCCGCGTCAGCTGTTCGGAACCGGTTGACTCGGTACCGGTAAACGTCTCTGCGATCTGTTCTACATCAACAAAAGCCGCCAGCTCGTCTCCATAGCCCCATTTTTTTCGCATCGCTTTAAGCTCGCCGGACTGTGCAATTGATTTTTCCGGTTTGCTAACCCCGATAGTGGCATCGATTGCCTGCGAATCGCTTGCGTCAAAAACCAGGCTCAAAATTACATCCTGACCGTCGATCGCCACCAGCACACCGGCCTCACCGGCTTTCGCCATCGGCGTGCTCGAACCTTCAGACTCATTCGACGATGATTCGTCCGGTTGGGCTGAAGAATTTCCGGACAAGCCCGAGGTTGCCGAATCCTGGAATTGACCCAGCGAATACAGGCGTACTTTTACATCTTCCCGCTCACTGACCTTCGCACTCAGGCCACGCTTTTTTTCAAATTCGTCCAGCGCAAGCTGGAAAGCCTCGCTATCGGTAACCGCCACTCTCAGCGTTGGCGAGATACCGGTTGTGTACAGACTGAAGCGGACGTTTTTATCCAGCCCCCAGGTGTCAAAGAACTTTTCAGGCTCCTGATAGAAGTCCGCCATCACATCGAGAAACCGGTTGCCTTCCACCATTTCTTCGCGCAGTGACTCGGGTATTCCGATACCGGGAGCAAGTGCCAGTATGTCTGCAATGGCAACACCACGCCCGGTGCCCATGTAGAACAGCGTATCGTCGGGGATAAACTGGTTCTGATCGTTGGCAATTGCCGTGTTAAAAACGGGCTGGAGTGCCGCAAGTAGCAAAAGCGACGAAGGAACCAGGGCTCGCGCGGCACGCCAGCATCTTGCAGAACATTTACCCATCAGCCTAGTTGCTCCGTGAGAATGAAATAGCGGTTCATCAATGTGTCTCTATGTTATTGAAGTCATCCCGAAAACACCACAAAAAGCCCGGGCCGGCAAACATACAAAACCCTCTTGCACAGTCTCTGCCGGGACAACAACAATTACCATTTGTCACATACCACCGCGATGACGCAGAATGGGCTTACCCAATCCGTCGGAGAATCCAGATGCCGAAGTTTCACGTTGAGAGATCCGTACTGATAGATGCACCACTGGACAAAGTGAGCCAGCTCACTGACGATTTCAGCCAGTGGCCTGCGTGGTCACCCTGGCTTCTGACAGAACCGGACGCCAAAGTGGACGTCTACGGCACCCCCGGTCAAACCGGCCACGGCTACGAGTGGACCGGTGATCTGGTTGGCGCCGGCAAAATGGAAACACGCTCAATTGAAGGCGGCGTGCATCAAATGGAACTAACCTTTCTAAAGCCGTTTCGTTCTCGCGCCGGTGTGGAAATGATTATTTCACAAGCGCCGAACAACCAGACCTCTGTGACATGGCTTATGGACAGTGCTCTGCCGTTTTTTATGTTCTTCATGACCTCCACCATGAAAGCAATGATTGGCATGGACTACGATCGGGGTTTAAGGATGTTGAAAGAACTTGCAGAATCCGGCGAGGTTAATTCATCTATCGAGATATGCGGCGTAGTGGATATCAAGCAGCTGGACTATGTGGGTGTCGCTGCAGAAAGCTCAATGGAAAACATCGGGCAGTCGATGGAGTCAACGCTGCAGCAGGCAATGAGTTCTGTATCGGCGTTGGGCGTGGAACCGACCGCAACTACACCTGGAGCGATCTACCATGACATGAATATCAAAACGCAACATTGCCGCTATACCGCTTTTGTATCTCTACCATCGCAATCGGCATCAGCACCGGCGCCGGCTGGCACAAGCCACGGAACTATTAACGACGGACGCGCCTTGAAGGTGATCCATCGAGGTGCCTATGAGCATCTAGGCAATGGCTGGAGCGCTGCAATGACTTATCAGCGCAACAAAAAACTCAAGTTGTTAAAGTCACAGCCACCGTTTGAGCTCTACCCGGACGACCCGGAAACCACGGACGTAAAAAGCCTGCGCACAGAAATATATCTACCGCTACGAGGCTAGAGTTCTGGCATGGATATTTGCAACCACTTGCGGTAATCACGCGCAACGCTTCAGCGCTGCTTGTACATCTGCCACATAACTGCCGCCAAACTTGATCGCATGAACAACGAGTGGAGCTAGCTGATGCAACGCTATGCGATCACTGAAGCCCGGCTGCAACGGAAACGTTTCCTGGTAGGCCTCGAAGCAGCGATGACTAAAACCGCCAAACAATTGCATCATGGATAAATCGAATTCCCGATGACCACCATGAGCGGCGGGATCAATCAGCCAGCTACATCCGTCCCGATCGACCATCCGGTTCCCCGCCCACAAGTCACCGTGAAGCATTGCCGGTGGTTCTACCGGCACATTGAGTGTATCAAGCCGCTGCGCCAGTTTTTCCAGCGCCAGACAATCGTGCGCGGCAAGCGCTTTTCGCCTGGCAGAAATTCGGGCCAATGGCAAAAGACGTTTCACAGCATAGAATTCCACCCAGGTATCGCAACCCTCATTCGGCAAGGCGAGGCTGCCAGTCGTTCGATTATCCATTCGACCAAACATCGGGTGCCCAGCTTTGTGCAAACCCGCCAACGCCCGACCAAACTGTTCCTCGGTTGCCGCCGACGAATCACCCCGCTCAATCCACTCGAGCGCCAGACAGGGCGGAGAATCTGATAGGGCAATCACGCGGGGTATGGACACAGTTTCTGATTCGGCAAGCCACCGAAGTCCACCAGCCTCTGTGGTGAAAAATCCTTCCGGGGGATTGCGATGTGTTTTAACAAATATCCTGTCTCCCGAGGACAGTACACACTGATACGATTCGGCAAAATCACCCCCGCCAACTTGTACGAGGCGGGATATTTTCTGGCCGGTTTCATGTTCAACCAGCTGTTTCCATTCGTCAGTCAAAACCATCACCTGCGGTTTTCAGTTTTTGTTGTCTGCTAACGGGTGCATCGCAATGTGATTCCACACCGGACACGAATTGCTTGAAAACAACAACTGAATACGGCATCGTCAGACCAACCCGGCACCCTTGTGCCGCAGAGAAATTTACACCGGTTATCATCGTCTATGCTTCGCGCCGTGCATTCGCTCGTCCTATGTTGTTTGCTATCACTGGTTGCGTGCAGCAATCCGGATCTCACGCCTCGTGAAAAGAAAATATTCAGTTCTCTGAGTCTGAAAAAACTTGGCGAGCCGACCGCAAGCTCCAACAAATACGCTACCAATCCCCAGGCAGCTTCATTAGGTGAGCAACTCTTTAATGATCCGGGTTTAAGCAGCACCGGTACATTTTCCTGTGCAAGCTGTCACCAGCAAGACAAACAGTTTACTGATGGTTTGGCAGTGGCACAGGGAATAGCCATCACCACGCGAAACACACCAACGATTATTGGTAGTGCCTGGAACGAATGGCAATACTGGGATGGCCGACGCGATTCACTGTGGTCGCAAGCGCTGGTGCCCATAGAAGCCGCCGCCGAGATGGGAAGCACTCGTACGGCAGCGGTTCGTTACCTGCTAAACACCGAGCAATACGCAACCCGGTTTCAACAGATTTTTGGCCCTTCTCCACTAAAACCGAATCACCCCGCTCTGCAAACTGACGCCGCTCCCTACGGAACCGACGAGCAAAAGCGCGCCTGGTTCGCCATCGACAAAAAAACGCAACTCCAGATCAATACGTTCTTTGCAAACATCGGCAAGGCAATTAGCGCCTACGAGAGAACCCTGTCACCGGCAAGCAGTCGTTTTGAGGAATTTATCGAAGCCGTGCTCACAGACAAGCCCTACAAGAAAATACTCAGCAGGGATGAATTTGCCGGAGCCAGATTATTCATCAACGAAAAAAAATCGCAGTGCCTGGAGTGCCACAATGGCCCGCTGATGAGTAACGGAGATTTTCACAATGTGGCGAGTGCCAACTCCACAACAGCCATTCCGGATTTTGGCCGCTTTGTTGGCATGCAAGCCGTATTGCTCGACGAATTCAATTGCCAGGGTCCCTACAGCGATGCTGCAAGAGATGAGTGCCCTCACCTGCAATATATGCAAAGAGGCGATCAGGCACATTATCAGGGTGCGTTTAAAACACCAACGCTGCGCGGCATCTCAAAGACTTCACCCTACTTTCACGACGGCCGATTTCAATCGCTTGAGCAGGTAGTTACTCATTATGCGAATGCTCGCAATCTGCAAGTTGAAGGACAGAGTGACCTGCGCAACTTTCCTATGAGCAATAAAGAAATAGAACAGCTTGTGGCATTTCTAAAAACTCTCTAGAAATTACTGATCCATCAATTATCTATAAACCATCCACTATCAATCGAATTCCCTCAACCCTCACCACGCGGGCTGATTGTCCGGCGGCAAGCGTCACCACACTGCCACTAACCAGTTCGGCAGGCCAGTCACTGCCAGACCAGTTCACAGTGCCCGCCTTTTCTGCCGATATAGGCTGGCTTACGGTTACTCGCTGACCCATGGCATCACTGTCATTCATTGCCGAAGGTTTTGCCTGCCAGCGTTTTATAGGCGTGTAAAGCAATGCCGTTATCAAAGCTGATGCGACCACAAAGACTGCGGTGGTTGCTATAAAGCCCGCACCACCGGATGCCCACGCAAACGCCGCTGCAACCAGCGCCCCGAGGCCTGCAAAAAAAAGCCAGAAAGTCGAAAACTGAAAAACCAGCAACTCGGTTACCAGCAATCCGGCACCTATCAACAGAAAAACCCAAAACGGTGTCATGACTGACCACCTGATACTGAACGGGTATTATCTACCTGTTTCTTCAGACTGTCGTAAGCCGTAAATGCCTTGGCTACCATTCCGGCAATATCACCGCCGTCTGCAGGTAACAGGGCAATTGTTCCGTCACGTGCAAGCTTGTCAAATGCTGTTACATATTGCTCGGCCAGTTGCTGTGCCACCGCAGCGGTACCGCCCTCCGCATTGATCGCTTCCGATATTTTGCGGATGGCTTCTGCTCTCGCCGTTGCCTCAATCGTCATCGATTCTGCGATACCCTGAGCGCGCAGAATTTGCGCCTCTCGATCACCTTCCGCTTCATTTATTTGTGCCTGACGATAACCTTCAGAGGTAGTTACCGCGACTCGCCGCTCACGCTCTGCCCCCATTTGTTTTTCCATTTCTTCAAGTATGGTCGCAGGCGGCGAGATATCCTTCACCTCATAACGCAACACTTTGGTGCCCCAAACCTCGGAGGCTTCATCAATTGCGTTTGTAACGCGGGCGTTTATGTTCTCGCGCGACTCGAAGGTATCGTCCAGAGTGAGCTTGCCGATCTCTGCACGCATACTGGTTTGCGCCAACTGGGTGATAGCGAAGCGCAAATTGTCGACACCATACGATGCGGCTCTCGGATCCATGATGCGCATATACAGAACACCATCAATACCAAGCGGTACGTTGTCGCGCGTAATCGCCTGTTGTGAGGCAACATCAACGGCAAATTCTTTGAGTGAGTGTTTGTAGGCAACACGTTCCAGCACCGGAATCGTAATATGGAACCCTGCCAGCAATGTTCTGTCGTATTTGCCGAGACGTTCGACAACGTAGGCTTCATTTTGCGGAACGATACGAACAAACGAACGCAGGAACAATAGCAATAAAATGGCTGCAGTAACCAGCAGCGCCAGACCCATCGATTCAAACATTATCACTCCTCAATTTGTTACACGGTTGCGTACACAAAGTCCGGTCGACTCCGTTCGCTGTACCCCTAACTCCTAAGTGTATGGGTTTATTACTTTTTTTAAAGACTCGCAAACCACAAGCCAGCTGGCCTCGACAAATTCTCAAAAGATTCAGGCCTTGTGGCCAGGCGACCAGTAACAGCCACTCTCACTCACTGATCGGTAACAACGCATACATCCTGCCTTGTTGCTTCATTTCACCGGCCAGTTTTTCGGCGTCGTCACCAGTACCAAAAAAAACATCGGCACGCACTGGTCCACGAATGGCACCACCGGTATCCTGGGCAAACATCAATCGGTGATATAGAGAACCGTCTGGCAGAGTGGTTTCGAGCCAAACCGGTGTTCCAAGCGGAATCACTCGACGATCAACGGCCAGACTACGTCCGGGAGTAAGGGGAACATTCAACGACCCGCGGGCGCTTTCTTCATTGTTTTCGCGCAGATTAAAAAACACATAGCTCGGATTAGCATTGAGTACTTCGTCCGCCCTTTCCGGGTTATTAACCAGCCAGTTCTTAATACTAAACAAAGACACCTGTTCGAGAGGCAGTACTTTCATTTCGACCAGTTTTTTTCCAATGGCCACATAGGGATGGCCATTTTGATCGGCATAGTTAACACCGAGCATACTGCCATCTTCCAGAGCCACCCTGCCAGAACCCTGAATCTGTAAAAAGAATGAACCATAGGGATCGTCTATCCATAGAATCTCCTGACCTGCCAGGGGTTCACTGTCTCCGTCAATCTCTGACCGCGGCAGATAGGGAACGACCCGGTTGCCTTCAAGGCGCCCGCGCAACCGCATCCCTTTTAATGACGGATATACATCCGCCAGATCGATGGTCAACATATCATCGGGAGCGTGGTACAAGGGATAGGCGTATTCTTTTGTTTTAACCAGACTGCCGTTCAGGATCGGCTCGTAGTAGCCGGTAATCAATCCATCCAGCGCACCGCGTTTTCCGTAAATCTGGTGTGCTTTAAAGTTCTCTTCGATAAAGTCTCTTATCGTATCGGTATCCGGACCTTCAATCCTGTCGACCGACGCACAAAGTGGTTTCCAGCGCGAGTCTCTCGCAATCATACGCGGGCACTGTGCTCGCATAGCCTGCCATGCCTGTAGTTGATCATCGTTTTTCCACTGCTCAAGCTCGCTCCATTCAACCGCTTTGCCAATACCAGGCTCACGCTTAAACAGCTGATCACATGCGACAAGTAACAACAGAGCGATACCCGTCAAAGTGAGTGGCAGATAGTGACGAGCGATGCCGAGGCGATAGTTCAATAGAGTCTTCACATCTATGGTCAGTGTGTTGGAAGGCTGTACATTAATTCTTATACATCGATCAGAGTGTTTACATCGATCCGACTCGATCTATATGAGCGCCTTGCAGGACCGGTGTTAAGCTACTTGCAGGCACATGGCAGTAAGCCATGTGAGTCAATTTACGAACAACAAGATACAGCGATCTGCCGCAAGTCAGAAAACCGGCCACTGCCTGATTGTAGCAATAGTTTCCCGGTCGGTTATCGACAGTCCGGAAACCCGGATGATCAGCGCCGGAAACCGGCGTATGCGGCAGGTATCTCTTTCGATGGGATGGTCGAATCCATATTGCTCAACACATCGCTACGTGGAGTGCTCAACGGGGTCGCTCAGTTGCCGGAAGTATGGTCCCTCATCAGTTGCCAAAGTCGTTCCACATGATGTTTTTCGGTGCCAAGCGATCCGATGGATATTCGAACCATCCAGCGACCATTCACCTGCGCAGGTGTGAGCATTGCCTGGCCACTGGCGTTTATTGCCTCACACCAGTTCAGTGTGTGATCGTCGACCGCGTTATCTGGCAACGCTCGCGGATGGTGAATTACACAAACAGTCTGCAAACTGACCGGAGCCACAAGACTCCAGTTCGGCGTCTCCAATATTTGCTGCTCAAGCCAGCGCGCGTTTTCGATATCGCGCCGCAACCTTTGCTGCAACTTCGCGACGCCCTCGCTCTGTAACAGCCACCAGACTTTAAGCGCCCTGAATCGACGACCAAGCGGGATTCCCCAGTCTCTGAAATTAGGCGCCTCGCCGTCTGTAGCGGTTTGCAGGTAACTGGGGTTGGTGCTCATCACGCGGATTAAATGTTCGGCGTCGCGTACAAAATACATCGAGCAATCGAACACCACGCCCAGCCATTTGTGCGGATTAAACACGACGGAATCCGCCTCCTCGATACCGTGCCACAGGTAGCGCATTTCAGGCAAAATCATCGCACTGCCCGCCATTGCACCGTCAACATGCAGCCAGCAGTGATATTCCCGCGCAAGCGAAGCCAGCGCCTTGATATCGTCCATCGCTGTGGTCGCAGTTGTACCTGTACAACCGACTATGGCACACGGCTTTTTACCGTCGGCCACATCGCGCTGCAACTGGCTGCGCAGCAAATCAGCGTCGATCGAAAAATCGTCTTTGACTGCACAATGTTTTACCTGGTTTGCGCCAAACCCAGCCAAAAGAGCCGCCTTGTTAACCGAGCTATGGGCCTGCTGTGACGAGTAAACCGTCAGCTCGTCGGTACCGCGAATTCCATCGTGCATTTGTGCGTGGCCGGAGGTCCGTTCACGCGCGCACAGCAGTGAGACCAGTGTTGCGCTGGACGCGCTGTCCTGAATTACACCACGCCAATTGCCCGACAGGCCGAGCATATCCCGCAGCCATTCACACATTCGTTGCTCAAATTCGGTCAGCGGCGGGCTCGATTGCCAGTTCAAACCGAGCTGCCCCAGGCCCGAGCTGAGAAAATCACCCAGCACACTTGCCAGATCAGCGTTGGCCGGGAAGTAGGCGTGAAAGGACGGGTGTTGCCAGTGCGTCATTCGCGGGATGACACTTTCGCGGATTTCAGCAATTAATTCGCCAGCAGGTTGCGGTGATTCCGGTGCGGATGGCGCTATTCTCGCCAACATTTCTCCGACTTCAGCATTGCTTCTGACCGGTAGCTCCGGCAGTTGCTCTCTATAAGCCGCGATCAACTCAACCAGTTCGTGGCCAGCTTCGCGAAATTCATCGGGGGTCATCGGCGGATCTGGCTCCAATCATGCTAAAGCACATGATATGTCAGCCGTTGCATAAAAACCTAACCGAGCGGAGAGCAGAAATATGGTAACCGACGCTAAAGTAATTTCAGGCCTGCTGATACTAGCCGTGGTGTTGTTTGTGGCATTCTGGATTATCGAAGGTTTGCCAATCCTCGGGTAGCAAACTGATCGGGACACCACCCGGGAAGTTCACGCCACCAGCACAAAAAAAGGCCGATTAATCGGCCTTTTTTGCTTATTCCTGTATGACACTGTGCCCGCCTTCACCGCAGGCATTATCCCGAGTCTGCAAAAATTCCCGGGACAGGCTCGTAAACCACAGCTCTCAGGGATCTGTCCGACGCGAAATTGCCGTCAAACACAAAAAAGCTATGGCGGCGCAAATTAACAATGACATACAGCACTCCTGCAAACCAAATCACTCTCCAACGCGGAAACGATACCCGACGAACGAATCTTTGTCACCAGACTGATTCACATTCTTGCCGGCTCAAAGTATTTACACCAACACCAGCCATTTCATCACTTACAATCGTTTAATTTTGACGACTTAAGCCTTTTCATGGCTAATTTGTCACATATATTACCAAATTTGCCACTAAGTGTAAATTTTGGCTAACACTATGAAGTTCCAAACTAACCCCTTAGGCAAAATGCAGGCTTAAGCAGCTGCCCGGATCATTGATCCGCCGTGCGACTGTTGCCTTTATAAAGGAGTTATCACATGCGCAATGCACAAACGCTGAAGGCTCAACGAAGAGCCACAACGAGAAGTCTGCACTACATCGCACTGGGCGGAATCGCATTATTGTTGCTCGCAGCAAGCACCGCTCTCTGGTTCAGCACGCAAACAGACGTCCAAAACGCCGAAAACATCTCTACAAAAACCTGACGGACAGAATCCGAAGCGCGGATCGAGGGACTTCTTACCTCTGTCGGTCCGTTGACTCCTCCTGAATGTCGGCGCTTCTGCACACTCAAGGCACTGCACACTCAAGGCTCAGGCGCTTGATCGCAAGGCTTCGCGTTGCTCACACAAGGTGGTACACGCGACAGAAAACATCGCTGCCGGTATCAACGCCAACCCTTGCCCCTGCAATTATCAATTTCAAACGAAGTCCGCTCGCCGAATAAGCGGCCCGCAAACCCCGGTAAGCTCTAGTTTCGACAACCTGGCCACTACAGAAATATTCGACGTTGCCAGTCAAAGTGCGGGGTTGAGGCGTTGCAGCAATAGCGCCGGCACTCTACCATTAACGCTTTCGTGTTCGCTGCCCACTCGATTCCCTTGCAGCGGGTTATTCCTGAATTCACGAGGCTGATCTATTGCAAGCAAAAACTCTCTACGACAAGATTTGGGATGCTCATGTCGTTAGCACCGAGCCGGATGGTACCTGTCTGATCTACATCGACCGGCATCTTGTACACGAAGTCACCAGCGCGCAGGCATTTGAAGGTCTCAGAACCAACCAGCGGCAGGTGCGGCGTCCGGAACTTACCCTCGCTGTCGTTGACCACAACATCCCGACAACAGACAGATCGCAGGGCATCGATGACCCGGAAAGCAAACTGCAAATAGACACGTTGCGCGACAACACAAAGGAATTTGGTGTTGAATACTATGACGCCACCGACATTCGCCAGGGCATCGTGCATATCATCGGACCAGAACAGGGATTCACCCTGCCTGGAACCACAGTGGTATGCGGTGACTCCCACACGGCAACCCACGGCGCGTTCGGTGCGCTGGCCCACGGGATAGGCACATCCGAGGTGGAACATGTACTCGCCTCACAGACACTGCTGCAAAACAAATCAAAAAACATGCTGGTTAAAATCAATGGTGTGCTTGCGAAAGGTGTCACCGCAAAAGACCTGACATTGGCCGTCATTGCCAAAACCGGTACCGCCGGAGGTACGGGCCACGTCATAGAATACGCCGGAGAGGCAATACAAAACCTCAGCATGGAAGGTCGCATGACGCTTTGCAACATGGCCATTGAAGGCGGCGCAAGAGCCGGCCTCGTGGCACCCGATGAAACTACTTTTGCCTACCTGAAGGGCCGTCCGAAAGCACCAAAGGGCGCTGATTGGGATGCTGCCGTGGCCTATTGGAAAACCCTCTACAGCGACGATAACGCACAGTTCGACCAAATCGTTGAAATTGATGCCAGCGCCATCGCCCCAATTGTGACCTGGGGAACTTCGCCGGAAGACGCGCTGCCGATTACAGGCTCGGTTCCAAACCCCGCAGACTTTGCTGATGAACACAAACAAAATTCGGCGCAGCGCTCTCTGGATTACATGGGACTAACTGCCGGAACCCCACTCGACGAGATTAGCATCGACAAGGTTTTCATCGGTTCCTGTACCAATGGTCGCATCGAGGATTTGCGCGCTGTAGCCAACGTGGTCGAAGGCAAAAAAGTCGCCTCTAGCGTTTCTGCGATGGTTGTTCCGGGCTCAGGACTGGTAAAGGCACAAGCTGAAAAAGAAGGCATTGCCAAAATTATCAAAGACGCCGGGTTTGACTGGCGAGAACCCGGTTGTTCGATGTGCCTGGGCATGAACCCGGATCGCCTTGAGTCTGGTGAGCGTTGCGCATCAACCTCGAACCGAAATTTCGAAGGACGACAGGGGCGCGGCGGTCGCACGCATCTGATGTCCCCGGCGATGGCGGCCGCTGCAGCGGTTACCGGTCGATTAACCGACGTCCGCCGTTTACACGAAGAAAATGTCATCGGCGCAGGAGCCTCTTCATGAACGCACTTAAAGAATTGAGCGGGGTTGCAGCACCACTGCCAATGATCAATATCGACACCGATATGATTATCCCCAAACAGTATCTCAAAACCATCGGACGCAGTGGCCTTGGCAAAGGACTTTTCCACGAGATGCGCTATCTGGAAGACGGCTCTGACAACCCGGATTTTGTCCTGAACAAAGACGCCTACAAAGACGCCAAAATTCTTATCGCCGGAGATAACTTCGGCTGTGGCTCCTCACGGGAGCACGCCGCCTGGGCTATTGATGATTTTGGAATTCGCTGCGTTATAGCCCCGGCTTTCTCGGACATATTTTACAACAACGCTTTTAAAAACGGCATGCTGTTGATCCGTCTGCCCCAGGAAAAAATTGATGAGCTAACCCGTCAGGCCGAGTATGGCTCCAACGCTGTATTTTCCGTTGATCTGGAAGCGCAAACCGTGACTGCACCCGATGGACAATCCCACTCGTTCAAGATTGACGAATTTCGCAAACACTGCCTGTTGAACGGGCTGGACGAAATTGCTCTGACGCTCGAGAAAGATGCATCAATTGAAAGTTACGAACAAAATCAAAACACCAGGCACAGCTGGTTAACACCGGCTTAAATAAAGAACAGTAAGAATATTAAAGGGTTTTCCAATGAAAAACGCCACGCTGTTGTTATTGCCAGGTGACGGTATCGGTCCTGAAGTAATTACGGAGCTAAACAGGGTTATCGACTGGATCGCAACCCATCGCGACATAAGCTTTGACATCACCACTGACGACCTCGGTGGCGCTGCTTACGACCGCTATGGTAAACCGCTGGCGGATGAAACTCTGGAGGTTGCCAAAAAAGTTGACGCTATCGTTATGGGCTCGGTTGGTGGTCCGAAATGGGATAATGTCGAGCGCCATCTGCGACCGGAAGCAGGTCTGCTGACCTTACGCAAGGAACTCGATCTGTTTGCCAACCTTCGACCCGCCACCTGTCGACCGGCACTCGCCTCTGCATCGTCGCTGCACGAGGAGCTTGTCTCCGGTCTCGATATATTGATCCTGCGTGAGTTAACCGCCGGTGTCTATTTTGGCGAGCCGCGTGGCATTGAAACACTCGCCGACGGGCGTCGGCGTGCGCTTGATACACAGGTTTATTTCGAGAGCGAAATTGAACGCTTGATGCGCGTCGGTTTTGAACTGGCAGGCAAGCGCAACAACAAGGTTCACTCTGTAGAAAAAGCCAATGTCATGGAAACCGGTGTGTTCTGGCGGGAGATAGCCACTCGTGTCGGACTCGAATATCCAGACATAACGCTTGAACATATGTACGCCGATAACTGCGCTATGCAACTGGTACGACAGCCAAAGCAGTTTGATGTTATCGCCACGGATAATCTGTTCGGCGACATACTGTCTGATTGCGCTGCCATGCTTACCGGCTCCCTGGGTATGCTGCCATCCGCTTCTCTTGGTGTTGAAAAAGACGGCAAGCGAGCGGCCCTTTATGAACCGGTCCACGGATCCGCGCCCGACATTGCCGGCCAGGGCAAGGCCAACCCGCTGGCAACTATTTTATCGTTCGCTATGTGTCTGCGATTTTCACTCAATATGAATGCCGATGCCGACTTGCTGGAAGCAGCCGTTGACCAGGTACTTGCAGATAATATTCGCACGGTAGATATCGCTGCAGCCGGTGTTGCTCCGGTTTCGACTTCAGATATGGGTTCGGCCTTGCTAGGCGCTCTGGACCAACTGAATAGCTGACTACAAACAAGACTCCCGGCAGTACCTTTGCCTGAGCCCACTTCAATGCACCGACGTGCGGAGAATCTGACATGCTGAACAAACTGCGGCACATGAAGTGGCCAGGCAATTCGAAAGAGCAAGAGGCAAGCACTAACCCGCAGCAATCGGGACAGACAGACAAAACCGACGCTGCATACGCCCTGGCGCCCTCAGACTCGCCGAAGAAAGCAGACGCAGCTGCCGATGAGAAAGATCATCAGGCAGATCTTGCCAGTGACTCTGAAAAAAAACGGGCGCGTGCCTGCACAAACATTAAAGACCCGACGCTTTTGTTATCGGTAGCCCTGAACGACAAGGCCGAGAATGTGCGTTCTGTCGCCGCCCGTCAATACGCCAGAGTACTGCCGGCAGGTGAATCCAGTAGACAGACTCTTAAGGAGTTCGCTTCCACTGCAGAAAAACGCCACATTGCACGGCTAATGACCGCACATAACAACGATGCAGCGTTTCGCAAATTCGGCATAGATCTGTTTAATGCCGATGAAGACCTTTTTCATATTGCCGCTGAGACTCGATTTCACGATACCAGGCACACTGTATCCAGCTCGATAAAATCTCACGAGTTCGTCGATAAGTGTTACCGGGCTATAAAAAGCAAAGACACGAAAGTCGCCAAAGAACTCAAGCTTCGAATCACTGAGCAACAGGCAGCCAGCCAATTGTTGATCCAGCAGGAAGAGGAGGTTGACAAGGTTATCGATGAGATGTCGAAACTGGCGCACGGTGCATGGTCCCCCACCCTCCCCAACCGATACGAGCTGTTCCACAATCGCTGGCAGGCAATTGACTTTCCAATAGCCGATGACAAACGGGAGCAATTCAATGCGCTTAACGCGGTTGCTGCTGAAAAGGTTGCAAGCCACGCGGCACAACAACAGGCTCACGATGACCGCGAGTTAATTCTCACGGAACTCGATAACACGCTATCGAGAGTTCGTTCGGTGGAACTTGCAGAACTAACGGGCACAATTGCACACGTTGAGGAATCAGCACCGGCGCTACACTCCCGGTGGCGTGAGCTACCAGCGGAATCAGGCAATGATAAAAAAGCCGAACAGCGCTACGAGCAACTATCCCGAACACTCCAGCGTCTGACCGGGCAGGCAAATGTTACGCTTAAGGCGTCGCAGGATATCAATAATAAAAGTCTCCCCGACGTTAAAACATTAAGCAAACATCTTGAGAAACTTCAACAGTTAAAAACGCAACAGTCGGCCGATGCAAAACCACCCGCGTTCGCTCGCGAATTGCCCGCAATCATGGAAGCTATGCAGCAGGCAATAACCACCGGCAAACAACAGACCCGCGAACTCAAGGCATCAATCAACAAGCAGTTCGGATCGCTTAACAGCGCTATATCTGCCAATCGGTGGGGACCTGCCAAATCTATACATGAACGGCTGGCAAAAAAAATTAGCCGACTGGCTAACTCCGATAAGGCACACTTTCAGGAAAAACTGGAACGGCTTGAAAAGAAACTGCACGATCTGGGTGACTGGAAACAGTTTGCTACCGAACCCAAGCTCGAAGCACTGTGCGAGCAGATGGAGCAGGTTCCAGCACTCGGTTTGGCACCTAAAGACCAGGCAGACCGTATCAAGGATTTACAGCAACAATGGAAAGCCATGGGTGCGAGCCCGGGACAGGAAAAACACTGGCCACGCTTTAAGCAGGCCGCAGACATCGCATTCGAACCCTGCGCCCGATTCTTCGAGGCGCGTCGAAACGAAAAGAAAGCAAAGCTCGGACAGCGCGCCGAAATCTGCGACATGCTGCAGGGTTACCTCGATAAAACCGACTGGCAAAACGCAGACACCAGACTCGTCGAAAAAACCGTTCGGGCCGCCAAAAACGAATGGCGCAACACTCGTGTGTTTGATCGCAAGGCCGGAACCGAACTGGAAGCCCGATTCACAAAGATTCTTTCGGGCATTGATGAAAAACTGCAGCCAACGTATGACGCCAGTGCTGCCGAAAAATCCGACCTGATAGCCAAAGTAACAGCGCTCGGAGAAGGTGATATAAATCAACATTGCATCAATCAGGTCAAAAGACTGCAATCCATGTGGCGCCGAACGGGAGTCACCCGGCGCAAAGACGACCAAAAGCTGTGGACGCAATTTAACGACATTTGCAGCACTATCTATCAAAGTCATCGAGGCCAGCAACGCGAACAGTACGCGGCCAGCATGGAGCATGTGACTCGCGCGCGGCAAATAATTGCCGAACTTAAAAACATCAGCAAAAACGATTCAGCACTTGACGAAAAGCAGCTTTCTCAATTGCAGGAAGAATTCAATGCGCTCGCAGAATTTCCGGAGAAAGAACAAAAATACCTGAGGCGTGATTTTGCCCGAGCACTCGATTCCGTAGAAAACCACCGTGTGAAAGTTCAGCAAGCAGCTAACGAAGACGAACTGCATCGCCTGTCGCAAAACGCCGACATCTGCAGCAAGCTCGAGGAGCTTGCCGGACAAAGTAGTGAAGCCATCCAGAGCACTGTCGATAGTCTGGTCGCAGACTGGAACGATGGTGAAAAGAGTGACAATTCGCGCTGGAAAAAAGCAATGCAGCTGCGCCGCGATACCATACTCACGCACCTGGCGGCAGGCACACTACCCGATTTCGCAAGCAACACCAAAGCACGCCGCCTGCACTGTATAGAAACGGAAATTTTTAACGACAGGGAAACACCGGAATCGGACAAACAGCTGCGAATGCAGTACCAGCTTGAAAAACTGCAAAACGGGCTCAACTCAGCCACCGCCACATCGGCACCGCCAGCTCACCAGTTGATGGAGCTTAAGATACGATGGCTGACCATGTTGCCGGCTGAACAGTCCAGCCGGGAAAGTTTAAACCAGCGTTTTAATTCCGCGCTGGGCAAATAGCGTTGAAGCAACACCGCCAGCGCAATAACACGTGCGACAGTACACCAGGCGCATGGCTAAAACGAATAAATAGCACCGACTGACAGAGCGATTGTTGCATCTTCGTCAACGAGCGGACTGCTGGAGATGTCATCACCGTAAAAATCCGCACGCAGGGCCGCAAGGCCGGTCCATGAGTCTTGTAGTCGATACGAGCCGGTGAGAGTCAGAGATGAACTCAATGTGGTACCACCGTCGAACTGCGCGAATCCCGATGCATCACTTTCCGAGGCGCTGACGCCGTAATAGTGATCAATCAGATTGCCGTCTTGCAAATTCAGGCCAAAAGACGGTGTCAGACTCAATTGACCAAAGGTAAAACTGCGGCCCACAGACGCAATGATTTCAGTGCCGCTACTTTCACCGAGCAAGTCCGTCACCAGTTGCGTACTAAGAGCAAAGTCCCCCACATTAAATCGCAGCTGTACACCGCCATGCACCGAATAGTCCCTGTCAGACAAATTAGCCAGCACCGGGCTGTCGTCCGAGCTAAATCCGAAAAAACGCGGAGTTGCAATCAGGCTAAGTTCATAGTTGCGGGCCGCCCTCAGAAAGTATCCCGGATTTAGCCCGCTGATGAAGAACTTGCCGCGTTGATAAAGCACAAACGGTAACAGTGCCGCCTGAGCGTCTATTCCCTCATAGGGCCGGGTAGTCACAGAAGCGGTAAACCCGACCGCCCTCCCAACACTGCCAAAAAAACCACCGCCATCAATCGACACCGGCGCAGCAGCAAGCCTCGCACTCGACAATGCCCCAAAGACAAACAGTGCCACGCCTGTTATTTTTTTTATTCGACTCACAATACACCTCGTTTGTTTTGCATAAATTTTAATCGATAGCTCTAATTTAGCCTGACAAGACAACCTGCAACCGGACGACTACTGCCAAATAGAACCACTCTTGAACAACTGCCAGCAGCCCCCCCTGAAATTGAAACAAGCTCTTTAATGCACACCGAAGTTTCATTGTGTCAACATGTATCAATTTGTCAACAATACTGTCCAACCCCGTATAAGCACTACACAGAAAGCAATACAGCAGCAAACCTCATATCATTGACACCCTTGCTCACGTGATAATTCAAAACAGGCAACGGAGAGTCACGAGTTCCAGTCATTCCCTAACTGTCCACGATTTTATATGAGCGCAAACTTTAACTATCGTATTATCTACCCACCATCATTATCGCCACACTCTCACTGGAAAGCGGGCGTCGGAAATTAATGGCCGTATTACCAGTCTCGTTTTTCAGGAGCCACCGCGAACTGTGCACATTAATAACTCGCTACCGATCGATTGCCGATGAGTGGATTATCCGCATGGCTACAGAGCCTTGTCTATCGCAAGTTAATGGGTAGACTGATACCGGTTTCCTGGTTTGCACCACCTGTACCGGCGACACTGTCAGTAACGCCAGGAGGCAAGGTGCTGGAGCTCGAGATAGTCAGTCACTGCTGGCAGTACGCTCATTTATTGCTCTACCAAATCAGCTCGCTGGCAAACTACCCGCCATCCGCTTGCAACGTAACCTACACGCTCTACTATTGCGAAGAAGATGCACACACCGTGCGACTCGTAGACTACTTTAGCAAGATCAAAATAAACCAGGTAACCTGGAACTGGCAGCCGCTGCCCCGTGAATATCTGTTTCGTCGAGCGATAGGTCGCAACAGGGCCGCCCTGCAAACATCTGCTGACTGGGTATGGTTCACTGACTGTGACACTATCTTTCACCGGAACTGCCTCGATACGCTCGCCAGCCAGGTTACCGGCAAAGACGAGCGCCTGGTATTCCCTGCACACGAGCGAATTACACCATTGCTGGAGAGCACCAGTGAGATGCTTGCGGCACTCCAGGGCAGCTCGTTAGTCACTGACATAGATACCAGCCAGTTCGAACACAACGACATTACAAAAGCCAAAGGGGCATTTCAAATTGTGCACGGCGACGTTTGCCGCGCATTAGGCTACTGCAACGCACTTTCTCTTTTTCAATCACCAACTGATCGCTGGCGCAAAACCTTTGAAGACCCGGTGTTTCGTAAATTGATCAGATCCGAAGGCGTTGCCGTGGAAGTACAAAACCTCTATCGAATCAGGCATATCGAAAAAGGCAGATACACAAAAGACTCGGCGGTAAGCGACGTTCGCAAGAGCCTGCGGAAAACCGTCGACTAATAACCTTGCAGGCAGGTTTCAACTCGTCTATTTTACTACAAATGCAAAGCGAGCCCCGTAGACAGCATTGCAGCTTCCTGCAATCCTTCACTCATGGTCGGGTGTGCATGAACAGTAGCAGCGATGTCCTCAGTGCAAGCCCCCATTTCAATAGCCAGTGAAAATGCCGCAGACAATTCCGAGACTCCGGCACCAACCGCCTGTATACCCTCAACAACCCCGTCGCTTGCCCGTGACACTATCCGGATAAAGCCGTCTTCACGTTCCGTTGTCATGGCACGGCCACTGGCCTGAAAAGGAAACACGGTTATTTTTACTTCAATCTCCTGTGCCGTCGCTTCAGCGGGCGATAATCCGGCGGTGACAATTTCGGGATCGGTAAAACATACCGCAGGTATACTCTTTTTATCCCAAACCATGTTTTCTCCGGCAACAATAGCTGCCACCATCTCGCCTTGCGCCATAGCACGATGTGCAAGCATTGGTTCACCGGTTACATCCCCGACTGCATACACCCCGCGCATTGATGTCTGGCATTTTTCATTAATTTTTATATAGCGATCCTGCATGGTTAGATGAAGTTCATCCAGTCCCCAACCCTCGGTGCGCGGCCTGCGACCAACTGTAACCAGTATTTTATCCGCAGCCAGCGTGCGTACCTCACCATCACTTGCCACGATTTCAAGGCCGCCATCTCCAAGGCCTTTTGCACTTACGCCGGTCATTACTTCAACCCCCAGATAAGCCAGTCGCTCCACAACCGGGGCGGTCAGTTTTTCGTCATACTGCGGGAGAATTCGTTCTGCTGCTTCAATCACCGATACTTTCGAGCCAAGCTTGGCAAACGCCGATCCGATTTCAAGCCCGATATAGCCACCACCCACCACAGCTAACGACTCTGGCGGCGCGCTAAGTGACAACGCTTCTGTCGACGAGATTACATTTTCGCCGAACGGCAGGAAAGGTAATTCGACAGGGACGGATCCGGTAGCAATTACAATGTTATCGGCTTTAATCACACGCGCGGTATCGCCGTTGCGTACTTCTACGGTTTTACCATCGAGAAACCGGGCACTACCGTTGACAACAGTGACACCTGCTTTTTTCAGCAAACCGCTAACGCCGGAATTTAGCCGGTTAACAATACCGTTTTTCCACTCAACGGTTCTTGCCCAGTCAATAGTCGGTGCGCTGGCCGCTATACCCAGGGCGTTATCCGCTGAAAATTTCGTTATTTTGTGGAACTCATCAGCAGCATGGATTAACGCTTTCGACGGGATGCAACCAACGTTAAGGCAGGTACCTCCGGCTTTGTCTGCTTCAACAATAATAGTGTCGACGCCCGACTGCCCCGCTTTTATGGCACATACATAGCCACCGGGGCCCGCCCCAATAACAAGCAACTTGCACTTTAAGTCAGCCATTGTCTAGTCCTCCACAAACAGCATTGCCGGTGTTTCCAGCAGGGTTTTAAGCTTCTGCACCATGACAGCGGCAACCCAGCCATCAATAACGCGGTGATCAAAGCTTGCAGAGACATTCATCATTTTCCTTGGCACAAACTGTTGTCCGTCCCAATGTGGTCGAACTGCGATCTTGTTGATACCAACAATGGCGACCTCCGGATAGTTAATTATGGGAGTTGTCGCTATAGCACCAAGCGGACCCAGTGAGGTGATAGTAATAGTCGAGCCGGTTAGCTCGTCTCGGCCTGCTGTACCATCGCGACAGGCATCGGCCAACCGGGTTACGCTCGCCGCACTGTCCCACAGATTTAAAATCTCGCTGTGCTTGACCACCGGCACCATTAATCCGTTTGGTGTTTGTGTCGCAATCCCTATATGTACTCCACCATGCACTTTCAGTACGCCGTTGTCGTCCTCATAGAGGGCATTAAGCTCAGGCTGTTCTCTGACCGCCTCGACCACTGCTTTCATCATAAATGGCAACACCGTGAGCTTCGCACGCTGTCCCTCGTAGGTAGTGTTTAACTCTCCGCGCAGTTCCTCCAGATTGGTGACATCTACTTCTTCAACAATAGTGATATGCGGTATTCGTTCTTTCGACAAGGCCATTTTTTCGGCAATCTTGCGACGCATACCAATAACTTTGATTTCCTGAATATCCGTATTCGGCTGCTTGCCAGCCGCTGCAACCGTGCTTTCCCGAGCCGTGTGCCCCAACAGATCTTCGTGGGTAATACGCCCGGCCGGTCCCGACCCTTTTACTGACTCCAGATCAATACCAAGGTCACGTGCACGCTTTCTGACTGACGGCGCTGCCAGAGCTTTGCGCGCCGTACCAGACGCATTTCCGCCTGACGATGCAGTCGACACAGACGAGGCTCTGGAAGTCTTACCGGGTGAACGATCAGGTTTACTATCTGACACTTTGGCTGCCACTTTATCTGGCACCTCGGCACCAGCTTCAGACGCTGCCTCTTTGGCTGGCGGCGGTGTTAATGATTCAGGCGCTGCCTGACCATCTGGTAAATCGCCATCTATCTCAAGTCGGGCAAGCTCGGCACCAACGGCGATCACATCACCAATCTCTCCGCCAAGCCATACAATTTTTCCACTGACGCTTGACGGAATCTCCACTGCCGCTTTATCCGTCATCACCGCGCCAAGCATTTCATCCTCGAGCACGGTGTCCCCGATTTTTACATGCCATTCGACGAGTTCAGCTTCGGCAACACCTTCACCGACATCCGGCAAGCGAATAGAATATTCAGCCATGATCAGGCCTCCATTACTTCAATCATTTTGCGGCCAAGTCGCTCCGGGCCTGGAAAGTAATCCCACTCCTGCGCATGAGGATACGGTGTATCCCAACCTGTGACCCGGGCAAGTGGCGCTTCAAGATGGTAAAAACACTCTTCCTGAATCGAACTTACTAACTCTGCACCAAACCCTGACGTACGTGTGGCTTCGTGTACAACTACGCAACGTCCGGTTTTACTCACCGACGCCACAATCGTCTCAAGATCCAGCGGTAACAACGATCGCAGATCGATGATCTCGGCGTCTATTCCGGTCTCCTCTACAGCAGCCTCGGCAACATAGACCATCGTGCCATAAGCGATCAGGGTTAGATCTGCCCCCTCGCGCCGTACCGCCGCTTTTCCCAGCGGTGTCGTGTAGTAGTCTTCGGCAACCTCTCCCAGTTCATGGTCACGCCAGGGTACCACCGGTTTTTCGTGGTGACCGTCAAACGGGCCGTTATATAGACGTTTAGGCTCCATGAATATAACCGGATCCGGGTCTTCGATAGCGGCAATCAATAAACCTTTTGCATCGACAGGATTAGAGGGCATCACCGTCTTTACTCCACACACATGGGTAAACAATGCCTCGGGACTCTGGCTATGTGTTTGACCACCGAATATACCCCCGCCCACCGGCATTCTTATCACCATGGGACAGGTAAAATCTGCGCCGGAGCGGTGTCTCAGTCGCGCGGCCTCGGAAACTATTTGATCGTAGGCAGGATATACATAATCAGAAAACTGAATTTCTACACAAGGCCGCAATCCATAGGCCGCCATGCCTATAGCAGTGCCAACAATACCTGACTCGTTAATTGGCGCATCAAAGCAACGATTCGACCCGTACTTGTCCTGCAGGCCGGCCGTGCAACGAAACACACCTCCAAAGAAGCCGACGTCCTCGCCGTACACAACAACGCGTTCGTCTCTTTCCATGGCGTTATCATGAGCACTCTGTATAGACTCGATCATGGTCATTCTGGCCATATCAGTAACCCGCCTCCTGTCGTTGTTTAATCAGATGCGGTGGCATTTGCTCGAACACATCCTCAAACATATCGCGCGCTGAAGGCACACTACCCTGACTCAACGTACCTATGGCTTCGGCTTCCTTTTGCGCCGCCAGCACTTCATCCGCTATCTCGGCTTCCGCTTGAGCATGGCGCTCTTCAGACCATGCGTTTTTTCTAACAAGATGCGTTTTCAGCCGCAGGATCGGATCGCCAAGAGGCCACGCCACCCCTTCTTCTTTAGGACGGTAGGCCGATGGATCATCAGAAGTTGAATGCCCGCCAGCTCGATAGGTTACGTACTCAATGAGCGTCGGTCCGAGGTTGCGTCTGGCACGCTCTGCAGCCCATTTGGCCACAGCATAAACGGCGAGATAGTCATTGCCATCGACTCGCAGTGACGGAATACCAAAGCCGTGACCGCGGGCTGCAAACGTACCTGAATCGCCTTTGGCAATTCCCTGAAACGTCGAGATAGCCCACTGATTATTGACTATGTTCAAAACAACCGGGGCCTTGTAGGTGGAAGCGAACACCATGGCGGCATGAAAATCACTTTCCGCCGTCGAGCCGTCACCCACCCATCCGGCAGCAATTTTAGTATCTTTACTGATCGCCGAAGCCATTGCCCAGCCAACAGCTTGCGGGTACTGCGTCGCCAGATTCCCGGAGATTGAAAAAAATCCATGCGCTTTTGACGAATACATAATCGGCAACTGGCGACCGTGATTGGGATCGGCTTCATTCGAATATATTTGGCACATCATGGACAGCATGGGGTAATCCTGCGCAATCAGCAGGCCCGCCTGACGGTAAGTCGGGAAGTTCATATCACCGGGCAACAGTGCCCGCTGAAACGCACAGGAGATTGCCTCTTCACCCAGGTGCTGCATATAGAATGACGTTTTACCCTGGCGCTGCGCCATCAACATACGAGAGTCGAACGCTCGCAAACGCATCATATGGCGCAAGCCATCAAGTAATTCGTCTTCGCTTAAGGTATCTGCCCAGTCACCCGTGGCATCGCCGTCGCGACTCATCACCCGAATTATAGTGAATGCCAGGTCACGAATGTCGCGCGGATGCGAATCAACTGCCGGACGCCGCGCAGCACCGGCCTTCGGGATATTGACCCCTGAAAAATCAGGTGTGTCGCCGGGCCTGAGTTCCGGCGCAGGTACACGGAAGGACAAAGCGGGGTAATCGCTCATGAGAATCCTCTGTTAGGTTCTGCTCGTTCAGCCTGTCGTCATCCCACTTGTAGTGCGAGTCTTGTACCAGAGCTGCGATAACTGTATGCGGCAGGCGAATAGATCTGTTACTCGCCTGCGCTGGAGCATTATATTGATGTTTTAACAAACATCAATTTATTAGACCGAAACACCTGTCTATAGACAACTTATAGTCAATACTTCACAGTGACCTTTTTTTGACACTGCATGTCAGATTCGCACCTGCCGGAAAAACCGGAAACGCTAACGGGCATCTGAAACCTGATTCATTCTTGCGGAAAACCACAATTGCCCGGAGCCGTCTGCAGTCCGAAAACATCGATTGAGACAACCGCAACTACGACCCGTTCAAATTCCCGGTCATTGCACTGTCGGAAAGCAGCCGACACTGCCGAACCCGACTGCAGGGAATCCCCGTGCAATCAGGATACGGTACAATAAGCTGCCCGTTCACGGCCATCTCAGGAGAAACACTATGCCCTGCTACACCATTGGACACATCACCGTACATAATATGGAGGGTTATAAAAAATATGCGGACCAAGTGCCAGCTACCATTGCGGCCCACGGCGGTAAATATCTGGTACGAGGTGGTGACTGTAAAGATATCGAAGGCAAGATGCCACACGACCGCCACGTGGTTCTGGAGTTTCCATCCAGAGAAGCACTGGAAGGCTGGTACTACTCACCAGAGTATCAGGCAATTCTGTCTATAAGGCTTGCAAATTCAGAAGGGGTAATGACTACCGTTGACGGATTTGACGGTTAGTAACCTTCGAATTAATACGGATTAACTGGTAACAAGCGCTATCCAGTATCTCGACTAACGGTCCACAACGTTACTATTGCTATTGTTTATACAGCAGCAACAATCATCAGCAATTCATATCGTGAATTTTTCAAAAGGGTCCGGATCAGGAAACAGCAATCGCTGGTCGTTTAAACACTAATGGCGTTGTAGATTCTCCACACAAAAGCCTGGCCTGTGTGTGGCCCGCGAGCACCGCTCCCTGTATCGTTGCGGGGGAATGGCAATCACCAATTCTATATACACTTGCAAGGCGGTCATCGGCAATTGCACTATTATAGAGTTCATCGTTGGGTGTACGTGCGCCAACCATCACCAGAGTTTCGCAGCTCACAGCGACTGCTTTACCGGTGAGCGTTGAACTGAAGTTTCCGTTGGCACCCAGGCCAGTGTTTACCTGTATATCGATACCAAGATGGTTGAAGCGATCGATAATCCGGTTTTGCTCCAGTGTGAAATCGGTCCAGCTCGCCACCGTCGGCATTGGCGTCACATAGGTAACTTTGTGACCCATAGCGACCAGTTTTTCAGCGACAACACTCGCCATATAGAAGTGATCGTCATCATAGACAACACAGTGAGTACTTTGCTTTAGCGCTTCACCCGGGTTAATAACATCGTGTGGCGTTAGTGTGGTTATATTTTTCAGATCCAGCGCCTGCATGTTGGTAGATCCGACACCATCAGCTCGCCATGTCGCCCCTGTGGCTATAACGACGGCATCTGCATCGAATTCCACCAGGTCAGCCACACCCAACGGACTGGAGAGAAAAAGCTCGGCATTTTTATGCCGGTTGATTACTTGCAGACGATAGTCGGTCACTCTGGACCAGGCGCTTAACCCCGGCAGAGATGACTCTTCCGTCACTCTGCCACCTGCAGTTTCGGCGGCATCGGCAATGGTTACCTTGTGCCCGGCCAGCAACAGGGTGCGCGCGCATTCAAGGCCGGCGGGACCGGCGCCTGCAATCAAAAAACTTTTACCAGAACCTGCCCGAGGCACAATTTCAGGATGCCAGCCTCTTCTCCATTCTTCCGCGATAGTCGGATTTTGCGTGCAACGCAAAGGCACCCCGTAGCCATCCATGCTGACGCATACGTTGCAGCCAATGCACTCGCGTATCTCGTCCAGACGATCTTCCTGTATTTTTTTAGGCAGAAACGGATCAGCTATAGAGGGCCTGGCGCCGCCGATAAAATCGAGCCGGCCTTTCTTTACCAGAGACACCATTAGATCGGGTGATGTAAAACGACCGACACCGACCACCGGTTTTCCGGTTACCTGTTTTACAAAATCGGTAAACTCCAGCTGATAACCCTCTTCACTAAAACGAGAGGTCGCACTGTCTTGCGACCAGCCGGAAATATTTACATCCCACAAATCGGGTAACTCGGCAAGCGATTCGACTACCTCACGACCCTCACCGTTATGAGTAAGACCGATAGTTTCCGAAGGCTCCGCCACGCTAAATCGCAACGCGACTGCCTGTCGGCCTGCGGCAACATCTAGTGTGTCTTCCAATACCTCGCGCAACAGCCGCATACGATTACGCAGTGATCCACCATAGGCATCGTTGCGTTGATTTGTACGCCTCGATAAAAAATGGCTGAGCAGTGATAAATCATGAGCTGCATAGACATAGAGAATGTCAAAACCTGCCGCCACCGCACGTTGCGCGGCAGCTTTGTGAGCGCTGCGAAAGTCTTTTATATCAGACAAATTCATCGCTCTTGCCTGAAGCGGGACCTCGGGTCTGAGGATGGGTAAATCACTGGGGCCTGAAACTGGCAGACCTGTAGTATAGTTTCGCGCGCGCATGCCACCGTGTGCGAGTTCAATTGCCGCAAGCGCACCGTGAGCTTTCACCGCCTCTACCTGTTTGGCATGAGCGCTTATATCGCGATCGTCCCAAAGACGATCCATCTGGTGACTGGCTAAATCAGAGTCCGGGCCAATCTCTGTCATCTGCGAAGACACTACACCCCATCCGCCTTGCGCTTTCATCGCCCGCAGCGCGATAGCCCCCTCTGGCTGCGACCAACCGTGGCCGGTTGCGTGGGGCACAGCGTAGAATCGGTTGGGTGCTGTAACCGGTCCAATGGCGACAGGTTCGAACAGCACGTCGTAGCGGCTCACGTGGCTTTCATCCCGGAGTTAACCAGACCATCGGCCACCCATTGATCGAACACCTGCAAGGCCGCATCAGCAAACGCCTGATCATTGATGTGTGCATCTACTTCCGTCATCTCCAGCGGAGGCTTTATAACCTGACGCATCTCGTCGAGAAACGCCTTCAATGCATCCGGAGCATGGGCAACGTCTCCGGGTTTGTCCCACTCTTCGATCCCTCGAACGGGCAGAATAATATGCGCCGGTGTCTTCGACTGGCTCAGCCGCCTTCCAATCTCCTGCGCAGTCTGCCTGCGCTCCGATTCATTCAGTGCAGACGATTTGATCAATCGATTGTGGGCGTGAAACGGTCGGTCCGAATAGCGCTCGGGTATCTCCTGCCAGCCGGCAAAATCAATCAAGTCGAGACAACCCGGTGCAACGATTCTGGGAATACCGGCGACCCCGGCATTCAACATACGATCCTCACCACCGTGCACTACCGAACCTGCCAGCAGATTGCCAAGCTCGGGCAACGCAAAATCCATCACGCAGGCAAAGCCACCGCGCTTGCACACGCTTTCGAACGCCATTCCTCCCATACCGGTGGCATGAAAAATCGCCACTTCAAATCCACGATCTTCCAGTGCCGGCTTGAGCAGCTTCATGTAGCTAAGGCACGACGAACCCAGTGACGTCATTCCAATCACAGGCCGATTACTGACCGGAGGCTCCACCGCACGTGCCGCGCCCAGTACAGCGCCGGCAGCCTGACTTAGTGACGATTTACATATTGAATTCAGACCGTACAAACCACCAGCCCATAAAATCATTTGTATATCCGCCGATAGCCGATCCGGAGGTATTAACGGAGAAAACGAAACCGTGGATACCACATACTTGGGCACACCAAGTGGCAACACCTGGCACACATCAAGCGCCAGATCAGTCCCCATCGTTCCACCGAGCGCTACAACACCGTCGAAACGCCCTTCGTTAAACAGTGACACCGCCAGTACCGAAGCACCTTTAGCCATAATCTGCATGGCACTATTTTCATCGCCACTCGAAATCGCCGCTTCTATCGATGAATCAGCCGCAGTCGCGACATCGTGCTTGGAATAGTCGCAAGGTGTTGATGGCTCACCAAGAACACTGACATCCATGGTGATTACATCGCCGCCGCACGACCTGATACGCTCAGCCATATACCCAAGCTCGTCATCTTTGGTATCAAAAGTCCCGATGACCAATATGGTTTTGTCGCTCATTGGTGCTCTCTGGTGTTAGATAATTATTCGTACACAGGTATTTGTCTGAACACTTCAGCCGGGCAGTTTCACGAACTCTCTTTGCGGGCTGTGAAAAGCGCACGAATAGCGCTTAACAGATAGCTGGCAAGCACAAGCAGAATAATTATAAAAAGGATCATCGCAATTGGCCGATCTATAAAATCGTACGGCTCCTTCACTCGCATCATCGAGGTTCGAAGCTTCGGCTCCATGATACCGCCGAGCACCATGCCCAGGATTATTGGCACGATCGGCAGATTCAACCGTTTAAGCACATACCCGAATACACCGAACACCGCAGCAATTGCACAGTCCACAGCACTGTTGCGTAAAGAATAAACCCCGACAAAACTCAGAGTGAGTATGCTGACCCCGAGGAACCGGGTGGGAATTTCTATGACCTTCAGTAACTGACGTGTTGAAAACAGCAAAAAAACGATAACCATTACGTTCAGTATTAACAACGCGAGGTAAATGGCAACTACAAAATCCATCTCGTTCTGAAACAAACCCGGGCCAGGCACAACGTTATGTACGTAGAAAACGGATAACATCATTGCCGTCAGTGCTTCACCCGGTATACCCAGTGCCAGTAGCGGTATCATCGCAGCACCGGGCACTGCGTTGTTTGCCGCTTCTGAAGCGATCAATCCTTCCGGGGCACCCTTACCAAATTGCTCCGGGGTTTTAGAGGTACGACGAGCGGTGGTATATGCGAGGAACTGCGACGTAAACTCCCCGACGCCAGGTATCATCCCCATCAACACCCCGTAAGTTGAAGACGTAGCCGCTACCCGTTTGTGTTTTCCGAGTTCTTTAAAACCCTGAAACATATCCCCTGATTCAACACTCGCCCGCGGCACCTCATTGCGGTTAACCAGCAATACCATTGCCTGGCTAATGGCAAACAGACCAAGCACCACCACAATTAAATCCACACCGCTACTGAGCCAGGTCTGATCAAATGTGTAGCGTTTAGTGTACTGGATGGACTCAAGTCCAATCGTGTTTAGCCATATACCGAAGCTCGCCAGCATACCGGCAGCCAGCACCTGGCCGCGGTGCGCAAGCACAACCAGAATAATGCCTAGCAATGCCGCCAGAAAGATCTCTCTGCTGCCAAACATCGGTGCGATGCCGGCAAGTACCGGGGATAATAAAATTAAACAAACGACAGAAAACACCCCGCCGAAAAACGAGGCAGAATAGGCAAGACTTAAAGCCCGGCGCCCTTCCCCTCGCGCAGTCATGGGATATCCGTCGTAGGTAGTCAGAGCGTTTACTGCGGTACCCGGTGTATTGATCAATATGGCGGGAATCGCACCGCCGTACATCGACGAGCCATAGATACCGAGCAGAGCGGTCATGCCGACAATAGGATCAAGCGAGAACGTTGTTGGCAGCAAAATGGCAATTGCGACCGCCGGTCCAACACCAGGTATCGCACCTATTATTACGCCGCCTACGGACCCGACCAGCAGTGCTGCGACAACATCCCACCGCGCCAGAATTGACAACGCTGAAACGAGCAGTTCCATTCGCTAGAAATTCACAATCATGAACGTACGAAGCGCATTAGGCAGTGCTTCATATATCTCGGCGCCAGGAATTTTAACACCCAGAAAGGACTTAAAAACAAGCACAATTGCAAAACCGGTTACCACCGCAACCAGTGCCATTCGCCACTGACGGAACCCGGCCCGCAGCGTCAACGCCAGCATAAAGAGCATGGTTGACAGAAGATAGCCGATCACCGGTGTCAAACTGACATAAACCATAAACCAGGCGAGGTATTCAACCGCGAACATCCAGCTCGCGCCTTCTTTGAGTTCAGTTCGCCAACGATTATCAGGCCTGGGCTTTGCGAACAATTCTGCAATAAAATTCAGACCGCCGAACACAACCATGCCAATGACACCCACCCCGGGCCAGAAAGCCGGCTGGGCAAACAGTTTTCCCTTGCTGGAAAATTTAGCCTGTTCGCCCAGTTGTGACAGCAGAAACAGAGCCATTGCGATAAACAGAAACGCGAACAACAAACCACCACGTGCTCTGGTCGGCAGTTCTGCAGCGCGTTCGCTAATGACTCTGCTCCCGGCCTGTTGCCGTAACAGGTTTGGTCAAACGCTTATACGGCATTCGCTAGCTACTCAGCCAACAGACCATTAACACGTGAGAGCGCTTCACCGTCAGCGATGATACGCGCCGCTGATTCTTCGGCGTCTTGCCAGTAAACCAGCGCACCGGTATCGGCTGCCAGTTTCTGTGCACGTTCAGAGGCCATCGTCTCTTTAGCTACCGCAATGATTTTTTCTCTCACGTCAGCGGGCGTGCCCTTGTTAACAAAAAGGCCGTTCCACAGACCCACATTCAAATCCGCAGAGATTTCACCTACCGTGGGTACATCCGGTAAGGATGCGATGCGCTCGTCAGTGACCGCCGCGAGGATGGTGATTTTATCTTTACACGGCAACACCAGTTGCAGCGTCGTGTTTATTACGTCAGCGTCTCCGGAGGCGAGCGTGTTGCAGTCGAGGTTATCGAAAGCTGCCTCGGAACCCCATTCGAAACCTGCGGTTTTTGCAAGCGCCAGCGTTACCCGGGTGGGCGCCAGTGGCGCGCCAAAATGACCCAGCGCCAACTCGTTTGATTTTGCGTGTTCTGCCAGCTCATCAATCGTTGAATAAGGAGCATCGCCAGCTGCCGCCAGTACAAACGGGTAGGTGAGAAAGATACCCAGCGGATCGAACTTTTCCGGTGTCAGCTCGGGAATGTCTATTTTGTGGCCAATCACAGGCACACCGATAACGAAAGAACCCACGGTGTAACCATCAGCTGGCGCTTTGGCTACTTCAATCGCACCCGGAAACGGCCCGCCGCCGCCGCTGGGCTTATTCACTACTGCCGCAGGTACGTCGTACTTCGCCTGAAAATCCTCGGCAATCATGCGTGTAAGCACATCTTCGAGATCACCCGGAGGCCAGGGCACAATAAAATTGACCGGCTTTTCCGGATACTCTGCCGACACAGGCCCGGCAAACGCCATGCTCGCGATAGCCGCTGCTGCGACCGCCTTAAGGATTCGATTCATTCTTGGAGATCTCCAGGGTTGTGATAAATTACCGGCCTGTCAGATAATATCCTCAACAGCGCCTCGCGATGTATATGCTACCGCGAAACCCTGTACGACTCTTTTGTAAATGTGACTTTTCATCGTGGAATATGTGCAAACGTCCCAATTTCCGCAGTGTCAGATTTTACAGGGCTGAATTGCCACCGGCATCCGCCCGGGAACTCTGCAGTGAATCGTCGGGCCCCGGTTGTGCAAAAAAAACCTGCGGGGCAGCCGCATTTTTACTGTCGATTCGAAGCCCGGACAAGAAACCGAATCGGCTATCAGCGAGCACCGTATGAGAAGAAAACAGGTTATTCTTGTCAGAAAAGATCTCAAAATGCGCCGGGGCAAAGAGATTGCTCAGGGTTCACACGCCTCTATGGAGTTTCTTGTGTCGGTCCTCAGACAAGGCCTCGACTGCAAAATTGAATCACTGGACGAGCATACACTTGCATGGATTGAACACGGCATGGCCAAGGTCTGCCTGCGTGTAAACTCCGAAGAGGATCTGTTACACCATCACGAAAAAGCCCTTGCAGCGGGCCTGAAGTCACACTTGATAAAAGACAGCGGCCGCACCGAATTCGCAGGTATTGCGACTTTTACCGCCTGCGCGATTGGTCCTGACGAGGTCGGGAAAATAGATGAAGTCACTGGCCTGCTAACTCCATACTAGCTAGTGTCCATCCATAAATGCACCAATGAATGGTTGTTAATCGCAGGGTGGATAAGCTTGCGCATCCACCGGTACTGTATATGGTGGATGCGCAGGCTTATCACCCTACCTGCTCTTCCATTCAGCATGCGAAAATCAGTTTCTGGATGGGCACTAGCTATCTAAATAGCTACATGTGTCGGTGCAAGATCGCTTGCATGCGTTGACCGCAGTAGCGCTTGTTGCTGGATGGGCACTAGCTACTGCCCGCCATCGAGACGTGGCGCAGGATGGCATGCTGCCAGATGCTATTTTGTTCCAGCCGCGGTATAACACTTGAGCACTGTGCTTATAAAACGCACAATGGATTCGGCAAGGTGGCCGTCAGCGGCCGCATTGGAGGAAAACCGAAGCAGTTTGCAGGGGTACTTTCGAGTCAGGCACAAAAGCATCTCGCAAACCACCCGCATCATCCGCAACCGGAGAAAGCAATTGAAACCTACACGCGTTGATACCCGACGAGCACTAAAACCATCGGCTGCAATTCTGTTTATGGCTCTTGTTGTTGTCTATGCCGTGTCGACGGCCAACCCCCTGCAGGCGAAAGAGCTTCGATCGGCTGGTGCACCTCCGGAAGGTACGCCGTGGGGCCAGATTGTTAACGCCTTTGCAGCAAAGGTTTCGGAATTGTCGGGCGGCGAGCTCACGATCAAACATTTTCACGCCAGCCAACTGGGGGACGAGCAGACCACAGTCCGTCAGGTTGCTCGCGGTCGTCTTGACATGGGTGTATTCTCCAACACGGCAACATCATTGCTCGTACCCGAATTTGGCTTGCTCGCGTCACCATACACTTTTGACAGCGCAAAACAAGCCGACTGTGTAGCTGATGAACACTTGCTACCAACTTTCAGTGACTCGATGGACGCTGCCGGTGTAGTACAGATTGCGTGGTTCGAAGTGGGCCAGCAGATCATTTTTGCCAAAGAACCGATTAAATCTCCCGCCGATCTGGCCGGCGTAAAAATTCGCACGGCACCGACCAAAACCGACACACTCTATATGGAGGCGGCAGGCGGTAGCGCAGTGCCACTCGGCACTACCGACACGATGCCAGCACTGAAAACCGGTAATGTCAGTGCAGCCACCTGGCCAACGGTATACGGCATTGCCGTTGGCTATCAGGACGTCGCACCCAACGTTACCCTGACCAATCACGTCCACCAGATTGGCTCGGTAATTATCTCCAAAAAATCATGGGCCGGGCTCACCAGTGAAGAACAAGGCTGGATCAACGAAGCCAGCATCGTATTCAAGGATCTGCGTGAGGCGGTGCGCAAAGCAGAAGCCGGCTTGCTCGCAAAAATATCTGATGCAGGTGCCACTGTGTACACTCCGACGGCGTCGGAAATGGACGCCTGGCGCGCTATCGCACCGCAAGCGCAGCCCAAAATCATCGATGAGCTCGGCGGTTCTGCGGTCGACACCTGGAGCGCTATTACTGCTGCAAAAAAAGCATGCTCCTGACCCGCCACGCGGCCTTGCTGATCTGTTCTTGCAAGAGCTGAGCGAGATCCTCGTTGCTTCTGGCTCAGCGGGTGCTGCGATTACTTTATCGGTTTGAAGCATTTGCGGCCACCGTCGCCTACGCGGCGGTGGCTTGTTTGTTGATCGGCGATGTTATCGGCCGTGAAGTGTTTGCTACCTCTATTCACGGTGCCCAGAAAATTGCGGTCTATGCTGCAATAGTTGCAGGCTTCCTCGGCCTTTCGCTTGCCACCGCCGACAATATGCATCTGCGGCCGTCTTTCCTGGATGGCCTTGTACCACATAGATTCACGCGAATTGTACAGCGTGCTTCCGACTCGTTTTCCTGCCTCTTCTTTATTGTCATGGCAGTTATTGGCGCCATGTTTGTACAGCAATCCATGCAATTCAGCGACAGGGCGGCTGTTCTCTACTGGCTATTGTGGCCGATCCAGATCGTGATGCCGTACGCCTTGCTGACAACCGCCATACGCCATGGCGTATTTGCGCTCTATCCCGCAACCCGTCCGGCCGAGAACGCAACGCACTGATGGCGGGCACCGGATTGCTGGCCCTGGTGGTCCTGCTTTTATTACTGCGTCAGAACGTCGTTATTCTATTGCTGGCATCTGCGGCCTACATGCATCTGGTGTGGGGAGACGGCCAACTCACTTATCTGATTGAAGATCTCTGGATCAGTCTCGATAACGAAGTTCTGCTCGCAATACCGATGTTTTTGATCGCCGGCAACCTGATGACCCGGGGTTCCATTGCCAGCCGTCTGGTTGAAATCACAAGGCTTGCCACTACTACGCTGCCCGGCGGATTGGGTGTCGCTACGATATTGTCCTGCGCGCTTTTTGCCGCTATTTCAGGCTCCTCACCGGTCACTCTGCTAGCGGTTGGATCAATCCTTTACCCGGCATTGCTGAAGAACGGATATAGCCGAAGATTTTCGCTGGGTGCCGTCACTTCAGGTGGCACGCTTGGTATCGTGATTCCGCCGTCGATTCCATTAATTCTCTATGGTCTGGTGACGGAAAAGTCGATTGCAAGTCTGTTTATTGCGGGTTTAATTCCGGGATTAATGCTAACTGCTGCCCTCGCAGCCTACGCCCTGTGGGCTAACCGGCACCTGCCAACCACACCATTCGACGGCCGTGCTTTGCTTTGCGCCATCAAAGACGGAATCTGGTCGCTGCTAATGCCGATAATATTGCTCGGTGGAATTTATAGCGGTTATTTCTCACCCACGGAAGCAGCAGCAGTGGCTCTGGCCTATGGACTGTTCGTCGAGGTGATCATCCATCGTGAACTTGGAATACGAGACTTCTATGCAACTGCGGTCGATACCGCAAAGATGCTTGGTATGTTGTTCCCTATTGTCGCGGTCGCACTGAGCCTTAAGACCGTGCTTACTATAGAGGGTGTACCGCAGGCGCTAGCCAGTTGGGTCAGTGATAATTTTGATAGCAAAATTGCGTTTCTGCTTGCGATAAACGGATTACTGCTGGTGGTCGGTTGTCTGTTCGATGTGGTCTCTGCCATTCTCATTCTGGCGCCACTACTTGTCGGGCCCGCCATGGCGTTGGGGATCGATCCGATTCACTTCGGAATTATTATGGTGATCAACCTGGAGATCGGTTTTTTAACTCCCCCGATCGGACTCAACCTGATTGTCGCAATGACTGCATTTAAAGAAAAATTCAGTGAAATATGTCTGGCCGTACTGCCCTTCATTGCGATCATTCTTGCCGTGCTTATGGTGGTAACGCTTGTGCCACAAACAGCATTGTTCTTTTTGAAGTAACTACTGGCCGGATAAAAACTTTTCAACACTTAAAGCACGAACAAACGCAACGTGTTTGTCAACTCAGCCTGCATTGTCATTGAATTTTTCCTCAAAGCGTATTAATCAAGGCAGGGCTGTGCTCACACCGAACTGTCGTATATTATGTCAGTGAACCACCACAGGAGCTAACCTTCAATGAACGAAAAACTTGAGCCGGGAAACGCCTTTCCGGCGATGTCACTGACCGCGGTAGATGGCACACAAGTGTCAATACCTGCAGCCGCAGAGGCCGGTCACTACCAGATTGTGCTTTTTTTCCGAGGTAAGTTCTGACCCTATTGTCTCCGTCAGTTGGGCGGTTTCAGTGAGCACTATTCAGAACTTGGCGGACTCAACGCCTCGATAATCGCGGCAAGCACCGATAATCTGGAAAATTCCAGCGAGATTGCAGCCGACAAACCGTTTCCGGTCGCACACGGCGTAACCCGTGAGCAGGCTGATACGCTCGGTTCGTGGTGGGAAGACAGACGGGGATTGATCCAGCCGTCAGACTTTATTCTCAATCACGAGGGTAAGGTTCTATCCTCCACCTACAGCACCGGTCCTATCGGTCGTCTTGAAGCTATCGATGCCGTGCGGTTTATCCAGTTTCAGGAGAAACTGCGCCTGGGTAGCTGAGCAGCAAGCTGGTTGTCCGTCCGTAAACAACCGGTTTACGGATGGACGCTGGCTCGTAATCCAGGTACACAATCGGGCCGCACCGAGCCTGTGTAAGGATCTATGTACGTGTACAGATACTTTCATGCCTTTGTTGACTACGTTTTAACAATTGCTGTTTTGGTGCCTCTGCATAGGTAGATGTTCAAGGTTGTAGCTGCAAACTTGCGAGATGACCGTCCACCCATGACCTTCGTCGCAAGATACGCGACAGTTTTCAATCGCCGATTCTCCGGCTAAAATCTACTTTCTCCGTTGCATCCACTGTTTCATCGTAATCACTGGAAGCTATGATGTTCAAATTCTCCACATCCGCACTGCAGGGATACAAATGGCAACTGTCGTAAACGTTAGTCTGGCAATCCTGTTTGTGGCACTCGCATTCAGCGCCACCATGCTTATGTATCATTTGTGGGGCTATCCGTTCGACCACAAAACACACAGAAGCTCGGCCCCGTCCTGGGCAATGGCTCTGCACCGGCTGATGGGCTGGGCTTTTGTACTTATCTACCTGTATCTGATGTACCACATGGTCCCGCGTATGTGGACCTATCAGATTGAGCTGCCGGCGAGAACCGTACTGCATCTGGTGATCGGCTATAGCATCGGCGCCCTGTTGATCGCCAAAATTGTCGTCGTACGATTTTTCAAACACCTCGAAGCTAAACTTGCCCCCGCACTGGGCACCACATTGTTTGTATTAACTCTGGTGTTAATGGGTCTTGCACTGCCCTCGGTTTGGCGAGAGAACGTCCTCGCCAACCAGGCCATGAATGGTGAGGGCTTTAGTGAGGAGAGGCTGCAACGGGTGCGAGACCAGCTGCCTCCGGCAGGTCTGGAGGATGAGGAACTTCTACCTCAACTGGCAACAGTAGAAAGCCTGCTAGGCGGTCGAAAACTGCTGCGCACAAAGTGCGTGCAATGCCACGATTTGCGCACCATATTGTCGCGACCCAGAACCCCGAAAACCTGGCGAGACACCGTTGAGCGCATGGCTAATCGAGCGTCCATAATAACCAGCTTCAGTGAAATGGAACGCTGGCAAATCACGGCCTATCTCGTTGCCATTACCCCGACTCTGCAAAACTCCATCATGGAGCGGCGCAAGCTGATCGACAACTCGGCCAAAACATCCGCGGCCATGCAAGAGATGAAAGACTCCGCCGAGCCAATGGACGCCCCGTTTGATGTTGCCGCTGCCGAAGAGACCTTTAACGCCAAGTGCTCACAGTGCCATTCGCAGGAACTCGCACTGCAAAAAGAGTTTACCTCTGACAGCGAGGTTTCGGCACTGGTTACCCGCATGATTGCGAACGGATTAAACGCTTCTACCGAAGAGCTGGATTTAATCGTTCGCTATCTGGCTGACTACCACAATTTACCCGCAAGCGATGCCAGCGCCAGTGTATCCCCTGGTTCACAATCACCGGATAGCAATCCCGATGAAAACACCTCGGCATCCAGTTCGGCGGGACAGCTGGAAATGCCCGCACTGGCTGCTGACAATGGTTGCACCGGTTGCCATTCCATCGGCTTCCAGCTGGTAGGACCTGCCTGGGCTGACGTCGCCGCTCGCTATCGTGGCAATCCGGATGCCCGTGCCCAACTTATCGAAGCCGTGAAAAACGGGGGCAGTGGCAACTGGGCGGATCAGACCGGGGGTATTCCAATGCCAGCGAATTCACCGCTGGCAAGCGACGAGACAATCGAAACGCTCGTGGATTTTATACTCGCAATAGAATAAACAGGGCAAAAAATGACAGACCAGATCAGTGATCGCCTTGCCAGATGCTATACCGGTGTAGTTCACGATGTTATGCGCAAGATGGGACTTCGCGATTTCACGCTGCCTCCTCACCTGCGTCCTCTGTTGCCTGAGGCCAGTGTTGCCGGTCCCGCATTCACCATACTTGGCAAGGTTGATCCGACCGCTGATGCACACGAAACGCTGCTTGCCTGGACCGGTCTGTTATCCAGTTGCCCGACCGGACATCTCTGGGTATGCCAGCCCAACGACAATACCATCGCCCACATGGGAGAGCTTTCGGCAGAGACACTCGGCAGTAAAGGAGTGCGCGGTGCAATCGTCGATGGCATGATTCGCGACAGCCACTTTCTGATTGAGCAGGGTTTTCAAACCTGGTGTTCCGGCTTCACCCCTCGCGACATCGTTGGCTGGTGGTTACCGGCGGCTCACAACGTTGAAATTCGCATAGGAGAAGTGGATATTCAACCGGGTGACTATATGGTTGGCGATCGCGACGGGCTGATTCGCGTACCTGCACCCATTGTTGAAGAGGTGATTGAGGCAAGTGAAACCGACATCAACACCGAGAGCGCTATTCGTTCGGCAATACGCGCAGGAATGGACCCGCAACAGGCCTACTTAAAACACGGAAAATTCTAGCAGAGGCACCCTGGCTGGATTTGCCGGTACATGATTCGGGCAGTAGCTGGCTTACCTTAGCGAGCCAGTGCAATTCCCTCGCTGTCAAACACGTACACCCGCTCGACAGCGACCGACAACGCGACGCTATCACCCACCACGGTAGCGTCTGCCCCCTCTCTCTGCGTAACAAAGTTGTCAACGCCACAGCATGAGCCATACAAAAAGGTAGCTCCACCAAGACGTTCGACCACCTCAACCGACATTTGCAGGGTTATGTCACCACCCGCTTCTTTCATGTCCTCAGGGCGAATTCCAACAGTTACCGAATCAGCAGCGCGCATACCCGAGCTGTTCACCGGCAGGCTAATGCTCTGATCATTACCAAGCCCGATACGGGTTTCATCCTCACCCGCAAGCTCGATTACGCCCGGGATGAAATTCATTTTTGGCGAGCCAATAAAACCCGCAACGAATTCATTGCACGGATTCTGGTAAAGATCCAGCGGCGTTCCCATTTGTTCGAGGTAACCGTCTCTAAGCACTGCGATTTTATCGGCCATCGTCATGGCCTCTACCTGATCATGTGTAACGTAGATCATGGTGGTATCAAGGCGCTTGTGCAGCTTTGCAATCTGCAGACGCATCTCTACCCGTAGCTCGGCATCGAGATTGGATAGCGGTTCATCAAAAAGAAAAACCTGGGGATCACGAACAATGGCACGCCCTATAGCCACACGCTGACGCTGGCCTCCCGACAGGTTTCGTGGTTTGCGCTTCAACAGAGTTTGCAACTGCAGGATCTCTGCTGCCGCACCCACTTTCTCTGCAACCGTTTTTTTATCCACGCCATTCATTTTCAGACCGAACCCCATATTTTGTTCGACTGTCATGTGCGGGTAGAGAGCGTAAGACTGAAACACCATAGCTATACCGCGGTCGACGGCGGCAACATCAGTCACATCGCGATCCTCTATGCGTATCTGGCCGTCAGAAATATCTTCAAGCCCGGCGATCATGCGCAACAACGTGGATTTACCACAACCGGAGGGGCCTACAAAAACGACGAACTCCCCTTGCTCAATGGCAAGCGAAATTCCGTGAATAACTTCAACGTCGCCAAAGCGCTTTACCGCACTGACCAGCTCTACACTCGACAATTAATCCGCCCCCGGTGGAGTTGACTGAACCGTGATCCAACATCGCACGGCATCGACCGACGGCAAAAGCACAGCAATGCCTGCCTGTCGGGTTATACTTGGCCCGCTATCATAGCGCAGTGTTACTATACAGAGGAACGACGATTGCCCCCTGCCCGCCATGCCGAATCGCATTAGAATTTTAACGGTGCACCCGTGAACGCTCGCCGACTGTGGAGACTGGACAACACAGTCTCAACGCTGCTGATTCATGCACGGCAACAGGACGATGTGCCCGCAATCATCTGGTTCGGCCGAAGTCTACCTGCCGATGTCGATGCCGACTCCCTGGCATACATCACTGATTCGCCAATACCGATGGCAAAGCTTGATACTGCAGTGCCACTGTCATTGTTTCCACAAGCCTCTACCGGCATCGATTGCCAACCCGCGTTGCGAGCCCACCGCAACGGCCAGGCCTTTGCCCACCGCCTGCAAAGGCGTGATGTACAGGTTGACCACAACCGTCTTGTAGTATTTCTGGCAGACGATTGCATACAGATTGAGATGATCATTCGACTCGGTATGCTGCCAGACAGTCAGGTATTGTCGATCACAAGCGAACTGCGCAATACCGGCAACACCGAACTGACGGTCGACCATCTCGCCAGTGCGACGCTGCCATTGCCACCGGGCTACTGCGAATGCCTGACTATGCACGGGCGCTGGGGATTCGAATTCCAGACTCGTCGTATCGAATCCGGCCCGGCTGCCATATTGCTTGAAAATAATCGCGGACGCACAAGCCACGAAATATATCCCGGTATCGTCATGGGTGAACGCGGTTTCGGCGAGCACAGTGGTGACCTTATTGCCGCCCAGCTTGCGTGGAGCGGCAGTCACCGCACGATTGTAGAGCAGCTCAGTGACGGGCGACGCTATATGCAAACCGGGGTGTCACTGGATACCGGTGAGCTGATACTGGCAGCAGGCGATAGTTTCACCACTCCCGCATGTTATATGACGCGCAACAATGGATTGAATCACGCCAGCCAGTCTATGCACCACTTTGCCCGCCACCACGTTCTGCCTGGCTGGACCAGGACCCCGCGACCGGTACACGCGAACAGTTGGGAAGCGCTGTACTTTGATCACGACATAGACAAACTGCGCGCATTAGTAGACACCGCTAAAGCTATTGGCGCCGAGCGTTTTGTGCTGGACGATGGATGGTTTCCGGCAAGGCGATCAGACAAGGCCGGTCTCGGCGACTGGACAGTCGATGAATCCGTCTACCCCCAGGGATTGCAACCTTTGATCGATCACGTACATGCAGCCGGCATGCAATTTGGTCTGTGGTTTGAGCCGGAAATGGTAAACCCGGACAGCGATTTGTATCGTGCACACCCCGAGTGGGTATTGCAGTTGTCTTCTTATACAACTCCGCTGGCGCGGCACCAGCTAGTACTGAATCTCGACATGCCCGACGTGTTCGACTATCTCTACGAGCGGATAAATGCGCTGCTTGCACACTACCCCGTTGACTATATCAAATGGGATCACAACCGCGATCTTGTTCTCGCAGGCGACGGTGCACACAGTAAAATGGTACGGCAACCACAAGCCTTTTACCGTTTGCTGCAGGCATTGAACAAACGCTTTCCGGGGCTTGAAATCGAAAGCTGCTCATCGGGTGGTGCCCGCGCTGATTGGGGGGTGCTGCAACATACCGGGCGCGTATGGACTTCGGACTCTATTGACGCAATTGATCGCGCCCGTATTCAGCGTGGTTATAGCCTGTTCAACCCGCCTGAAATTATGGGTGCCCATGTCGGTCACTCCAAAGCCCATTTGACCGGCAGGCACATTAATATTCACACCCGTGCTATCGTCGCACTGCAAGGACAGTTTGGCTACGAAATTGATGCCACACAACTGGCAGAGTCAGAAGCCGTTACACTCAACCACTACGTACAGCTTTACAAGCAACACAGAACATGGATTTCTGAATCAACCACATGGAGACTCGAGGCACCCGTAGCTCATCTCATCTGCAACGGGCTAGTCTCAAACGACCGGCAACAATCTCTGTGGTTTGCGCTGGCCGAGGCAAGTTTGTCTTCTACCTGTGCGGGTATATTGTTGCCTGTTGGCCTGGACGGCAGCGTGGAATACAGGGTTACTCTTGTTAGCGCAAACTACGACGAACTCGCACACTATAGCAAACACATGCCAACGTGGCTGCAGGCACCAGTGACCGTGTCTGGACGACTGTTGATGACTATTGGCCTGTCACTGCCGGTTATGCCCGCGCAATCTGCAATCATGCTGGAGATATCGGTCCCTTGAATCAAGCCTGTAGCGAATCACTGTCTTTTGCTGCAATAGTCAGTTGTGTGGCGATAAAGTACATTTCGGCTAATACCGTCTATGAATAAAGTGGCACAAGTCAGGCAATGAACGCAATGTCGGAAGAATTTTTCTCACTCTATGGCAGTGATAAAAAACACGTACTCTGTTTTCATGCGCCTGGCCGGGTCAATTTAATTGGAGAATATACCGACTTCAACGGCGGCCCGGTATTCCCCTGCGCAATTAATCGCGGCACAACGCTATTTATCAGACCGACTGAAAACAAGGTCATAGAATTTGCGACCGCAAACTTTGACTACAAGGCAACGCTGCCACTCTCGAAGCTCGATAGTCCGGTAGATGACAAATGGATCAACTATCCCCTCGGTGTAATCAACGAGTTCATCACTGCCGGTCACAGAATCGGTGGCTTGCAAATGTATTTTTCCGGCAACGTTCCAAACGGCGCTGGTTTGTCGTCTTCGGCATCAATCGAGGTTGTTACAGCATTTGCACTCAATAGTCTGATTGGTGCCGGACTTACACGGGTTGAAATCGCTCAACTATGCCAACGTGCCGAGAACAATTTCGTAGGCGTGCAGTGTGGCATCATGGATCAGTTCGCCATTGCCAAGGCAGAAGCAGGCCACGCCATCGCACTGCAATGTGCCACCCTGGACTATCAACAAGTACCATTGAAACTTGCCGACTACCGCATTGTCATTAGCAACACCAATCAACGTCGTGAACTCGGTGACAGTGCCTACAATGAGCGTGTTGCGGCCTGTCAGCAAGCCCTTGAACAATTAAAGAATGTCACCGGTGCAACGCAGCTTGCGCAAGTCACTAATCAACAGTGGCAGCAATACCGGCATCTGGTCACCGACCCGGTTATTCATCGTCGCGCTGCACACGTAATAGCAGAAACCGACCGGGTTAATCGTGCGGTAAACGCACTCAATCAAAATGATCTCTCAACGTTCGGTCAATTGATGAACGAATCCCACACGTCACTCCGGGATCTGTTCGAAGTCTCAAGCACACCGCTCGATTGTCTGGTGGAGCTGGCACACAGCATTGAAGGTGTTCACGGCAGTCGCATGACCGGCGCCGGATTTGGCGGCTGCACGGTAAGTCTGGTACATAAAGAGGTGATCGATGAATTCACCTCGTCTGTTGGTGAGCGCTACAAACAAAAGACCTCGCTCGTCGCTGATTTCTACATCACAGAAGCGGCCGACGGTGTACGGCAGATTGACAACATATGATAGCCGGGCAGAGCCGCAGGAAACCTTTCCCAACCTGTTGAAACACTCGCTGACATACAACAGCTGATCACCAGCGAAGCTATAACGGGTATAATCAATCCACCTATCACCGGATCGCTACCATGCACGCAATTCTCGGCACAATGACATTCGGCAGCCAGGTCGACTACGACGACTCTGCCACTATGGTAAGCAGTTTTCTCGAAGCCGGTTTCAGGGAACTGGATAGCGCGTACGTCTACAATGGCGGTAAAACCGAAGAGCAACTGGGCGATCTCAACAAGCGTGGTGTCTTGCAAAACAGCCTGATTGCTACCAAGGTTAACCCGCGTGCCGGCGGGCTTGGCAAAGAGTCCGTCAACAAACAATTCACCACCTCGCTGCAGCGCATGGGGGTAGACAGTGTAGATCTGCTCTACCTGCACCAGCCCGACCTGAGCGTACCAATTACCGAAACTCTGGAAGCGTTGCACACGCATCACCAGGCAGGTCGTTTTAAGCGGCTGGGCTTGAGTAATTATGCAGCGTGGCAGGTAGCGGAGATCAGTGAACTATGCCAGCGTGAAGGCTGGATGAAGCCTGTTGTTTATCAGGGCATGTATAACGCTGTTACACGCGACGTTGAGCGCGAGCTGTTTTTGTGCCTGAATCACTATAATATTGCTTTTTTTGTCTACAACCCGCTAGCTGGTGGCATGCTCAGTGGCAAGCACCAGAACATAGACAAACTGCCCGATACGGGTCGGTTTGACGGCAATGCAGAGTACCAGAAACGCTACTGGACACCCGACTACTTCAACGCTGTTAATACCTTTGTAAAAGCATGCAATGACAAGAATATCAAACCGGCCGGCGCTGCATTGCGCTGGCTCGTACACCACTCCGATCTACAAAACAGCAAGGGCGATGGAATAATCATTGGCGCAAGTTCAATGCAGCATTACCAACAAAATCTTGATGCACTGGCCGAGTCCGCGCTGCCGGACAGCATCGTCGCCGCACTTGATCATGGCTGGGAAATGGCGCGGCCCACCTGCATAAAATATTTCAGACCATAGCCTGAAGAAGCAATAAAATCAGGCCCGGGCACACTTAAATCGATAGCTGGCACCGGCAGGCATTGCCGACTTCAACAACGATGGTGTTAATGATGTCGCCTACGAGCAAACTCCCCCTATAGGCGGGACTGAAAACCTGGTCGTTTAAAGGAGAGGCTGCTGAACTGCTGGCTTCAGAGCGTGCTTTTCAAACCACAGAATCGGCGAAAACTTCATCACCGGTGGCCCGAAAAACTGTGGACAAGGCGCGGAGCCTGTATTGCCCGATCAAGGCCGGGCGCAAACTCTTGTTGCCACTTCTGACGGCAGCACCATCACTACCGGCACTTACGCACAAAGCGTGAATGTCGCTGTGATCGCAAAAGCATTGAACTTTGAATAGCGGGTATTTGCGATGGTTGTCTACACCGTTGTGGCACGATAGGTTGAGTAGTTTCGCACCGCGAAATGTACACCCAACCCAAACAACACCACAGCCAGTGCTGGCCTGACCACCCCGCCCATCATCACCAGCGGGATAATCAACGCAAATAAAAACGCCGGCGCATAAATCAGTGTCCAGGTTTTTTTGCCACGATCACGCTGGTAAATATTAAAGAAGATGGAAAACACACTAACGGTGATAAAGAAAAGTGACCAGGGGTGGGTAAAAAACTCGGATACATCGGTTGACAACGCGAGCGAACGTGACAACCAGCGTTCCGCTATAGGCCCGAGCACCACGCCCAGTATCATCGGTGCCAACGGAAAACCAAGGTTGCGCATCACGTAGCCGATCACACCAAACACGGCAAGCGTCCACATATCGTTGACGATATTATTCAATGAAAAAACACCGATACCACAATAAACCAGAATAATAGACGCCAGCACATACATGCGTACTCTGGTCACCTGCACAAACGCTCGCAATGCCACCGACTGCAAACCGAGCACTAAAAAGTTGGCAAAAAAGAACGCGATAAAAATACCGTAAGCTATAGTTGGTTGCTCGGTGATAAAGCTCGGGCTCGGGATCACATCGTGTATCAACAGCGCGCCCAGCATTACAGCCGTTATTATATCCCCCGGTATTCCCAGCGCCATCATGGTGATCAGTGCGCCACCCGCAGTAGCATTGTTCGCAGCTTCCGGTGCGATGATTCCATCGACGTGGCCGGTACCAAAATTCTCCGGGTCAGCCACCGCTTTTTTTGCCTGATCATAGGCCAGTATATTGGATATAGAGGAGCCTGCGGCCGGCAGCACCCCGGTAAAAACCCCGATAACGGATGAACGCACCACGTTAACCCAGCGCTTGAGAATAGCCGTCACCGCACGCCGATGTTCAATACGAATATTCACTGCCTGCATTTCACTGAGCGCTTTTTTCGCACTGCTTCGATCGCGTATGTCAGTCATCAGTCGGGAAAATGCAAACAAACCAATCAAGACCGGCAAAAAGGCAAAACCTTCTCCCAGGTATTCAAAGCCGAAGTCAAAGCGCTTCACACCATTGATATCATCTTCCCCGACGCAGGCCATCACCAGTCCGAGTGCACCGGCAATCAGACCCTTAATCATGTTTTCACCGGCAAGGCTGGCGGTAACCGTAAGCGCAAAAAAGATTAGGGAAAAATAGTCCCAGGGTTGAAATTCCAGCCCGACTTTGGCCAGTTGCGGTGCTACGGTCACCAACAGAATGGTTGAGATAATTCCGCCAAAGAAGGATGACCATACTCCGAGACCCAGTGCGTAACCTGGTTCACCGTTTCGCGCCATAGGAAACCCGTCAAACGTCGTGGCAACCGAGGAGGGTGTTCCGGGAATCCCGATCAGTATGCCCGACATCAGGCCACCGGAAAGACCACCCACGTACACACCAATCATGGTGGCGATACCTTGTGACGCTTCCATACCAAAGGTGAAGGGCAGCGTGAGAACCACCGCCATTGCGATAGTAAAACCAGGTATCGCACCGGCAATCAAGCCGGCAGACGCACCGATAGTCATTAAAAACACAGTCTGCAGAGTGGCGAGTTCAGTCACTGCTGCCGCAATATTTTCGAGAATCATGTCCTACCCGGATCTGTTTGGAGGCTCAATTTCAATAACACCCGTGAACAGGTGCCTGGTGCAGCGCTTACCTGTTTTCCCTTGTCGTTTTTTTTATCAAGGCCTATATTCCGGGAATCAGAACGCCGCGCGGTAACAGAACACGCAAGCCATAGGTAAACAACACCCACATGGCACCCACCGAGACCACTGCTATTAGTAAATGCAAGCCGACTTGCCGGGGTTGTACACCACCGAGCACACTCATTAACGCAAACACCAGAGCGATGCCCGCTATCAACGTCCCCAGCCACGGAAGGCTGATCAAAAACAGAAAGTAAAGCGCAAAGCAGATAATCGGATTTGCATAGTACTGTAGCCAGCCACCCGGGCCCGGCTTCCTTACACTGTCAGAATGTTGCGGTGAGACCTCTTCACTTACACCACGCCGGCGATCCGCCATGAGTGACTGAACGAAATATATAAGGCAAAAAAACGTAAGCACATAAGACACAGCCTTCGGCCAGGCCGCCGGTGAAAGCTCGCCAAACTGCGGATCACGGATTTGAAAACCGGCCCAGATCAGAAAGCCGCAAAATACCAGTAAAAATATAGACACCAGTGTGTCCCGGCTTATAGTTGTAATCATTGCCGAATCATTCCAACATTTATGGTCTGTACTGCTGAATAGCCTGAGCCAGGTGGCCAGGCGGTTCAGTTGGTCAAGGTGGCAACGCCACCCGCTACTCTCTCGGCGGGTGGCTCACCGGTTTTACCTACTTCTTGAACATACCTATTTTTACAGCCACTTTTTCATGCGCCTCGTACTCGTTTTGAAACCACTCACCGTAGCCTTCTGGTCCGACCCATTTGACCGGCGTTCCCTTGGCGGCAAGTTGCTCGAGCAGTCCTTCATCCTCGGCTGCCTTTTTGAATACCTCTGCCCACATATCTATGACGTCAGTCGGGGTACCCTTTGGCGCAACAATTCCACGGTCAAGTGAGTACGTCATATCAGTACCAAGTTCCTTGAGTGTCGGTAAATCCGGGAACTGGGGAGATCGCTCCGCGCCCGCAAATGCGTAGGCCTTCAGTGTTCCCTGTGCCACATTCTTCTCGGCTGTCGGAATGTTGATTGTGCCCAGTTTTATAGTGTCGGCAAGCAGCGCAGTAACACGTTGCTTGGTGCCGTCAAACGGGATGTACTTGAATTTCGCACCAGGGTTCAGATCTTCGATTAACAACCACATGAACTGACTGGTTGATCCAAGTGTAGCGCCCAGCGGAATTGTTTCCGGGTTGGCCTTTGCATCGGCAATCATCTCACCAAAATCTGCCCACTTGGCCTTGCCCGAGGCACCAATAATTTCAGGTGTTGATGTTACCTGGGCGACCATATCAAACGCATCCCAGGTGAAGTCTACTCTGCCGGCAAGATAGCTGACGATGGCACTCTGATGTATCGCAAACAGTGTGCAGCCATCGGCCTTTGCCTTGCGCGCTTCCTTCGCACCTTTGTTACCACCCTGCCCGCTAATAGTGACCACCTGGATCTTCGGGCCATCCATTTTATTGATGGTTTCTTCAAAGATGGAAAAGATGATGTGCGTACCACCGCCGGGCGCCCAGGGAACAATTAGTTTGGCGGTCTTGCAGGGAATGTCCGCAGCTGATGCACTGGACAGGGACATCAAAGCTAACGTACCTGCAGCCAGTACACCGAGTACCGGTTTCAACAATTTCATGTATTTTCCTCTCGATAAATTTGTAAGTGCCCGGAACGCGTGTGGCAGTACTACGCGAAGCAGAAATTTGCGCTAGTGACACTGGCCACAACCGGCGCTCTTTTTTCGAACCCCCGCAAGCGTATGGTTTGATGTCCGCAACACTAAACCGGAAAATCGTTGCCGCACAGGCCCCGATCCAGTGTAACCCAGGAAACGGCGTGCGTGTGCGGAACTGTGTATCACCCGATACGCCACACCATAGTATAGTGCCCGTCACGAATCCCGGCTGTTGCACACACAAACCTGACCGATTGATAAACCAGGTTGCGAAATTCTTTGTTCCCGGCGCACCAGGCAGGTCATTACCGTATGAGGTAGCTCTTCAGCATGAATCCAGTAAATCCGGTCACCGTTGCCATTGCCGGCTTGGGGGCAATTGGTCTTACCGTTGCGAGAACACTCGACGCCGGAAAAATACCCGGCATGGTGTTGTCAGCTGTATCAGTCCGCGATCACGATAAAGCCCGAGTGAACATGGCGGAATTCAGGCAACTGCCGGAGATTGTGCCGGTGCCCGAGCTCGGCTCTCATGCAGATATCGTTATCGAGTGTGCGCCAAAATCGGTATTTGCAGAGATTGGCCACTCCGCGATCAGTCGCAGTAAAACTTTTATGCCGCTTTCGGTGGGTGCACTGCTCGACCACCCGCAGCTGATCCAGGACGCTGAAAGAAACGGTGCGGTGATCTATGTGCCGACTGGTGCCTTGCTCGGTCTGGATGCAGTTAAGGCGGTAGCGGAGGGACCGGTTAATTCCATCAGCCTGCTGACACGAAAGCCTCCAGACGGACTGCGTGGCGCTCCCTGGTTAGCAGACAACAATATTAGTGTCGACAATCTTCAGGAGGCAAAACAGGTGTTTGCGGGCAGCGCCAGAGAGGCTGCCAGGGCTTTCCCGGCCAATGTCAACGTAGCGGCCGCGCTGGCATTGGCAGGTATAGGCCCGGAGCGGACAACCGTTGAAGTGTGGGCAGACCCCGCGGTCAGTCGCAATATGCACACAATCAGTGTCGATGCGGACGCCTCCAGCTTTACCATGTCAATTCAGAACGTGCCCAGTGAAACGCCGGCCACCGGAAAAATCACCGCTCTCAGCGTGATTGCTTCATTGCGTCGTTTCACCTCACCACTGGTTATTGGCACGTGACGTTCGGAATCTAACAGCCGAGTGACAACCAGTGTTCCCTGTCGCCTCAGGAATTTTCCGGGCTTGTGATATCGGCAGCGACAGAATGCAAAGATCAGAACACAAAGATCAGTCAGTCGCACGTAGATAATCTGCAACCTGCCGATACCAGCTTATCACTTATAGTGCCTGTCACACTTCCGGCGCGTATCCATGCCAAAGTTACCGCAATTAAAACCAGTGTTAGCCTTTACAGGCCGTCACCCCTGGTGGCTGCTCGCCTTGCTATTGTTCGTCGGCGGTGGCATAGCCACAGCGGTACTCGCGTCCCGATCGCTGGAAAAACTGGATACCCGCATCCAGGAAGTATTCGATGGTCCCAAATGGTCTATACCGGCGCGCGTGTACGGACGCCCGCTGGAACTCTACCAGGGTCGCAGCATATCGATCACTGATACCGTTGACGAACTAAAACGCCTTGGCTATCAGCAAAAAAACATCGACGGGCCCGGCCAGTTTACCTCTACGGCCAACCGACTCCGCATTCGTACGCGCGGTTTTCGCTTTGCTGACGGTGTTGAAAAACCGGCCAGCCTGGTGGTTCAGTGGAGCGGTGATACGATCACCGAATTGCTCGACTCCCAAGGTAACAATTTCCCGATAGCGCGGCTTGAGCCTCCACTTATCGGACGCATTTCGCCCGCGCAAAGTGAAGACCGTTTACTGGTTAATCTGCAACAGTTGCCAACCGGATTGATTGAAGCATTGCTCGCCGTCGAAGATCCGAAATTCTATCAGCACTACGGCATATCACTGCGTGGCATTGCGCGCGCTGTCTGGGTCAATATTAAGGAGCGCCGCTTTGCCCAGGGCGGCAGTACACTCACCCAGCAACTGGTTAAAAATCTGTTTCTGACTCGCGAGCGCAGTCTGAGGCGAAAGCTCACCGAGTGGCCCATGGCCATCATGCTGGAAAGGCGCTACAGCAAGGATGAAATCCTGCAGGCGTTTGTCAATGAAGTGTTCTTTGCGCAGGATCGCAGTCGCGCCATCCACGGCTTTGGCCTGGCCAGTTATTACTTTTTTGACAAGCCGTTACAGGAACTGGAAACACACCAGTATGCGCTTTTAACCGGTCTGTTAAAGGGACCGAGCTACTACGATCCGATAAGACATCCCGATCGCGCACTGTCTCGTCGCAACCTCGTATTGCAACTTATGCAGCGCGCCAATCTCATTGATGAAGCTGCCCTGGAATCGTTTCAGGCACGTGAACTCGACCTTTCGCGCTCAAACCAGCTTGGCCAACAGCCGGCCTACCTCGATCTGGTTCGCCAGCAGCTCACCCGCGACTACTCCACCGAAGACTTGCACAAAAACGGCTTAAGTATCTTCACCAACTTCGACCCGCAAGTTCAACAGGCGCTGGAGCAGGCGCTAAGCGAAAGTTTTGAACACATCGCCTCAGAGAACGCGCTGGGTCTCGAAGAGCTGCAAATGCTGGAAGCCGCCGCCATTGTCAGCAGCGCAGACACCGGTGAAGTGGTCGCTCTGCTGGGTGGTAAGGCTGCACGCTTTGCCGGCTTTAACCGGGCGCTGGATGCGCAGCGACAGATTGGATCGCTTATCAAGCCTTTTGTGTATCTCACCGCGCTGCAACAATCAGATACCTATAACCTTTCGACTACCCTTGAAGATACACCGGTTTTTCTGGAACAACTGGACGGCAGTATCTGGACGCCCGACAACTTCAGTGGCGAAAGTCATGGTCCGGTGTCGATGTTATCTGCGCTAACTCATTCGTACAATCAGGCGTCAGTTAATCTGGGCATGCAGCTGGGACTGGAAAACATCATCGCCACGCTTAAAAAGATTGACCCGGAATTGCAACCGCGCGCACTGCATTCACTGCTGCTAGGCGCGATCGACCTGTCAGTAGTAGAGGTTGCACGGCTCTATCAGACACTCGCATCGTCAGGCTTCAGCACGCCGCTGCGGGTTATTCGTGAAATACAGGATATCAACGGCGAACTGCTGCAGCGATTCCCGCTTCGTGGACGGCAGTCTGTTGACCAAACGAGCATGCACCTGCTGAATTACGCGTTACAGAATGTGATGCGTGAAGGTACGGGCAGACGTGCCTACCGATATCTCCCGACTGATCTCGCTGTGGCCGGGAAATCCGGAACCTCAAATGATCAGCGCGATACCTGGTTTGCCGGCTACACCGGTGACTATTCAGCAGTGGTGTGGATGGGCCACGACGATAATTCCCCCACCCGTCTCACCGGCAGTCGCGCCGCACTTGAAGTCTGGGCCCGCACAATGACCAGGTTAAATCCGCACAACCTGCGATTTACCGCGCCGTCGTCCATCGAATACGCACCGGTCAGCCGCGATAGCGGTAGCCGGGTTGACGCGGGCTGTCGTGGAGCACGCCTGCAGCCATTTGATCGTCTGCATATCCCGCCGGTTGAACCGTTAAGGCTGCTGCAGTCACCCTGTCGATAGAAAACCCGGCCTGAACTATTCTGGTTCCGGTTGAAACCGGCCGAGCTTCGCTATTTCCAGGCCTTTAATAACGCACAGACCGGTTATAGGCAATTTCGCCAGGAAATAATCGCCAGGAAATGGCAGCTGTCCAGGCAACGACGTATTACCCGGAACAACTTTAAGATCACACTTGCCTTTCCGGATTATTGTTGTATATTTGGGAATATAATCCCACGTATCATCAATCAAAGAAGGAAGCTGAGTGATGCTGAATCAAAAAACTATCTGTCCGGCCATTGTGTGCGCCATGCTTATCGGCTTGCAGGCCTGTTCAAGCGATAGCACATCCGAACCGGAAATGACTGACGGAGAAGCGGATGAAACCTCCCAACCAGCCCCCGGTGTAACACCGGGAGTGCCACTGACGCTGGAAGGGCTTGAGGGAAGCTGGCAGCGCAGTACCTGCCTTGCGTCAGCGACTGACGCTTCGGTGTACACCAACGCCGGACTGACAATCGCCGACAACGTCGCCTCACTAACAATCAACGCCTTTACCGATAGTGCGTGCAGCAGTCCGGCCAGTCCTGCGGTCACTCTGACAGAAAGCTCACTGGTGTTCGACGGCAGCACTTCAACCACAACTCTCGGTGAAGCCAGTCATTTCGACTCCACAGTAGAATCGAAAACCGTCGACGGAGTTGACTCAAACGATAGCATTAACAGCATCAGTTACGACATTGCGCTGATCATTAATGACACGCTCTACTTCGGCGATACGCAGGGTAGCAACGATGGCAGTAGCAGCGAACTACGACCGACCACGCTCGACGAGCAATCATTCTTTACCAGATAGGCTGCACCCAAATCCCGTGCACTCCTGAAGATCCGGCTGCTTACCCCCGTTGCCATCGCGGAACCACCCGCGGTGGATTCTTTCCGATAGATTCCACTCTTCCCGACAACCTTTTCGTGTACACAGATAAGCACTTGCAGCCACGGTACCGGTAAGCGATATACTGGAAGCAAAATCACAACACGGGAAAGCACCACATGCAAAACCAGGACAGGCAAAACCAGGACAGTGAACGAGAGTACGCGGAAATTCAGGACCGAAGCCACTGGGAATTTGCTCACAGCATCGCCACCGAGGGCGACTGGACACCAGGATTGCGGGATATTTTCGACTATCGTGATCTTGGCGTAGCAGCAGCAACCAAAGGAGATTTCGTCGCCCACGTGATTCGCCACAATGGAAAAAAAGCCAAAGACAAAGTGCAGGCCTGGCATCTGCACGAGTGCGATTTTCAATACGTGCTCGTGTTAAATGGCTGGGCAACGTTTGAGTACGACGGTGAAGGCGTAAAGACGATAAAGAAAGGCGATGGCATACTGCAAAAACCGTTTATCAAACATCGTGAAATCGCCTGCTCCGAAGATTTCGAGGTCCTTGAAATAGTTTCACCGGCCAACTTCGTTACACGCGAAGTGGATGGGCCGAACTGACAATTACCGTTATAGACCGATCGCTATTTTGGCTCGGTTAGTACGGTTCCCGCGATGATAGAAACAGACCATTGATTCTTCGCCAGTGGCAGGCCACGGACACAAAGCCATTCATCCGGCTTAATTCAGACCTGCAGGTGACGGAGCACTTTACCTCACCCTGCAGTGATGATGAAACAGAACACTTCATTGGCTACTGCAGCAAATGTATTATCCATCAAAACGATAAACGTTTTGCAAACCACTATGACCGGAATCACTGACCTCGACGAGCTACTCCACTCTATGGCACCTGAACTGCAGGAGGGTGAGTATGTGTTTTGTACTGTCGATGGCAGCTACGTTGAAAATGCCCACCTCAATCCGCTTGCCTCTTTCATCGAAGCAGAGGGGTTGTCGCTGATTGTAAGTGTCACCGACGCCGAGTGCGCCGGATTATGCACTGAAGGTAGATTGCGTCTTATAACCCTCACCGTTCATTCAAGCCTGGACGCTGTCGGTTTAACCGCTGCGGTCGCTACAAAGCTCACTAAATACGGCATTAGCGCAAATGTGGTGGCAGCTCGTTACCATGATCATATTTTCGTGCCTGCCGGTGATGCACAACAGGCGCTGCAGGCGCTGCGGGAACTTAGTCAATAGTCTGCAAAGCAGACAGGCATCAGGCGTTACTAACAGCAGTGGTAAAATCGTCGAGTAGTTTCGCATCCAGCTGGCTGTCGGTTCGAATACCGGAACACAAATCAACACCAAATGGTGATACGGTGGCAATCGCAGCAGCAACATTGACAGGAGTCAAACCACCCGCCAAAAATACAGGTTTGTCGGTGGCTGCAACAAACTCGGCGCTTATGCTCCAGTCATGCGCCCGACCGGTACCACCTAATTCAGGAACCGCTGAATCGGGGCGACCACTGTCCAGCAAAAATGCATGAACGTAAGGTTCATAAACAGCCAATAGATCAAGTGCTGAACGGTCTTGTACGTGCACTACTTGCACGCGTCTGACGTTTGGCAGATGTTCTATCAGTGTGTCGTACTCTGAAGGCTCAATATGCTGCACAATTTGTACAGTGGTTGAACCACAGAACTCCACCTGTGCTGCTATAGCGTCACCCGAAAGGCTGGATGTCAGTAAAAAAGTTTCCACCGACGGTGGCACCCATCCGGCAATTTCCCGTGCCAGTTCATCATCAATGATACCAGGACCGGAAGGCATCTCACCTACAAGACCAAGTGCATCCGCACCGTGAGCTATAGCCAGCCGGGCTTCATCAATAGAAGCAATACAGCAAATCTTGACTCGCGTTCTATGCATAGCTGCTTTCCACAGGAATGTAATTCAACCACATTGGCCTGCATTACTCTCGGGGTAGTGAAATTTTCAAATGTTAATGGTTTAAAGACCAACACCACTTTTATAGTCGTACGTTCGGTAGCTTGTTTTTGTTTGCGCTTGAACTTTTCCGTGCACTAGCCGGTAAGATCTCGCCGACGTCTCGCTAAAAATTTCTGGTGGGACTCGTCCGTGCCGTCATGAAATGAACCCGTCCATTGATCCCACGGAATCTCCAGACCACCGTAGTTGCAACTGAAATAGCGGTGATGCAGCTGATGATGAAATGTGCCAAGTGGTAAAATTAGCCGCCCGCCACTGACAATACCCCGATACCCGGTGTGAGTGGTCGCTGCTGACAACGTAAAGTAGGAAAGATGCAAAATAACAAGGAGAGGATTAGAAGGAACAATAAAATGAATGAGTACGGTACTCAGGTATACGATATGTTCAACCGGGTGCATAGACAGCCCGGACCACGGACCTACATTTGTGTTGCGGTGATGCAGCGCATGAACGCGTTGGTAAAGCGGCGAACAATGTATTAAGCGGTGAATTAAAAAGAAGTGCACCGTTTCCCACACTGGCAGTAAAAATACCAGCAGAGCGAACCAGATAGCATCCTCAGGCATCGACAACCGCGGGGCGTAGCCGTTAGCCAGCGACCACATCATTAGTATTTCATAAGCGCTCCACACAGTTACCCCGCTGGCAAGTGTCCAGAACATGTTGTCCAGCACTTGAGAGCGAAACGTAAACACACCGCTATTGCGTTTAAACGGCCGTATGTCATAGCGAAGCTCGTCTCCCTGACACCGCCACACATAGAAATACAGATGAAGTCCACCGGCGCACAACAGCATCAGCACCATATTGCGCAAATAAATTTGCGCCATCCAGTCAAATGAGAAATCGCGGCAACGCTCAAGTGCCGGGTGAAAAAACACCGAGGAAATCATCGCGACCAACAATATGATCAGTCGCTCTGTCAGTGGAAACCAGCCGCCCACTATCCACTTGATTACGGCAAGAGGTTCAAAGGGCCAGCGAAACCACGGAGACAGCTTCAATGGCAACGGAGGCATGTAGTGCCAGACCTTACTGCTCGGGCCGGACTGGTCTGAATTGGCTGCCCCCGGGTCTGATGATTTTCCCATAAGACTGGATCTTTAAACGGACCACAAGCCTGAGCAGCGGAAGTCTGAATTGCCAGACATGCTTCAAACGAGGGTGATAACAGTGTACACAGGGGCATAATCGCTCATTTGTATCGCGACCACAACCGTAGATTCTGTACGTCCGATGTTGGTGCCTGCTATCAGGCTTCTCTTACATCTTTCCTGAATTCTGGCAACATAAACACGATGGAACCGGGAACAGAAATCGCCATCGTTAACAGAAAAATCAATATACCCAGTAAGAACGCAGCTTCCGCGCTAACACCTACAGTGCCTAGCAGCACCACCAGCACAGCTTCTCTTACCCCAAGACCCGAAATACTAAACGGCAGCATTTGAACCAGCAGAGTAGCCGGAACAATTAAAAACATTATGAGAAAAGGTACATCGATATCAATCGCAAGCGCCAGCCAGTACACCATCACTATTCGCCCCAGCTGGTAGCCAAACGACAGGGCGAATGACGCTACCAGATCTGCTTTTCTGGAAGCGTACACTGCCAGGCACTGTTCGAATTTATCAAGCTTTGCACGCAGCGTTTGCGGAATCTTGCCAAACAGTTGCCTGCGAACACCACCATGCAGCAAAAACAGCGCTAATCCCGCAAAACACACCAGCGAACCAAGCGACATCCAGAACAGCTCGATCGGTAAATTATTAGCGATGGTAACGTAACCAATGACCAGGGTTAACGCCAGAGTCAGGAGTCCGAAAACCCGATCGGTCAATACCGAGGCAACCGAGTTTACAAACTCGTTTGACACATATGACGCACCGGCTACCCGCGCAAGTTCAATTCCAACTGTGCCCGGTGTAAATACCCCGACAAAGTTTGAAAAGAAGACGACTTTAATTATAGACAGCAGAGCTACTTGCCCTCGGGTCATGAGTAGCCACCACTTATAGGCAGCGCCGACCTGTAAGAACAGCGCTAAACCAATTGCCGCTGCTATCCAGACCGGATCCGCCGTCAATACCTGTGCCCAGAGTTTCCCTATATCAATATAGAGAAGCAGTGCTACGATAAAAGAGACTGACAGAACGATCTTTAACCACAGACCAAACTTGTTAGCTTTTGTATCCAAAGGCTCTAGCTACCGTATCTGCCAAACGAACAGGACATCAGGTACTATCGTCTCTTCTGTTTCGCAATGATTTCATTGGAATACCGGCAACCATTTCATAATCCGGTATGTCTTTATTAACAATAGTGCTACTGCCGATAATGACACCTTCACCAATAGTCACTCCGTCCATTATCTGACTACCGCTACCAAACCAGACGTTGTTGCTTACCCGGACTCCCCCCTGAGGATGGAGACCCTGCTTTTTGAACGGCAGATCAATTCTGTCTGTACCGTATCGGCCGCTGCCCATGATATAGGTGTAGGCCGCGACCAGTACGTCATTGCCAATTATAATATCGCTGCCGCCCAATGAGTGCATTAAGCTGTTGATCCCGATTGTGCAGGTGCTTCCAACGGTGATATTGCCATCTTTGCAGGAAAGAATTGAGTTCCTGCTAACAATGGTGTTATCGCCAATCGTGATGCCCGTATTAGTATTGCCTTTGGCATCGAGCGTCACACGATCATCAACAATAACATTGTCACCCAGTCTGATTTTCAGACCATGGCGTAACGTAACACCCTGTCCGAATATTACGTTTTTACCAACGGAACCCAGTATAAACGGATAGAAGAACTTTCTGAGCACAAGCCCGACAGCACCGGGCAGCCATGAAAACATCAGTATGATCAACTCATATTTTATGAGGTACCAGATACTGTCAGTACCAAGTGCAAGCTCCTGGTATCTGGCAAACGCCGATTTGTTACTGTCTGTGAGTTGCTCGTGTAACGTTTGTGTATTCACGGTGTTTTGTTCCATTTACTTATTACCAACTTTCAAAAACCAGATTCAACAAATGTATATTTGATAAACAGCAATCAGGAGAGGTCCGGTCGATCACCGGGTTTAGACGTATTCTCACGCGTCACGCGCTCACCCGGTTCCGATGAGTTCCCTCTGATACCAACCACTTGCTTTATCGAGCTATTTAATTGCTTTGTCAACTTAACTAGACAAGATATGCGTTCTGCTAACGCTAAGTCGCCGGGAAACCAGCCGCATCCACGACGGCCTGAACCAGCGTGACAGGATACTATATTAGTGATTTCAACAATTGCATAACAGACAACACTTTACGCAATTAAGGATTGCCCGGCTCCCGGATCAACGCCCTGCCCCGCGTGCGAGACAAGTATGCGCGATTCTCGCCTGCACAAATCACATCAACGGTGTGTGGAAGTTACACATTCCCTTCACTCGCCTCCCTCGCCAGCAGTTGCTTTCGAATTTCAGCATGCTTTGCCTCGGTAATCGGATAGCCCCGCATCAGCAATAGCGCGGTCAGCTTAAAACCGATGCATGGCAACCCGTACATTAATGCCAGCCCCTGGATGGCGTTCGCATCATTGTTGCCGGAGGCACTAAAACCAACAATATCCAGTAGCGGAAAAGCGATACCGATAGCGAGCGCGAAAGACAGTTTGGTTGCGGTGCCCCACAAGGCAAAGAAAAGACCGGGTCGTCGGTAACCGCTTTGCAGGGCATCCCATTCTATGATGTCTGCATTTATCGCGGAAGGCAGTATCAGATCCGCACCTGTCGCAAAGCCGGTGACGATCACGATAAGAGTGAACATTATAAGAGAGCCGGTATCCAGAAATGGCGTCCACAGGAAAAACGCGGTGGCCAGCAAAATAGCAATTGTCCATGTCTGGTGCTTGCCAAGCCTTTTAGATACCGCCACCCAGAATGGCACTGAAAGCGCTGAGCAGACCAAATACAGAAACAACAACAATCCTACGGAGCCTTCGGCACCTATTACATGGGTGACAAAAAGCACGAATAGTGTCGCCGGAATTGCATTGCCAACGGCATTGAGAAAAAAGCTGATTAGCAACTGCCTGAACGGTGTGGGCCGGCTTACCACTAGCCAGGCAGCAGCAATAGTATCGTCCGGCAGGTCTGTATCCCGGTGATCAGGTACAAATAGAGCGGCGAGAAAAGTGGCGAGTACCAGAGTTATCAGCACAAGCCAGGTAATACCGGAAAGCGTGCCACCAAGTTCCGCCGAACTCCCGCTGGCGAGTAATACCGCAATAATCAGCGCCGCAAGTGATCCTGCCAATCCAAACGTAACCCGTGTACCCGCAATCTTGCTGCGCATGTTGTAATTGTCGGATAATTCGGCACCCCAGGCGTTCATTGGAACAATGGCCAGCGTGCCAGCGATATAAATAGCAACCGTCCACAGCAACAAATAGGTAGTCGTCACCTCTGCTGGCGGGTTAAACAGATAATAAGTGGATAGCCCGATTAGCGGAGACGCAATAACCACATATAACTTTCGCCGTCGCCAGGAGGTGGGCGTGGCATCAGAAAGGTAACCGACAACAGGGTCGGTGACCGTATCGCACAATTTGGCGATCAGCATCACCACCCCGATGGCGGTCAGGCTCAGACCGGTAGATTCAGCGTAGAACGTAGGTACAAACACCTGCAGCGCTATAAACGCGGCTGCCAGTGGAAACGCCAGACTGCCATAGGTAACAAGTACCAGTTTGCCGGGTTCGCTGTGCATGGATTGAAGACACTGTGTGGTTGGGAAATGCAGAGGTATACGATGCCCGGGCAATACCGGTTTCATTAAATCGGCGCTTGAGAAATCGGCGCTAGTGGTTGCCTGGTTTTTAAGACCGTTAGACTCAGCAGTGAAACTCCTGAAATCACAACCTCAGTGCCGACCTGAAGGTCAGTGCTGACAAGGGGCATTATCGATCGTTCGATCAACGGCCTTGTTGCCATGAGTGATCGAAGTGCTATTCGCTATGTAAAAAAGCGGTAAACAAGAGAAGGGAGTAAAACACCGTGCAGTACCGGGGAAATTGAATTCAGTACCACTAACACCAGGCGGGTAGTAGCACTGCCCGCCTGGCTCAACACATGTAAAGCAATTACTAGCGGTTGTAGCAGTACATAGTGATTTCAAAGCCTAAACGAATATCTGTAACAGTAGGTTTGGTCCACATTGTTATGTTCCTCACGTTTTTGTTGTAGCCGGTAGACAAAACCGGCAATAGCTGCAAACGCACAGCTACTCCCTTATGATACACAAAATTCGCCAGATATCTATTCATGATTGGTTGCCTGCACATCCAGTCAAACCATCTGCGCCGTGACCCGGCAACCGGAAACTTCCTGTTTTCTTGCCACAACCACTAGCGCCTGCTTTCCCTTTGCCAGTGAGCACCGGGCACCCGGCCCGCTGGCAATCGAGCAAACGAAAAACTCAAACAGGCATCACCGCAGGGAATTAATAAGGTATATTAACGCCAGTTCCAGAATCGGCAACGATGGGGGAAATGCTTGAATTCGGACAATTTTCTGGCGGACTGGCGACAGCAGGCACTGTCGACAGAAGCAGCAATAAATATGGCTGTGATTGGCCAGCAGGGGCTTGTCAGGCTGATCAACATTGCACTTTTCGCGCGCGGTCACGTGTTGCTCGAAGGTGATGTCGGCGTTGGAAAAACCACAGTGTTGCGGGCTTTTGCCCGGGCTGCCGGTGGTGACTTTGAACGTACAGAGGGCACAATCGACCTGATGCCGAACGATCTGGTCTATCACACCTATGTGGATGCTGACGGACAGCCTCGTATTGATCCCGGTCCGTTACTGCGTCATGGCGAAAACCTGACCACCTTTTTTTTCAATGAAATAAACCGCGCACGGCCTCAGGTGCAATCTCTGCTGTTGAGAGCCATGGCCGAACGATCAGTGTCCGCGTTCAACCGCGAGTATCGCTTCCCGCACATGACCGTTTTTGCTGACCGTAACAAAGTGGAGAAAGAAGAAACCTTCGAACTGGCATCCGCGGCGCGTGACCGGTTTTTGTTCGAACTGAATATGGCCACACCGGTTGCGGGGGATATCCGTCGATCACTGATAATCGATACCGCCTACCACAATGCCGATGCACTCATCGAAACCGTGCCACCCGGTATATGCCCGGGCAACCGGCTTAACGAGGTGAGCGATACTATTCAGCAGTCGGTCAGAACCAGCCCGGCCATTGAAAAATACCTGCTCGAAGTGTGGTACGCCACTGAAGAGCCCGCCAAATTCGGAGTAGCTATCGACGGGGTCGATATAGACCGCCTGATACTGGCCGGTGCCAGTCCGCGTGGCATGAGTGCGCTGGTGAAAGCCGCCCGTGTAGTGGCCTGGATGAATGACCGCGACCATGTGAGGCCGGAAGATGTACACGCAGTTTTGCCTTCTGCACTCCGCCATCGGGTATTTTTTAATCCGGTGTACGAGTTGCGTCGCTCGGAGATTGCGCCGCAACTGGTCAGTGCGATAATGAACGTGGTGGCATCGCCATGATCGCCGTCGAAAACTCTGAATTCGTGTACCGGTTAAAGGGTCGGGTTTCCAGCACGACTCCGGGTTCCCATCGCAGCAACAGCCGCGGTGCCGGCATGAATTTCGTTTCACACGCAAAACTGTTTGATCAGCCCGACCCTCGTCGTCTCGACTTGCGCGCAAGCATCAGCAGTATTCAAAAGGACTGGCTGGTACGGGTTAACCAACAGCACGCGACGATTACTGTTTCAGCGATTGTCGATGTTTCACCCTCCATGCATTTCGGGGTATCGCAAAGCAAGCTGCAGGTAGCTGCTGAATTTCTGCAGGCGCTCGGCAACAGCACTGGCGGACTGGGTGACTCTGTCAGTCTGCAGTGTTTTGATTCCCGCTACCGGGAAGACCTCAACATGCCACCACGTTTCGGCCGCGGTATTGGATCTGTGCTGGCAGAGCAGCTACAAACCTGCAGTCCATCCAGTCCCGATGCGGCGAGCATCGATGCACTGTCACAGTGCATTGAGTCGGTTGCCAGCAACACAGCGCTGGTGTTTATTGTCAGCGATTTTCACTGGCCACTGGAGCAACTTGCGAACCGGCTGGATCCACTCAGCGGTGCCAGTATCGTCCCGTTGGTCATCTGGGATCATGCAGAAATCCATCCACCTGAAGGCAAGCGCCTGCTTTCTGTAAGGCAAATGGGCGCCACTGGCAGCCGTCATATGTGGCTTACACCATCCGTTCGCGAGCAATGGAAAGCCAACGTGCAAAAGCGTCAGGATGAAATAAGCGATGCCTTCGCGAGCCGTGACATCACGCCTTTTTTAATCACCAACGGCTTTGACGCGGAGGCGTTATCGCGCTATTTCATGGAATCAGCCACTTGATGAAACAGCGCAGTGGTACAGCTACTCTATTAGCGACATTGCTGCAGCTGAGTCTGATTTTAATACCACTGGTGTTGGCGCCACAGGCACAGGCACAGGCACAGGCACAGTTGCTAGTGGAGCAGCCGGAACGCTCGCACGGCTATTTTATTGGTGACGTGCTGCTGCAGAGAATTAATCTGCAAAAACCCGAAAAAATCATTGTACCGCCAGACCTGCATGAGGCCAAACGTGTTGATGCCTACCTGTACCGGTTACCGATTGTTTCCCCGTCCGTTGATCAGCAATGGCTTGAGCTGCGTTACCAGATAATCAATGCACCACAAAACACCACCACCATAAACTTGCCGGAAATACCTTTTACCACAAACGAAGGCACGAAATTATCGTTGCCGCCCTGGCAGTTTACTGTGTCACTGCTCACTGGCCCAGGTGCTGAAAACAACCGGTTAGCAAGCTCGTTAATACCGGATCGCCAGGCGCTTGATGTGCTTGTACCGCCAAATAGCAAGGCCCTGATATTCAGCGCCATCGCGCTGATTGCAACATTGCTTTTATGGCTTTTGTGGTGGCTGTACACCTTCTTTAATGACGCACGAATACAACCATTTGCAAAAGCGCGGCGCGCTATCAATCAATTTCCACGCCCGCAACGCGATTCACAGCCGCAGGCGTTAATCGCATTACATCATGCATTTAATCACGTTGCCGGAAAAACAATAAGCACAGCTTCGTTGCCGCAGTTGTTCGAAGCAGCACCGTGGTTACAAGAATACCGATCGAAAATTGAACATTTCTATACATTATCCGCCGAGCGTTTTTTCCAACAGACAGATGCCCCGTCTTCGCTGGACATCACCGACTTGAGCACGGCTTTGTACCGTGCCGAGAAACGCCACGCAACGCTTTTGTCGGATAGATCCCCACCGGAATGATCGGCATAGAATTCCATAACCCGCTGCTGCTATTGCTGCTGCCACTGGCGCTATTGCCAATACTGGCCAGGCGTCGCGACACATTGCCGTTCCCGTGGATCGAATGGCTTCCCGCAGACACCACAGGACAGCGTTTGCATAAACTATGGCTTGGATTGGCCGCCTTGACTATAGGCTTGCTGGTAGTGGCGCTTGCCAACCCGGTGAGTTCAGAAAGTGTCGTTGAACGCATTGGACGAGGTGCTGAAATATCGATCCTGCTTGATCGTAGTGCCAGCATGGATTCAAAGATCAAGCTACCGATCACTAAAGACTACCAGTCCGTGCAAGTCACGCAAACCAAAAACGGCATCGCCAGAGAATCACTGAGCTGGCTGATCGCACAACGGCCCGAGAACCGCTATGCACTAACACTCTTTAATGTGGTACCGATGCAAATAGCAGAGTTTACCGACGATACCGTATTGCTGCAGGCAGCACTTGATGCCAGCGGCATTGGCCGTGGTCCCAAAGAGACCAACATGGGCAGCGCCCTGCTCGCCGCCATTGACGCTTTCAGTCAACGGCCCTATACCGGTAGCCGGGCGGTGCTACTGGTATCCGACGGCGGCGCAAAGCTCGACGAGAAAACACGCCAGCAAATACGCCAGGGATTGCAACGTGACCAGATCAGCCTTTATTTTATTTACGTTAAAAGCGGCATAAATACACCGAACTTCGAACTGGTCGGTACGGATACCAGCTCTCACTCGGACGAGGAAGAACTGCATCTGTTCTTTAAAAACCTCGGCACTAAATATCAGGTCTACCAGGCAGATGATTTTGTATCAATGGGTGAGGCTGTGGCCAGTATCGACAGTCAGGAAAACCTGCCGCTAACCTGGTTTGAAAAGATTCCCGGCGTCGACTATAGCCGCTGGCTGCTGATAGCCGCTCTGATCAGTTGCGCCGCACTCGCAGCCATCGCTATATTGCGACTGGAGACACTCAAGTGAATCGCTCAACTATGCATTTGCTTTTCACGGCAGTATCTGCCTTCCTGTTGGCCATGACGCTCTGGCACGCGTATTGGCTCTACGCCGGTCAGCAGATCATGCGTGCAGTATCAGCCGTGCCAAAGGTAATCAATACCACGCCACAGAGTGCCGTTACTGATTCACACCCGGCGGTTGCACTGGCTACTGCCAGCGCACTGTCAGCCGGAAAGCAGTTCGAGGCTGCCGAATCACAGTTCGTCACTCTTATAGATCAACAAAAATTTAAACCACAAGGCATGGCCGCGCGTTTTAACCTGGCCAATCACTACCTGCGCGAGGGGTCACGCAAAGACCTGCCAGGCGGACAAACCCGACCGCTTTTAGAAATTGCCAAACAACGCTATCGCGATCTGCTATTGATCAACCCCGACGATTGGGACGCGCGGGTAAACCTGGAACATGCACTTCGGCTGGCGCCTGAGCTTACCGGCACTGATCGCGACAAAATCCCGCCAATCAAAAGTGTTGATGTGGTGGTGCCCGACTTCATACTTAAAGATTTACCGTGACACGCACCGTGGCACCCTTTCTGTTTAATCGAAACAACCTCATTCTGCTCGCGTTTATCTCACTGCTTGTCTGCGTTTTTTTAAAGCCCGGAGTAATGCCACGGCCGGTTTACAATTTTCAGGTGACGTTTGATATTTCACAGAGCATGAAAGTGCAGGATCTTTTTATCGGTGGCAAACCCGCCAGCAGGCTTTCTGTTGCCAAAGCAGCAGCGCGCGATCTATTACAGGAATCGCCCTGCGGTTCTACTGTTGGCTGGAGTGTTTTTACCGGCAGACGCGTGGTGGCACTTATCACACCCATCGAAGTTTGCCAGCACTACGCAGCGCTATTATCTTCTCTTAATTTCATCGATAGTGGAATGCGCTGGGCGAATTCGAGCGGTGTTGGCAAGGGCTTGCATCAGAGCATTCGCAGCGCCGACAGTATGGGTAATTCAACGCGCATTATTTTTATGACTGATGGCCAGGAAGCACCACCGCTTCGCAGCGGTCACCGGGGCATGCCATCAACCGACAGATTCGAGATCGATGGTGTCATTGCAGGTGTGGGCGGCGACTCACCCGTGAGAATACCCAAAACCACCGACGCGGACGGACGCGTCACGTCATACTGGCAAGCCGATGAAGTGGTACAGCGCCCCGATGCCGCATTCGGCCAAAGTCGCGAAGAGTTATCAAGCCGTCAGGACGCGCATTTAAGCAAGCTCGGCCGGTTATCGAACTTACAGTATCTGCCACTTGAATCCGCTGACCAGCTGGCAGCTGCGGCGCTCGACAGTTCGCTGTCGGACGAAAAAACGGTGCCGGTAGACCTCAGATGGATACCGGCCTCGCTGGCTTTGTTTTTTCTGTGCTGCCGTTTTATACCTGCAGGAAGAAACAGGCTATAGGAAAGGCGGCCTGCGCGTACTATCCGGCAGGCTATCGCTGCGAAACCTCTAGCGGGTTTTCGTTGTGTAGACGTCAGTAAAATTAGCCCGGTTAGGCATACTGATGCTACCAAGCGTTTTAGCATCAAGAGTGGATCCCGCCTCCAGCACGTCGCTTATTTCAAGCAAGTATGCAATGACCGCATAGAGTTCGTCGTTACTCAAGGAATAAGGCGCTGCAGGTGGCATAGAGCGCCTGATATAGTCAAACAGTGGCGGACCATAAGGCCAGTACACCCCAATACCCTTGTCCGGATATTCAGTAGCCAGCAGGGATCGATCACCGACCAGTTCCATTGCACTGCCACCCATACCTTCACGCCCGTGGCAGGCCAGGCATTCGCGATTAAACACCTCTATACCCAGCGTTGAGTTACCCTCACCTTCCGGTAAACCGGTGCCGTCGGCAAAAACTGTGGGGGGCAATTCTGCAAGGGCTGCAGTATCGAGTGCCTTCCCAAGGCCAGGCGATGACTCGGTATTTTCGGCATTTAGCTCTACATGAAGCAACAGGGCAGCCAGCAGTGATGCTGCTATAACCCGGCTACGAATACTCATGTCGCACCGCACCATCGGAATCGATAGAAAAAACTACCACAGCGTTGTAGTGGTAATACATATTAGCGCCACGTTCAGCCAGCAACGTTTCTCTGTCGGGTTGCGCTATTCCGTTAGCATCGTAGGCGCGACTTTGCAGTTTTACCGGACTGCCATCCCACTGCCATGGCAGCCTGAAACGCGTAAGTGCCTTGTCGAGCACTGGCGCCTGTAGCTGTGCATCACGCCACGACTGTCCGCTATCCAGACTTACTTCAACGCGCGATACTTTGCCGTTACCGGTCCATGCCAGCCCGCTAATTTGATGAAACCCCGGTTGCGAAAGCCGGTCTCCCGCTGTCGGTGATGTGATCACCGACTTTATTCCCATCTCGAAGCTGAATCGCTCGATGTGGCCGTCTTTCTGTAAATCGGTATAGCTGACGGTATCGAATCTGGACATCGCGGGTTTATCACTCACGAATAGCGAGCGCAGCCATTTGGTATTGACGATACCTTCCCAACCCGGCACCAGCAACCGTGCAGGGAAACCGTTTTCCGGTCGCACCGGTTCACCGTTCTGGTAGAGCGCTACCAGCGCATCATCCATTATCTTTTCCATCGGGATACTGACGCTTACACCTGATGCATCGTAACCATCCGCAATCAACCAGCCTGCTTTCGGATCTACCTCAGCCTCGTTAAGTAATATACTCAGCGGTACACCCGTCCACTCACTGCAAGACACCAGCCCGTGAACATATCCGGATGGCGCTTGCGCCGGGGTGGAATGCCACAGGGAATTGCTGTTACCACCACACTCAATGAAACTGATACGTGAAGTCAACGGGTAGCGACGCAGACCGTCCAGGTTATATGCCAGCGGTTTGCCGACCTTGCCATGAACACCAAGCTTCCACAACGCCGGGTCAATGACCGGCACTCCGTTGTGATGTCGTTCGAAGTGCAATCCATTAGGCGTTATGGTGCCTTCCAATGCATGAAGAGGAGTCCAGGAAACACCGTCGCCTGCGACAGAAGGTTCAGCAGAAATCCAGCGTATCGGGCTGTCAATCGCATCACGCGGCTGCCCGTAGTTGGTAAAACCGTTGCCTGGTGTTTTCCAGCTATCCGGTACACTGTTAGCCAGCGCCAACGGCGCAGCAGCTGCACCGAATGAAGCCAGTCCTGCGGCACGCCTGAAGAAGCGACGCCGGTCCGTTGGTGATACCGATGCATCACTGCCATCCGGCTGAATCTCACGCGCCCTGGTCTGCACGCTTTGCGCGTTGCTATCAGCAACGCTTTCAACCGGTACATAATCCTCCGTTTGCTCTCGTCGCGTTCTAGCGGTTTTGATCAATTTCATCGAGCAAGCCTTCTACAACTTTAACGATCAACGCCGGATCATCAGCATGAACATGATGCCCGCTATTTTCGGCCTGTATAAAACGCCCGTCACTGCTTAGTGAAACCAGATCTCTTTGCAGTTGTTGCCATATAGTATTTCGATTCATATCCGTGTTGGTATCGGAGTAGAGATCGAGCCCGCGACTAATAACCGTTACCGGGTAGTCGACCTTCGCGCGCGTTTCTTTGGCCTGTTTTGCGGACTCTTTAAATTTCGCCATTTCCGCATGAGTTGCCGCATACGATTTTCGCATACGGGAAAATGCTTTCACCTTGCGTCTTATTTCCTCGGGCAGGTTCTCAGGCACATCGCTGGGTGCAATAACAAAGTGATTGCCGGCAGGTATCATCGCCTTGCTGCCTTCCACCTGCATGCGTTCAAACTGGTCTTCATGAGACGAATCAATCAACACCATGGCATCAACGTTTATCCCGGGCTGCGCAGCTAACTCGCGAACGATCAGGCCACCAAAGGAATGTCCGACCAGCAGCAGTGATTCTGTCAGTGAAAGTTGCTTTAGCATAGCGGCAGCCTCAATGGCCAGCTGGCGGGCGTGTCGCGGATAGGGCGAAGGGTCGCTCCAGGCGTACCCTGCCCGGTCATAAACGCAGCTGCGAGTACGCTTTGCTATGATTTCCTGAATTGGTTGCCATTCAAGAGCGCTGCCACCGAGACCGGCTTCAAACAACACGGTTGTTTGCCCTTCACCCACGCAATCGAGGTGCAGCCGATGATGCTCCAGTGCGATAAAGCGTCCCGGCGGGTTTTTGATAAAACCAAAATCTAGCGGCTCTGTATCAGCAGCTTGCATGGAAACCGGCACTATCAGCAACATATACAACCACAGAAACGAGGCCCAACGGAAGCTTCTTAACATAAGCGCAACAACGCGCGTTTAAGGCAGATATTGCGCAAGTTCGCGCACTACAGAACTTAACTTTTCCTCAAGCTCGACCGGTACATCACACAACGACTGAATTGCACGCTCCCGCTGATCATAAACTCGCTGGTGCCAGGCGAGTGTCTCTTCTATCTCCGCTCGACTGTTATTAATTTCGTCGCTGGAATTCTGACCACCTTCATTCTGCTCGAGTTCTGCCAGTTGATTGAGGACCGTTTCAATCTGGTTGGCAATCGAGATCTGCTGCCGTGTATATTTCTTAATACCGCTAATATACTTGTCCCGGCGTTTATTGGCAGTAGATACAATTCCCTCTGCAACCATATTCAACGTTTCAAGGCGCGATTCTTCGGCAATCGATTCGGCAAATTCTTCTATGCGCTGCCGCTCGGCGTCAGTGAACTCGTCAACGGCACCAAGTTCTTGCACTACACGGGTAAGTTCGGGATCGTTTTTCCATTTCCCGAGCTGTTCGTCAGGGATGAATTCGGGCCACATCACCGCAGTGACAATCTCTGGAACCAGCACTTGAATGCAGGGCCACTCAGGATCACTGGACTGGGCCATGGCCTGCTGCGAATTGAACACAAGCAGTAGTAAAAAGATCCCGGCTCGCATGTGCCACCTCTTTAATTTGGTTCGGGTGTTAATCCGCAACCCGGACATGGTTTTTTGCCCGATAGAGTGTCTATAACCGCCGCCCAACAGATTCAAGGTCTGACAACTATGCCCCAGGGCAATCGTCCTACCTTGACTGATTTAATCACCCGTTGTTTTTCAAGATCAATCACTGACACGTCACCGCTGACCCCGTTGGTCGTGAAGAGTCGATCCTGATCAGGAGAAAATTCCAGGTTCCATACTCGTGGCCCCACTAGCAGGTACTTCTCCACCTCATATGATTTTGCATCAATCACTGCCACCCGCGCTGATGGACCTAATGCCACATAGACTTTATCCGAACCGTCTGTGGCAATTTTTATCCCGACTGGCTGAATAGATTCCTTGCGAAGGCCACGCACATCGAATTCTATCTTTTGCTTAATGGTGAAACTCTCGGTATCTATTACCGAAACGGTTCCGCCAATTTCCGAAGATACCCACACCTCTTTCCCGTCAGCGGTAAACTGGGCCACCCGGGGACGCGAGTCAACCAGAACGTTGGCCTCAATCTCCAGCGACTCGGTATTTATAAAGTGCGTCATATTGGTGGTTTCGGAGGTACTCGCAAGCCATTTACCATCCGGGCTGAGCCCGATGCCCTCCGGCTCAATACCCACTGGTATTTCTTCGAGCTTGAGGCGTTTTTCAACATCAACAACCGTAACCATGTTGTCGTCTTCATTTGCGATATACAGACGACCTCTCGCATCCAGCGCCATAAGCTCGGGGTCAGGGCCGGAAGGTAAAGTATGAATTACTTTGCGTGCCTCCAGATCGAGAACCTCAATGTGATCATCGTCACTGGTGCACATATATAGAAAGCTGGCATCTTCACTGAGAACAATCCCGCGTGGTCGCTGCCCGACATCAATTGTGTCAATGACATCCAGTGATTCGCCATCGATCACCGAAATAGTGTTGTCTTTTTCATTAGACACATACACCGAATAGGCCTGAACAGACTGACCGATGCAGCAGAGTAAGCCGCAGACACTCACAATGGCCTGTCGTCGCAGCTTGTTTCTCCGGCAGGCTAACGGCTTTACAGAATTGTCGAGATTAATCGTTCTCATTTATTTTTCCTGAAAATTTTCGCACCCGGACTCTGGTTGGTCGTAGCCGAGCGTGTCAAGTTCCGAGACAGCGTGCAGGAACCCTTCCTGGGGAGATACCGTTATCAGCATTCTGGCGGCCGCTAACAATACAGGTTGTCGTAATTGTCCGTTCCACTGTCTAAAACTCAACGGGGTGCCTTTAAAACCCGCGAGCTTAAGTTTGTCTGATACCAGAAAGTCTCTGATCACAGCAGGATCGATGCTTGATGTATTGGTCACCGCTTCACTGAAGGCACGCATAGCAAGCCAGGCAGCATAGTCCCTTTCGGTCATTGTGCGACCGGCCAGCTTTGTAAAACGCCGTTGCAACTGGGTTGCTCCCCACTGCTCCTGGGTTCTGTGCCACGACGTCGGAATAAGACCCTGTGTACCGGCGACCGGTCGTGGATCTGTAGCGCGATAAGATAGATACTCGCCGAACTCGTCACGCTCATCAGCAACAACAACGACATCGTGTTCCTTAAACTGCGTGAATGTTGGCACTTCCTGTTGCAGCGAATGATGACCGGAGTCTGTTCGACGCGCACCAGGCACTGACGTCCAGTCTTTTTCCTGCACAATCTTTAAACCGAATCGGTCTGCAGCACGGCGAATCGCATCAGCGTATAGCTTGTCCTCCGGATGGCGACCGGTAACCAGCACCACTTCTCGCCATCGCTTCCATGCGAGAAATTGCGCGAGCGCATCCGCCACCATTGCGCGGCTGGGTGGTAAATGCAGTACCGAGGCATTGCAGTCTTCGTTGCGCAGGGAATCCTCCCTCGAACGCATATTCATTATCACAACCCCGCTGGCGTGAGCCTGAATACTGCGCAAATCTTCAGCGTTGAGGTCTGCAATAAAGAGAGCGGCACCTGCACCAACCCGCTGTTTGAATTCAGCGACAATATCGTCTTCGGCATCGACGATGACATGTTCCAGCTGGTACTTGTGGTTGAGGAAATTCCCGGTGGTCTGGCTATCTTTTAAACCTAGCACACTGCCAGGTATGCCATCGTCTTCTACAGGTGTGTCGAGCAGTGACAACGGGATAAGCGGTGTCTCGGCCCGCCCGAGGTAGGTTACGTCGATCACAAGTTCGTCGGCGGCATGTGTTACGCCGCTTATGCACACCAGCGCGCATAGAAACGCGGCGTTGACGATCGAATGGAGTTTCATCGTATTCAAACGAGCCGGTAAATTTCGGCTAGCGTATTGTAAATATCGCTTGTTGCGACTCGCCTGTACTACCCGGTATTTTCAGGGTGAATGTACCCGGCCTGATAGCAATAAACTTGAGAGTGGCAGTTCCCTCATCATCAAATTCCATACTATGCATTCCCATAGGCCTGATTTCGATATCATTGATGATTACTTCGTCAACCCAAATATTTCTGAAAAACTCCGCACCCGACAATGCCAGTTCACCTGAACCGTCGCAGATAATATCGAGCTCATAGTACTTGCCAGACTCCAGTTCATAGGGATTGGCAGCCAGCGGTACCATAACTGACAAATTTAACGGTTCCAGTGTTTCTGCGCCACCGGTTAACAACCCTGCGTCTGCGTAAATATTTGCCCAGCCAAAAAGCAGAGTGATTAGTACAGCAGCTTTTGCTCTGGAGAAGATTCGACAGTTTCGGAGGGCTTTCATGATGGTTTCTCTTTTGAGTTTATTAAGTTTATGCGAGCGCGTTAACGATATACTGCCATACCTTCCTGGCTGGATTCTACCGCGCTACTACAATAAAAATTCAAATCAGATTCAATGCAATTCAATTCAATTCAATTCAATTCAATTTATTTGTCGCCCTCCTGGCGTTTTCCGGGTGCAGGCTTTAGCAAGGCAAACTCGTAGCCTTCAAAAAACCAGTCGTCTACACCGTCGAAAAACCAGTATACATCCGAGTATCCATACGTTAGCGCTCTCTTCGCCGCATTCCATGACATCCAGCAATCTGATCGACAATAAAATACCAGGGGTTGCGATTTTATACCGCCGGTAGCCCGCACCAGATGAGTTTTAAAATACGTTTCGGTGGTTTTGGAAAGTGCGCCAAAACCGGTATCAGGTAACCATACTGCACCGGGTACTCCCTTGTGAGGTACGGGCACCCAAATCTGGTTTTCGGGGAGAAAATCCGGCCGCCGATGCTCCGGTATTACATCAACCACGACCACTTCAGCCGATTCCTGCAACCTTTTCAATTGGGCCGCGGTAATTGTTTTGGCGCCATCAAGAGCTACCGGAACCTCATCATCGTATAATTCCATACGATAACCGTCTGGCTGCGGCACATCGGCATGGGCGGGCAAACCAGTCAGGAACAGGAACCAGCCCAGAGCAATTGTTAGCAGAAAATTTTTGCTCTGACTATCCACTGCAACCGGCTTTTCCGAGCGCATTGCCTACTCTAGAACTAACTGCCCGCGGTCAGACAATAACGGCACGCCGTATTCTTGCAATATAGCGTCTATCTCCGGCTGCAACTCCTGCAATACTTCATTCACTTCATGCTTCCATTCAGTTTCGTTATAACGAACCGCCATAGATACTCTAAAATCCAGCCGTACGGTTTTGTCCTCACCAATCAGAGGCACTAACTCAAGCTCGTTAATCGATTTCCTTGCATAAAAAGCAGCAATTGGCCCCCAGATAAACGCAACATCTGTTTCACCGGATATCACATCTTTTACCGCTTGCTCCGCCGGCCTGTAGCGGCGGGTATCAGCCACTAGATGGTAGGGTTTAACATGATCCAGCAGTCCGAGTTTTGCAATTACTGTTGCCGGAGGTGTACCGGCAACAACACCGAGTTTTAGATCATTCAATTGCGGATCGGACAATTTCGTCGCAGTAATTCCGGAATCCTTGCGATAGATCATGGTGTACACAGAGCGATAATAGGGATTGGTATTTTGTACACGCTCACTGGTTGTAGTTATACCGGAGATCAAATCACACTCACGTAATCTGAGCGTGTTGCGCACGAATCCTACAGTTTGAGGGAACCAGGTATATCGAACTTCCAGCCCCATTTGTTCGCCGAGTAAACTGATAATGCGATTCTCGAACCCTTCAAGCTTGTCGTTGGAAAACGGTAAATTACCAGGGTCTGCACAGACCCGGAGTATAGAAGTGGTAAGTGCCTGTCGGCCGGTTGCACCGGCAGCAAAGAGACTTCCGGATAACACCATAGCGCCCGCGATGGCAGCGAACATCGACGCTGTAAATGCAAACTTGTGTCTCATCGCAAAGTACGCTCGCCACATACCGTAACTAGTTCTTGGGCTTGGGCAGCTTTGGCGGGCGACCGGCTCCAATTTTGCCATCGGCGCGTGCAGTCAAATAACGAAAAATATCATCGAGGTGCTTGGTCACGTTCGGGTCATTTGAAAAAGCCGGCATCGCACTGACCGATCCGTCGGAACCTTGAGCTTGACGCCCTTCCATAACGGTTGTTACAAACGATTCGTAGTCCACAGTTTTTAACGATTCCACCAGCGATGGCGCAAAACTGCCTCCCATTGCGTCCTGGCCGTGACAGGCGTGACAGGTACCGTGAAAGCGGCGGTAACCATTAAACGTGGCCTTGTCGACCTTGCCGTCTTCAACAACATATTTAGGTGTTTCACCCGCAGCGGAATCTGAAGCACTCGTCGTATTAACAAATGCGAAACCAAAAAGAACCAGGGGAATGTATCGAATCTTCATTATAGCCAACTTGTGATTTTTTAGATTTTTAGTCTACCTGAATGCCGCTGAACAACTGCGGTACAGGTTTAACCCGGCCAGGCTGGATGTGGCGCAGTGTGAAACGCGAACCTGGCAAACCGGGTGCAATCATCATGCACCCGGCCATCTGCTATGAACAGACTACTACAAGTAACGCGCTGTTAGTTACAGCGAGAATACTGTCAACACACCACCAAGTGAGGTGTAGCTTGACAGTGACTTGTAGGCCCCAACAGCACCCAGACCATCGGTATCACCGGTAAGACCGGCCGCGAAGCCGATGCCTGCCCAGCCACCAAGACCGGAAAGTACGCCAATGTACTGCTTGCCGCCCTGTTCCCAGGTGGTCACGTTGCCAATAATTCCGGACGGTGTTTTAAAGCGATACAGTTCTTCGCCTGTCTCCGCATTAACTGCTTTCAGATAGCCTTCAAGCGTGCCGTAGAATACAACGTTTCCTGCAGTTGCAAGTGCACCACTCCAAACCGAGAACGCTTCAGGATTAGACCATTTGATCTCGCCTTTTGTCGCATCCCAGGCAATAAAGTTACCAAGGTTGTCTGTACCGTTATTGGTGACTTTACCCGCCGGGAACATTGACAATGTCGCACCGACATAGGGCTGACCGGCAGTGTACTCAACTTCGAACGGCTCGTAGTCCATGCACACGTGGTTTGTAGGTACATAGAACAGCTTGGTATCAGGTGAGTAGGCAGCGGGCTGCTGATCCTTTGAACCAAGTGCTGCCGGGCAAATGTTGGTTGAGTTCACGTCTTCACCATTCTGGTGAGTACTGTACTCGGCAACCACCTGCGGGCGACCGGTTTTCATATCAACATGAGTAGCCCAGTTAACCGCCGGGTCAAATTTCTCGGCTACCAGTAGCTCGCCGCTCTCCCGGTCCAGCGTATAGCCAAACCCGTTGCGATCAAAGTGCACAAGTGTTTTGCGCATCTCGCCACCGATTTCCTGATCCGCGAGTATCATCTCGTTGACGCCGTCGTAGTCCCACTCATCGTGTGGAGTCATCTGGTATACCCACTTGGTCATACCGGTATCGACGTCGCGAGCAAAGATTGTCATAGACCAGCGGTTATCACCAGGACGCTGAACAGGATTCCAGGTACTCGGGTTACCAGTACCGTAATAGAGCAGGTTTAGATCGGGATCATAGGAATACCAGCCCCACGTCGTCCCGCCACCAATTTTCCATTGATCGCCTTCCCACGTTGCAGTTCCCGAGTCCTTGCCTACTGGCTGACCCAGATGTGTTGTCGCTTCCGGATCCATCAGCGTTTGATCATCAGGGCCAGTCGAGTAACCGCGCCATGCCAGTGATCCATCGCCAATGTTATAGGCCGTAATGTGACCGTGAACGCCAAACTCTCCACCAGATATACCGACGACAACTTTGTCTTTGAATACCATTGGAGCAGAGGTACCGGTCTCGCCCTTACCTGCATCACCGTTCGATACAGACCATGCAACCTCACCACTGGCCTCATCCAGTGCGACCAGCGTTGCATCCGCCTGATAGAGAAAAACCTTGCCGTCAGCATACGACAGACCGCGGTTTACGGTATCACAGCACATGACAGGTATCACTGAAGGATCCTGCTTGGGTTCATACATCCAGTTGATGCGTCCCTCGTCAGTGAGATCCATCGAGTACACACGGTTCGGGAACGGTGTGTGGAGAAACATAGTGTCACCAATAACCAGCGGGCCGCCTTCGTGACCACGCAAAACACCGGTTGAAAATGTCCATGCGACTTTCATGTCACCGACATTGTCTGCGGTTATTTCACTGAGTTTGCTGTATCGGGTATTGGCGTAGTCGCCGGTTGGAATTGCCCAGTTAGCAGGATCGGCTGCCAGTGCGGATACCTCCTCATTGGCGTTCACCCCTGACCAGGCGAGCGTGGTTGCTGCAATCACCGCAGCAGCACAGCCTGACGTATAGCGTAGTGTCATTGATAATCTCCGTTCAGATAAGCTTTTTATTGTACAAACGCTTATGTCACTGCTCTCATCTGCAAGATTTAATGAGTTGCCGCAAGCCGCGATACCCGCCAAAGTCTATGGCCACAAAGTGCCTTGACGTCGGCCGGTTTTCGCCAGCGAAGCGCTACAGCTACGCATTTCAAATGAAAAAAGTGACAACCTTTAGGATAATTAAGGTCGACCGAGAAGCTCTCGCTATACGTCCAGTAAAAATAAGGTATTACATTCCCTGTAGCACAGCGGCAGGCGTACAGCCGACTACTGCTTAGCAAGTGACAAAAAACCTCAATAAAGTCTGACCGTATTTTCCTCCTGTGTTTGTGATGTCGAGTTCCGGCAAGTTGTCGACGCAAATCAGTTTGCTATCGCCGCGTTCTTCCGACCCACGCTTCGAACATAGCATAGGGGAACCCCGTGTAACAAGCGCAAATCAGGTCCAGAGACTTGCCGGGAGTTTTCCTGAAACTATATAGCCGGACCTCTGCGTAGCCGCGCTGTAACACCGGAAACTTATATACTCACGGGTATGTTATTCCCACTCCAGTTCGGTAAACGCCCTTGTGACGTTTCCGGGGTGTCGCACGTCAAACAGAATCCATTGATCAGACTCATCACTGGCAACTGTTTCTATTGCTTCAGACAACCGTTCGTTCCCGGCGATTGCCGATCGTGTTTGATCAAGCAATTTTTGCAGATACCGTCGTTGAGGTTTGGCCAGTTCTTCCCAGCTACCGGCGGCACCGTGCCCGGGAATGACTATGTCTACGGGCAATTCACTCAATGCATCCATCGTTGACAACCATCCGGTTAAACTGCCATCCAGCGATGGGACTCGACCAACAAACAGCACATCAGAGGCCCAGAGGGTGCGGGTTTGATCATCCCAAACGGTCAAATCGTTATCAGTGTGTCCGACAGGATGTTGTTGTAGCGTCAAAGTGCGCCCGCCCAAATCTACCTGCAGGCTTTCGAACGTATCTTCGGTGGGCGTCAGCGCGGTCATCTGATTAGCGCTTGTAAACAACTCTTTAAACGCGTTGCGATAAAACAGGGCGCGCTGCGCGAGCGCACGAGTAAAGTTTCGGTGGGCTAATATGTGAGGCACATCTGCAAACGCCGAACCACCAAACATGTGATCCGGGTGAGAATGGGTAATGATCACATGCGATACGGGCAACGAGCTTACCGCTGCAATCTCACTCCTCATCAACTCACCGATCTCCGGGCTACCGCCAGGGTCAATAACAGCAATTGATGATTCGCCAACGATGAATCCTATATTGGCAATGTCACCGCGATTGTCGATTGACATCGCCTGCTGCCGACCGAAGTGTACGTACACACCCGGCTTAACCTCGGTAAATTGCAGCACCGGTGTCTCTGCATAGACAACGCGCGCACTGCACAACAGAGTTAACAAGGCGATGGAAATTTTGCCAATCAGGTTGCCGCACACCAGGGGATAATCAGTTTTCATTGCCTGTACCTCTATAATTTTCCTGATACTACCAAGCGCTCGACAAAGTACACCTGGCAGGATTACCACAGCAGCCACCAAAGACAGGTACCGTATCCGGAAACGCCGCGTTCGTACAGTCGCCGCTTGACTTGTTCTAATGTACGCTAATACAGTAGATTTCAGGTGCCGGATATATGTAGCCACAGCATGTGAGCTCCTGGTCATTTTAGAGGTAAACAAAAGCGGAGGTAATCATCGGCAATCGTATGCCTGAAGGGACCGATGGAAACTGGCTGGCGCCCATCCGAAACAACGCTGCGCTACCCCGCGGGGTACGCGCTCTTTAACCCCGGGTACACATTCATGAGCATGAATTTTTCACCAGATGGCAGTTTCATCCACCGATGCCGGCATGCCTGCGTGAAAGCAACCGGCGTAACCGCTGTCGGACTATGCATGTCAGTTGCAGCCATACTTGCTATACCGGATTCGTCACACGCGTTCAATGACCTGACCCCCGCACAAAAACTAATCTATGACAGCTCTCATCTTGCCAATACCTCCGCAGGACAGAGCCTCACCTACCAGTACTCCAGTAAATCCGGTGATACCCAAAGCGACGACAAGATCACTCTCAGCGTAAATCGCGAACACGATGATGACAAACGGGATGTGGTGCTGAACTTTCTAAGCGGCGAACACCGTATGGTATTTCCCGACTTCAATCAATTCCGCGGAAATCCGGTAATTATCGCAATGATGGAACATGTCGCTCAGAGCATTGGCCGTGACACTGGCGGCGGTGTACTGTATTTCCGCAACCGCATACGCGACGCTCTTGCGGCCGAAGCAGTCCTCGTCAGTGAAGAAGAGATGACCTGGGATGGCAGCAGCATCAAGACTACCGAGCTGGTTCTTTCACCATTTATACGCGATTCATACCTTGCTGAACGCCCGGAGTATCGCTATGCAGAAATTTTTATCAAACTAAGTGAACAGGTTCCCGGAGGCGTTGTCGGGATTTCTTTTATATCGCGACACGAAGGCCTGTTTTACTTCAGTCGCGATCTGGAACTGACACCTCCCGGTGCCTAGCGGGCCGGTAAATACACAGGAGACACCACCTATGCATCGATTCAAGCCCGGCTTGTTTGTTATTGCCGCATGCCTGACTATTACCTCTCATAGCACCGCCGAAGACAAATGCGATTGCGCTACAGAAACTGCCCCTGCAAGCGCCAGTGAAGCCGTCGAGCACAAGTACCCGACAGCTGTGATAACAGACTATGTACTGGGTTGCATGGCTGCCAATGGCAACTCTGTAGAATCGCTCCATCAATGCTCATGCAGCATTGATTTCATCAAGGAGAAAATGAGTTTTACAGACTTTGAGGAGGCACAGACCATAATGCAGGTACAGCTTGATCGAGGTCAGCGTGGCATCTTTTTCCGCGATTCAAACTGGGCCAAAGAGCGGATTAAAAACCTGCAAAAATATCAGGCCGAATCCACCTTGCTTTGCTTCTAGAGATATCTGGGCTTTGCTTCTAGAGCTATCTGGCGGAGCGCGCACAACACGCCGCTCCCGTCGGCTGATCACACGTGTAAAAAGAACAATGTGCGAATAGAATGCTTACTCAGTTTGCCTCATGTAAGGCTTTCTGATAACGATTTCCTTTTGAATCCAACGCGTGTACCTGCAAATTAGCAGCGGTTGTCTCGGGAGAAAAATTTAGTCGAATTACCGGATTTTCACTCAGTGAAAAATTGGTTTCCACATCCAGCAGGGGTCTGCCATCGAGCTCGGCCACGATGGTATGAACAAAAAAGGCCGGTATGTAATTCCGCGATATCTGATCAAACTGCATTCCGGAGTTGTTCGGATGGCTAATCTTGATCACTGCAGAAGCACTGGCGAGTCCCGCGTCATTAATTTCATCGAGTAATAATTTCATTTTACCGGCCCTTGCCATCGCCGCATCGAGATCCGCCATTGCCGGAGCCGAGCAGCCGCCCGCCGCTTTAACGAAACGCTCGGTCATGTGCAACTCCCCGTTTTCAAGCTCGGCGATCGCACGCACATTGGTGTATTCGTTAATACGGATGCGTGTTTCCAGAGACTGCCAGCCATCTGCCTCCTCGCGAAATTTGAAAATGCCTGCAAGCGGCAAAGGATTTTTATCGACAATCAAATGTACTTGCCTGATGGTTACATCAGGGTTGATCGCATTTACCGTAATTGGCACAGTTGCCGCGTCATGCGCCCGCCGGGGCGCTTCCATTGATATGACATCCTCACCGACAATTATCTCCTTTTCCGCAAAGAAGGAGGCCTTGAGTTCGGCCCAGCGAGGATCTTCCGATGCATTGGCTACTCCACACAACAACAATGACACTGCACACACGACCGATTTAACAGTCATACCGAAATTTGTTCTGTTTCTGCCAGCTTCATACATAATCATGTCTCTCAGTGAGCAGGTCTAGTTGGATACTGCTGACAACCGGCACCTGCTCTCGCCGGAAGATTGCCTGATTTTAGAACCAGCGATCGCACTGATCCGCGGTCTGTGAATTCAACTGCAAACAGGCTGGCCGCTTTAGGCACCTACGCATACATAACGGCTGTCTATCGGATAACGGCACCTTTGCCCTGACAAAATGCGGCTGCACGGAGAATTGGAGGTACAAATCACATTGCCTGCTGCTGCTTGCCTGCTGCTGCTTGCCTGCTGCTGCTTGCCTGCTGCTCCGGGCAGAGCCTATCAACGACGCAAATTTCGACCATGGTAGTAACGAATGCGTTACAGGATTTTCTCCTGAATACTACCGTCTACTCCATCGTGCATATGCACTATGATACAGCCACAGATCTCCCTGGATCGCTGCTATATCGCTGTAATTACTACAATTCAGTATGGCACACGACCTGATATCCGGCAACAACAGCAGCCGCAAAATCGACGCGACAAGCACCGTTTTTATCTAATGCTGCATTGCGGAATTTCCATGTCGTGATATCTTGCAGGGATCGGGACAAGCTTGCCAACTCGCCAGTAGACCCATTATGAAAACACCCCCGCCCGGCTGTAGAAAATGTTAAACAGGCTGTTCATTTGCTGCGCATGCTTGCTATTGGCCATTGCGGTTCTGTTGTACCGCCACACACCGTCCAACGCCAGACAGGCTATGGCGTCAGGCCACTATGTTGCCGCAAGCGAACTCTACACCGGGCCCGCAAGCAATGGCGATGCAGATGCGCAAAACGCACTGGCTAACCTTTCCTATCTGGGCCTTGGTGTGCCGCAGGATTTTACCAAAGCAGTACAACTCTATTACGCTGCTGCCCGACAAGGCCATGCGTCCGCACAACTCAATCTGGCCAACATGTACAAACAGGGTCTGGGTGTACCTTTTGATGCGATGCGTGCATTTGCCTGGTACCGAATGGCTGATCGCTACGGCAATCCGACAGCGGAAATTTATCTGCGACAAATTGCGGTGGAGTATACATTGGGTCCGCTACAAATCGAGCTCGCCACCACCAAATGGCGCGAGCTTGAACAATTGGTCGCCGAGGGCCTGTAAGCCAGTGCTCATCCATGAACGAACGCTACTGCGGCCAGCCAGGGCACACAATCTTTCGTCAACTACATCTGGTTATTTTGAATGACTTTACGCACGCATGTAGCTGGTGAAACCTCACGTAGCTGCAGAGCCCTCGCTACACGATGGTTATGGACGGGCACTTTATAATGGCCTCAACCGGATACGCTTCTCCTTCGCTGTCTGGCGGACACTACCTTCCAGACCACCTGCACGCACTCATGTGGTTTCTTTACTCTTCGTTTGTAGCAGTCGCCTGCTACGTCTGTTGGGACCTCAACATAATCACGGCAATCTATCAGGCAGACAGAAGCCACTTGACTACCGTTATTGCTGCACTGGTTGTCTTTACCTCGGTATTCGCTGCATGGCATGTGATCCGTTACTCGCAACAGATAGAGGTTGCCAAAAAGGTATTACAGCATTCTCCATCACACCATCATGTCGCTACAAATCAGGTCGCTGAATTTCTTGCAGAGGCCGAAACCGCCAGTTTGAACGTCGTACAAAATGAACAACAGTCGTACGATGCCATTTTGGAGATATACGCCGACAAATTGCGCAGCCCGGTCGAAACGGGATGGTTTCTGGTAGATCTGGCCGTTAGACTGGGCTTAATCGGAACCATTATCGGTTTCATTCTTATATTTACTTCATTGTCGGATACTTCTATCGATGGAGCGGAAGGACTCAAAGAGTTACTGGTTACCATGAGTGGCGGAATGGGCACTGCCTTGTTTACAACCCTTTGCGGGCTGACGGGTGCAACGCTCCTGAGTGTGCAATTTATGATTCTGGGCCGACAGTCAGAGCACCTTATCGGCTTGTTGCTCAGGCTCAGCAATAGCAGGTGCAACAACAGCAGAATCAACAATGGCAGGGCCGGTAACAGCAGGCTCGATGGTAGCCAGGCACACAAGGTTGAACCCTGACGTTGGCCATCAAACTGCGGTCCGGCTATCGAGGCACAATTGCCGGGTCAGATCCGTTCACCGATCTGTTGTTCAATATTCTGCTCGGCTTTATTCTGCTTTTTTTTATCGCCGTGTTGTTTTTAAGCCCTGCGACCGATACCGGTAAAATAAACATCAACGCCGAGTATGTTATCAGCGTGACCTGGGCTGATAATAGCCCGGACGATATAGACACCTGGATAGAAGATCCAAATGCAAACGTTATCTGGTTTCGCAATCGCAGCAGCGGTCTTGTTCACCTTGACAGAGATGATCGGGGAATGCTTAATGATACGATTATCGTCGAGGGCAAACAGGTTGATAACCCGCTTAACCAGGAGATAGCAGCCATACGCGGAGTGGTTCCGGGCGAGTATACCGTCAACATTCACTACTATGAGTCTGAAACAAACGAAGAGGTACCGGTGACCGTCAAGGTGGCAAAAGTGAACCCTGTGTATACGGTGGCCTACTACGGCACCACCAACCTGGCAGCTAAGGGCGAAGAGAAAACCGCAGTTCGCTTCACCCTGGCAGCCGACGGCAGCATTGGCGATGTCAACCACCTACCCAAACAACTAGTGCCACGTTGATGCGGGAATTCCTTGAATCTACCATTCCGGTCGCGGACATCACCGCACTTACCATTGCCTATATTATACTGGCCGCACTACTACTTGCTCTTAATCTATTCACCACATGGACCTGGATACTAAAACTTGCGGTAAACGTGATTGTGGTTATTTTTGTTCTGATCACCTACCACTCATGGCCGAAAATTCTCGGCTGGCCAACTGAACGCGATTTACCGATGAGGTTCTATTTGCATGCAATCAATGTCGATGAGCCTCATCGTATCTATCTATGGGGCACAGATATTAGCAGAGGTTTAGGCAGAACTGTTCCGCGGTCGTACGGCCTGCCCTATTCGGCACAACTGCACGACGGTGTCGACAAGGCGAACCGCAAACTTCGAAAAGGTTTGCCTGTCATAGGACAGGTAAGCACGACGCCAGACAGCACTGGTGATCTTTCTACGTTTGAACAAACCCAGGTGCGGAACCTGTCAATTACTTTCATCGATGCGCCCCAGGCATTGATACCTGGAAAGAACTAATCAACACAACAGGAACAACTGAAATGAACACAAGGTTATATTCAAGGCGAGCCGCTTTACTGTTTTTACTCTGCTCGGTCACAGCAGCTACCTCATGGGCACACGGACCGACCCGCCAGAAGGTGACCGAAACTATCGAAATAGACGCTCCAGCCGAAAAAGTGTGGGCCATGGTCAAAGACTTTGGCAATGCGCATGCCTGGCTACCCATGGTGGAAAGCACAGAAATTGAAGGTGGCAACGAGGCTGGCGCAAAACGCGTGTTGACGCTGGGGCCCGGAGTAAAAGTGTATGAGACGCTGAAAAAACACAACGATGAAAAAATGAGCTACAGCTACCGTATTCCAAATGATACGCACGACGTAGCAATTTTACCGGTGAACAATTATTCATCCACACTGACAGTAACGAAAAATGGTGACAGCAGCGTGGTGACCTGGAAGGGTGCTTTTTATCGTGGCTACCCGAACAACGACCCGCCAGAAGAACTCAACGATGAGGCGGCGGTTGCTGCAGTCACCGGTTTATACAAGGCGGGCCTTGCGCATCTGAAAAAAATTATTGAGGCTCCCCAGTAATTATTCAGTTACCAGCCACGGAGCAAAACATCACACGCTCAAGCACAATCCTGCTACCCGTGCGAATTGTTGTGCAGACTATCGCATTGCTTGCCACGTTCTGGTGCAATGCCACAGTCGCAAGTCCTCTGGCTTTTATCACCAACCAGCAGTCCGGCGATGTCACTGTCATCGACACCGTCAACTACTCAGTAGTGGCAACGATACCGGTGGGTAAAGAGCCCGCCGGAATCACTACCGGCACCAGTGGAAAACACGCCTTCGTCTCCAACCCGGGCGACGGCACAGTCTCGGTAATCGACCTCGCTTCGCTGAAAGTGACTCGAAGTATTGAAACCGGACCTGGACCACTTGCCCTTGTAGCGCACGGCAATCACCTCTATGTAGCAGACTGGTACGAAGACTACATTAGCACTATCAATACAGAGACCTGGGAAACTGTTGAAACGACAAAAGTCGGTCGCTCGCCGTCGGGACTAGTGCCAGCTCCGGACGGCAAGACTCTCTACGCGAGTATACGTGACGACAACGAAGTCATCGCCATCGATACTGAAACATCGGCGATCATAGCAACCGTTGAGACGCAAGACCGCCCCTTTGGAATGACCATTAGCAAGTCCGGGCAAACACTTTATGTAGCCAATGTGATGGGCAATTCTATGTCTGTAATCGACACTCGTACCATGCAACTGATAAAACACGTAAGCGTTGGTGAGCGCCCCTACGCCATCAGCCTGGCGCTGAATGACTCACGCGCTTTCGTCACCAATCAATACGACGATACCGTCAGCGTGATCGATACCCGTTCTCTTGAAGAGCTCAATCTAATTGACGTTGGCGAATATCCCGAAGGAATCTACACGCATCCCGATGATACGCATGTCTATGTCGCCAACTGGTTCGGCAATTCGGTAATGGTCATCGACGCTGCAACAGGGGAGATAACAAGCACCATCGAAACAGGTGACGGGCCACGGGCCTATGGTGATTTTTTCTCAAAGTGAAGGCGCCGACACTAATTAATTAGTTATTATTTGACCGGCGCAGGTATGCCAGATATTCACGCTACCCTGCAATGAAAAATCAGGGCTACCGTGCTCCCAGTTTTACCAATGCATCGTTCACCTGAACCGCCAGTGTCTCTACCCCTTTAGCGGTCAGTTTTTTCTGCGGCCCCTTTATTTCAACTACAAAATCAGCCTCCACCTTCCCGCTGCTTGCCCTGATCAATTGTGCCTTTAGATAAACAAACAGAAAACTTGCCTTGTGAAGCCGACCCGAAACCACCCACTCGGCTCCGGCCTCCGCTGCTATGCGCCCGGCCAGGGCGGGACGGTCGAATACATAGCCCTGGCCTTTCGCAGCCTCTTTGGCTGCACTCGGGGGATTGTCTTGAATAGTCAGCTTGTGTGTCGATGATAACTCATCGACCAGCAACGGGCGCAGAGTTGCCGTTCTCTCGGTTTCGGCCTTTGTATCCGGGTTAAGGGTAAGATCGTGCAAATCGAAATCAAGTACAATCAAAGTGCCTGAAAACGCAGAACCTGAACCCGTCATCGCGAGCAATATAAAGAGAATGGCTGCCAGCACATCACGGCTTGCACAGGTTGTAACCCGGGTGTGTTTTTTAGACGTCACCTGACACTCTCCGGTTCGTCGCCATTTATCATTAACGAAATCGATCATTTTTAAATCCGCGCGATACCGCGTTCACAGTAACACAAATGCTGACGCGCACCCATCATGCCCCCGGTGTATCGCAACCAATGGTATTGCAACCAACTGACTATAAACGTTTGCACCGCCCTTGACTGACCAGGCTTTAGAGAAAGCGATCCGGATAGAAATACACTAAAGCCCGCACCATCAAACAGACCCCGCATTGAAGATTAAACAGTGCACGACAGGCTGGGGTGCCCGATGGGCTATGCTTATAACTCCAGTGAACCGGCCACCTCGAATTCCCCGTTCGCTTTACGCTCTACCACCACAATCTCGCCGGACGCAGGGTATATGCCGGTCAGTGCCGTTATGTTTACCTGATGGGTGACCAGTATTACCGGCAACTCTGCCTCGGTTAGCCATTCGCGCGTTGCCTGAGTCTGGCTGTCAGCGCGGTCGCGGGTGGCATAAAAAGAATTAATCGCGGGCAACGGCGTCACCTCACCCATCTCAAGCAAACGCGCTGTTTCCAGACAACGGCACCACTGGCTTGAGTACACACCCGGGCTCTGCATCGTCGCAGAGCGTAAATATTTCCCGATCGCTGCGGCTTGTTGACGACCTGCATCATTGAGGTTTCTCTGTGTGCTACAGTCTTCCACCTGAAAATTTGACGGATCCCCGTTTCCGGGAGCCAGCGCATGGCGCATCAATGCGAAGTGATTGCCTGACGCCAGTGCCTGCAGCAAACTATCATTATCGGCCTGGGCAGGGTTGCCACACAGCACTATAGCCGCCAGCATGCAAACAACAGCTTTAAATCTCATGTGATATACCTCGGACGTGAATCGAACAAACACCGGTCCGCAATAGCGGTTTCCGGCAAGCGGCCTGAGTTTTGAACAATACCGAACGTCGAGCGAACAATCCGCCCGTTTATTTGCTACGCGAATGTCCACCTCACACTCGGCAACTCCTGTTCGGTAAATCGAATTTATTTCGCACTAGCCGGTTTCCCGGGAAATTATCTTCTGGATCACCAGGGTATTTCTTCTCCGTCGTAGGAGAGAAATCGTCCGCTGTCAGCGGGTGTTAGCTCGCACAGCCGGTCTACCAGAAGAGCTGCAGTTTTAGCGGTGGAAAAAAGTTTACCTTCGGGTACACGCGCCTGGAATGGCGCTGACAGTGCCGTGTCTGTAGTGCCAGGGTGCAAGGCTGCTACACACACATTGGGCAACGTTCGCCTCCACTCTATACTCAAGTTGCGAAGCGCCATATTGAGCGCCGCCTTTGAACAACGATAGCTATACCATCCACCCAGGCGGTTATCCGTTATGCTGCCCACACGAGCAGACACCGTTGCATAGACCGATGGCTCCGGGTGTCGAAGATGACTTGTGAAATGTTTGGCGATCAGCAGAGCGGGCAACGTGTTTGCCTCTATGTTGTGCTGAAAAAAGCCAGCATCAAAATCCCTGATCGTTTTCTCGGGCGCACGTTCCCCCACATGCAGTAAACCGATTGCATTGATAATCCAGTATGTCTCGCCAATACCCTTTGCAAACGCGCTCACCTGGTCTTCGCAAGTTACATCTACCCGGCTCCAGTACACATCGCTGATATCCGGCCTGGCAGTATGCCAGGTAGCAAATATTTGCGCTTCCGGAAACCTGGACCGTGTTTCTTTAATCAAGGCGCTACCGATACCACCACCGCCGCCGAAAATCACCACATTCAAATGCGATCTCCACATGCTTTATAATAAAAAAACATACGGGCAATCAAGTCGATCGGATCATGGAGCATCGGGTACGGCGCCAGATTAAGCGTCCGGTGTTTTTGCGCCGGTCATAAATGCAACCGCATCCGACATACTGTGCTCTTTCGGGTCAATAACGCAGAGCCGTTTACCCAGTCTGTGAACGTGAATTCTATCGGCAACCTCAAATACGTGGGGCATATTATGCGATATAAGAATTATCGGGATACCGCGCTCGCGTACATCCTGAATGAGTTCAAGTACCCTGCGCGATTCTTTCACACCCAGCGCCGCAGTCGGTTCGTCCATAATGATAAGCTTCGATCCAAACGCTGCCGCCCTCGCCACCGCAACTCCCTGGCGTTGACCACCAGACAGAGTCTCTACTGACTGGCCAATATTCTGTATGGTTAGCAACCCAAGCTCCGACAGTTTTTCACGCGCCACGCGCTCCATTGCACCACGGTCAAGCATGCGCAATACACTGCCTCGTACACCGGGTTTTCGAAGTTCACGGCCCAGGAAAAGGTTATCGGTTATAGACAGGGCCGGTGACAGTGCGAGATTCTGATAGACCGTTTCTATGCCGGAGTCGCGAGCTTGCATGGGAGAATTAAAAGACACCTCTTCGCCATTGAGCCAAATGGTGCCGCTATCCACCCGCAACGCACCACAGACCGCTTTTATCAAAGACGATTTACCAGCGCCGTTGTCACCGATTAGACCCAATACCTCCCCCGGGTACAGATCAAGGTCCGCCTGATCCAGCGCGACAACCCGGCCGAAGCGCCTGGACAGCTTGCGTGCTTTTAGTACAGGTTCGCCGGGTACTGTGGATTCGATTCCACTCATGCGGACACTCTCCTGATCCATTGATCGACAGCCACTGCCATAATAATCAGCAAACCGATCAACAGATATGTCCATTGCGGATCGGTTCCGATGAGCCTCAAGCCCAGAGAGAACACCCCGACAATCAGAGCACCAAACAACATGCCGAGAATTGAACCGCGGCCTCCGAACAGGGATATACCCCCGATAACTACTGCAGTGATGGATTCGATATTCGCAAACTGCCCGGCAGTTGGCGATACCGATCCGATTCGCCCGATGAGCGCCCAACCGGCTAGCGAGCAAATCAGGCCAGCGACAACATACACTGAAATCAATACTCTTTTTGTTCGTACTCCACTGAGCTCCGCGGCTTCAATATCATCACCAACCGCATAAACGTGGCGGCCCCAGGCTGTATAATTCAATACATACGCAAGTATCAATACAAGCAACACAAAAGCGATTACACCGAACGTAAAAACAGCACCTTCATATTTTATTTTTGTACCGAAAAACTGCAATATTTGCGCTTTCTCGGCAATATCCTGACTGCGGATAGTCTCGTTCGCCGAGTACAAAAAATTAGACGCCAGAACAATTTGCCACATCCCGAGCGTAACAATAAACGGTGGCAACCTCACAATAGCCACCAGCACACCATTGATATAACCGCACAGTGCGCCGACCGCAAACCCGCAAACCACTGCGAACTCCGCCGGCATACCGTAGCGAAAGGTCACTTGCCCCATTACTACCGAGGAAAGCACCATAATCGCACCCACTGACAGATCGATGCCAGCAGTCAGAATAACCAGTGTTTGCGCTGCGCCAACAATGCCCACAATCGCAACTTGTTGCAGGATAAGCGTGAGCGCAAACGGAGAAAAGAATTTGGACCCGAGGTAAAAACCAAACCCGGCTATAGACGCCAACAACACAATCAATGGAACCAGAGATGGATTATGATGCAACGTTGACTGCACCCGGTTTAATACACCGTTATTTCCATTGTCGAATGAAGCCGGTTCTTCAGCACTGTTTTCAAGTGCTGCTTCATAATCCTGTGCTGCCAAATTCTTCTCCCGGAAGTTGCGCCGTTTTTATGCGGATACTGAAACCTGTGAACTCAAAATTTACACTACGAACGAAAAACGGCGCTTGCCAGCGCCGTTCTTCGTTTTAGCAAGCTGTATAGCAACAGCCACCAAATCGCTACAAAACGACTGTTAACCCCAGCACTTATCAGTACCTTCAGCGGTATCGATAGATTCGACACCATCTGCAGGCTTGTCAGTGACCAGATTTACGCCGGTGTCAAAGAAGTCGAGCCCTGGTGTATTTTCAGGCTTTGTACCATCTTTGGCCCAGGCTGCTATCGCCTCGATACCCAGTGATGCCATTAGCAAAGGATACTGCTGCGAGGTAGCGCCAATCACGCCGTCCTTAACATCAGCAACTCCGGGACAACCACCATCGACCGATACAATAAGCACATCGCTTTCACGGCCGACTGCTTTCAACGCTTCATACGCGCCTGCAGCCGCAGGTTCATTGATGGTATACACCACATTGATCGAAGGGTCCTGCGTTAGCAGATTTTCCATTGCCTTGCGACCACCTTCCTCATTACCGGCCGTAACTTCGTTGCCGACAATACGCGAGTCATCCTCATCACCCCATTTGTTCGGGTCTCCCAGGTCGATACCAAAGCCCTGCAAAAAGCCCTGGTCGCGCAGCACGCCAACAGAGGGCTGACTAACGGCCAGATCGAGCATTGCAATCTTTGCGTCCTTTGCTGCATCACCCAATGCTGCAGCAGCCCATGATCCGATCAGCTCACCCGCTTTGAAGTTATCAGTCGCGAAGGTCGCGTCGGCAGAATCTATGGGCTCAAGCGGTGTGTCCAGCGCGATAACCAGAATGCCCGCATCACGTGCCTGCTGTACCGCAGGAACAATTGCCTTGGTGTCGGAGGCAGTCAGCAGTATTCCTTTCGCACCATCCGCTATACAGGTTTCGATGGCAGCAACCTGGCTCTCGTGATCGCCGTCGATCTTGCCCGCGTAGGATTTAAGGCTCACACCCATCTCTTCGGCCTTGGCGGTAGCGCCTTCTTTCATCTTCACGAAGAAGGGATTGGTGTCTGTTTTCGTGATCAGGCAAGCAGCGGTTTGCGCCTGCACAAGTGAAGTACCAGCCATACTCAGTGCTAACACGCTGGCTGCCGGCAAAAGGGTTTTAGATAAATTCATATTGAATATATTCCTCGATGTATGCGTGATTTGTATGTGCGGACTCTATCCGTGGAGCTACTAATTCGACCTTGTTGAAAGCAACAGGCGAATTGTTGACGAGCGCTTGTCCCGACGCCCTCACCGCTAGCTTCACATACAAAACAGCCTACTGTCAATAAATCAATTCAATTGATTTATTATCATTATTCATGCGAAGGTAACTACACACACAGCCGGCTCAATGCATTGGGAATCGAACCAGACAATAAACAGCCATCCGCTCTCTCTGCGGATCCAACGGGTGCCGCCAACCAGATGCGTGCTCGCGCGTATAACGAGCGACTGGTGATGTCATTCGTTCGTCGGCACGGTAGCCTCGCGAAAGCGCAAATCGCCAAACGAGCGGGCATGAGTGCCCAGGCAGTTTCTGTCATAATGCGCTCGCTGGAGGAAGATGGCTTACTGCTGCGGAACGAACCGGTTCGTGGCAAAGTCGGGCAGCCATCGATCCCGATGTCTTTAAATCCCGATGGTGCTTATTCTATTGGCCTGAAGATAGGCCGACGCAGTGCTGATCTGGTGCTACTCGATTTCATCGGCAATCAAAAAAGCCGACTGCAAAAAAGTTACACCTACCCGACACCGCAATCGATAAAAAAATTCGCGCAAAAAGGCATAGCCGGATTCGAGACAACCCTGGCGCGCAGGCAACGACAGCGTATAGCCGGTATTGGTGTATCCGTTCCATTTGAACTTTGGGACTGGGCCGATCATTTTGGCGCACCGGCAAAGGAAATGTACGCATGGAAAGCATTCGATTTTAAACATCACTTTGCACAATTTTGCGACTATCCGGTATTTTTGGAAAACGACGCTACTGCTGCCTGTGGAGCTGAACTGGTTTTCGGCCACGGTAAAGATCTGAACGATTTTGTGTACTTCTTCGTAGGCACATTTATTGGTGGCGGAGTAGTCCTGAACCATTCTGTGTTTCGTGGAAAATCCGGCAACGCAGGTGCTTTTGGCAGCATGCCGGTGACGGCTGCTAACGGCGGCGCCACCCAGCTAATCGATCACGCATCACTACTGACACTGGAAACGAAATTGCTTGCCAAAAAGAAGGATATATCCGGTCTTCGGATAATGGAAGGTGACTGGAGTATGTACGGCAAGGTATTGGACGACTGGATTGTCGACACCGGAAAACATCTGTCCGTTGCTATCGCCTCGTCTTGTGCGACCATCGATTTTTCGGCAGCAGTTATCGACGGTGCGTTTCCGCAAGACGTTCGACAACGCCTGGTTAAAAGCACCAATGCCGGACTGGCCAACCTCGACCTGAAAGGCATCACCCCGCCCGAGATTCGTGAAGGTCAGATCGGGGATGGCGCACGCGCGATTGGAGGTGCTTGCCTGCCGCTGTTCTCGCGTTACCTGCTGGATCAGAATGTCCTTTTTGGTGACTCGCAATAGCGCCCCCTGAAAGCCCGCATCAGGCTGCCATAACAACCCGGTTGCGGCCCGACTCCTTCGCCACATACTGACACTTGTCCGCGGCTTTAAGTACCCAATCGAGTTCCAGCACCGATTCTTCCGATTTGTGCGTTACACCAACACTTGCTGTGACTGCAATGCGTTTTCCGCCAGCTATAAATTGAGACGAAGCCAGAGTCTCCCGCAATCTGTTAGCCTCGGTTTCGGCATCATCCATACTTGCGTCGAGTAGAACGACCGCAAATTCCTCACCTCCGAGACGAAACAAGGTACCGCTACCCGGCAACGCCGCCTCAATGATACCGACGAAGTGTTTTAGTGCAGCATCGCCGACTTCATGTCCATGGCTATCGTTAATGTCTTTAAATTTATCCAGATCAAACATCAATAATGCCGCCGTCCTGCCTTTAACATTAAACCATTCCGGTGCCTTCGACATAAGATGTGGCTACTAAACAAATTGCTGCGGCACCCGACCGGAATCGACTGGTAACCGAAAAAGTGTGTACGATAATCCCCCTTGAAAGACCACATTATGAGGAAGCACTTAAATTTACCGCCAGTGAATTTTGCGCCGGTAGCACGCTGCATCGGGCTTTGGGCATCCACAGCTGTGACTACATTAAATACCTGCGTCAGCCGTTCCTGTCACTGGCAGCAGAGAATCTGTCCTTCATCGCCCTTGACAGTGCCACAAATTCTATTGTTGGCTGCATTCTAAGCGGTGACTACTCCTGCTCTTCAGCCGCCGACAACGTGACTCCGGATCAACTCAAACCGATCGCTGCGCTGATAAGAGAACTTGAGGAAAAATACAAATCACATCGAGTGGTAAATCCTGGTTCAATTCTTCTCGTTGATATCGCAGTGGTAGCACATACCGTACGAGGTCAGGGAATATACCGTCAGCTTCGAAACACTGTCCACGACGCCGGAACCAGCCGGGGCTTTAAGTACGTAATCGGTGAATTGAGTTCTCTGGCAACCCAGCAGCTGTGTGTAAAAAAACTGGGCCACAAGGTAGTATGTGAAATTCAATATGATCGATTCGAGTATCAGGGGGACTATCCGTTTGTATCAATAAAGGAACCGGCCTGCATTCAACTGGTTGAAGGAGTACTGGGTTGAGCAATACTGTTTACACTACCGCTGACGGAAGCCGGTTTGCAGAAATAGACATATACTACGTACAGTCGCAGAGATGACAATCGACAACGCCACTCTTGAGCACCTGGCTCGTCGCCTGCTCGCGGACTATGACGCCGCAAAACCATTATCAATTTTCACCGAAGGACTACGATTGCAGCTTCCTGATGCATGGCGCCTGCAAAACGCTGTCACCGGGTTGCGCGAAGAACGAGGTGAAACAGTAGTTGGCTACAAGGTTGGCGCCGTCACTCCCCACAATCAAAAAATGATGGGGCTGCCACATCCGGTCTGGGGTCGTTTGTGGGCGTCAGAGTTGCACGACAGTGGAGTTGCTCTGAGTAAAAACAACTACACAAATCTCTCTATCGAAGCCGAATTTGGCATCGTGCTTTGCCGCAATCTTGTGCCTGGTATGTCTATCGCTGAAATAGCCGCATCAGTGGATGCTGTATACCCGACTCTTGAGCTACACAATCTGTGTCTGCAAAGCGCACCGCCACACGGGCACGAGTTGATCGCGAACAACTGTATTAACTGCGGTGTGGTTCGCGGTGCAGCCCACCATCCACCAGCCCCATGTGATACTGATCTTAAACTGCTCTACGATGGACGAGTTATAGATAAATGGCCACAGTTACGCTGGCCCGATGACATCCTCGCTGCGGTCGTATGGCTAACGGACGCACTATACAAACACGGGCTCAATCTTCGCACAGGTGATTTTATACTTACCAGTGCCTGGGGACCGCCTGTTCCTGTCAATAACCATACACGCATCGAAGTGTCCTCTTCCGAATTCGGCAGTGCTTTCGCCACTCTGGATTAACGAATTGCACAGCTGACCCCGGGCCATCCAAGACAAGGCAAACTCCATTGGAACGCGTTGCCTGACATTGATCAAAACGGCACACCGGTTTCAACAGGCCGCTTCAGGACTCCCTCGTACCAGTCTGACCGGATGCGGATGCAGCTCGATGCCAGGTCAGCGTTCACCGTTCGATTCGTTGTTGCTATTGGTGTTTATGTCATCTGTCGCAGGTTTGTACTGTCGCGGCCGACGCACTAGATCGACGCTGCGCCAGAGCGACACTTTAGTAAAATAGACTCTGCGAGTATTTGCGGCTGTGTACTTCTGACGCGCAAACAGCCAAACCTTGTACGAAATGTGTCACTTGCAGGTTCCTGGCAAAGGTTGTGAACCCGCCTGGATGACAGCACCGACGGAATAGCACCAGGTTTGCCGTCGTTGTTTTATCCGCTATGATGCTGGATTCCTTTCGATTCCTCCGGCATATGCGTAACGATTTCACTCATTTTACCGACCTCGTTTCAACAAAGTCACATGTAGATGACTCGCCACTCGCTACACGCATCGAACAGAATATACCAGTGTACAGCGGTGAGCAGATTCGGGCAGGCTCCCCGCAACAGAGATCAAATATCCGCAACGAATGGGCCTCGGTATTGATGGACGGCGCCGGTATCATTTGTGTAGAGCAGGCTTTCGATGATACCGGCATCATCGATAACGCCACCGTCCTTTTTAATCAACTTATTGAACAGGAGAAGCTGGCCGAGAAAAACGGCGCAGATCATTTTGCAAAACCGGGAGCGAATGACCGTATCTGGAACGCGTTGCAAAAACACTGTTTAACGGACCCGCAGAATTACATCGCCTATTACTCGAACATCGTTCTGGATCTCGCCTCGAGCGCCTGGCTCGGCGACGGTTACCAGATGACAGCCCAGGTAAACCGGGTCAACCCCGGTGGAGGCGCACAAACGGCACACCGCGATTACCATCTCGGATTTATGTCCAGGCAGCGAATGCAACGCTTTCCACCGCATGTACACGACTTGTCACCAGTACTGACACTGCAAGGTGCGGTAGCCCACTGTGACATGCCGGTTGAGACCGGACCGACCATGTACCTTCCCGGAAGTCAGCGTTTTAGAAACGGCTACCGATGCTTTCACCAAGAACCTTACCAGGAATACTTCAATACTCATCATGTTCAGCTACCATTAAAAAAGGGCGATGCCGCATTTTTTAATCCGGCGGTGATGCATGGTGCCGGCAGCAACCAGACCACGGACATTATGCGCATGGCAAACCTGCTTCAGGTTTCGTCGGCATTTGGTCGGGCAATGGAAGCCGTTGACCGGGTTGTTATGGTAAAAGCTGTGTATCCACTGCTGCTAAAGTCAATGAACGCAGATCTGACAGAAGACCGGAAAGCTGCGATTATCGCCTGTACCGCGGACGGTTATGCATTCCCGACGAATCTTGATACCGACCCGCCGAACAACGGCATGTCTCCGGAAACACAGGGCGATCTAATGCACAGAGCTTTGGCTGAACAACTAACCCCATCCGTTTTTAACGAGATGGTTGATCAACAATGTAAAAAAAGAAACGCCTGAGCGTGGAAAAATAACAGGCTGTCAATAAACAGGTCTGTGTCCCCCTATCATTGGTACCGCCATGAACAGAAGAAACTTCATGCGCTCTGCAATTGCCATGCTGGCAAGCACAGCAGCGTCCAGCACCTTGCTGGCACAATCGATTTTATCCCCGGGTAAAGACGCAAACCGGGGTCGGGGCATTAGCGGGAGCAAACGTTTGGCTGGCAATCGACACCGAAAAACGATCATTCGCGGTGAACCTCGCAATAGCGACACAGCACCTTCCGGTTCATTCGCACGAGTGGAGCAAAATGGCTTGCTATTCCTGACCAACGCGTTCGGGTTTAGCTATCAGATACCGCTTGACAGCTACATTGAATGGCACCTCGACGATCGCGACACCACCATGCGCTTTCGTTGTTTAAACAGTGATCAATATCGTGTTAAGGCATTTCCCTGTGCGGTATTGGGCACCATGGGCGGACGCTGGGAGACAGCGGGCAAACTGACCCCGCTGGCGGGCATGGAAAAGGAATTTCGCATGAAGGGCGATGGCATGCAAACGCCACTGTTTGATATGCATTCCGCATTAAAAAATACGGGCTTCCCTTGCTTGCTCGGCGATCTGCCTGAAACCACAGTACAGGCAAAAACAAGGTATCAGGGCAACCCGACGGTCAACACCTTTCTCGACATGTATCTGCACGACGTAGACAACCCGGACACCGCGTCACATCCTGATCTGCTTGGCGATATCAACGCTATAAACAGCAATCGCACCAAAGCCTACAATATAAATGTGTGGTTTAAACTGCCGGAGCAAAGCAACGGAACAACCGACCGGCCAGACGGCGCCTGGGCCGGCGGCAAGGTTATTGGCCCCACGTCAATAGCCGGTCAAATGTTCAACGTAATAATGAAAATCGAAACCGGTGGCGCCAATTATTTCCGCTACATCGCACTGCTACCTGCAGGGGGTTCATTGCAACAGCTTTCAGTTAACGCGGTGATGGACTGGGCGCAAACCGAATTGCGAGGTCTTCTGGAAAGCCATAGCGACGCTCGGCAAATGATGGCAAAACCGGACCCGCGAGGTTATCCGGCGCCACGCTGGCCCGATCAAAAAATGGTGTTGTCCGGACTGCATCTGGGAAACGAAATCTGGTGGTCAGATCCGAACGGAGAAGAGGGTGTAGTGCACTGGGACACACTGCGCATAGATGTGGCAGGCATCGGCAGTTTTGGCTGGGGCGACGCACCAGTGACGAACCTGGCTTCTACAACAACTCCGGCCACATCAGCACCCGTAAAAGCTACTGAAAACGCCGCCCCTGAGGAAGCTGCAGTCGAACATACCGTCGCCTCGAAAGGGGCAGTAGACAATGCACAACAACAGAAAGCGGTTTCCGGCCCGGAACAAGAGCCGAAGGGTATTTTGCAAAGAGTCCGGGACTATATATTCAATTTTTTCGAGTAACATCAACATCAATTGCTGCGACCGGCAATTCTCGACAAAACCTTTATCACCGATCCGTAACTGGTGCTTGATCGTGCCTGCGATCACCCTCCAGAAAAGACATCATGGAAATTCTCATGTCCAGCTACCAACACTCCGCTTTCGCACTCGCACTTGCCAGCTACATTCTGATTAGCGGATGTGGCGTTAAATACTCGACCGGCGGCGTGCCAACAGCCTCGTCGCCTCGTCCGGCACCTACAGAACAGGCGCCTCCGGCAGCACCCGTGCCTGAACCGGTCGCCCCTGCCATACGCCCGGACAGCCCGACGGTATCAACAGCCAGAAGCCTTCCAGCCGCTGTGGCGTTACGTGACCAGGCAGCCAGTGCCACCGAGGCCAGCAATTATTCACGCGCGATTGGTCTGCTGGAGCGGGCAATTCGGGTTTCACCTCGCGACCCGGCAACCTATCAGGCACTGGCGGAAAATCATCTGGCACTCAACCAGCCAGCCCAGGCCCTGCAAATCGTCAGGCGGGCACTGGTGCTAGATCCGGATGCACAACAATACGAAAAACTGATCGAGCTGGAACAACAGTGTATGGCACTACTCTAGGCCGCACTGTCTGTATACATGACTGACTCGGATTTTGCGGTTGTCGGCGGTGGCGTTGTTGGTCTGTGTGTCGCCTATGGTTTGCTCAACAAAGGCAAGACAGTCACCCTGTTTGATGAAAGTGACAATGCACTGCGAGCATCCCGCGGTAATTTCGGACTGGTGTGGGTTCAGGGTAAAGGTGTTCACCTGCCCGCCTACGCCCGCTGGACGAGACAGTCCGCCTCACGATGGCAGGACTTTGCAAAGTCGCTAGCCAGTGAGAGCAACACCAACCTGAACCTTCAACAACGAGGTGGCTACAGCATTCATCTCGATGAAGCATCACTTGCAAAACAGATAGCAGAGTATCAGTCGCTAAAAGACCAGCTCAACGGAGATTACCCGTTTGAGGTTCTTGGCCACAACGCCATTAAACAAGAAGAGCCTTATATCGGGCCAAAGGTAGCGGGGGCCATCCTGCACCACGAAGACGGACACGTAAATCCCCTGCTATTGCTGCGTTCGCTGGCAACTGTTGTTCGCCAAAGAGGCGCTAACGTGCACACGGGGCAGCCGGTCGTTTCGGTCAGTGTGACTGATATCAGTCAGTCCTCGGGTAACGGCTATACCATCACCACGGCAAACGGTCAGCAACATTTTTCTGAAAAGGTGGTGTTGTGTGCCGGACTCGGTACGCGCAAGCTTGCGCAATCACTCGGTTTTAAGGCACCGATTCGTGCACAGCGTGGTCAGGTATTAATCACCGAAAAAATGCCACCAATGATTAATCGTCCCTCAGGCGAGATTCGACAGGTGAATGAAGGTGGTATCCAGATTGGTGCCTCAGCAGAAGAAACGGGGGACGATTCTGAAACCCTCGATATCACCGCCCGACTGGCACAGAACGCAATCGATCAGTATCCCGCGCTCGCATCCGTCTCGCTGCTGCGTAGCTGGGCAGCGCTTCGAATAATGTCACCGGACGGCTTCCCGATTTATCAACAGTCGCACACATGCAAGGGGGCTTTTTATGCCACTTGCCACAGTGGAATAACTCTGGCTGCCGCGCACGCCACTTTACTACCGGAATGGCTTTGCGAGGAACAATCACCACAGACAGCTAATTTCGACATCAGCGCTTTTTCCGAGGATAGATTCGATGTTTAAGCGACTGACATCAGGTAACCGGATTACCTTCTATTTTAATAACGAAACTATCTATGCCACTGCAGGCGACACCGTAGCCGCCGCGCTGCTGGCTAACGGCTATTGCCGGTTTCGGGAATCACCGGTTAACAATGAACACCGCGGTCCGTTTTGTATGATGGGAGCCTGCTACGAATGTCTTGTCGAGATGGACGGCAAAACCGTTCAGGCATGCATGGTTGCGGCAACACAGGATCTGCAGATCAACCGGATCAGCAAACCGTGAACACATGTGATCTGCTGATAATTGGCGCAGGTCCAGCCGGCATGGCCGCAGCGATTACCGCATCTGCGCACGACATTCATACCGTTGTGCTCGACGAACAACAGCAAAGTGGCGGGCAGATATACCGTGGACTCGAGCACTGCACTGGCAAAATGGAAAAGATTCTCGGCCAGGACTACCTGCAGGGAAAAAATCTGCTAAACGCAATGCAGCTATCCAGTGCAGAGACGATGTATGGCGCTACGGTTTGGCGGGTCGGGCACGATGGCACCGTCACACTTACACAGAATGGCAACACGCAGCAAATACAGGCACGCCGCATTATTATTGCCACCGGCGCACTAGAGCGTCCCTGCCCTGTACCGGGCTGGACATTACCCGGTGTCATGACCGCCGGAGCCGCACAAATTCTTCTTAAAACCAGTGGTCTTGCGATTGAAAATACAGTACTGGCTGGTACCGGCCCGTTGTTGTATACCGTAGCGGTACAACTGATCAATTCGGGTATTGCACCGAGGGCAATTGTCGATACACAACAGCGATCGCATTATATGCAAGCGGCAAGATATCTTCCCGCCGCACTGGCAAACGCATCCGTGCTGCTAAAAGGGCTGCGGCTCCTGCGCACCATTAAATCCGCCGGGGTTCCGTTTTATCGTGCCGCCCACAGTGTGCGTATAAACGGCACCGACTGCGCAGACGAGATACAGTTCGTCAACGGTAAAACCCCGGTAACACTCAAAACCCGGTCAGTACTGTTGCACCAGGGAGTGGTGCCAAATACCCAGATAAGCCGTTCGTTGCGACTCGAACATAAATGGAACATGACCCAACGGTGTTTTCACCCGGTTACCGATCGTTGGGGAAAATCATCAAGCGAACTGATAAGTATTGCTGGTGACGGTGGTGGTATCGGCGGCGCTGACACTGCAGAGTTACAGGGCCGAATAGCCGCTCTGGCAGCGCTCGAAACTCTGGGTGTTATAACGAAAGAGCATCGCAATACATCCAGCAAAAGCTACCATCACAACCTTTTAAAACAAAACTCCTTCCGACTTTTCCTGGACACTTTGTACCCTCCCTCCACCGATGTGATTCAACCTCGGGCTCAAAGCATCGTCTGTCGATGTGAGGGAGTTACAGCGGGTGACATCAGAGCCTATGCCGCACTGGGCTGCCTTGGTCCAAACCAGACCAAAGCGTTTGGTCGTTGCGGCATGGGACCTTGCCAGGGAAGATATTGCGGATTGACGGTGACCGAAATATTGGCTAAAGCACATAATCTGTCGCACGAAAATATTGGTGCCTATCGCATTCGATCACCGATTAAGCCGGTAACTCTGGCGGAACTGGCAAACTTCGATTCAAATTGACAATCGCACACCCGGCGCTGAGAACACCAGGCAACTTTTACCATCACAGTATCCTGTTATCGATCACGACGGCTGGCAGTTTACATCTCTCAATACACTCTCAAAAAAATACAGTACTCCATTGGCGTATCACCCGAAATTTACCCGTTAACGCTGCGTTATAGCAACGATTGCCCAGTGCACTATTCCAGATGCAAATTAAGCACAACAAGCAAATAACCCAAAGCGGACACAGCTCGCTAAAACACGTATGACGCAGCGTTACCGGTTATTCGCTACCAATTACAATCATTCTGCTATCGAGAGTTTTTGAAACATCGTTCGGTATCACAATTGCTAAACCCGGTAACTCTTCAATTCATACAGAAAACCGGTCGGTTCGAAACAGGAAGTACATTTGATAGATGGATATCTCCCGTGAATACAAAACAGACAGACAATATCTGGAGCGCCATGCGGATAGAAGCCGCCTGATCAGTGCGTTCGGGATTGCCGTTCTCGGTATCCTCTTGCCCTACGTTTTCTGGAAAACCAGCCTGCCCCATCTCGCCCTGCTTCTGTGGGGTCTGGCACAGACACCGATTAGCCTGTCGCTAATTGCTTCAATTTATTTCAGACGAAGAGGGGACTATATAAAAGCCAGACACTGGAATCTACTTACCCTTTGCCTGTGGTCCGTTAGCTTCGCACTACTACCCTGGTTCACAACCGGATCGACTTCAGCTTCTCCTGATAAATATATGCTCTTTTGTGCCCTGCTCGCCGTCACCAGCGTGCTGGGCGCCACGGCCACACAGTTTCCGTTCCATCGCCTTGAGCGAAAATCGTTGCTGTTCGGTGTGACCGTCTCTTACGCAATCGCTTATGCGCAGAGCGGAGAATGGTCAATCATGTGTGTCACTTTTCTCTGGTGTTTGTTTGTATACACCAACTCGGAGGTGAATGTGAGATCAGCGGTTGAGTTAAAACGATTACGAAAAATAAGTGATCACGCAGCAACTCACGATAGCCTCACAAGCTTGTATAACCGCCACGGATTCATTATTCATGTTGAAAAAACACTCGCTCAACCGAATGGCCAGCATCTGGCTATAATCGACCTCGACAGTTTTAAATTGCTAAACGACGCATTCGGCCACCAGTTTGGTGATCACGTACTTTCAGAAGTGGGTGCGCGTTTAAAAGCCAGCTTGCCGGCGGGGTCCCTGATCGCTCGCATCGGCGGTGACGAATTCGCCGCAATCATTCCCCGTCACAGGGATCACGATCTCCGCAAACAACTTGAAACCGTACTGACGACACTAAAACAACCCGTCAGTTATCGCAAACGGTCGAAGCAAATCGGGGTGTCTATTGGTATTGCTTTATGGCGATCAGGAATCAGCGCATCAGACTGGATGGCTGAAGCAGACATCGCTATGTATCGTGGCAAACAAAAACCCGGAGCCTCCATATCATTTTTCGACATGGCCGCTCGCGAAGCAAATGTTAGACAAATCGAACTGGAGGAACGTTTTCGACTGGCAGTAGCAAAACGCGAGATCGTTTTCTGGTGTCAACCACTGGTGCGGGCCAGTGACCAGCACCCCGTCGGCGTGGAACTGCTCGCTCGCTGGCCACAAAGCGATGGTTCCTTCATCAGTCCGGCGGAGTTTATTCCGGTCGCGCAGCAGACGTTACTAATAAATGAACTCGGCCGACAGGCACTGGAATGTGCCGCTGAGCTACTGGATCGCTGGGCCAGTGATCCGGTGCTCTCGACCATTTGTGTCAACGTCAATATCTCTCCGAGCCATCTTCGTGCCGGTCTCGCCGATGACATCAAAAAGTACTATCCGCCTATGGATAAACGACTGGGCATTGAATTTGTGGAAACCGACCTAATCTCGGGATTTAGCGAAGAACAAGACTGTCTGGAGCAACTGGCTGAAACCGGTTTGCGTTTAATTATTGATGACTTTGGTGTGGGCTATTCATCAATATCGTACTTGTGTTCACTACCGGTTAGCGAGGTAAAAATTGATCGTTCCTTTATAGACGGAATTGAATCGGATTCAACCAGACAGAAGCTCATCGCGGCAATAATCGATATGACCAATGCGCTCGATATGACTTGCGTTGCAGAGGGTATCGAGACAACACAGGCGCTGAAGACACTGCAACACCATGGCGTCCATCATCTGCAGGGTTACTGGATTGCCCGGCCGCAACCAACAGCGATCGCCGAAGAGACTCTAAGACGCTTGCATCGAAATTCCTCGCACCTGTCTGTCAACAGTACGGCGAATAACACGATTGAATTCAGGCAAAAAGAAAACGACCTTAACGGCGATCGCTTACTGCAATCAGCCTGACACACAGTGCGCGTTTCCCGCCTGCGGTTTAAATCTTCTCACCTGGTTAACAACCAGGGGATATTCAAGCTTGCTATTTTCCGGAGGGATAAACAGCGACGATTACCAGCTCTGTAAAACACAGGCAAACACTGGAGCCAGTCAGACTGACAGTTCCAGTATGATATCCCAGTGTTTCCTCGATACGGGCTGTATGGATAGACGACTTCCCTTTTTCAACAACACCATACCTTCCAGTGACGACACAGTTTTCAGTGTTTGCAGCGGGATAATCTGTTTAAATTTTTTCCTGAGTTTGACATCAACCATGCACCAGCGCGGATCGTCCGGAGTGCTCTTCGGATCGTAGTAGTTGCTATCCGGGTCCAGGGCCGTATGATCAGGGTAGGCTTCCTTCACTATCTCTACCACACCGACAACTCCGGGAATCTTGCAACTGGAATGATAAAACAAACCGAAATCCCCAAGCTTCATACCATCACGCATGAGGTTCCGAGCCTGGTAATTTCGAATTCCATCCCAGTGATCTCGCTTGCCACGCATGTTTGCCAGATCGTCAACGCTAAAAGCATCTGGTTCAGATTTAAACAACCAGTAATTCATGAGGTCCAGGTTTCCAGCTGACAGGTACTGACTCGCATGGTACGGGATGTTAGCGGTGAAGCTCAAGCGATAGAGCCAACTCACCCAGGCCTGACAATCACGGCTTCGGTTTACGCCGCATCCTGTTGTTCCAGCTCCAGCGCTATCGGGATACTGACGGTAAACGTAGTACCCGAGCCCTCCTCACTTTCAATTTCAATATCTCCGCCATGGTCCTTCACTATACCGTAGGAAATGGCCAGACCCAGACCAGTACCTTCTCCAACCGGTTTAGTGGTGAAAAACGGTACGAATACCTGGTCAATATTCTCGCTGGCTATTCCGAAACCGTTGTCTGCCACCGTCACTCTGACCGTGTCACTGTCTTCAGCTGTCGTGATAGTGATGACACCTTCATCACCGACTGCATGGCAGGCATTGTCGATCAAATTAAAAAGTACTTCGCTAAACTCTTCCTGATTGGCCAGCACTGGTGCACTAGATTGCAAAATCTGCTCAATTTTGCAAGAACTCTTGTGTCTTGTACCCAACAACTCTATCGCCGGGGGGATACAGTCGTTTACTAAACACGATGTCTTTCCCTGACCGCCCATCGTTGAAAAATCGCGCAGTCCCTGCACGATGTCCCGTACTCTCGTGGTCCCGTCCAGGCTGTCGCTTAGCAAGGACACAATATCTTCATTGATAAAATCGATATCCTCATCGGCTTCAAGCTTCTGAATCTCTTGATGGCGTAGCTTGCGTTCATCTTCTTTTACCTCGGTGAGCTCCCGATATCCAGTCAACAGGTTTTGATACACATTGACGTACTCTGACAAGCTGGCCAGATTACTGCGAACAAAGCCGATTGGATTATTTATTTCGTGAGCAACGCCAGCCGCGAGCTGGCCCACCGACGCCATCTTCTCCGACTGAATAAGTTGCGCCTGAGTATCGGCGATTTTTTCACCCGCTGTCTTGAGTTCCGCCATCTGGCTGTTTATTTTCGCGGTCCGTCGTTCAACACGTTCTTCAAGCGTTTGATTAAGCTCGATCAACTGCTTTTCAAAATTGTCCCGGGAGACCCGGGATTCCAGCAAAGCGCAAGACATCTTGTTAAAAGCACTGGCTACATCGGCTACTTCATCTTTGCTTTTGACAGGAATCTGAACGGTATAGTCGCCATCCGATATCTTTCTCGCCGATTGTCGCAACACCTTCAACTGGCCGGTAAGATAAGTCCCCAGCATGAATGAAAATAGTCCTACCAGCAACATCTCCACCACAGCAATGCCAACGCTGTGTTTTCGGGTTTCAACGATCACGTCCTGAATACTGCCCGTGCCGAACCCGATTTCAACCTGCCCGTAAATGATACCGCCTTCGACTATATCAGCAGAAGTATCAAAGATCCCGTCAGAGGCTTCATCAAGTGTAAAGTCCTCTCTAAATGCTGATTCAAAATGACTGGTATCGCCAGCTTCCGAGTATATTTCCCCGTTGGCATCAAGCACCCGGACATACACCAGGTCCGGGTTAGCCAGCAACTCATCGCCAAAGGCTTCAAGCGACGCCAGATCCAGCGACAGCACCGGGTCTTTCGCGGTACTGGCAAAGAGACTGGCGGTGGTCGCAGCCCTTTTCAGCAACGCCTGCTCCGCACTATCGTGCTGATAGGATATAACCGTTCCAATCAACAGGGCCAGAAGAAACGCTTCAATAAGCGCCACTCCAATTACAGTCTTGAAGCGAAGTGACATGACTACAGAGACAATCGAATATTAGTCATCAAGCAGTGTGATATTCAACGCTCTGACATCATCCCAGTAGCTGTCTTGAGCAGTTTCAATACCATCAAAATTTATCGATCGTAGCAGCTTGCGTCCTTCTTCCGACTGATCGAGCGCGATCATCGCCTTTTGCAGTTTCCGACGGTCGTCCAGATTTACGTCCGGGTGTGCAGCAAACGCATGCGGCGTATATTTGGGTGTTTTCCAGAATATACGTAGCTGATCGCGAATAGCCGGATCCGTATTGTTTAATGTCCGGACTACGCCGCCACCTGCGGTTGCCAATCCGCGCGCCACTGCCAGGTAGACAGAATCGTGTGACGAGACATATCGTGGTTTAAACGGAACGCTGGTGCCGTTCAATTGCGCCTGTGTCAATATCGAGGCCGCAAAAGCTGCAGGTGAAGGGAAAGCAACTGTACTATTGCCGAGATCAGCAAGGGATTCGAACGGGCTGTCTTTTCGCACTACTAAAATACCGCGAATAGATTTATTTTTCTGATGCCCCAGAGCAACATACCCTGGCGCCTTGCTGAATACGGTGAAATGATACGGATTCATATAGGCAAAATCGTACTTGCCCTCAGCCAGCCTTTTTTCAAAAGTAGGTATATTTTTAGCAGTAACCAGTTTAAGCGACAAACCGGTATCGGCACTTAGCTTTTGCAGAATTGGTCCCCACAAACGCGCAAGTTTGGCAGACGATTGTTGAGGTACAATACCGAAAGTGTATTCGCGAGCTTGCAACTTGCCTGTCACCAACAGCGACAAAAGCAATACCATTAGAAGTCGTGATCTCATAAAATTCCATTTAGTGTAGACCTGCCCCATTATCGGCGCACACTATGGTCACTTGAATCCGACGGTAATCACTACATATTCAGACCGCGCGAGTTCCGCCGATACACCTGACCATACAGCTAGCAGGTCGCCTCGCTCGCTACCCACATTACCTACCTTGTAAGGGCCAATGGATCTGGCCTGTGAATCAGAAGAAAAGCCTCTCACCACGGACGTGAACAATCAATGCTTGCACAAAAAGTTGATGACAATACTGAATCACAAGAGACTAATACTGAAGATAAATCTTTAAAGGGACGCATACTCTGCGTGGATGATGAATCGCAGATACTAATGTCCCTCAAACGGGTCTTTAGACGTTCCGGCCACAAAGTAACTACCGCTAACAGCGCTGCCGATGGTCTGGCATACCTGGCGGACAACCCGGTTGATATCGTTATCTCAGACATGCGCATGCCCGAGATGGACGGACATCATTTCCTTGCAGAAGTCGCAGTGAAATGGCCAGAAACTGTGCGCATGCTGCTGACCGGTTACTCGGACATGGAATCAACGATCGGCGCCATCAACAATGGCAGCATTTATCGTTACCTCACCAAGCCCTGGGATGACACCGATCTGCTAATGGCGGTTGAGGGAGCACTGGAAAACAAATTTCTTCGCGATGAGCGGGATCGGTTGAACGCACTGACTATCGAGCAGAACGAACAACTACAAACGCTAAACCAGTCCCTTGAGATCAAGGTGTCAGAACGCACCAAAGAACTTGAAGCATCAAACCGCAACATCGAACTTGCGTATGACGATTCCATAGCAGTCTTCGCTCGCATCATCGGTCTTCGGGAAGGTGAATCATCTGGCCAGGCTGATCGTGTTGTAGCAGCCGCCGAACTGGTCGCTGACAAGCTCAATTTGCAGGAGACGCAGAAAAAAAATCTCCAGTATGCAGCCATGTTATATGACATCGGTAAAATTGGATTGCCTGATGATCTTATAAAAACGCCCTACGAGAATATGGACGACAACCGCAAAGAGCATTTCCAGCAGCATGCGACCAATGGCGAAGCGCTATTGATGACACTGGAGCCACTCAGCGGCGCTGCCACCATTATTCGCTCGCACCATGAACAGGTTGGCGGTGGCGGTTACCCTGATAATCTCAAAGGCGATGATATACCCGTTGAGTCCAGAATTCTTTTTGTTATTGCAGAATACGATGATCTATGTTCGGGCCTGCTACTGGGATCACCGATGGACTCCGCATCAGCCATTCGCTATCTAAAATCAAACACAGGCCGGCGCTACGATGCAACAGTGGTAGACGCATTTATATCGATCAACGAAGGACTGGAGCAAACAGAGTCAGTGCAAAAAGAGCTGATTCTTAATATAGACAACGTCGAGGCAGGTATGACACTGGCCGAGGATGTTTACCTGCGTGAAAACGTATTAATGCTGCGCAGCGGCCAGGTACTGACAGAAACTTTTATAGCGAAGTATAAAGCGATGAAAAAAGGCAGCGGTGATTCGCTACTCAAGATACGGACATAGGTTTCAGAGGACAGACATGGCCACGTTTCATGTGGCCGGGGACCAACCGACTATTTTCCTTTAGCCCGCTTTTTTCCAGTTTGAATTTTCGAACCACTGATTGTTGTAATTGTGCGTGTACTCGGCATAGTCGGCTGGTGTTAGCGGGCGGCTAAAGTAGTAACCCTGAATCACATCGCAACCCAGGCTTTGCAACAAATCCAGTTGCTCGCGTTTCTCGACGCCTTCGGCAACGATTTCCAGACCGAGATCTCGCCCCAGACAAATCATGTTTTTGACAAGCTCCACACCACCTGACTGACGAAACACCGGGCAGATAAATGCCCGATCAATTTTCATGATATCAAGAGGCAATCTGTTCAGATAGTTCAGCGAGGAATAGCCGGTTCCAAAATCATCAACTGATATTTTGACCCCCAAACTGCGAATATCCCGAAGTACTGCGGTGGTATTTTCCACATCACTCATCATGGCGGTTTCTGTCAGTTCAAGCTCAAGCAGTGCCGGATTAATTCCGAAGCTGTTAATAACTTCTGTCAATTGGCTGACAAAACTCCTGTCCGCCAGTTGAAGCGATGAAACATTTATCGACACTCGAGCATTGCTACCAGTATTGTCATACAATGACATCCACTGACTGGTCACAGTCTTCAGCACCCACGCACCAATGTCATTGATTACACCACTGCTTTCTGCAAGAGGAATAAAGCGTGAGGGAGAGGTGTCTCCAAGCTCGGGAGTTTTCCATCGCAGCAGCGCTTCTGCTCCGCACAGTGACCAGTCAGCAAGCCTTATTTTTGGCTGGTACCGGATTGAGAATTCATCCCGCTCAAGAGCGTAGTGAAGACTGTTTTTAATCAACATTTCGTTGCTACTGCGAGTTTGTAGCGCACGACTAAACTTCACTATTGCGGCATCGCTGTTAACAGACGCCTGATTAACAGCAATCAATGCCTGTTTCATCAGTTCCTGTACACCATGACACATCGAACTTGATACCGTGTACCCCACATTAAAACGAATCGGGTATTTTCGCCCGTCTAAAGCCAGTGATGCGGGAAAGGATTCCAGCAGGCAGTCAATCTGGCTGGCCGGATCCTGATTATCTCTCTCCGACACGGGACAGGCGACACAGAGCCTTCCATCGTCCATTAGCGCTACGGTCAAGCTGTTAGGCCGGTCCGTCAATACGGCTTTGGTCAGATCGCGTATGAAGGTACGTTCCTGACCTACCCCAACTGATTGTCGAATTGCGTCTGCATCTTTTAGCTCCAGATAGATCAGTAAATAATCCACCAGACAGGGATTGCGCAACGCGGCTTGCATTGACTGCAGGAACGCCGTCTGGTTCAACAGCCCTGGTATCTGCGATGAGCTGCGCCGTGCCATCCAGATGCGATAGGCATCGTCAACGGTCTGTATTAGCTCTCTGTCGTTCCAGGGTTTTGTAACAAACTTCGATGCACCACCTTCATTGATACTTCGAATCACTGACTGCTGATCGGTGTTTCCGCTCAAGACAATGGTGTACATGTCAGGTCGCAGTGTTTTCGCCATGGCCAATAAATCTGCCCCCGACAAATCCGGCATGCTGTAATCCGAAATCACAACGGATACCGGTTTTTCACGGATTATATCGAGTGCCTGATAGCCGCAGTGTGCGGTTAGAACGGTATAGTCGGTATGATGGAATAACCGTTCGAGGGATTTCAATATCGCAGGCTCATCATCGACCAGTAAAAGCAGTTTTTCCACAGTGACATCCTGTCAATCTTGTTTTCCTGCAGGCTTTCACACCCGGCACCTGTTGCTACCAATGTAACCGGCGTAGCTAACAATGCAAACGCCTTTGCTATATAAGTCAAAGTAGTATTGCATCAGGGATAAGCATGCATCATCAACACTTATCACTTTCCTGCCGGTTCTTAACGGCAACTACTGATGCATCATTAATGAATACACCCGACGATGCTATCGCCTAAAGCCCGACAGCTGTGTTTCAGCTGATAACAAACTCTGCTCAGTAATTTGAAGGTTGCACTCACCATCTGTAAAACTACTCTTTGGCTCTGATCCCGCATTTATTTGGTGGACGGACCAACAGCTTTAGAAACACGGTTTTTCGCCGATATTCTGGATAACCGAGCCGTCCGGATGGCGGCTATACGGAGCTATCACGGATGAAAGGCATCGTTTTTAATCTCCTCGAGGAGATGGTAATCGAGAAGTTTGGTCTCGCAGTATGGGACGAACTACTTGATGCAACCGACCAGGACGGCGTCTACGTCGCCACCGAAACCTACCCGGATGAAATGCTGGTGGCACTGGTTGTCGCTGCCCATGAGAAGTCCGGTATCTCGGTGAACGATCTGGTGCGCACGTTCGGTGGTTATATGTTTCCGCGCTTTTACCAGAAAAACCCCGATTTTTTTAAACCTGATATGACGTTAAAGCAGTTTCTGCTTTCCGTTGATCGGGTTATACATGTCGAGGTTCGCAAACTACACCCCGGGGCCGGTCTGCCAGAGTTCAAATACGAGGAAGAGTCCGATCAGGAATTAACCATGATCTATTCGTCACCCCGTAAAATGTGCATGCTGGCCGAAGGTTTGATAGAGGGCGCCGCAGCGCACTTCGACACAGAATACACACTTACCCATGACCAGTGCATGCATGATGGTGCCGATTCCTGCAGGCTGCATTTAAATATTGCCGCATGAGTGCATCCGAAATTGAGGTCATGGAACGCGCTCTAAAGCGGGAGCGCATCAGAAGGGAAAAATCCGAGCTGTTGCTTGAAGACAAGTCCCGGAAGTTGTTTCACTCCTACCAGACGTTACAGGAATCACACGGGCAACTGGCAGACGCACTGGAAGAGGTTAAGAGCCAGCAAAAGCAGTTGGTGCAATCTGAAAAACTGGCCTCTCTGGGTACCATGTCCGCCGGCGTAGCACATGAGATTAACAACCCGCTCGCATTCGTCTTCAGCAATATAAACTCGCTGTCACACGCCGTGGAACAGTTCCAGGAGTACCATCAACATGTAGGTAAGGTAGTCGCCGCCGATTCTGCAGAAGAGCGACAGATACTGGTGGATCAGTTAAAAAAGCACATAGTCGATGCTGATATAGAGTATCTGTTTGGCGATTGCACCGATCTAATCACTGAAACTCTCGACGGTATACAAAGAGTGAAATCCATTGTCGCAGGCCTCAAGGCGTTTGCCCGTTCAGACGCAGGTGAGATGGAAACCCTCAGTATCAGCGAATGTCTGCAAAACACCCTGAAACTCGTTCACAATCAAATCAAGTTCTCAATGGAAGTGATAGTGAACCTTGACGAGTTGCCAGATATAAAAGGCTACCCGGGTAAACTATCCCAGGTTTTCCTGAATCTTGTCGTCAACGCGAATCAAGCGATGAATGACAACAAAGGCACAATGACAATAACCGGGACTATCACTGGCACCGGCGTGGAGGAATCCATCGTCATTACTTTTCAGGACGACGGCAGCGGCATGTCCCAGGGCACAATGGACAACATCTTCAACCCGTTTTTTACGACCAAACCCGTCGGTCAGGGAACCGGGCTGGGTTTATCCATTTCACACGGCATCATCGAAGAGCACAATGGCAAAATAGAAGTAAGCAGTGAACCGGGGACTGGTACCTGCTTTACAATTACATTGCCCGCTATACAGCAAATACAACAGGCAGCCTGACAGCGAGACGTCTGTCCCCGATTACTAACCGGCCTGATTGATAGCGAGGGCAGGCTAATCTTTCTCTGAATCCGCTTCCTGCATACGCGCATCGGTATAACGCGCTCCGCTAACCGTTGATTCGTTAATCAACTCATCCAGCAACGCCGCCACCGGATAAACCGAATTAGCGCGGCGCAAGTTGTCACAGCATACTTCTGACAATCCGATCTCCCGCACTTTACCCTCGGCAACAAGCCTGCCCAGCGCTTCGGCACTCTCCTCAATCGGTACATCGGGATCAACGCGATGCAGATAGTAGAGATCGATCACATCGGTATTTAATCGCTTCAGACTGCTCTCGCAACTTTGTACAATGCCTTTGGCAGAACCGTTAAACCCCTGTTTCGATAAGCCACACTTAGTCGCCAGCACGAACTCCTGCCGCCTGCCGGAAAGCGCTTTGCCAATTAGTTCTTCGTTGTGACCAAAACCGTAAAGCTCGGCGGTGTCAAAGAAGGTGTATCCCTGATCAATTGCCTCGTTAAGCAAGCGAGTGGAAACCGCGTCATCTGCAGGTACGTAGCCAGCGGACATATTCATGCAGCCAAGGCCAATAGCAGAGAGCCGATGGTTCGTTGTTGCATTGCGAATTTCCTGTGTTTCAGTCATTTTCATGGAATAGATGTTCAATGTAAACGCGCATTGATTCGGCCGACACATGGTCCACGTATACCTGCCACAACAAATGCCTCCTAATCTGCCGTGCCGCTACTGGTAATTCTTTGCGTCGGGGGCACTTTTTCCCACAAGCGTGAAAATTATGCGTAAACTTCGCATCTGGACCAGTATCCATCGCTCACAGATATACCCGACAAACGGATTTAGCAGTCAGTGACCATCGCTCCTCCCGAAAACATCGTTCCCCTTGACACCATTCTGCCCGAAGAACCCTTGCTGATGATGCATTAACTACAACCACTCAGGCCAACCCGTTAATTTATTGCTCTCTTTACCAGGAATAACCACATGCCAGCACTATATGACAGCGTAGACCCGAATGGCTTGCTTGAATATTCAGTAGTTTACACAGACCGATCACTCAATCACATGTCGCAATCATTTCAGTCGGTGATGAAAGATATCTCTGCCACGCTCAAGGAAGCGTACAACGCGCGTTCCGCGATCATTGTGCCAGGCAGCGGCAGCTTTGGAATGGAAGCCGCTGCCCGCCAGTTTGCGCGAGATAAAAAGTGTCTTGTTATTCGCAACGGCTGGTTTAGTTATCGATGGTCGCAAATCCTTGAAACGGGTAGTATCCCGTCAGCAACTACTGTGCTGAAAGCACAACGACAAGGCACAACAGACACCTCCCCATTCGCGCCGTTTCCAATCGCTGACGCGGTTGCTGAAATCGAGACCGGAAAACCTGCAGTGGTGTTCGCACCGCATGTCGAAACTTCCGCCGGTATGATACTACCGGACAACTATATAAAGGCCCTGGCAGCAGCGGCACACTCGGTCGGGGCCATTTTTGTACTCGACTGCATTGCATCCGGCACTATCTGGGTGGATATGAAAGACCTCGGTGTCGACGTGCTAATCAGTGCACCACAGAAAGGCTGGAGCGGACCTCCATGCTGCGGTTTGGTGATGCTGGGCGAAGACGCCCGCAATCTGATTGACTCGACCGATAGCGACAGTTTTTCCTGTGACCTGAAAAAATGGCTTCACATAATGGAGGCCTACGAAGACGGTGCACATGCGTATCACGCAACCATGCCAACCGAATCGCTGAGAGTATTTCGCGATGTGATGATGGAGACCAAAGCGTTTGGTTTCGCACTGGCAAAACAAAGACAGCAACAACTCGGCGACAAAGTTCGAGCGCTGTTAACAGGCAAAGGCGTCATAAGCGTTGCAGCAGAAGGTTTTCAGGCGCCGGGCGTGGTAGTGAGCTACACCGATGATGCCAGTGTGCAAAACGGAAAACGGTTTGTTGAAAAAGGCCTTCAGATCGCCGCGGGTGTTCCACTGATGGTGGATGAAGGTGACAACTATTCGAGCTTTCGGCTCGGTCTTTTTGGTCTTGATAAACTAAAAAACGTCGATCGAACCGTCAATACACTAAAAACAGTGGTCGATGAGGTTTTTGTGGCAAACAAAGCCACAGCTGAAGCCTGAACAAGCGGTGATCGTCGAGGCTGATGAGTAGTAGAGGAATGGCGGCAGCTGCGCAGCTGCGAGTTGCCGCCGATGTGAATTCTTGAAGTTTCAGCATTCATGCAACGGAATTGTTCTCCCACAAAACAGTAGGCTGCGCTTTTTTATCGGGAGACGATCTCCGATCAGAGAACGTAAAAACCGCGGCAGTGATACCACCGAAATAGAGACTCAATAAGACCCTCGCAGTGCCTCGTAAGAAACCATTGCATGGTCACGGTAGGCTGCACGCTTTTGCAGACGGTGATAGTAATCATCGAGCGCTGCCAGTGTCGGGCGCTGCCAGTCCAGTGTGAAATACCGATGCAGAATATGCCCGCATGCTATATCTGCGTTAGAAAATTTATCTGCACCAAGCCATTCTCTAGATGCAAGCCGGGAATCGAGAATGCGTGCTAGCGGAACTACTTTGTCTACGGCGGCGGCCAGTATCCCCGGATCACGCGTCTGTGGTTCCAGGCGGACGTCATACACAAATATTTCAAGCACAGCCTCTGCGAATGTGTTCTTGCCCCACTCCGCCCAGGTATCGACAGTTGCCCGTTTTTCCGGATCTTCGGGCCAAAAATCGTCGTCACCATATTTCGCCGCCAGGTAGCGCAGTATGGCGGCACTTTCAAACATCTGTACCTCACCATCCTCCAGCACCGGTATTTTTCCAGCAGGATTCTTTTGCAGAAATTCTTCACTGGTAGCAGACCGGTAGCCATGACCATTGTCAAGACGTTGATGCTCCAGGCCCAGCTCATGGATTGCCCACATCACAAGCTGTACGTTAGACGAGTTTCGTCGACCGTAAATGGTAATCATGTTATGCCCTGAAAGATCCGGCAGTATCTTCGATCAGTTTTACTAGTGATCGTCGCTAGCTGAGATTATAACCCGATCTACGAGTAAGTCATCCGGATATATAACACACCAGTCATCGAGGTGATCTTCGTCCGGAATATAAATAATACGATTTCTGCGATCCGATGAGCTTTCTCTGGCGCTCTTAATGTAGGTATTTTTAAAGTAGCGAGACTGTTTGTAATCGGGCTTGAAGTCTCTGCCGATTAACTCATAGTCATTCATAATCGAATCAACCTTTGCGAGGTATTGTGCACTGTTTATCGATTCACAAGCGGTGTAAAAATCACTGAGGTCATCCGGCAACTCACCTTCTTCGAGGTTGATTTTACGCATATCAGCAACCATGTGCCTCACGCGGTATTGTTCGTCCCTGTAGTCACCATCCATACGCTCCAGAATGTCGAGCATGCTTTCACCAACACGAACCGCCTTGCGCCGATCATCTGCCCAGTAAAGCGCAAGTGCTTTGGTTCGTAAATGCCCAACATACTGCATGGACCGTTTGCCAAATTCTCTTTTGGTTTCCGCCAGCGCCTTGTCAATGTATTTGAGACTTTCCCTCTCTTTACCCCGATTTATTTTGCTATAGGCAATATGGGCATACACCAGGGATCGCTGCGAGGTATCCAGTCGCCGAAACCCGGTAGATCCCAGAAGTTCCAGCAGTGCCTTTTCTGCATTTTTGTACCGATCGTCGTCAAAAAGATCCAGACCATAATCCAGAGCTGCTGTTGGACTACCTTTGCCAGCAAACGAGGTCGCAGGCAGTGAAACCAGGACGATTAAAATGGCTGACAGCACAGCATTCAGGCTGCTTCGTTTTACAAAACATAACATGGGTTGATACTCGCGTCTTTTATACAAACCGGGAAAACCTGGTCCCGAATAAATATTCGTAGAGGTCGCGAGTATCGACTGCCGGCGGCAATAATTGAGGTCAAAATCGCAGTGTCGCCAATCAGATTTGAGTTGACAACCATTGCAACGAGAACCAGGTCACGTCCTGGTAGTCCTCAACTCAAAGACGACGCGTAGCGACGGCAGTTCAGGTGAGAGAGATTTCATCTCCTGCTATGCGGGCGTTTGGTCATATTATGTAGAGGGCGGTGACAGACTGCGTATTTGAATTGGCAGCAGTAGCAACTATCAATAGACAGGCACTAGCCAGTGCCTGATCTGGCACCCTGGCCCTCGCTACTCATAGAACGATTTTTCCCTCAATGCTTTCAGCAACCCTGTTGCAAGGCGCGCAATGCCGTGTTCCTTGAGCAAATTCCCTCCAGCAAAATTGAACCGGATCTCGGCAATATACGGATTCTCAAAACTGAGCCAGTAAAGCAGGCGCATTGGCAGGCGTATATAAGCCAGCCCCTCACCATGCTCGTACACACGCGCTATAGACAAGCCGGCCTTTGCGCTCTCCCTGTGACCGGTTTGATAATGGCCGGTAATCGGCGATGAATTAAATACAGTAGCGTTCTTTATTGCCACTGAACTGTAGGCCGCCATCTGAGCTAAACCACCACCCAGTGAATGGCCCGTGCTGGTATACTGATATCCTTCACCGAGTATAGAAGTGATCTCCGCCACCAGCCGGTCGGCAGACCAATGAACAACATCATAATGATCATGTTTCCCCGTCCAGCGGACAAACGGGCGGAAGTTAGACAACCAGTCATTGGCGTCGCTCGTACTGCCACGGAAAGCGATAACCACCTGTCTTGATTCGTCGTTACACCACACCTGCGTGACCAGGCCTTTACGCGGACGTTTGCCCGTGGCCCTGGCATAATCTTCCCGATAATCCGGCTTTAGCAGCAAGCGCCACCCTTTCGGGAGTCTGATCACCTTATTGTTAGTTTTCTCGTGTGATCGATCATCTCCGAGATATGCCAGTGCAGAAAAAACAGCACACTCGGGGATTAGTGGAAACAGCGTTGCATGTTCACTGCCAGAAAATTCTTCCAGCGTATAATCAAAAACACCCTTTTTATTTCTAACAAGCACATGATTTTTGCCTTGCGTAAAATTCCGTTTAAAGCGCTCCAACGTACTCAACGATTCCGTACTCATAATTCCTGTTCCCTGAGACTTCTTCAAAAAAGGTGATATCCAGGTGATCCCGATAATACAGGACTAATACTTCCAGACATTGCATCGCGACAATTTGAATGCGAAGATTCGGCCAATACATTTCACATTGCGCCCGGAATTGCTAAAGCATATTGCAGTTCACATATTTTTATTCAACAGTATTTCTTTCCAGCGCAATGACAGACTGTATCTATATCGTGCTGAACTCTCACTTTGTATTGTGTGGAGGGCTAATCCTGTCCACAGGTACGTTGGCCCCGCACGTAGAAGCGTTCCGGTATTTTAGATCAACGTGTTGTCAATTCTGCTCTTCGTCAATGCAGATCTTTCTAGCAAACTATTTCTCTACGACGCAGCAACCTGATCAGTTAACAACACTCGACATTTTCATTGCTCTATCAAACATCTCTCCCGTTTGGACCTGGCAATCCACGGGTGTGAGTTGCCGGGGGCACATTGAGTGTAAGGCTTATCCTGCTCTACTGCCATTTGGCACAGGTTGTTCCGGCATCGCCAGACAAGGTGTAAGCTTATCTGCATAACCAATATCGAAAAGCATTCCCTGAGACACTTCGCCAGCCATTTTCCGTTCCGGCAAATTGACTACAAACAGGGCTTGCTTACCTTCAATTTCGGCAGGATTATCACGCTCCTGCTTAATACCCGCCAGAATTGAGCGGATATGGTCACCAAAATCCACAGTCAGCTTCATCAGTTTTTCAGATTTTTCCAGCTCTGAAACTCTGGTTATAGTACCAACCCGGATATCCAGTTTTTCAAAGTCCTCAAATGCAATTATCTCTTTTACAGGTGCCTGTTTCATGTTCACTGATTTCTCTGGTCGTGGCGTGAATTACTATCGCTGGAAATTGTATTCATATTTCCTTCAAACAAGATTGAAAAAACCTTGTCAGCGGTACAGCTTTACTCATCCGACTGCACGTACTTTTGAAGTCAATCGGTAATTTTCTCGAAATTAGTGATCGCAAGTCGGATTCCTAATGTAAAAAACAGCGCTCCAAGGCAACGATCTAACCATGCACGCAGACCCTGGTTGCCACTCAACAGAACGGTTACCCGGGATGCCACCAGTATTAGAGGTGATTGCAGCAACAGGCCAATCAGGACCAACAACGTTCCGTGCAACAATAATTGCAAACTTACCGGTCCGGCACCTTCAATTACAAACTGAGGAAGGAATGCCATAAAAAATATCGCAACCTTGGGATTGAGAGCACAGATAAACATTCCTTGAAAGAAAACCGACCTTTCGGTTGTCGGTTTTTCGAACTCTATAGTTCCCGTTCCGTTGCTGGATCTAAACGCCTGAACCCCCAGCCAAATCAGATAAAATACCCCAATCCATTTAATAACTGCAAACGCCACCGCTGAAGTGGCAACTATGGCAGATAGACCAGCTGCGGCCATAGCAATATGAAAAAAAGTGGCCACTATAGATCCGAACAAGGCTGCAAACCCGGCCTTGCGTCCATTACGAACAGTTTGGCCAAGCATGAACGCCATATCAGCACCTGGAGAAAGCTCCAGTAGAACAACGGCCGCGAAAAAAGCGACCCAGTGCAGCAAGGTGTAGTCAAACATATCAAATTCCCTGATTTTCAATAGTGGCGTAAAACGGCGGTGTGCTTTCTCCGCAAGCAGAGTTCATTTTATCAAAAGAGCAGAAAGGTAACCAATAATGCTATTTTATGTAGCGCAACTCACTACGCGAAGACCGGATTACATGCCTGATGATTTAAACGAGTGTATTTAGTGTGTTTCTATATCTGATTTATAGCACTTCGCATCACGACTGGATGGCGCGAATTATTTTCGCGCAGCGCATCCAGTACTTATTGATTATTCCAGGCAAGCGGAGTTGGTGCCGGAATCACAAATCCAGCGGGAATATTTCATTCTGATAAATTTTCGGCGTTAAATTTCGTTTGGTTCAACGCCTTTACAAAGCTAACTCCAGCTACTCTGTGTGTTGCGTTTGTCTTTCGATGGAACCAGATTTGCTGCCACTACGACTTTCAGAGAAGAACATATACATTGGAAAATTCAACTGGCTTAAACACCCAAGTGTTTGCGGGAAAGTATCGTACACTGTGTCGCCGAACCGAAGCGTATAACCATTTGCCACTGCAAATGGTGCCAACGTCGAACAGGTTCGGCATTTGGTGTCGAAGTTGTATTCGAAACCAATCTAATTGATATAAATGATGAATCTGTTACATGCTATCAGGAAAGGTGGCGATAGAAAGAAAGTTAAGATATCCCCTTCGGTCTTGTTCGTCTGGCGAATATTGAGCCACTCAAAGAAGATACCCTGCGCATCACACCCCAAGCTCCTGACTTGCCAGAGCAGTTCCCTTAACCCTTGCTGCTATTTTGGAGAACGCAATATCGCGCGCCTGTACAACATCATCACCAAATGGCGAAAAACCACAATCATCCGTAGTTCCTAACTGATCAACAGGTATGTATTTTGCCGCTTGCAATACCCGATCTTTGACCAATTCCTCCGATTCAACTTTATTATCAATAACATCGATCACACCAACAAATACACGCTGATCAGGACGCAAACAGTCAGCAACAGTAGATAGCACACGGCCCGGATCGGGTTCCGAGGCCATCTGCATATAAAAATTCCCTACGTTCAATTCCATCAAAAACGGTATTAACTCGCGGTAGTCAACATCAGCGCTATGCGTGGAATTGTGATCTCCTCCCGGGCATGTGTGTACACCAATTCGATTTCTTTCATCATCATCAAACGCGTCGAACACTCGATTGTTCAATTCAATGAATGTTTTAAGCAAACCTTTGGATGGATCGAGTTTCACAGCCAAACGCCCTTCCGTAAAGTCTACCTGCACCACTTTCGCACCTGCATCGAAGCAGGACCTGATATCAGCGATAGCATGCTTTATCAGATCATCAGTGAACTCTTTCTGACTATAGTCCGCAAGGCCATCCTGTGGGTAAAGAAGCGACATTGCGGAAGCGGAAATAACCGCCTGTTTGAGGGGCAGGTTAGTAAATTTTCGTGCTCTCGGCAGGTAGCTCCCTGCATAGAGGCCGTAACGGAACGGACCTCTGGCAAGTCGTGGCAATTGACGAGTATGACCGTCTTCGAACGGGATAGAGACACCATCCGGGGACAGGTTGTCCAGACCATCCATTAAATAGGTAGCGAAGCTCGACTTTGTCTGCTCACCATCTGAAACTATTGGAGAACCGGTTTTCTCGAAACGATTCAAAGTATCCTGCACGGCGTCGTCGAATGCGACATCCATAGCCTCGGCGTTAATCGAACCACCGGCAAACTGTTGCATAGCTTCCTGGAGTTCAGCGGATCTGGGTACACTGCCAACGGGCTCGGTAACTAATGTCATTTGAAGACTCCGGTATGCTAAATGTTATGTGGTGCTCTAAACCATACCACTTGCTGATCATCTATGGGTAGTTGCGCCGACGGTTATACCCGAATACAGAGTTAAGCGGGATGGAGTAGACGCATTTCCACAACCCGAAACAGTCTATAATCAAGCAGGCTTCTCAATCAAATACGCAATCCGTCACCGCCCGGTTACTCTAACCGCTCACAATTGCGAAATACCAGGAGAGATCTCATGGAGCCCTGCACCAAATTGCGAGGCGTCGGGGTGCTAAACCGGTTTTCCAGGGCTTCCTCGGAGCACTATTTGGCCCTTTAGCCTGTGGCCGATGCATTCATTGCAAAGCCTCTGCAGGAGCTGACCGGGTTTACCTTGCGTGAGTAACCGCTTTAATTCACAAGGGATGCAGACTTGAACGGGCGGATAGCTATGTTGTGATCTTTATATGAAGCGACCTTCAGAAACTGCCGGTCTCGATAACGCTCTACGGACCTCAAACCGGGGAAAATTCAACGGCATACCGGAGAAAATCGCCTCATTATCTAATTGTTATCTCTCGACAAATTGATTTCATTTGCATTATTAATTGGCTACTTGATATTCTGCTGAAGAGATTGCAAACCACACAGGAAGGTACCTGTGATGCAGCGCAGTGCTTACCGAATTTCACTTCTATGTTCCAACTGCAGGCTCTCATTTCGAATTGTTTGAGCGTCACATTACACCAGGAAGTTCTCATATGAATACCCCCTCTACGATTGGTTTTGTAGGTCTTGGCCAAATGGGTGGACCCATGGCTGCCTTTATCGCTAAAGGACCAACGCCACTTATCTGTTACGACACAGTGCCTGGTCTGGCCCCGGAAGGCGCGCGCGAGATGGACAACTTGAGTGCTGTCATTGCTGGCGCTGACACTGTCTTTTTATCACTGCCTGATGACAAGATTGTCAACACTGTCGCCAACGAGATTGCTGCCCTTCCCGGTGTTGCCGGCAAAGTTATTATCGATATGTCGACCATCGGCCCGGCTGCCGCAATAGAAGCCGCCACAACCATTACCGATGCGGGCATGACCTTTATTGATGCACCGGTCAGTGGCGGACGTGCAGGTGCATTAAAAGCATCGATCACAATTATCTGGGCAGGATCAAAAACAGAGTTCGCACGTCACCGCCCGATCATTGATCTGTTTTGTGCCAACAGCTTTCATGTCGGCACGGAGCCGGGGCAAGGGCAAGCGGTTAAGTTATTGAATAACTTTTTGTCCGCAACAGCAATGGCCGCGTCTTCCGAGGCGGTGCTTTTCGGTCTCAGCCATGGTGTAGAGATGAAAACAATTCTCGATGTGGTGAAAGTCTCGACCGGAAACAACACTGCCATCTCTGACAAATTTCCCAATCGCATATTAACCAAAAGCTATGATGCGGGTTTTTTTGCGGAGCTGCTAAACAAGGATGTCAGACTCTATCACCGGTTTGTTAAAGAGGCTGGTACGCCTAATCAAATGGGTGCACAAGTCGCAGAAATCTGGCAGCAGGTTGAAGACACACTGCCACCGAAATCCGACTTCACCCGAGTCTTTGAAGTATTGGAGAGGAGCATCAAATCATAAGCTTTGAACGCCCGTATGAGTGTCTGATGAAGGATTGCGGGCCGTCTTGTGGCATGCTCATGTATTTATTTAAGGCTATCTGCGTGAAACGTTCGAAGCTTTCAAACGCCACTCAGGTGGATTGCTGTTTACGTGGTTTACATAACCACTAGTACCATAATCCACTGACATGCCACCTTGGACGTATACGAACGCGCGGATAACCGGGCGCAGACATGCCTGTTAACAACTCGCGCAATCGCTCCACAGTGGCCGGCGCTTCGGGCAGTGGAGATATCGCTCCAAGACGCTCGATTCGCTGCTCTGTCGGTGGGTGAGTACGCAATGCGGCTGGAATCGGCGCCCGTTTCCCCGGTAAAACCGTATTCCAGAACCTTCCAGTCTGGATACGCTCGAGCTTACGCAACGCAGAAGCAAGTCCCGCTGCATCCCGGGTCAGTTCTACTGCACCAAGGTCCGCTGTAAACTCCCGAGACCGGGACAACGCCAGCTGCATCAACGTGCTGACAAAGGGGGCGAAAATCATAGCCATTAGCTGTAGCGGGCCCAGCCCGATTGACCCGCCTGTCAAAGCGACAGGGATTGCAATTATCACCAGCACCTGGCCAATTTGCGAGATAGTACCCAATACGCGCGATACGAAGTCTGCCAATCCCATTACCCGTGTATCCTGATGACGGATGTGGCTAATCTCGTGCGCCAACACACCAGCAAGCTCCCGGGGATTCATAACCCGCAGGAGCCCGTCGGTGACGGCAACAGCCGCTTCCGTTTTGTTGCCTACTGCAAATGCGTTCAGCATTCTGGACGGTACGTAGTACAACTGCGGTTGATGCGGCAGATCAGCGCGCTGTGAAAGTTCATCAAATACCTCATGAATGCCCCGGGCTGATTGCCTCGGTAACGGCTTCGCATTAGACATACGCAACACCAGCGCGGGTGAAAAACGCGGGCCGATTAATGCCATAGCGATGCATGCCACCAGTGCAATCAGCGCCCCCGGCCATCCTTTGAGCAATGCCCCCAGTGCGACTAACAGTGCTGTCATTGCAACTAGCAGAATCGCTGAATGCAAAGCGTTTACCTTTTTGTGGCGCTCCAGTTCTTCAATGTTCATCGATTGTTTCCGGAAAATGATGTTGTCTTTGCATAACCATCACGATTGCACTCACCAGTGGAACGCTCCACACATATAGCAACACCTTATCTTCGCTTCAGCCGTCATTGCAACCCTTGAACAGCTCGCCGTATGCCATCTACTTTAGCTAAAACAAGGCTGCGCATTTCTGCTTACACTGACGACCGTAGTTGCGACCAGGATGTCACTATATTCATCAAGCGAAAAAACAGGGAATTACTGCTTCAACTTTGAGCAATTTACAATGTGCAAACTACCAAACGACACCGCGTTCATCAAAGCGCTGGTGTCGGGATTTTTGGATGGAGGATGGCAAGCAATCAGTAACCCCCAATCCCGGCATCATCCCAACGCGGACGTAGCGTTGTTTCAGTAACCGGGGTAAAATTCCGATGAAATGCACACTCCTGCTTTATAAGCCAGAGGTATAATTATGTTCAAAAGCCTCGTGTTACATTTACGCGACTCAATGGGTGGCTACCAACCAGTTATTGACCCTTCATCGTTCAACGACCCCATCGCTATGCAAACCAGCTGGAAAATGGTAGCGCATAGCGGAGGGAATATACGTGTTCAGACATACTTCGAGGTTGATCACAGCCGGCTGGAATTCAGGGCAACTTCACGGGGATTGATTAACTGCATAATATTTTTGTTCGCGGGCATTGCAATAGCATATTTTCACTTCCATTCTTACGATTCCAACACTCCTGCTTTTTTTAGTTTTTATGGCGCTCTTATAGTCGGATCTGTCAGTCTACTTTTCATATATATTAGTATCCATTCATTGTATATATATACGATACCTGTTGTATTTGACAAAAATAGCGGAACCTGCCTGAAAGGGCACCGGGCTCCTAAAGGCGAATCTGCAAATATCACCACAAAGTATTACTCCAGACTTGAAGATATTCATGCACTACAGATTATTTCCAAATCCTGGGGGCATGAGGAATCAGACTATTGGTATGAGTTGAACCTGGTTTTAAAGAACAGCAATCGTATAAATGTAATTGGCCACGGAGAGGGCAATATGCTTCGACAAAATGCATCCAGGCTTTCTGCTTTTCTGAAAATCCCAATCTGGGATGCAGCAGAGTGATTACAATAGATGAATTAATTTGTGCAAGTCAGGCAACACCTGTCGCCCACGTAACGCTTTCGAAACGACACTGATAAAAGTGGCCGATTACGCAGGGTAACTAATTCATGAGAACTTACATTATCTTGTTGAGGGGCGTGAATGTCGGAGGAAAAAATATACTGCCGATGAAAGATCTTAAGGTTCTTTTGGAACGTGCAGGTTTTCAAAGTATTGTCCTTAACGCTGATGACAAAGAGGCCACCATTGTGGCTCCTTCGTTGCTACAGAGCTTGTGTCGTGCGCACGCAGAATTCTGTCACGCAGGCTCATGGATTAGTCACCAGATTTTCTCCATCGAGCCTGCCATCCATGTCGCGATCAATTCCCATCCATGTCCCCGACCCGGGAGGCACACAGGTAAATGTCATAGCGCCATCAGCCTGAGTTGCACGATCACGCAATTCTGTGAACTGGAGTAGCTCCGATGTATCACTGATAAACCGACCGTCCGCTTGCAGCAGATAGCCTGTCACTTTGTTGTTGAAAACCCCCTTGGCAATCAGATCACACTCCGCCCGTGGCGAGGTCACTGCCGCACGTTGCAATAATAGTTCGACGCGAGCTTCTGTGTCACTATCAGAAGCACCGGAAAGTGTAACCTGCTGTCCAACTACAGGCGCCATATCGCTTTCAAATGCCATGACAAAATCAATTACATCCGATCGCATGGATTCGTTCACAGTCGGGTTCCGGTCGAAAAGAAATACCTCTCCGGCAAAAAAACTATCCAGCGTATCCATATTGCCATCGTGCATGAATCCGTAGCCACGAACTTGCGGGCCAAATTCACCCTCTGTGCCTGAGAACCGTCCGACGTTACCGAATTTACCCACCTTTTGATACATATTGCGTAAGTGAGGAACCTTGAACTCCTGCGAGATGTCGTCGCCCTCCACAGAGCTAAGCCCACTGGTACCAAAATGACCACTTGCAGGGTCAAGTGTGTGGCAGGCATTGCACGTGAATAGATCACCGGTTGTGATTTTGTTCATATAGGTATCCAAACCTCTGGCCTGGCTAGCAGTCAAGCTATTGTCCAGTGAGCGGATAGGATTCGGGGGATAAGTAATGGTAAGTGCGAAGCGCGCAAACTTTTGCATATCTGCACTACTCAACGGGCCATCTCGACCCAGCAACTCGGGAAAAGCCCCGTTGAAGTCGCGAAATGCGGCAATCTCAAGAGATTCATTTCCTCTGGCACTCTGTCCTGTGCGATCTCCCCGCCAATGCATTGGACCTGCGTTTTCCAGACCACGCAGACTCTGAGTGGACATTGGCCCTTTTAACGGATGAAACTCCGCTACACCGACAGGTCGCAACAACGCATTAACAAAGGTATTGGGATTGCTTACAACACTTGCATCAGGATTGCCAAGATCCCAGGCCAAGGCGTCCGTATCGCCAAACACATGGCAAAGACCGCAGGATGAATCACCGTGACTGGATGTGCTGCCCGCATCGTAGAGAAACTCCCTGCCGGCGGTTACCGCAACGGGCTCCGGGTTGCTCAACAATAGACTGCCGGTTTCCGTACCAGCACCAGGGTCAACAATAGAAATTCCGTTGTTGAAGCGTGTCAGCACGTACAGTTTATTGCGTTTGCTGTCCAGCACCAAACCGGTGGGACCACCTCCACTTAAACTAATCTGGCCAGCTTCCGTATTTTGCATTGTGTCGGCCGATACATCCGCGACCGGGTACATTGCGATTTTTTGAGAAGCAAACGCTGCAATATATATACTCATGCCATCTTCGGATAACGCCATGCCCAACGGTTGCGCTACCGATAGCCTGCGTTCATCAGGGGTTGCCCGTTTCTGTTCATGATCAAGATGCGGGTTCAGGTTGCGGGGTGCTACTTCTTCGTCGCTGATTACGGTGATTCTGCTTTGTGCAAAGTTTCCGGTTAGTGTGGGCACAGTTTCACCAGGCCCTTCAAATCGATTGACATTGAGAGCCTCTGTATTGCTGACATACAACGCGCCGGACTCAGGATTGACCACCATATTGAACAGGGTCGTACCCACACCAGTGAACTCGCGCAGCAATTCAGGAACGGGTTCCGCAGACAATTCGAATACGTCAAGGTCAGGGAGAGAGAATGGCACCAGACTATCGTAGCGGATACCAGCAGAATCCGTTTCACTCCCCGTTTCATCTCGCCAGCCACTACCATCATACTGAACAATCAATCCGGTATCAGGTTGCTCTGTACCGTCCGCGCTTATGGTTGGCACGGGTTTAGACAGCCCGCTTTCGCCGATAGCAGTGGTTCTATTACCTGAGTGCATTACAGCCGCATACACTTTGCTACCATCCGCGCTAACGGCAAGTGACCTTAAAGTATCACCAAATAAAGAGGTTACAGAGAGTGGGTCTCCACCCAGAGTGCTACCTGTGTTTTCAGCATCAAACACCCAAACGTCTGCACGTCCGACTCCGGGTGTATGTAACTCCGGATCAACCGGATTATCGTCCGGACCATTCTGCCCTCTATGCGCTGCGGTTACAAAAGCCAACTGACGATTGTTACCGGCAAATACTATATCTCGTGGCTCATCGCCAACCAGCAAGGTCTTTATGACACGCGGTGGATTGAGAGAAACATCTACAATGCTGATGCTATCGGAAAGATGATTGACAACCCAGACTTCGTCACTGGAATACGCAGCCACCGCTACAGGTTCAAGCCCGACCGGCACTGAATGCAGGTGCTGCAGTCCTTCATCATTTATTGCAAACATATCCAGCGTCGCATTAGGAGTATTTGTCGCAAACAAAAAGGCACCATCCTCCGATAACGCAAGTGGTCTTACGTGGCCCGACTCAAAATTTACGAAGGCCGAGCCAACGCCATTGGCAGCCGAATCGCCCGAACTGGTTGATTCATTGCCAGAGCCCCCACAGCCGCTAACTAAACCGCAGAGAGAGAAAACTGCCACTATTGATAGATTTACTCGCCGCATAAATTTCATAAAAAATCTCACAATTAACAATACATTATACCCCGCGTGGATTGTTTTGTTACCGACTAATCAGTGCCCGTTCAGAAACAAGCGTGCTGCCGTCCACTGATGCACGCGTTCTTTCACCGACAGACATGTAGTTATTTAGTATGTCAACACGCCTGCATATGTCAGGCGAAATATCACCCACCTGCGTGAACCTTGGCTACGCCCCTGTTTCTGGATGATCCTCGTTACGCCCCTGCTTCCGGATGGGCACTAATTATAAAAGCTGCTCCGGGTTAAGTTGTATCAAAGTATAAAAAGCATCGGGGGAATAGGAAATAATAACAATCTTTCATTCAATACCGGCAACGACACTTTTCCCGCTCCGCCGGAGGCCTATGGACAGGAAACGGCTGCACGGTCATACAAGGAAGAAAGATGTTGCCGAGTGCTATTGACTTTGAATTTGCATATTTGCTCCTATTAGTCAGAGCAACGAGCAGAAGGAACGAGCAGCAATGACATTATTAATAGCAGGCCTGGCGGTATTTATTCTGATTCATTTGGTGCCGTGCATTCCGTTGTTACGCAAACGCATAGTCTCGACACTGGGCGAGAGTTCCTACAAGGGGGTATTCAGTGTTCTATCCGTTGTCGGGGTGGTGCTTATTGTTGCAGGCCTAAAGCGCGCAGAAACCATACCATTGTATGATCCACCGGTTTGGGGGCGGCCGGTCACCTATCTACTGGTTTTTTTCGCGGTTTATCTTTTTTTATCGAGCCCAGTCGGAAGTGCGCCATCTTCTGCCAAATACTGGACGGCGCATCCACTAAGCTGGGGCGTATTCTGCTGGTCTGTCGGGCATTTGTTATCCAACGGTGACAAGGCACATGTGATTTTATTCTGCTCCCTGCTCGTCTATAGTATGGTTAATATGTATTCGGGCAATCTCAGAGGTCAGAAACCAGCGATTGACCAACGACCACCACTGATCTCCGAGCTTGTGTTTGTCGTTATCGTTGCACTGGTTTACGCCGGCTTGTTTTGGGGGCATCGGTACTTTACCGGGATGCCGTTGATGTAACCAGTGAATACTTCAACCTGATAACTGACTATCGAGTCAAAGTACCGCTAACAACTTAGTCCTCAACCTGTACCTCAAACGAAAAACTTCCGGTTGAACCCGCCGGAAGAGATTCCAGAATTCGCCAGTGTAACGGTCCTGAGTAACCGCTGCTATTTAATGCCGCAACCGGCACAATCACAACACAGCCCGCCAGCCCCGCAGGGCAACTAACTGGTATACTCAACTCAGTGTACGCCGGGGTGCTATCGTGTATGTTTACGTCATCAACCGAAGACGCTCCTCTGACTTCGTAGTCGATGTAATATCGAAGAACTTCACCGGGCAACGCCGAGTTAGACAACACTGCTGCTTCCGCCCTGCTCAAGTTGCTCACTCTTTTCTCCAGTACGAGCTGACCGGTTTCGCCGAGACGGAGGTTTAACACATCAACGACTGTCGATTGATGGACCAAACCGTGACCGGTGCCTGCCACGTCAGCAAGATTAAGCGTAGCGATTAAAGGCACTTGTATTTGCATATCGCTGGCAATGACATTTGGCATACGCAATTCCAGAATCAAACACAACGACTCGGCGGTATCCGGATCTACGGTTACTGCACCAATCGAGGTCGCTTCCCCGCTGGACAGAGACCGATTGCAATCACTGTCTTCAAACAATGACACTTGCCAGCCATCCAGAACTGTAACCGCAGCCGCATTTGCCAGATCGAATTGCAAAACGCCAGGGGTGGTGACGCTATAGGTGTGCGGAATAATTATCGTTTGTGCGGCGATAGCAGAGCGTGTTTCATTCTGTTGCAGTTGCGGCTGACGAACCAGTCCGAAACCTACTGAATCATACGAATTTGACGGACCGGAGTGAGTGAAAGTAAGTAACCTTGTATTGGGCGCCGTCTCTGTTGCGAGCGTGTTTCCCTTATCATGCGAAACCGATAGCCAGTCGTTGTTATGTTGAAAAACCACCTGGTATTGCTCACCAGTGAGCATTTCCCCATAAAGCTCGAACTCACCCGCTGTGTCACTGGTAGCTCTAGCCACGACGGAACCAGATGCCTTATGTATGAGTGAGACGGCAGTATCGCGCACACCTGTTTCTGATCCCGATTGCAGCCCGTCATGAGCTGTCGCTGCGCCTGCACCGTTGTCATTAAAAACTGCACCGGACAAGCGATGGCCCGAAATCTGTGCTTGCCGGGTTTCACTAAGGCGCGCTCCATCGCAGCTATCTGTTGAAAACCGATCCGCACACAACATGAACACGGCGTCGTTAGCGACCA